>NZ_JBXCJA010000004.1:0-423251 GCF_056786435.1 Paenibacillus sp. Y916 | reverse complement strand
CCGATGGTCTTATGTATGAGTTCTGCTTGTTTTCTGTTTGGATAGATACGAAATTTGTATGCTTTATGTACTAACATGAGTCATACCTCCATCATATCGAGAACGTTTGTTCTATTATATCATATGGAGGAAGTATTTGGATATCACCAACCGAAATTCATCTCCCACCTACTCATTGGCCTTCGCCCTTGACATTCATTGAGGTGGGAGTCTTCTTTCGGAAAATGATAAAGGGAAGGCTTCTTATGAGTCCCATATGATTTTCCAATTGGGAACGCATGTAGCTTGAACTACAGGGAATTCAGTAAAGTAATTGGCAATTATTTCAGTCATATCTGTCTGAATGTCTTTTATGACGGGACAATCTGCGAAGTACGGGAAGTTTCCAGCACCAGTGGCACGATAATTATTCATGACAACGTCGTAGTTGGCGTTAAGATCTATAGGTTTCCCTTGATAATCGATGCTAATGATACGATGGCCAATAGGCTGTCGTACATCTATTATATATTGAATCCCTTCCCACATATCATAGTTATACGTCTGTGCTTTTGGTTGTAGGAACGTGGGATTAACCGCTAATTGACCATCTTGAATGGTGAAATAGGATGCACATTGTTCTAGGGCAGCGTGAATATGCTGTCCTGTAACTTGCAGTACTTTTAACGTGTTGGGATAAATATAATTCGTGACGATATCACGCATGGTTACTTGGTCATTAAAACCGCCAGGTTGATCATGAAATAAAGATGTACAGGATATTGGTGCGTTCGCCACATGCATTTGAACATGTTGTAAAAATTCTATGTAAGGATGCTTATTTACTCGTACATCAAAAGCATTGTTATATCGCAGGTCCCCGGTAATATAGCCAATCGGTTCATCTAACCATTGTTCGGTAAGAAGATGCATTTCCCTCGCTTCACGTACCACTCGTTCATCAGGCGGAGTCTGATCATCTACATAATATAATTTAGGCTCGTGCTTAATTACTTGTTTTGTACCGTTGAACATCTCCACATCGATGGTAATACCAGCCACACAAACAGCTTTCGTTCCCGGTTGTACAATGGATTTTCCGAATGCTTGGGTACAGATTTCCCGATGTTGATGTCCAGTAATCATAATATCAAAGTCTAGCTCCTTACACATTTGATAGCCTTCATTTTCCCCAGTATCTGGCTCAAGTAAGCTACCTGAAGTTAGATCATGAGCAAATCCCCCGTGATAACAGAGTACAGTAATATCAACTTGCTCCTTTTCTTTCATGATACCCAACCACTTTTTAGCACTTTCAAAAGCATTTTCAAATCTCAGTCCTTCAATATGACTTGGATTCTCCCATGTGCTTACAAAGTGAGTAGTAACGCCAATGATGCCGATTACAATACCTGACACTTCCTGAATAAGATATGGATTCATCCAAGTTGATCCGTCTTGGGTATAGATATTGGCTGACAACCACGGAAAGTGTGAAGCTTTGACCGTTTTCTCTAGTACAGGTAACCCATAATTAAACTCGTGATTACCAAACACGGCTAAATCATAGTGTAGTGCATTCGCAGCATTGATGACGGGGTTAGATTGTTCAGGATGAAATCTTTGATGGTAATAAGTTAATGGACTTCCTTGAATGAGATCTCCATTATCAATCAATACAGTCGGATGTTGTTGTCGTAACTGTTCAATAAGGCTCGCTGCTTTGGCAAGTCCAACGGGTTCTGTTATACCGCGGTAAGTAGTAGGCATAAGATAACCATGGACATCACTCGTTACAAGTATTTGGATTTTTGAATTAGACATAAGCTACACCTCTGATTTAATTAATATGTGTAATTATAAGGTCATAACTGTATATGTTGTCAATTAGAATCAATTTCATAATTATGCAAATTGGTTCTTAACAAGTTGATTATTTTAATTTACAAATCATTTACAGTCTAATGGTATTGTCTTTACATTTAGCAAGTATATTTATTGAGTATGTTATTCATAGGAGGGGAATAGAGATGAGAAAATTAGGATTGTTAAGTGTAGCGTTGATGCTGTTATTCGTATTAGCGGCTTGTGGTAATGAGGGAACGGCCAATTCATCAAATAATACACCTAGTGCAAATAATACTACCAAAGCAGAAAATGCTACAGTTCCAGAAGAAGAAGTAAAGTCTAACAAAGAAATTAAGAAGCTTTCGGTAGGTTTCGTACCATCACGCGACCCTGCGGAAATCGTTACAGCGACGGAGCCTTTAAAGGAATTGCTAACGAAAGAACTTGCAGGACTTGGTTATGATGTAGGCGAAGTTGAAATTACGGTAGGTACAAGCTATGAAGCTGTTGGAGAAGGATTATCTGCGGGTACAGTTGATGTTGGATTGATACCAGGCGGCACTTATGTTCTTTACGATGATGGTGCAGAAGTTATTCTAACGGCAACTCGCGATGGTTTAAGTAATGATTCTGATAACCCTACAGATTGGAATAAGAATGAACCTACAGCACCTACTACCACTCAAGCAACTTCTTATCGTGCAATCCTTGTAGCTGGCCCTTCGGATAAGGGAAAAGCACTAGCGGCAAAAGTAAACAATGGGGAAGCATTGACATTTGAAGATTTGAATAATGTTTCTTGGAACGTTATGTCATCCTCATCTCCAGCGGGGTATATTTACCCGGCACTATGGTTGAAAGAAAATTTCAGCAAAACAATCACTGATCTATCTCAAGTCGTGCAAGCTGATTCTTATGCAAGTGCATTCGCTCGTCTTGCTGCTGGTCAAACTGATGTGCTTGTCACTTATGCAGATGCACGACGAGATTATGAAGAAAAATGGAAAACAGAATTTACGCGTACGGCTTCTATTTGGGAAGAAACAGATCTAATCGGTGTAATGCCAGCTATCTATAACGATACAGTAAGTGTAAGTAAAAACTCTGAAATCATGGATGAGAGTTTAAAGACTGCATTAGAGCAAGCTTTTATCAATATTGGTAATTCTGCTGAAGGTAAAGAAGTAATCGCTATTTATAGCCATGGTGGTTACCAAGTAGCAACAGATGCGGATTATGACAATGAGCGTAAAGCGCAAGAGCTAGTACAACAATTGAAATAGTTCACTAATTTTTCTTACAACTTAATTTTACTGAGAATGAGAACATGATTTATGTTCTCATTTTTCACTGATTGGAGTAGTTCTATGATTGAATTTAAGCAGGTACACAAACAATATCCGAATGGATTAGTAGCATTAAAAGATATTAATTTATCAATAGACCAAGGTGAATATGTCGCCATTATTGGGTTATCTGGTGCAGGTAAGTCAACGTTACTGCGTTGTATTAATCGAATGCATGATATTTCGGAAGGCATATTGACGGTTGAGGGGATAGAAATTAGTAAACTTAAAGGAAGAGGTATCCGTCTGCTACGTCGGAAGATCGGAATGATCTTTCAATCCTTTAACTTAGTGACAAGAATTTCAGTTATTAAAAATGTCTTGGTAGCGTTCGTACCTGAGATGCCATTTTGGCGTAAAACACTTGGAATATTTACAGAAGATGAAAAGAGAAGAGCACTGATGTCGCTAGATAAAGTCGGCATTTTGGATAAAGCGTACGTACGTGTAGATCAATTATCTGGAGGGCAACAGCAACGCGTTGCTTTGGCAAGAACACTAGCACAGAACCCGGGGATTATTCTAGCAGATGAACCAGTAGCTTCATTAGATCCGGTTACTGCTAATCAAGTGATGGAAGATTTCAGACGTATTAACCAAGAGATGAATATGACCGTGATTATTAATATTCACCATGTCGAACTAGCACTGGCTTATGCTACACGTGTCATTGGAATACGAGCTGGTGAAGTTGTATATGACGGTCCTTCACGAGAGGTGAATGATCAAGTCCTGCAACTTATATACAATGGTCAAGTAGATGAAGGAGGCAGCGGTAGCCATGCTAACGAAGCTGTTTCCATCTAAAACAATAGAATTGCCTAATGGAAAAGTCGTCATCCAAAAACGATCGATGACTCCGATCATATTATTAGTTTTTATAGTGCTGACCTATCTTTCTGTTCAGATTACTGATTTTGACTTGCAAAGATTATTTAAACGAATCAATCAGTTTTTTGTCATTATTCATGAAATGATCCCGCCAACATGGGCTTATATGCCGAAGCTATGGGAACCACTAATTGCTACTATAAAGATGTCTTTATTTGGTTCTGCACTTGGGGCTATTTGTGCATTACCGATCGCAATGTTAGCAGCCAGTAATATTAATCGTAGTCGTTGGATTCCTTCAGTTACAAAATTCCTTTTGAGTATACTGCGAACTTTGCCGACTTTAGTAGTAGCACTGATCGCTACATTTATTTTTGGATTAGGAACAATGGCAGGAACAGTTGCAATATTCTTGTTTACTATTTCTTATATAGGTAAATTGCTGTACGAGCAGATCGAAAATGCAAATATGGGTGCTTATGAGGCGATGAATGCGATGGGTCTGACAACGATTCAATCGTTCCGGTATGCTATACTTCCACAGGTGCTACCTAACTATCTATCGACATCATTGTTCTGTTTCGAGGGGAATGTTCGGTATGCCTCTATATTAGGATACGTTGGTGCAGGTGGAATTGGTTTATTGTTAGCTGAGAGTCTTGGCTGGAGAAACTATGCCAACGTGGGGATGATTTTGTTGATGCTCGTATGTACTGTTTTCGTGATTGAAACGATTAGTGAATATTTTCGAAAGAAATTGATGTAGGTGAAGAAATGATGAATGCTATAGATAAACAGTTACAACAAGCCACAAACCGCCATCTGCCTAATTTTCTAATCACTGTGATTGTCCTCATTATTTTTGTGTGGTCAACATCAGCAGTGCAATTGGATAACGTAACAGCAAATGGATTGTCGATTGCGAAAAACATTTTATTAGGGCTAGTTCAACCAGATACGGAATTCTTGTTTAATTTGACTACAGGTGGGGTCTTATATTTATTGCTTGAAACTATGGCCATCGCCTTTTTAGGAACCATTGTTGGGGCGGTGCTAGCTATTCCACTTGCTTTTCTCTCTGCATCTAATATTGTGCCGAAGCCAGTAGCCTTTGTGATCCGCTTCTTATTAATTGTCATCCGCACAATTCCACCTATCGTGTATGGATTAATGTTCATTCGCGTCACCGGGCAAGGTCCTTTTACAGGTGTGCTTACCATATCTCTTACCAGCGTCGGTATGTTATCAAAGCTATATGTTGATGTTATTGAAGATTTAGATACATCTGTGCTTGAATCTATGGAATCCATTGGTTGCACGACTATCGAGAAGATTCGCTATGGTATTCTCCCTCAGTTGTCAGCAATGTTCATGTCCATCGTTATTTATCGCTTTGATATGAATCTGCGTGATGCTGCTATTCTCGGATTAGTTGGAGGCGGTGGGATAGGTGCCCCACTTATTTTTGCGATGAATGCTTATCGCTGGTCGGAAGTAGGATCTATTCTAATTGGCCTTATCGCACTTATTTTAATAGTGGAAGTTGTATCGAATAAAGTTCGCAGTAAATTAGTAAAAGGTTAATAGGAACCGTTCCATGGGTTTATCGTTATTTGATTGATGGTCTATATCCAGCCTCAGTTTCCTTCTGAATGGCAATTCACACAGAGAGACTTCTCATGAGTTCATTGAACTTGTGAGAAGTCTCTTTGTGTTGCTTGGTAATAACCACGTGCTCTACGAGCAAATATCATAAGTAACAGAAAACTGCCCTAGACATATATTTAGTATTACATGAGTCTCTAATTTCTAACTCATTTTGTGTTGCTGATTCTCAATGTTGAACTATGAATAAAAGGGAGGATTTACAATCGTGGATAATAATTCGGAGGAACTTAAGAAGTTGACACTCTGTATGATCGTACGAAATGAAGAGGAAAGACTTGCGCAATGCTTGAAGAGTGTTAGGGCTGTAGTCGATGAGATTATTATTGTCGATACAGGTTCAGAGGATCGGACGAAAGAAATTGCCCTGAGTTTCAATGCTTCAGTCTATTCTTACGAGTGGAATGATGACTTCGCGGCTGCACGTAATTATGGTCTAGAGAAGAGCACAGGAGATTGGGTGCTCTGGCTTGATGCTGATGAAGAAGTGGAGGGAGAAAGTGTTGAATTATTACGAAATGTGTTAAAAGAAGATAAGTATTGGTTGGGTAGTGTACAAATCATCAACTATTATGGTCCTCTTCCAGCTAGCTATAATCAGTCGCACTTGCTAGCACAGTATCGGCTCTTCCGTAATAATTCTAATCTCCGCTTTCGTAATGCCGTTCATGAGCAATTAGATATATCCAAATTAGGTTTAACTAAACAATCAGTTATTACACTTCCTGTCAATATTCATCATTATGGTTATATGGACCATGAGGTAGAGATTAAAGGGAAGTTTGAGCGGAATTTACGTCTATTGGAGAAAGAGAAGCAACAGAAGGATTATGATCCTTGGATCGATTATCATATCGGTAGCGAACTTTATCGTTCAGGAGAACTTGTTCAGGCCTTCGAGTCTGTGAACACGTCTATTCGACGCTTTTTAGAAAAAAAGTCCATGCCACCTTCCCTATTGTATAAATTAAAATACTCTATCCTGCTTGCACTCGGTAGTTATGAAGGAGCCAAAGATGGAATAAATTTTGCAATTCAACTGTATCCCGACTATGTGGATTTGCACTTCTACAGAGGGATTATCTATATGCAATCTAAGGAGTACGCGAAAGCGTTGGTATCCTTTAATCACTGTTTGGAACTGAAGGAGGTAAATACGGCACATTTAATTATGGTTGGTGTAGGTAGCTTCTATGCTCATTATTATATTGGAGTCTGTCACCAAAATCTGAAGAACTATGAAGAAGCTAAGGATGCCTATTTGAAAGTCCTTGAATTGTTACCAGATCATAGAGATGCACATGAAGCCCTTAAGTTAATAGAAGGATCTTCTGCAACAACTTTCGGAGCCATTGGAGAGTAGAAACAGGTAGGATAGTCCAATCCCTTTCATAGTGAATTCATATACTGGATGTAGATATTGAACTAATATTGTTCGTATATCATACGTGATGAATGAAAAAAGGGAAGGAGTGTATTGTAAAATGTCGCAAGCTAATATCCCTAATATTACACCTGAAATTACAGTAACACGTGATGATGCAATAAATCTAATATTAGCTTCTATTGCAATGCAGGAGCTAGGTCTTAGCCATATTCTTAACGCAGAAGCAGAAAAAATTCAGTATGCATTGGGAACGTTGTCTGGCGGAGGTGTTACGCCTGCACCAACATTTGAGGAAATTATAACATTGAATTGTAATGTGAAGGAAATGCTAGAAGAGGTTACGAAGACAGAATTTATTCTCCAAAATAAGCTGGATTCACTCAAAAAGTTTGTTTCTCCGGGTAGGGGAGCAACAGGACCAGTGGGGCCAACTGGACCAGTCGGTCCTACTGGACCGGGTGCAGGTGCGACAGGTGCGACAGGCGCAACGGGTCTCGCTGGACCACGAGGACCTGAAGGTCCTGAAGGTCCTGAAGGTCCTGAAGGCCCACATGGTGTAGGTCGAGCGGGCCCTCCGGGCCATTCGGGCCATCGGGGCCATCGGGGTCCACCAGGACCCCGAGGGCGTACGGTGTATGTCAGAGCTAAAAGGCGTAGAAAAGGAGTAACTTGCAAAAATGAGGCGCTAGTCCATGCCGTTATTTGCAATCGACAATCTAGATGCAATGTCCCGAAGATCACCAAAATTCTCCGTAAAAAGGGTATTCGCATATCGAAGAAAACAGTAGCACGTATTATTAAAATACTTGCAGCAAAAAAATGTAAGGTACCAAAAAAAAGAAAAGCACCGAATAGATGCAAAAGAAAAGTAATTTGCAAGCTGAAATGCTAAATCGATATAGTGCAGAACATTAAGATTCTTCTAACACTATAAAAAATAATTAACTGTTGGCATTAATAATGATAATCTAGCAGGTTCCGCAGTATGGGAACCTGCTTATTCCTGTTGGGCACAGTATTGTATAAGCGGCTCATATAGGCTGTGTCATTAGCATTTCCATTTATATAAATAGGTGTATCGATCAGTCCCATTACTTCTGTAATACATACATTATGTTATTAAACTAAAGGAGGAGGGTTCATTGTCACAAGCTAATATTCCGAATATCACTCCATCCATATCATTAACCAGAGACGATGCAATCAACTTAATATTGACTTCTATTGCGATGGAGGAATTAGGGCTCGCTCATATTATTAATGCAGAAGGAGAGAAAATTCAATATATACTTGGTTCTCTACCAGGCGTCTCTTCACCAGCCGCAACACTAAGTGATGTATTGAACATGAACAACAGTGTTAGAGAAACACTTCGCGAAATAGGAAAAAAGGAATGGATTCTTACGGATAAATTAGATCTTATATTACGAGCAATTCAAGAGTGAATAACTAAAGTAGTCTAGTATCCAAGAAGACACCTTCCCCATTATGAAAAAAAGCACAAACAACAGAATGATCGATTTCATATGATAGAGCATTCCACAAGTAAAGGAGTTGTAAATATGTCACAAGCTAATATTCCGAATATTACTCCCAGCATTTCAGTAACACGTGAAGAGGCAATAACGTTGCTACTATCATCAATAGCGATGGAGGAATTAGGACTGAGTCACATTATTAATGCAGAGGGGGAGAAGCTACAATACGTTCTGGGGACATTACCTGGTATTACTGGCCCTGGAGCAACGATAGCAGATCTTTTAAGTGTAAATGAAAGTGTACGTGATACACTAAGAGAAACGATTAAAAAGGAATGGATCTTAACGAATAAGTTAGAAGCCGTTCTGTCTGCTCCTACATTGTTGGGACCAACAGGACCTACAGGATCTACAGGTCCATTTGGAGGACCGACAGGACCAACAGGACCTACGGGTTCAACAGGACCAACAGGACCAACAGGACCAACAGGTCCAACTGGAGAATTTGATCCACAAGAGCCTTTGTTCTTTGTTGAAGGTCCGCTGGGTGATGTGGCAACGGTATTAGTGGGTGAAACATTATCCTTTGTATCTACGACGTTAGATATTGAGGTTACTCAAGGTTCTGCAATCGTCGCTATTAATATACCAACAGTTCCAACAGGAGCAACTGGAGCAACAGGTGCAAGAGGAGCAACGGGAGCAGATGGAGCAACAGGAGCAGATGGGGCAACAGGTGCAGACGGAGCAACAGGTGCAACCGGAGTAGACGGGGCAACAGGTGCAACCGGAGTAGACGGGGCAACAGGTGCAACCGGAGCAGACGGAGCAACAGGTGCAACCGGAGCAGACGGAGCAACAGGTGCAACCGGAGTAGACGGAGCCACAGGTGCAACCGGAGCAGACGGAGCAACAGGAGCAACCGGAGTAGACGGAGCAACAGGTGCAACCGGAGCAGACGGAGCCACAGGTGCAACCGGAGCAGACGGAGCAACAGGTGCAACCGGAGCAGATGGAGCAACAGGTGCAACCGGAGCAGACGGAGCAACTGGTGCAACCGGAGTAGACGGAGCAACAGGTGCAACCGGAGCAGACGGAGCAACGGGTGCAACCGGAGTAGACGGAGCAACAGGTGCAACCGGAGTAGACGGAGCAACAGGAGCAACCGGAGCAGACGGAGCAACAGGAGCAACCGGAGCAGACGGAGCAACAGGAGCAACCGGAGCAGACGGAGCAACAGGTGCAACCGGATTAGACGGAGCAACAGGTGCAACCGGAGTAGACGGAGCAACAGGCGCAACAGGAGCAACCGGAGCAGACGGAGCAACAGGTGCAACCGGATTAGACGGAGCAACAGGTGTAACCGGATTAGACGGAGCAACAGGTGCAACCGGATTAGACGGAGCAACAGGTGCAACTGGAGTAGACGGAGCAACTGGAGCAACCGGAGTAGACGGAGCAACAGGTGCAACCGGATTAGACGGAGCAACAGGTGCAACCGGATTAGACGGAGCAACAGGTGCAACCGGAGTAGACGGAGCAACAGGTGCAACCGGATTAGACGGAGCAACAGGTGCAACCGGAGTAGACGGAGCAACAGGTGCAACCGGAGTAGACGGAGCAACAGGTGCGACCGGAGTAGACGGAGCAACAGGTGCGACCGGAGCAGACGGAGCAACAGGAGCAACTGGTGATACAGGAGCAACTGGAGTAACTGGAGCAACTGGAGTAACTGGTGTAACTGGTGAAACAGGAGCAACAGGAGTAACGGGAGTAACGGGAGCGACAGGGGCGACTGGTGATACAGGAGCAACAGGAGTAACAGGAGTAACAGGAGTAACAGGAGTAACAGGAGTAACAGGAGCAACTGGAGTAACTGGAGCGACAGGGGCGACTGGTGATACAGGAGCAACAGGAGTAACAGGAGTAACAGGAGTTACTGGAGTTACTGGTGTCACAGGATCCAGCGCAATTATTCCATTCGCTTCCGGTATCCCTGTAATATTAACATCTATTGTAGGGGGGCTTGCTGGTACACCTAGTCTTATTGGGTTCGGAAGCTCTGCACCAAGTCTTAGTGTATTGGGCGCGACAATTGATCTTACTGGAGCTGCGGGTACGCTGCTGAACTTTGCATTCTCTTTACCACGTGCTGGAACGATTACTTCTATTGCTGCGTATTTCAGTGTAACAGCTGCACTTGCTCTGGTGGGTTCAACCGTATCCATTCATGCACAGTTGTACAGTTCTACGACACCTGATAACACTTTCTCTCCAATTGCAGGTACTCTCGTAACGTTAGCACCTGCTCTTACCGGACTTATCTCTATTGGAGACGTCTCAAACGGTATTTTGACAGGGCTGGCAATACCGGTAACAGCGGAGACGCGGTTATTGTTAGTATTCACAACGACAGCTGCCGGACTATCCTTAGTAAATACTGTCGCAGGATATGCAAGTGCGGGTATCGCAATAAGTTAAGTAAGGGAAATGACTAAAGTTCATTATCAAGTATGAAACGTTTTTAATTTGCTGAAGACATGATTTAAATTTAAAAGGCGATATTTCGTTCGAAATTGAACGGAATATCACCTTTTTTTTTACTTTGATTCTTCATGAGTGTAATGATTCGCTTGAGATTAACAGGAAATATTGCTATGACACCTTGTTTATCTCTTTAAAATCATCTCTATCAATTTTCGCCGAGAGGACTCCCACTTCTATAAGTGGCGAGGTGAATCGGCGACCTCCTGAATAATCCCACAAGATATTCTTCCTTTACTAAATCTTAAAAGGTATAATAAGAATAGAACGTATATTCGTATTATATAAGTTGGAAGGGGGTGAAGCTTTGTCAGATTCAAAGCCAATGTACAGAACCTATCAAGTGTGGATTAAGCCAGGTCATCGCTTGTTTTCGTACCTCGATCAAGCATGTCAGGATGCCAAGAACCTGTATAACACGACCAATTTTTACATCCGACAGATCGTTACCGCTTTTGGGAAGAATGAGCAGCTTCAGCCGTTGCAACAGCAAGTTCTGGACACGCTGGCATCACATATTGACGTCATGAACGAACGACGAAGTGAAAAGAATCGTTCCCATCCGTTCAAGCTACCGTCGCAAGAAATTCCCTTTGTTCATTACAACTTCTTGGACGCTTTGTTCAAGGTGATGAATCAAATCGATTATCGGGCGCTCCCGACGCAGTGCAGTCAGGGAATCATGAAGGTGGTGTTCCAAAACTGGAAGGCCTTTTTTGCTAGCATCAAGGATTACCGTCAGCATCCTGAGAAGTACAATGGCAAGCCTAATATTCCGGGGTACGCCCGGAATAGGGTGAAGGAAGTCATGTTCTCCAATCAAGATTGTGTAATCAAAGAACGTAAGTTTCTTAAGTTTCCAAAGACCAAGCTGCAACTGAACATCGGTAAGCTGGGTTGTACCAACGGACAACTGATGCAAGTGCGTGTCGTCCCAAGCCATGGACAATACGTGGTCGAAATGATCTTCGCTTATCCGATCGAAAAGAAGGGAGTGGCACAAGAACACGTGTTGGCCATTGATCTTGGCGTCAACAATCTTACAACCATTGTCACGACGACCGGAGCGAAACCGCTCATCGTGAAGGGTAAGATCGTTAAATCGATCAATCAGTATTACAACAAGATGAAAGCGCACTATACTGGCATTCTTCGTCAGGGCAAGGAACCACGCGAAGGAGCGTATACGTCCAGACGATTAGAACGGCTTCATCTGAAACGCCACCGTAGGATCAAAGACTTGTTCCACAAGGTAAGTCATCAGATTATTAAGTTGGCAGTGGAGCACAACATTGGTACGATTGTCATTGGCCATAACGATGGATGGAAGCAAGCCCCAGGAATAGGACGGCGAAACAATCAGTCCTTCAGTCATATTCCCCATCAGATGCTCATCAAGATGATCGAGTATAAGGCAATAGAACATGAAATAGTCGTTATCCTGACGGAAGAGGCGTATACCTCGAAAGCCAGCTTCTTTGATCAAGACCCGTTGCCGAGTTATGGAGAAGAGGGTAGATGGGTATTCTCAGGCAAGCGGATATATCGCGGTCTGTATAAGAACTCGAAAGGCTTGATTCATGCCGATGTCAACGGCGCAGCCAACATTATGCGAAAAGTATTCCCAAACGTATCCGCCAAAGGAGCGAATGGGATAGAGGGGTTGGATGGTAACCAGACCATCAACGTGTCAACTCCCCTGGTGTTAAACATCCTGAAATAAGTTGGATGATACATCAGAAACCCCCACTTCAACCGAAGCGACAGCGTTGGTAAGTGGTGGGAGTATTCATTCTGAAATACCTCTTGTTATTTATGTTCTAGCGATTTGCTGATTACAGAATAGGTTTACTTTTCGCTCATTCTTTATTAGACTTAGCTCTATTTCTGGAGAAACTAATACTTCTGGCGCAATAATTGCAGTTATCCACGGTGATACTAATGTTCCGCTTCCAGATGATCATATTTTAAACGGAATAACAGTTAATGGAGCGAGTACAATCATTACAATCCCAACTGCCGGAACGTATATGATATCTTATCAAATCAACCTGACGGCAGCTTTAGCTGTAAACTCACAGCTTCTAATTAATGGTACAGCATTGACGCCTTCGATTGTCAATCGACTCCTAAACTTATCAAAATTTAATAATACCGTTATAACGGTTCTTAAAAATATTAAAAAAACGTATGTTCTGTCATAAGAACATACGTCTTTTTTCTGCCTCGAGAATAGGATGAATCTTATGGTTTAGTTAAAGACTCGAACCTCAAAGATAGATGCATGTAAACTGTCAGATGGTCCATTGTTCTGAAAAAGGGCTCACTCTTCTCTCTATGGCTGTATAAACTGTAGTATGCATTGCTTCTTTCGCTTAGTTGTTCAGATTTACCTGGTGAGCAATCGTTACGTACGGTTCAATGTGATGAACAATTAGGTTAGCTGGATTAAGAAGAGAAGAGTATGAGGGAATGCTGCAACTTTTATCCGATGATTCCAAGGTGATTAAGGCTTCTATATGGTTCCAAACACAAGTCAGCTTGTTAAGGAAGGACAGCAAGGAGGAGAAGCAGATAGCAATGGTGACTATAAGCTTATGTATGATCGTACGAGATGAAGAAGCTACAATTGAGCGATGTTTAAAATCTGTGGTAGGGATTGTGGATGAGATCAATATTATCGACACGGGATCTGTTGATCGAACTAAAGAAATCGTAGGGAAGTATACGGATCGTATTTTCGATTATGAATGGATTGACAACTTCGGTGATGCTCGTAACTATTCATTCTCGAAAGCAACGAAGGATTTTGTATTATG
This sequence comes from Paenibacillus sp. Y916, assembly GCF_056786435.1. Lineage (NCBI taxonomy): Bacteria > Bacillati > Bacillota > Bacilli > Caryophanales > Paenibacillaceae > Paenibacillus > Paenibacillus sp. Y916. The sequence goes on along the minus strand of NZ_JBXCJA010000004.1, from coordinate 409,354 downwards.
GTTGGATGCTGATGATGTCATTGAAGAAGTCGACCGCAAGAGGTTCAGTAAGCTTAAGAAAAAGTTAACTAATCAATATGATCGTGTGACGATGCCATACTTACTTTCTTTTGATACGAATGGGAAGCCGTCCTCGAGCTTGCGTCGTAATCGTCTTGTACGTAGAGCATGCGGATTCCAATGGATTGGTCCGGTACATGAATATTTGAGTGTTTTCGGCCCATCTCTAGATAGTGATGTGTGCATTACGCATCGGAAGGAGAAGACCTATACAGATCGAAATTTACGGATCTATCAGCAAAGATTGAATGTTGGGGAAGAGTTCTCGACGCGTGATCTTTATTATTATGCGAACGAGTTAAAAGACCACCAAATGTACGACAAGGCAGTCATATTTTACGATAAAATGCTTCGAACAAAAGAGGGCTGGATCGAAGATAATATTCAAGCATGCCTGAAAATGGCATATTGTTATAATATGTTGGGCAATACAGATGAACAATTTATATCCCTAGCTAGAGTACTGTGTTATGAGAAACCGCGTGCGGAGGTTTCCTGTGAATTCGGCAATTATTTCTTTGCAGAGAAGCAATACGATACAGCAATTTACTGGTATGTGCAGGCAACTGAGGTTGAGAATGTTGCTAGGTTGGGTATAACCAATAGTTCTTCTTCTACTTGGTATCCTCATCTTCAATTATGTTTATGTTACGACCGTTTGAAGCAATATGAGAAAGCATATCAACATAATGAGAAGGCTGCCGCATTTCATCCTACTCATCCTAGTATGATTTATAATCGCAAATACTTTAGAGATACTCATAAGATAGGAGATCCGTCATGACACACAAGACTAGCATCATTATTCTGACTCACAATCAATTACCCATTACTCAAATGTGTTTGTCTAGCATTCGATGTTATACAGATGAGCCTTATGAACTGATTGTTGTAGATAACGGATCAACAGATGATACTGTCGACTATTTAAAGAGCCAAGCAGATGTGAAGGGTATATTCAATGATATTAATCTTGGATTTGCCAAAGGCTGTAATCAGGGAATAGAAGTAGCGACTGGAGATACCATACTCTTCTTAAATAATGATACAATCGTAACTCCGAACTGGCTGACGGCTATGTTGAGGGTGTTATATGGGGATGACGATATCGGGGCTGTCGGACCTGTTACGAATTATGCGAGTGGACAACAGAAGATTGCCGTTGGATATGATGAGTTAACAGGATTGAATGCTTTTGCCCATGAACATGTAACACGTCATGCGGGATATTCATTTGATGTTCGCAGGATTATCGGTTTTTGCATGTTGTTTAAACGTACAATAATTGAAGAGGTTGGTGGGTTCGACGAACGTTATGGGCTGGGAAACTACGAGGATGATGATATGTGCCTGAGGGTGTTGAATCGGGGGTATCGATTAAGAGTTGTTTACGACTCATATATTCATCATTTTGGACATATGACAACAAAAATATTACAGAATGCGAATCTTGGTGGTTTGCTTGTGATCAATCGGGAAAAGGCAAGGGAAAAGTGGGGTCAGGACATTCACTCGCTGATTTATAAAGATCCGGTAGCGATCACGCTTGTCCTTCCCATAGATGAGCATACCGTTGACCATGTAGAAGTCATACTTTCTCAAATTCAGCAGATGGCTGAAGAAATCATTGTGTTGGATAGGGGGGCAGAAGCTAGTGTATTAGCAAAAGTACTGGAGTTAACGAGTAAGGTTGTTAAATCGGGAACGGATACGCCTGAAGTATGGTGGTCTCGCATTGTTGCAGAATCAACGAAGAAGTTTCTATTCTGGATGAAACCTGAGGAGTACATGTCAGCTGATGAACGGAGAAAATTATCAGGAATAAAACTATTTCTTCATGATCAGGTGGATGCTGTCTCGATCCAATTACAATTGGAGGGTGATGAAGCAACGGCAGAAGGTGAGTCATCGATTGTGCGGCGGAATCGGATTGTGCGGCGGGATGCAGCATTTCAATGGGATGATGTGAATGATGAATTTCTACTTGAATCGGAAGGACATGTAGAATCTAGTGACATACTTATTACCTATTAATTAATATAGAGTGCTTGAGGGAAATTAATTTAATTATCAACTGAAAGGCGAACCGGTATCCTATAGGTTCGCCTTTTCGGTTCGCAATGTTCTGCTAGCTTCAGACTAATCTAATAATGTCACCTATTTATTCCTACCTTAATCCCCATTTTCATACTAACGATGAACCCGATCATTATTCGTGGCATATAAATGAAAGTATGAAGAATGAATTGGCCTAGGAGGATTAAATACATGACAGAATCAGCACGAGATATTCGGGAACAAATATTGGAGTTAGCTGTTGAATATTATGCTACCAAGTGGCCAGAGAAAGCTTATCGGCGTGGAGTCGATTATATTCCGGTCAGTGGCAAAGTATTCGATAGTTCGGAAGTAGTGAATCTGCTTGATGCGTCACTTGATTTCACTTTAACATCAGAACGTTACGGTCGCAAATTCGAGCGAGAATTCGCTAAATTCATGCAGTGCAAATATGCTCTACTAACGAATTCAGGGTCCAGCGCCAATTTACTTGCATTCTCTGCATTAACCTCTCCACAGCTTGGTGAACGTCGGCTGCTGCCAGGAGATGAAGTGATCACTGTAGCGGCAGGATTTCCAACAACTGTTAATCCAATTTTGCAGTGTGGCATGATCCCTGTATTCCTTGATGTAGAACTCCCTACTTATAATATCGATATTACATTATTGGAGGAGGCCATTGGAGAGAAAACAAAGGCGATCCTCATCGCACATACCCTCGGAAATCCATATCGAGTAGATGAAGTGAAACGACTAGCGGATAAGTATAATTTATGGCTAATTGAAGATTGTTGTGATGCTGTTGGAACGAAATATATGGGGCAACAGGTTGGAACATTCGGTGATTTAGCCACTGTCAGCTTCTATCCTGCTCACCATATTACGATGGGTGAAGGAGGAGCCGTTCTAACAGCTTCGCCTAAACTTAAGAAAATCGTAGAATCGTTCCGGGATTGGGGTAGGGATTGCTGGTGTAATCCCGGGAAGGACAATACATGCGGGAAGCGGTTTGGTTGGCAACTAGGAGATCTCCCTTATGGATACGATCATAAATATACGTACAGTCATATTGGCTATAATCTCAAGATTACTGATATGCAAGCAGCTATTGGTGTGGCGCAGTTACAGAAATTACCTGATTTTATTGCCAAGAGAAGGTCCAATTTTGATTTTCTGAAGGAAGAGCTAAAGTCATTAGCCGATGTACTGATCTTACCGGAAGCCACTGCGGGCAGTGAACCTTCCTGGTTCGGATTTCCCATTACAGTGAGGGCTCAGGCACCTCTTTCACGAAATGAACTTGTTCAAGAACTAGAAAAATTACGGATTGGGACTCGCTTGTTATTTGCAGGTAATATTTTACGTCAGCCGGCATATAAGGACATCCCACATCGCATTGTTGGCACGTTGCATAATACCGACCAAATCATGAATGATACATTTTGGATAGGTTTATACCCAGGGCTAACGTTAGATATGCTTCAATACGTCGTTGATAGTATTTATCACCTGTTGAAGGGAAGGGTTCTATGAAAGTTGTTATTCTGGCAGGAGGTTATGGAACGAGAATCAGTGAAGAGACATATTTGAAGCCGAAGCCGATGATCGAGATTGGCGATAAACCACTGCTCTGGCATGTCATGAAAATCTATTCGTATTATGGATACCAGGATTTCATCATATGTCTCGGTTACAAGGGGAATGTCATTAAAGAATACTTTGCACATTATTATTTGTATGGCTCTGATGTAACGATTGATTTCGGACATTCCAATACGAACGAAGTCACTGTACACAATCGCTATCTGGATCCATGGAAGGTGACGTTAGTGGATACGGGACAAGATACGATGACGGGAGGGCGGATTAAACGCATACAGAAATATGTGGGCGATGAAGCTTTTATGCTGACATATGGAGACGGCTTATCGGATATTGATATTGGAGAACTTGTCAAATTCCATGATGCACATGGTAAACAGGCAACCGTTACAGCTACACAGCCGACAGGACGGTTTGGAGCATTACAATTGACGGATGAGCAACAGGTGCTCGGATTCCAGGAGAAGCCACAGGGTGATGGAGGTTGGGTGAATGGAGGTTTCTTTATGCTCGAGCCAACGATCTTCGATCTAATCGAAAAGGATAGCACGGTGTGGGAACGAGAACCGCTTGAGGCGCTCGCTAAATCTGGTGAGCTAATGGCCTTCAAACATCACGGATTCTGGCATCCGATGGATACTTTACGTGATAAAAATTATTTAGAAGATCTGTGGAAATCCGGTAAAGGATGCTGGAATAAGGGCTAAGGGGGTGAGTGCGTTGAGTCATTCTTTCTGGAATGGAAAAAGAGTGATGATTACGGGGCATACAGGATTTAAAGGAAGCTGGCTATGCTTATGGCTGCATACATTGGGGGCACAAATAACTGGTTATGGATTGAATCCGAGAAATTCCCCTAGTATGTTCGAGTTAGCAAGTATTCAAGATATTTGTCGTTCAGTTATTGCTGATATTCGAGATTATGACTCATTACTCCGCACGATCAATGAAGTGAAGCCAGAGATCATTATTCATATGGCTGCACAGCCGCTTGTTCGCTATTCTTATACCCATCCTGTTGAAACGTATGAGGTAAATACACTTGGAACGGTCTATCTCCTTGAAGCAGTACGCTCTGCTACAACAAGCGGAATAAACATCCAGGCAGTACTTAATGTGACTACAGATAAATGCTATGAGAATCAAGAGTGGGCATGGGGTTACCGCGAGAATGATCCATTAGGAGGATATGATCCTTATTCCAATAGTAAAGCCTGTTCAGAGCTGGTAACTTCTGCTTTTCGTAAAAGTTATTTTCACCCTAGCAACTACGATGTGCATGGTGTGAGCATTGCTACGGCTAGAGCGGGTAATGTCATTGGTGGTGGAGACTGGTCAGAGGACCGAATCGTTCCGGACTGTATCCGTGCTTTATTGTCTGGAAATAGATTACCCGTCCGCTATCCTGAGGCGATCCGACCCTGGCAGCATGTGCTTGAGCCATTGCAGGGCTACATGTTACTTATTCAGAGGATGGTGGAGCAAGGAGAGAAGTATGCTGATGCATGGAATTTTGGACCAAGCGAAGACAGTGTTCGGAATGTGAATTGGTTAGTCAAGACATTAGGAGCGTTATGGGGCGAACCTGATTTTTATGAAATCCAGAGTGGAATAACTCTCCATGAGACTTCTACACTTAGGCTGGATAGTACAAGAGCCAAGCAGGATATAGGATGGCAGCCTAAATGGGACGTGGATCAGGCGCTTACTGGAACAGTAGAATGGTATAAGGCTTATCAGAGACAAGAAGAGATGAGGAATGTAACCTTAGATCAGATCAAGGCTTATATGTTAAAGGATGCCTAGGGATATGAACGGAGGGTTTCAATTGAAATTGTCTGATTACGTCATTGATTTTATTAGTAAGCAAGGAGTGCATCATATCTTCGAGATGACTGGAGGAGCAATCGTTCATCTACTTGACTCGACGATCGAACAACAGGATATGTCATGTGTGTCTGTTCATCATGAGCAGGCAGCTGCATTTGCTGCGGAAGGCTATAGCCGGATTAACGGTAAGCTGGGAGTAGCGATGGGGACGAGTGGGCCAGGAGCGCTTAATTTGATTACAGGTATCGGCAGCTGTTATTTTGATTCGATTCCCTGTTTATTCGTTACAGGACAGGTTAATACGTATGAATATAAGTTTGATAAGCCAGTAAGGCAGATTGGATTCCAAGAAACAGATATTGTAAGTATCGTCACACCCATTACGAAGACGGCAGTGATGATTACGGATGCTGGTCAAATTCGATATCAATTGGAGAGAGCAGTATTCATCGCCCAACATGGTCGCCCTGGACCTGTCCTACTCGATATTCCAATGAACATTCAACGAGCTCAGATTGAACCCGATCTGCTGGAAAGCTTCTTCGATAGTGAGGAATATCGTAGATATACTAATTTTAATACAGCTTGTCAGATCGAGGAGATTGAAGAAGTCATTACTTTGTTAGAGAAGGCTGAACGACCGATTGTTCTTGTTGGTGGGGGAGTAAGGGCGGCTGATGCGGTCAAGGAACTTAGGGATTTCATTGAGTTAACTGATATTCCAGTCGTGAGTTCATTAATGGGCTTAGATGTTCTTCCAGCAATGCATTCTTCGACTATGGGATTGATCGGGTCGTATGGTAATCGTTATAGCAATCTTGCCTTAGCGAACTGTGATGTATTGCTTGTATTAGGTTCTCGACTAGATACCCGGCAGACGGGGACAAGACCACAGACATTTGCCCGCGGAGCGAAGAAAATTCATGTGGATATAGAAGCCGTGGAGTTGAACGCAAAGGTACAGGTTGATCTGGCCATTCATGCGGATGTGAAGCAATTCCTATTTGATATTACCAAAGCTTTATTTGGAAGAAAGTTACCTAATTACGAACCATGGGCAGCGATAATTCGTGATCATAAGGTGAAATATCCAAGTGGTGATTCAATAGTTAATCACAATGTGATTGATCCCAACCAATTTATAGAATTATTGTCTTCACGGTGCGCTGAGGGGGATGTGATTGTACTGGATGTCGGTCAGCATCAGATGTGGGCGAGCCAATCATTTCAACTGCTCGAAGGTCAGCGTCTGCTGAATGCTGGAGGGATGGGTGCTATGGGATTCGCACTTCCCGCAGCTATCGGTGCCGCAATGGCAGCTCCGAATGCCAGAATTATTGTTATTGCTGGAGATGGGGGGATACAGCTTAATATTCAGGAATTGCATACCATTGAACAGAATCATCTTAATATTAAAGTGTTCGTGATGAATAACAGAAATCTTGGTATGGTTCGGCAATTTCAGGATATGTACTTCGACGGTCGCCAGCAATCTACCGTGGAAGGATACGGATGTCCTGATTTGGTCAAGGTAGCAGAAGCTTACGGTATTCCAGGAACTAGAATAGCCAATATGTCTGAAGCTACGAAGAAGATTGATCTAGCACTGCGCAGTAAAGGAAGTTTTTTCGTAGAAGTAATGCTTGATATAAATACGAATGTGAATCCGAAGTTAGTCGTAAATAGACCTATTGAAGATATGTCGCCTTTACTTCCGAGGGAACAATTAAGAAAGGAAATGTTGATCGATATGCTTGATGAGTAAGGAGTAAGGAGTAAGGAGAGGATGGAGGATAACGATGGGATGGATAGGCATGGAGACGGCAGCGCTCTTTAATCGATTTGGCTTGAATAGTCATGTTGAGGAAGGAGGCCAATCGGTTAATCCGGCTGGAATAGCGATCGGAAGCAATGTTTATATACGCTCACGATATTGGTTCAATGTGATTGATCCACATATCGGCGATATGCCGAAGATCATTATCGGTGATGGTTGTCAATGCAATCTAGGACTTATTCTATCAGCAGTAAATCGGATAGAGTTGGAGCCTAACGTACTTATCGGACCGAATGTCTATATTTCTGATACGGATCATCAATATCGAGAAGTGGGAATCCCGGTACTATCCCAAGGCATCACGACACGATCGGATCAAGTGATTATTGGCGAAGGAGCATGGATCGGCGCGAACGCGGTGATTGTAGGACATGTTAAAATTGGCAAAGGAAGTGTAGTCTCGGCGAATTCTGTAGTCGTCCGCGATGTACCTGATTATTGCGTCGTTGGAGGAGCGCCTGCGAAAGTTCTTAAGGTATATCAACCAGCAACGAATGAATGGGTAAGAACTAATAACCAACAAGAGGTAGAACAACTACTTAAGCAAAGAAAAGAAGAACCCCTGCTCTCCATCTGTATTCCTACGTATAACCGAGCTACGGATCTGGAGAAATGTCTGACGTCCATCTATTCACAGATCGGCCATTGCGATCTATTCGAGGTATGTATATCAGATAATGCATCTGATGATTCGACTCCATTAGTAGTTGAACGATTTCGTATAAAGTATAACAATTTGAAATATCAACGAAATGAAACGAATATCGGAGCTGATCGTAACATTCAGCATGTACTTGGACAGGGCAGAGGGAAATTCCTAAAGCTTCAGGGTGATGATGATTTTTTTGTGGAGAATACACTAATTCCTTTGTTACATGTGCTGTATAAATATCATGACTGTGCGGTGTTCCATATTGATCTATTGAAAGGAGGTTACTGGGTCGATACGGGAGAAGGACTTGCGGAATATCTTAAGGCATCATCTATATCCGGTACCTTTATTTCATCCATGATCTTACAGCGTGATGCTTGGCTCGCACTTGAGGATAAGTCGAAATATATAGATTCTTCGTTTAATCAGCTCTATTGGCAGTATGCAATACTCGCACAGCATCCGAAGTTCTGCATTATTCATCGCTCGATGTTTACCTATGCTGGTAACGATCCGATTGGTTATAATTTTGGGCGGGTATTTATTGAGAGTTATCAAAGAATTCTACAGAGTTTCATCGATAACGGATTAACGGAAGCAGATATAAGAGAAAATAAGAAGAATGTATTCTACAGTTTTATTATTCCTTGGTATACACGTTTCGTTACGACTGATCAGAGTGATAGAATTGAGGGATTCGAACAGTATTTCACAGACTATTATAGCGAGGAAGAGTACTATGAGGAAGCGCTACAACAGTTGAGAGCCATTACTTAAATGATGATCATAAGTTAAAAGAGGTTTCTCTAAAGTTCTATAAGAACTATGAGAAGCCTCTTTCTGCTTGATAAGTTGTAACGCAGGTCAATGATCCAATCTATATCTCATCAGCGATACCTAGCAAAGCAATACCGAGAATAACAACAATAATAACGGCGTACTGTGCTTTACTCAGCTTCTCTTTGAGGAATATTCGGGAGAGTATCACTGAGAATATACTGTATGAGGCAATGAGTGGCGCTGCGATAATAGCGTTACTAGACATAGCAAACACATAGAAGAACTGTCCGGTTGTTTCTAGAATAGCGGCAAATCCTTTGTCTCGCTCTTTGAATACGTTGAATTTTTCTTTTTTTATGAATTTGAGGTAAATAAATGACAATACGGCACATATGAAAAAGGTAAACTCATAAGCAAGAAGTGCTCCATCTTCACTGATCAGTTTCATCTCATCTAAATAGATCGCATCAGCAAAGGTTCCAAGTCCGTCGATTAAGCTATACAGAATTGGGAAGATAATGGCCATAAAGCCAATTTGGTATTTCTTATCAATCAGCGTAGAACTTGCTCGTAGCGCATTGTTCTCAGCTTTCTTTTCTAATATAGCAATCCCAATAACACCTAAAGTAATAACGACTATACCCAATATTTCAAGCATACCCAGCTCGTGAGTGAAAAATATGAATAATAGTATTGCTGTTATAGCTCCAGATGAATTTTGCACGGGAGATGCGATTGAGAGTTCAATATATCTCAAACCGATATACCCAATTGTCATTGATAAAATATAGAGTGCAGAGACGGGGAAGTATTGGATCATGTTCATAGGATCGAACTTTATTCCTTGAATGAGCATATAAGCTGTACCGTGAATCCCCATGACTAAGCCCACGATAATGACGATCTTAATATGGCTGAAACGATCCCTACTATCAGTACCTTTCTTGTAAAATAGGTCAGCTCCGCCCCAAGCGAAAGCTGTTATTAATGCAAATACAAACCACATGACCATTTCTCCTTGCTAGTATTTTAATGAGATTGATAAGTTATACATTTTACAAACAGACGTAAAGTATAACTTAAATTGTTAGTATGACACAATAACAAAGCTCATGTTATTCAGAAGGTTACAAATGAATTTAGATAGTTAGAGATTATTTCGGGTTTCTGTTGTAGAATAATGATGTATTATTGAATACGCTTGCAAAACTAATAAACATGCATACTTTTCCTAGTGATTTAAAGGAGGAACATGATGAAAAGAGTTCTTATTATCGATGATGAACCCTATGTTCTTGAAGGATTACGATGGATGGTGGATTGGTCAAAGTATGGGTTCGAGCTATGTGGTGAAGCGATGGATGGAGAAGAAGGTTATGAGCTCCTGCATAGTTTGAGCCCTGATTTGGTCATAACGGATATTGATATGCCATACATGAATGGTTTATCACTAATTCAAAAGACGATGAAGGAATGCATAAATATCCCTAAATTTGTGATTTTGAGCGGACATATTAAATTTGATTATGTACAGACGGCAATTCGTTATAAGGTATCTCACTATATCCAGAAGCCCATTATGGCAGATGAAGTGGAAGAGGTTCTACATAAGGTTCAACAAGATATGGAAGTGGAACGTAAACAGCTACTTCTTAATCAGGAAATTAAACAGAGGGCATTTACAGCTACGATTTCCCAATGGGTTCGTGGAGAATCTTTGAATGAAATGCCTTCCCATGTTCCTGATTGGCTTGGATTTAAGAAGACTCCCATCTTTAGAATTCTATTGTTAGAATTAGAGAGTGATAAGCATGCCGCACTCAGAAATATTCCTAAATCGGTGATAGAACAGATCGGACAGCAATGCATCATAGAAATAACCTCTTGGTGTAAATGTTCATTGTTCCATGAACCAGATGGTCGGATGGGTGTCTTGTTGGTTGAAGGACCAACGATCCGCAGGATGGTCATAAGTCATCTATCTAAATTAGCTTCGTATGTGAAATCCTCATTTCAACTAGACATTTCGTTCTACATAAGCGGTCAGGGGTATGGACTAACAGAATTACATGAATTATACCAGCAGGCATTGCAAGCTAAGATGATTAGATTAACAGCGAGTAAAGCGGGGATCTTCTTCTTTACTAGCCGAACAAAAGATAGGCTGTGTAATGATACTTTGAATAAGCGCATAGACAAGCTAATAAGTATAGTGAAAGAGGGGCAGTTGGTCGAGCTATCAGAACAGATCGATTTGATTTTTGAAGATTTTAATACTATGGGAGCAGATTATCAGAATATTGTGAATGTTATGGCAATCGTCCGATCCCAGTTAATGAATCTAATGCTGCAATGGAATGCTACAGCCAATATTTGCGATCGAGTATCTTTGATTACCAGGGATACCCCTATATATATTACGCAATTGAAGAGAGAACTTATTGAAGTATGTACCGAAATCGCCTCTGTGCTAGATGTATTGAAGAAAGAGAAGTCAGAGCTTGATCCGATGTATGAAATTATCGAGTATGTGAAATTGAATTATAGTCATAAACTGCAGCTTCAAACACTTGCTCAACAATTCAAAATCAATGTGGTGACCCTTAGTCAATGTTTCAAGAAATATAATGGGATGTCCTTTAACGTCTATATCCATTATTTAAGAATCGAAGAAGCGAAGAGGTTACTACGTCGGACGGATTTAAAGATAGAACATATTGCAAAGAAAGTTGGTTATTCTAATCCGGAATATTTCGTAAAGAAATTTAAAGGTCTAACGGATTGTATCCCGTCAATGTATAAGAAAAATAATGGTTGAGTCTATCAATTTCAGGGAGGATGCGGATGCGGAGACACTCAATTAGAGGATTTACTCATATCATTAATGATATTCCATTGAAATACAAATTCCTAATAATCTACTTATTGTGTGTGTTGATTCCCATTATTGCGATTAACATTCTCTTCTATAAGCAAATTTCACAGAATATTCTACTTCGTGAAGAAGAGAATATAGCAATCTCAATGAATCGAGCAACGAAAGAAGTGACAAGAACGATCGAAGAGTTGGTTGGTCTAAGTTACACGATATCTAGTGATCTAGCATTGTATAAGGCGATAGACCGAATCTATGAGAGTCCAGTGGACTTCTATGAGACCAATGATTTGTTGTTGCGGAATAAACTGAAAGCATATCTACCTGTTCACCCCAATCTACTTGAATTGGGCATATATACGAGCAATGATACGATTGCAAGTGGCGGCGAATATTTCTATTTAGATATACGATTGAAGCAAACGCCATGGTATAAGAAGCTTCAATCCTCTGAGGATCAAGTGTTTGTATATGCTTATACCAATCAAGCACCACTACCTCCGAATAAACCTGCCAGATTGATTAGTATCATCTATAAACTCGATAATTTTAGGGACCTCCGAACATATGAGAAATATTTAAAGATTGATCTTAATATGGATAAATTGAATGATATCTTGATAATCGAGCGGGATTATTTGGATTTTTGGTTGATTGATAATAACAACCGGATTGTCATGTCGAGTCAACAAGGAAATGACATAGCTACCCCTGAAATGCAGATGCTGATGGATGTAACAGATGATGAGACGGTTCGCTTCGAGAGAAGTTTGGGAAGTGCCACTTATATGAAAGGATGGAAATTAATTGGAATGGCAGATCATAATAAAGTGGCAGATACGTTTACACAATCACGCAAATTTATGATTGTACTCATGATTATCAGTACGTTCATACCGACCGTATTAATTATCATTATATTAAGGTCTTATCATGACCGAATGAATAGGCTGACTAGGCAGATGAAAGGGGTGAAGACTGGGCGATTTGATCCGTTACTTCTGCCGGAAGGAAAAGATGAGATAGGTGGACTAATTCACAGCTATAATCTTATGATAGGCAAGATCAATTCACTTATTAACGATGTATATAAATTAGAGATTCAGAAAAAGGACTTAGAACTGGAACGGGTTCGTGCGGAGTTGAATTTCTTACAGAGCCAACTGAATCCACACTTTCTGTTTAATACTTTAAATGCCATGCTGGTAGTTAGCACGAAGAACGGATATACCCAGATCACGGAGATTATTAAGAATCTATCTTTGATTCTACGTCGACTGTTAAGTTGGACGGATGATCTTGTTACATTACAAGAAGAAGTACGTTTTACAGAAATGTATTTACAGATCGAGAAGTTTCGCTTTAGGGAGAGATTCGATTACACGTTGACTATTGATGAGTCGGTATTACTCTACAAGATTCCGAAGATGAGCATTCAACCATTAGTAGAGAATGCATGTAAGCATGGTTTTCAGGCGGCAAAGGAGATTCGTAATATTCTGATCACTGCACAAGTCATAGCAGGGAAACTTGTCGTAGTTGTAGAGGATAATGGAATGGGAATGGATGAGATTCGGATACAGGAAGTTATAAAGTCCATCCGAGCAACTGATTATTCGGGTGTGCATGTCGGGATCCGTAATGTGTATAAGCGGCTTGAACTGTACTATGATGGATGTGTAGATTTTCAGATAGAGAGTTTGTTGAGTCAGGGAACTCAGGTGCGATTCGCCATTCCGCTTCTCCAACTTCAAAGAACCGGTTCAAATATAGATGACAATGTAAGTTCTTCTTAAGAGGGAAGGTGACCTCATGTATAAAGTATTATTAGTTGATGATGAACCCCTAGGTCTCGAAGCCCTGATGATTATGATCGATTGGACTAAACTCGGGTTTGAAATTTGTGGAGTCTGTGAGAATGGGATGGAAGCATTACACACTATAGAGGATTGTGATCCTGATATTATCGTTACTGATATTGAAATGCCGATCATGAATGGTCTTGAACTAATTGAGCAGAGTAAACTCCAAGGCAGGGAAGATATTATATTTATAGTCATAAGTGGATATAGTCAATTTGAATATACGAAGCGTGCGCTCGCAAATGGGGTCCATCATTATTTGCTGAAGCCGATCATAGATAGTGAAGCGACAGAGGTGCTCATTGAAGTATATGGCATATTGGAACGTCGGCAGCAGGTGTCCGACATCACGAAGTTTGTAGAACGTACTCAGTTAGAACGAGTATTGTCAGACCTCGTGAACGGTGATTTGGATGAACTAGAAGATATCATAAGAGATGAGTTAGCACAGATATCTGATCAGGCGAGTCGTTGGTGTTGCATTCACTTTTTAGTGGAGACGACCGCATATACGGATCTTCGAGAGGCTGTGAAGCATTGTATAGAGGGCCAAAAACAGATCATTATGGTTAATTCTACTACGCACTCTTTTGGGCTCATATATGGCCTTCAAGCCTCAGAAGATATTAGGGAAGTAGTGGATGATCTACTTCTATTAATTCAGGAGCGAACGGCAGTCAGATTCAGTCTGTCCGTTGGGCGATTGACTGTTGAATTAGGCAAGGCTAGAGAATCCTACAATGATGCCCTACAAGCCTCCGCCTACCTTTTCTTCATGAAAGGAAATCCTATTGTATATTATCAAGATGTTATGAATCAGGGAATTCGTTACGATCCTGCCATGTTAAGTAAGGCGACTGGGATACTGTATATGATGGAGTGCGCGAATCCTAACCATCTCCAAAAGGAGATTCACGACGTATTTCGTGAGTTTCAGGCTACGTGGACTTCTCAAGCCATTATTATCATGTTCATACATCATATTGTATATCAGAGTTTTCTCATTCTTCAGGAAATCGGGCAAGACTTTGAAGGGGTTGGACAGCTATCGCTACACAATCTACATAAGCCTACCTGCTCCCTGAACGATATGGAGCATTGGCTGAGTGAGTATTGTATAGCATTTCAACAACGATTCACTGATATTCGTGAATCGAAAGCAGTGGGCATAGTAGAACAGACTAAGATATATATATCGGAACACTATTGTGAGCCTATATCGATTAAGGATCTTGCAACTAGATATTACTTGCACCCGGTCTATCTAGGCAAAGCATTTAAAGACAAATATGGAATAGGCATTCAGGAGTACGTGAACAATCTACGTATTGATGAAGCGCTGAGATTGTTCAAAGGGAAAGATCTTAAGGCTAGCCAAATTGCGGAGAGGATTGGATACGGCAGTTACTCGCAATTTCTAAAGCAGTTTGAGAAAAGAGTGGGACAGAAACCAAGAGATGTCTAAAGCATCGTGAGTCATTTATTAGTATTGCTCTAATATTTGAGGGGGGTAGACCTTTAATTTGAGAATTGTAAACGTACAAGTATAATCTATAATAAGTACTGAAAGCGTTTCCAAACCAATTTTTAGGGGGTTAGTTAATGGGCGTTACGAGAAGGAAAACATTCATGACAGCATTGGCTTGTATGCTGATATTCAGCATTGTCATGATGGGATGCAGTAACAATAACGCATCGAATACGAATACGAATACGAAAACGGAAACAGAAACAAAAACAGAAACGCCAAGTACGGACACTCCGGCCACTGCGGAGCTAAGTCCAATTAAGATTTCGGTGTACAATGGCGCCCCTGGGCAAGTATCACCTGAGAGTAACAAAATTTATAAGAAGATTAAAGATGAGCTTGGAGTTACCTTTGAGATGGAATTTCTCGTAGGTGATAATGAGCAGAAGCTCGGAGTTATGATCGCGGGTGGTGAATACCCTGATTTGATTACGGCAGATACGAAGTTAGTCGCAGCTGGTGCAGTTATCCCCTTAGAAGATTTAATTGAACAACATGGGCCGAACTTGAAGAAGCATTACGGACCGTATTTGAATCAGATGAAAGACTCAAGTGATGGGCATATTTACTGGTTGCCTAACTACGGAGTGTACACTGGAGCATTTAATGAAACATGGTATGGAGGTCCTGCCTTCTGGATTCAGAAAGCAGTTCTCAAGGAATACGGTTATCCGAAATTAAAGACGTTGGATGAATACTTTGATCTTATTCAACAATATAAAGAAAAGTATGAGCAAATTGATGGACAACCTACGATTGGATTCACTACCCTCGCTTTTGATTGGCGGACATTTGGGCTTAAGAACGCACCGCAGCATTTGGCGGGATATCCGAATGATGGTGGCGTGACGGTAGATAACAATGTTGCACAGATCTTTGCAGATAAAGCAATCGCGAAAGACTATTACAAGAAGTTAAACGATGCGAATGCGATTGGATTGATGGATAAGGAAGCATTTGCTCAAAACTATGATCAGTATTTGGCAAAAATAGCTAGTGGTCGTGTACTTGCAATGTTCGACCAACACTGGAACTTCTCATCGGCTGAGGACTCTCTTACGACACAGAAGAAAGAGGATCGTACCTATGTAGGTCTTCCTCTTGTCTATGACTCGAATACGATAGATTGGTATCGTGACCGTCCTCCTGTTAACTTGAACAATGGTTACGGAATTAGTGTAAATGCTAAGGACCCGGTCCGAATTATTCAGGCCTTAGATGCAATGCTTGCTGAGGATTGGCAGAAGACGCTGCAATGGGGAATAGAAGGTGAAGATTATCTGGTAGATGCAGAAGGTATGTTCTATCGAACCCAAGAGATGCGTGATCTGCAGGTAGACCCTGCTTGGCAACTTGTCAATCGTGCAAAATATCTTTTGGAATATATCCCTAAAATCCAAGGTTCGTTCAGTGATGGAAATGCGAATGCAGCTGGATCGCAAGTCAAAGAATTTAAGGATGGCCTGAAACCGTTAGATAAAGAAATTCTAGATGCATATGGCCATGACATGTGGACTGAGTTCTTTGCACCACCACCTGAGAATCCTGTTTACTACGCGGCATGGCAGATCGACCTTGTTGAAGGTTCGGATGCAAGTATTGCTGATACGAAGATCAATGATCTATCTTTAAAATTTTTGCCGAAGGCTATCTTATCCAAACCTGCTGAGTTCGATAAGGTCTGGGATGAGTACTTAGGAGAGCTTGGCAAAGCCAATGTAAAAGCTTATGAAGATAGAGTGAACGAACAGATTAAATGGCGCGTTGACAATTGGAGTAAATGATTTTGTAAGAAGTATACTGATGTGGAAGGTATGATGCGAAATGCTTCATACCTTCCCTTTTTCCAAGGAATAGGAATAGGAGGGGCAGTGAACTATGTCTGAAACTAAATTGCCCGTATCAAACTATAATAAAGTACCTAAGATCAGCCCTATTATTAAAAGGTGGAGAATATTACGTGAACAGAGGCAATTACTCTTCATGTCCGTTCCAGTCATGCTTTATATTATCCTATTCTCCTACGTACCCATATGGGGCTGGTCTATGGCTTTTCAAGATTTCAAGCCAGCAAAGACTTTTACTAATCAGACTTGGGTAGGACTTAAGCATTTTCGTTTCCTATTCACAGATGAAACGTTTCTTCGTGTACTTCGTAATACGTTAGCCATGAGTATGATTAATATGGTTCTAGGTTTTGTGACAGCCATTGTATTTGCTATATTGCTCAATGAGATTAGATCGAAGTACTTCAAGAAAACAGTACAGACAATTTCATATTTACCACACTTTCTATCTTGGATTATCGTAACGGGGCTTGTCGCTAATTCACTAGCTATTGATGATGGCATAGTGAATGTATTACTAATGAAGATAGGCATAATTGATAATCCAATCATGTGGTTGAATGAAGGGAAGTATTTCTGGGGAATTGTAGGAGCATCTCACGTATGGAAGGAAGTCGGTTGGAACGCAATTATTTATCTAGCTGCTATTACTTCAATTAGTCCAGAACTTTATGAAGCAGCGGATATAGATGGGGCGAATCGCTATCAGAAGATGATGTATATAACGATACCAGGCATTAAATCGATTATTATCATTCTATTAATTATGAACTTGGGATGGATCTTGGAAGCTGGATTTGAGGTTCAATATTTGCTGGGAAATGGCCTCATTGTGGATTGGTCCGAGACGATTGATATATTCGTACTGAAATATGGGCTTCGAATAGGCAACTATTCACTTGCAACTGCTGCCGGAATATTTAAGACCATCGTCAGTATCACGCTCATCTTTGCTGCGAATACCATCGCCAAACGTCTTGGCGAAGAGAGATTGATCTGAGGAGGTCTAGTGCAATGAGAAGAAAATTAATTCAGACAAGTCGTTGGGAGCCGATTGTATTTCACACACTGAATTCGATAGGGATGGTATTATTAGCGATTATTACGCTCTATCCGTTCCTTAATACGCTTGCCATATCCTTTAACTCTGGTATAGATACGGTTCGTGGTGGCATTTATTTATGGCCAAGACAATGGACGTTGCAGAATTATCGAGCAGTATTCATCACAGGTACTGTGCTGAATGCATTCTGGATCTCAGTGGCAAGGACGGTCATTGCCACGGTCCTTAGCGTTCTATTAACGTCTATGCTCGCATACGTTCTCAGCAGGACAAATTTCTATTTCCGGAAATCTTTCACTTTAATTGTTGTCATGACAATGTATTTCAATGCGGGACTGATTCCCTATTATTTTTTGATTAAAGATTTAAATTTGCTAAATTCCTTCTACGTCTATATTATTCCGGGACTTGTAAGTGGATTTAATCTCATTGTCATTCGAACCTATATAAAAACTTTGGCAGAAAGTCTATTTGAATCTGCCAAAATTGATGGGGCTGGTGAGTTTAGAATATTCATTCAAATTGTTCTACCGTTATGTAAACCAGTACTCGCGACTATTGCTCTATTCGTTGCAGTCGGTCAATGGAATTCTTGGTTTGATACGTTCTTGTTCGCATCCTCCAAGCAACACTTGAGCACTTTGCAATATGAATTGATGAAGCTACTATCATCAACGATGAATTCGAATAGCAATCCTGGAATGACGCAAGGAATGGATCAGGATTCAGCGCGAAATATGATTACTCCAATCTCGATTCGTTCAGCGATCACGATTGTAGCTGCATTACCAATACTAGTCGTATATCCTTTTATGCAGAAATACTTCGTGGCGGGTCTTCAATTAGGTGGTGTAAAGGAATAAGATGAATATCATCATTATTCGATACGAATGTGATTGTTAATGGTGAAGGATTTACCGCTATGGTAGAAAAATGATAGCACAACAACAATCCATCCCAGTTATTGTGAGATGGATTGTTGTTGTGCTTTCTCTATTTTATGCAATGTATGCGCAGTTCCCCAATCATGCATGGCGAATAGAATGGGTTCTAAGCCGAGCGTTTAGTTGAAGATACTGTTGTGTTACATATGATTCTGATACGCTTATGTTGTTTACAGATTGTTGTATAGTAGGTACAATGGATGCTTGTAAGCGTTATATTATATAATTGTAGCTATGATCTACAAATCTAAGGAGGCTCTTAATGAGTAAACAACGGGTAATTGTCACTGGAGGTAGTGGGCTGGCAGGGAAATGGATACTGAAGCATTTTGTAGAACAAAATTATGAGGTTATTAATCTCGATGTAAAAGCCCCTGACGAGAAAATTTGTCGGACAATTATTACGGATTTAACAGATTTGGGCCAAGTTCATAGTGCACTTTCTCAGTATGCGGGTGGGCATCGGCAAGAGGTAGCAGGGATCGTACATTTTGCAGCAATTCCGCAAGCGTATACGCACACCAATGAAGTATGCTATCGGAATAATGTGATGAGTGCATACAACATTATGGAGGCGGCGGCTAATTATAATATAGATAAAGTAGTAGTGGCATCAAGTGAATCCTCTTATGGAATTTGCTTCGCTAGTGAATTCTTTGAACCGAAGTATTTACCGATGGATGAAGAACATCCACAATTACCGGAAGATAGTTATGGATTGTCGAAGATCGTGAATGAGGTGACTGCAGAGACGTTTAACCGTCGTACGGGTATGCAAATTGTTAGCTTCAGATTAGGTAATATTCTAGTTCCAGAGCGTTATGCAGATGTGAAGGCACGCTTTGATCATCCAGAAGATCGGCTGCGTATTCTATGGAGTTACATCGACGCAAGAGACGTTGCTTCTGCGTGCCAATTGGCCATTGAGACAGATGGACTTGGGGCGGTAGCTTTGAACCTAGCAGCAGATGATATATCATCTGATCAACCTACATTGCAATTAGTTAATCGTTACCTACCAGGAGTGACTGATATCCGGACGCCACTTGAGGGTAGAGCAACTTTACTATCTAGTGCGAAGGCCAAGAGATTATTAGGTTGGCAGGCTAAATATAATATTATGGAACAATAAGTTCATTCCCCATGGAATGAAGTAGCTACATGAAATCCCTGGGGGGTTCGCACTCTCGACCTTTCAGCCCTTGTCCGGAAAGGATTGCTGAGGGATATCCATCCCTACGTGGGAGCATGGATTGCAAAATCATCCGTACTGACCCTGAACTTACTTACTGATGTTCGCTTCCCAAGCGCTAACGGCGGATTAAAGATGGTAACAATCATATCTTTACCAAAAAGCCCTCTCCCACAATGATTATTGTACATAGACTAGGGTGTACTCACAAAAAAGGAGGAATTAATCATGGGTGAAGTTGTTGGTGGATATGGTTGTGGTGGTAATGTTGGGAATGTTGGAAACGCCGGTGCATGTGGCGGGGCTGTTGGTGGATTTGGTGGATTAGGTGGATCGACTGGTGCAATTTTAGTATTGTTTATTCTATTGGTCATTATCTCTAAAGCCTTATGGGTATAAGGTAAACCAATCATTTATGAGGGCTCTGCTATGATAGCGGAGCCTCTTTTTTTTGTCTCTTGTGACGAAATGACTTTGGAAACGTATAAACCTCTATAACTGACAAAGGGGTGATTTGCGTTGGATAACGGGTATTTTGTTGGATGGGGAACACTTGCACTAATTAACGCTGGGATTGCACAAGGTAAAAATAGGTCTGGGCTCAACTGGTTCTTGCTGTCTTTAGTATGTGGTCCACTCGCAACATTCTTTCTTGTGATATCGAATAAGCGATAAGAATAAGTGATATTTTTTTTGAAATTGCCAGATAACCCGCTCCATTATTCATTCACAACATAAACTAGATTGTACCTTAAAATTGAGGAGGAATGACTTATGAGTGGAGCTTTAGGTGGCTTTGGGGGTATTGGAACATCAACGAGTGCAATTTTAGTATTGTTTATTCTATTGGTGATTATTACGAAATCATTCCTTTTGTAATTTAGCGCTCTGATGTGAATAAATGTTAGAAGTAGGATTCGAAATATCATCTTTCTGAATTATGCTCCCATGATTCAGGAAGGTGATTTTTGATGTTTAGCTAGACAGTAATTAGTGGGTTTATGTTATATTAAATTTAAGGGGTTGTCCTAATCTTGTGAATATGGAGGAATATTAATGGAAACTATTCGAATGAGTGAATATGTAAATAAGCGAGTACAAGCATATCAAGCGAATGTAGACGATGTACAGGATATCATGGACATACTCTTAGACATAGCACGATGGTTGCATAGCCAAGGATCTAATCAATGGGCAGGCCTTCTTGAGGGAGAAGATAGCCATGATATGCTCGGTTCTATTTCACGTGGGGAAGTATTTGTATTCAAAGAGAATGGCTATTGTGTGGGAACTGTAATCTTGAAGAGGCGGGCTAGTCAATGGGATGAAGATTTATGGGGCGAGAATGACGAGCAACTTGGCTCGGCTGTATACGTACATAGACTTGCTGTTAGCCGCGGTTATTCGGGCAAAGGTCTAGGGGGAGAGATCCTCCATTGGGTGGACAACGGAATTCATTTCAAAGGTAAGGACCGAATACGACTGGACTGTATAGCCAATAATGAAATATTGAACAGCTATTACCCCAGATATGGATATAGCTTTATGGGTGAAGTTAAAGGATTTAGTAAATACGAGAAATTAATTCCAATGGATCAGAGTCCCCAATCATGACAATAACCGATAAAATGTGATATTCTTAAAATGGAGAGTTTGAACAATCGTCTGCAAACTTATTTGCAGGCTTTATTTTTGAGTATTGGAAAAGAAGGAGTGAGCATAGGAATTGGACAAGATTAGACAGTTTCTAAAGGCATCAAGGGCATCAATTATTATGGTTATGCTTATTCCTGTTGCATTAGGTGCATTAG
Organism: Paenibacillus sp. Y916; assembly: GCF_056786435.1. NCBI lineage: Bacteria > Bacillati > Bacillota > Bacilli > Caryophanales > Paenibacillaceae > Paenibacillus > Paenibacillus sp. Y916. The sequence goes on along the minus strand of NZ_JBXCJA010000004.1, from coordinate 387,413 downwards.
CAGCTTTTGTATGGGATGGTGTATTTCATATTGGACTATTTGTATTAACACTTATAGGTGCAGCGCTTGCACATCTATTCTCCAATATGATCAATGATTTATGGGATTATAAGAATGGGGCTGACTCCGTTATAGATGTGGAGGTCGATGCAATAACTAGCCACTCTGGATATTTGACGAAAGGCATGTGGAGTGTACGAACGTATACAATCGTGACATGGATGTTATTTGGTGTCGCTATTTCTTGCGGAATAATACTGAGCTTCTTTAGCGGTTGGTGGGCATTCGTCCTTGGTCTACTGGGTGGGGCAATCGCCTTTTTCTATGTGGCACCTCCTCTAAAGCTTGGATATCGTGGAAAAGGATTAGGAGAAGTTGCTATTCTACTTTCGTTCGGTGTGCTGCCTGTGATGGGTGCTTATTATGTGCAGACAGCCCATATGGATGTTCGCGCGCTTCTATTATCGTTGCCGATCGGACTTCTTACGACGCTTATTCTGTTCAATCATCATTTCTTACATTGGAAATTAGACCTTCAAGCAGGTAAGAAAACGCTAATTGTCGTATGGGGCGAAGCGCGAGCGCTCCGCTTCTCTAAAGTGCTACTGTATCTTGCCGCGATAGCACTCTTCATATGTACGATTGTAGGAATATTACCTTACTATGCGCTAATCGCATGGATAGCTTTAATTCCACTATACCGTGTATATGGCAGATTGAAGGAGCATAATAGTTCTCAAGCTTATTTACCGCTAATGGGAGGATCTTTACAAGCAACCATGCGTTTTGGAGCGCTACTTATCCTGATCATGATTATTGAAGGGTTAATGTAGAGCACATAGAAATGTTTATTATAGAAGGAAAGAGGGATTTGAGATGGAACAACAAGTAGTTATTGGTGATTTTCATACTATTTTATCAGAAGGACAAGTGTGGAAAATGGGTGGATTCCCCCTTCCTGATGGAACATACTGGGAGTATCGTGAGCCAGATGCGGTTGTCATCGTGCGCAATGGAATTCTTTATGCACGTGCTACGTTAAGTCGGAAGAATGATCATATTCAGATACTGGATAATGCGAAGCATATGTATTACTCTGTAGAACCGGTGGAAGTACCTGAAGCGGGAGAAGTGAGTTTTGAACTGCAGATCCGTGCACGCACACAGAATACAGCCCCTGGGGACTTGTATGATGGGTATGTCTCTTTGAATTTACTGGATTTCACGACGGGTGCAGCGCTTGATTTCTTTGCTGGGAATGATAAGTATGCAAGCGTATATGGCATTCTTCCTTTTCCAGGCGTTCAGGTACCTCCATCTGATAAGACACGGTACTTCTGCATATTTAAAGAAGATACGAACTTCAAACCAAGGGAATTTAACACCTATAAAATAACGTACAATCGTGCTCAGGATGAAGCGGTCTTTTATTTGAACGGGGTAGAGGTTAGACGCGAGAAGAACATTCCGATTAAGCTGAATCAGTTCACCATTGCGCTTGGGATGATGACGGAGAAGGATCTATCACCAGAAGGAAGCGTATCTGTACACGGACAGACTGTTATTGCTGAATGGTCGCCGATTACGGTTACGACAACAGAAGGGCAGAAGGATTCGAAGAAAGTCGATTTGGGTGAATAAATAAACAATCTATTTGGTGAATAAAAGAGAGTTGCCTGCGAGAAGTCTTTAAAAGACTTCTCGCAGGCAACTCTTGTTTTGTTTATACTCCCATACCGTGAGAGAATAATGATATTACACCTGCGCTTAGAAGGCTAACCATCATAAATTGCGTCGCCATACGGACGAAGATTTTCTTCATGTTCCCACACCTCCTTACATATTCCAGAATAAACAAATTGTTGCTCTTGAGTTGCGTGCTGACGGTACACTTCAAATAATGTCATAGAGCTAACCATACCATCTTTACTATTTATAGTGAATGAAAGTCTAAAGCTCTGTAAGACATTTTCTAGACCTTCTCGATGAAGCCCTTTTCTAAAACAATATAAAGCATATGTTTGGAAAAACACGTGATAACGATAAGTATAAAAAGGTTCCTTATAGTAATATGAAGTGGATTCATAACTCCAACCCTCTTTGTGATCAATTCGATATTGTGCAATTTGATCTGTAAATATATCGAGATATTCGTCAACTAAAAAGTTAACTCGATTGGCGGATTCAAGTAAAGTAGTCAAACCATATACAATTTCATTAGGCTGTTGTTTGAGGAAATTCACGTATTCTACAACCCTTGTTAGATTTCCTTGTTTAATTTCAATAGATAATAAGTTAGCTTTAGCAAACATGTTAAATTGTTCTACTTCCTTGATTCCTATCGCATCGAGCCCTTCAAGCCAACTCATATCTTCATATTTCGCAATCCATTTCTTCGATTCTGCGAACATCCCACGATGCTCATAAGAACCCGCTTTAAACAAATAGCCTTGCCCATAGTAATATACTAAAGGACGCGCAGGATTGAATTCAGGATCATTCCACTGTTGTTGCTTTAGGTAGATCGTTTCAGCCAATTGAACCAGTTCATTAGAATAATTCTCGACTTCATCCCATTTGGGTTTAACTGCAAACATTTGTATGAGCATTAATAACCCATCGAGAGCATATGCATCTGGCAATCGATGACGATAGGGAATGAATTGCATAGCAATCATGAAGCTCTTATGCCCATCTGATCTATAAATCTGAAAGAGCCTATAATAACTTATGGCTAAGCGTTCCGAATGAGTTAATTCTTCAGCCTCTATAACGCTCTCATACATGATCGCAGCAGCAACTTGCCAACCTTGTGCAAACATTAATTCTGCAGTATCAAAAATTTCAGTAATCGGACTTGAATCTTCATCTAGACGAGTTATGACTTGGCGGATGCAATCATGATGCTTTAGTTCCGCGCAACGAATTAAAAATGATTGTAGACTCTGCCAGTTCGCAGCGGTAGTTCTGAAGCACTCATCTATATATAATTCGTATAAGTATCCTTCTGAGAGTCCCATACCAGTAGTAATAAGATCTAGCTGTTCTAAGGAGATAGGTTTAGGAGAGTTCCTATTTAATATAGCACGTAACATACGTTGACTCATGCCGGCAGCTTCGGAGAACGATTGTTGGCTCATTCCTGATTGTCTTATATATTCTTCTATTTCTGAACGGATCGTAATGTTATGCGACTTCAACTTTAGCCCCCCATGATTAGTATATAAGAATTATATATAACTAGTATATACTGGTCAACGGAATATATCCAATTATTAGGTATATAATAAACCTGCTATTTAGTTCAGTGTGTGTGTAGATCGGTTAGCTCGTCAAGTGTGATTACATATGGATGATCATATACCAGCTCCAATTCGTCTGATATTCTTGTAGAAGATTAGGATCTGGTATGGGTCCATTCTCCGTTATAGCCGATCCACAGCTGATACATTCCCTCTTTCGGAGCATGAATAGTTATGGACAATGAATCTTCCGGTTGGTCAAAGCCTGTAACGTATCCATTACCAGAGAAGCTTGCGGTCTGTTGACTCTGCTCCACGCCATGAAGAACGCCATCTTCTGCTTCAAAAATATACATAGGTTGTTCTCGTTTACCAATGAGGTAGATAGTAATTACTACGGCAACAATGATCAAACTTGCTGTAATGATAATCCATTTCTTCGTTATATTGAGCCTCTATTCATAGTATATACAGCTCTAATTATAATCCTTCCATATATATAGTAAATGGAAAAAACATTCTTTTAGATGGCATAATGCGAGATTGTCAGAATAGTGGTAAATTGAGAGATAGGTCGAAGAAATAAGATGCAATTGTGGATATAACAAGATAGGTGGGTGAAGATAGATTGTCAGGAACAATATTACTCGTAGAAGACGAACCTTCCATAGGTGAGATGGTAGTGAATTATTTGGAGAAGGAAGGATTCACCGTTGTCCATGCGAAAGATGGGGAAGAAGCGGTACGGAGATTTGCCCAAGAATCATTTGATTTGATTCTTCTAGATCTGATGCTTCCGAAGTTAAGTGGCATGGACTTCTTAAGAATCATTAGAGAGAAGAGTCTGATCCCGATTCTGATTGTATCTGCTAAAGATGGTGAAGTGGACAAAGCATTAGGACTTGGTTTCGGAGCGGATGACTACATTGCTAAGCCATTCTCTATGCTAGAGCTTTCTGCTAGGGTGAAGGCGGCACTTCGAAGAGCAAGTTATCACGTGAATGTTCAGACTGATAATAGAACCAATATCGTCGAGATTCATGAGATAGTAATGGATATAGACAACCTGACGGTTAGTAAGAATGGGAATGAAGTGAAGTTAACTTCTAAGGAGTTACAAATACTTAAGCTGCTCATGACTCATCCCAAAAAGGTATTCACCAAAGAACAGATTTACCAGTCGGTGTGGGATGAAGCTTATTATGGAGATGAGAACATCATTAATGTACATATGAGAAGATTGAGAGAAAAGATTGAGGACAATCCTTCGGAACCTCAGTATATTAAGACCCTGTGGGGAATCGGTTATAGACTAGGGGAGTTTTAATGTGACGATCCTATGGCTTAGTATCATTGTTGTATTGAGTATAGTCGTGATGGTTCAGTATATATCTGCAAGGAGAAGAACAGAGGATCTGACATATTGCTACAACAAATTAATGGCTATTGTGGACAATAAGTCTTCAGAGAAACTCATGAGAGTGACGGATGACGTTAGCGTCCAATCCCTTTTGATAGCGATGAATTTGTTGCTAGATGCTAACCAAGAGTTAACAGCGCATTTTACACGAACTGAAATGGTGATGAGACGGATGCTTGCCAATGTGTCCCACGATCTAAAGACGCCATTAACTGTCGTTCTCGGAACGATTGAAATGATCCTTCATGACCCTAACTTAGATAAGGAAGAACAAGAACGACTATTAAAGTTACTCCATCAAAAGGCACTAGAGATCACTAAGCTGATTCATACTTTTTTTGATTTGGCTAAGCTCGAGTCAGACGATCAAGATTTTGCTGTGACGCGTGTGAACATGAATGGCGTGTGTAAGAATAGCATCCTTTCATTCTATGATGTGATTCAATTGAACGATCTTCAGCCTATGATTGAAATACCAGATACCTCCATATATGCCTACGCTAATGAAGAAGCATTGGAACGCATATTGAATAACTTAATGGATAACGCAATCCGATACGGAGCCGATGGAAAAGTTATTGGTATTACCTTGAGAAGTGACGAAGCCTATGTATATGTGGATGTGTGGGATCAAGGGAAAGGCATTAGCGAGCAGCATCATGATCTTGTTTTTGAAAGAATGTATACGCTCGAAGACTCCAGGAATAAATCATTTCAGGGTAGCGGACTGGGGCTCACCATAACCAAAAGATTAGTTGAACAATTAGGTGGAGAAATCCATCTTCACAGTAACCCATTTAAAAAGACGGTCTTTACCGTACAACTTCGACGAGCTACATATTAGGATGCTATGTATTCGTAAGATTTTTGTAAGAATTAAGAAAGAGAAAAGAAAAGGTTATGCTCTAATCTTATGAATAAGAACATTTGAAGGAGCTAAATAAATGAGTATTATCCTGAGCACGAACCATTTAACCAAATCGTTTCAAGGGAAAGATGTCGTAACGGATGTGAGTATGAGAGTCAGCCAAGGTCAGATCTACGGATTCCTCGGTCCTAACGGGGCAGGAAAAACGACAGTGATGAAGATGTTACTGAACCTAGTCAAGCCGACTAGCGGTGACATTGTCTTGTTCGGAGAACCCTTAACGCAATCGTCTATTGAGTATCTTAAGCGGATAGGTAGCATTATTGAGTATCCGGTCTTTTATGACAAATTGACAGCACTCGAGAATCTAGAATTACACTGTGCATATATGGGTTTCTACAATAAAAAGGCAATCAAAGAAGCATTGGAGTTAGTCCATTTAACTAATGTCGATCATAAATCTGTTCGAGATTTCTCACTAGGTATGAAGCAAAGGTTAGGTATTGCAAGGGCGATTATTACGAAGCCAGAACTATTAATTCTTGATGAACCCATCAATGGGTTAGATCCCAGTGGTATGAAAGATATGAGAAATATATTCAGTATGCTTAGTAAAGAGTATGGCATGACGTTGTTAATCTCAAGTCATCTGCTGGGAGAGATTGAACTGGTTGCGGATACGATTGGCATCATTAAGAGTGGGAGGCTGATCCAAGAGGTATCCATGGATACGTTGCGAGGGCAGAATACGGACTATGTCGAGCTCAAGACTGCTGATTATAAGAAGGCAGCTTTCATTCTGGAAAGTAAGCTTCAACTCAGCAACTTCAAGGTGATGGATGAATCGGTTATTCGTATTTATGATACCGACATAGCCCAGTCGGAGATATCCAAAACATTGATCCTCAACGATGTGGCCATTGAATCGATCAATAAAAAAACGGCATCATTAGAAGAATACTTCTTAACACAAATAGAGGGGGTTGAGAATGTTGTTTAACTTGATGAAGCTTGAGCTGAAGAAGAATAAATTTGGGTGGTATTTTAAAGGAGTAGTGATAGCAAATCTGTTGATTGTTCTATTCTTATGGTTTATGCATGATATAGATGATCTAGACAAAGTTCCCATCTTTATGAACTTTTTAGATACATTATCGGTTGCGGGCTCAATAGTCCGAATGACATTCGTTGTTTTTGCATCCGTACTGTTTGCCAAATTAATCATTGATGAATATAAGAATAATACCATATCGGTTCTGTTTACCTATCCGATTCAACGTAAGAAACTGATCTTATCTAAAATCCTACTTATTACAGGGATGACATTCATCGTGATCGTAGTTTCGAATGTATTTGTAGCTGGGTCATTTGTCATTATTAATCATTACTTTCACTTAGTTCAAGATGAGCTAACGACCGACATGATATCTCTAGAGTTCGTCAATATTGTCGTTCAGGCGATAGCGGCAACGGGTATAAGCTTAATCTCTTTATATTTTGGAATGAGGAAGAAATCAGTTCCTGCAACGATTGTATCTTCAGCGTTGATTATTGGAATCATTAACTCGAACACGAATGGATTCTCACTTAGTTCTATTATCGCGATTCCTCTTACACTAGCAGTGATAGGTGTGGGTGTAGCCTATGTCACTTTTAGAAATATTGATAGAGTGGATATTGTTTAAAGTAGAAAAGAAAGAGGATACCACGTTGGTATCCTCTTGTCATTTTATGATGCGCAACCGGCACATTCGACGTAATTGTCACCAACTGCTTTGGAGATACTCAGAAGTTCCCCCATCTCAATATCTTCCTTGGAAGTAAACTCATAATCATAAGCCGTTTCTAGGGCAAGCTCGGAAGCTTTCTCTTTACTATCGGCAAATACGCTAATTTGTTCTTCATTTCCAGTTGAGATCACCTTATAAGCAAAAGTATAACGTAGTATTTCGTTGTCCACTTAGTTCACCTCCTAATGTAATATCCTCTTGTTAAAATATAAGAAAGTATAAGTTTCACTTGATACTCTATTTCTTATATTTCCGCTGAAACGGATGCCGTCTTTGAAAAAAGACGGCATAGCCGTTTCTACTTGTTCAATTCTGATATAGCCCCAAATCACCCAATAATGCTTGGCCAGGACCTTCACTAAATTTCAGAGTGATTTTATTTGTATTTTCAGGTACAAAGTTAGGGTTGATCTTCTCTACTGCCTCGAAGGGCAGTTCAACCGTTTGATATATCCCAGTATCTGGCGTGCTGTATTTACCCTTATCGAAATGCTTCTCAAGCCATACACTTTTCGTGAATTGAGGAACGATCATAGGTTGAATCGTCATGAATTGTGATAGAGGAAGGGTGACAGAAATACCATCACTGGTTTCCAACGCTATTTCAATTTCTGCAATAGGTACCGTATCGCCCTGAACATCGATTCCATCCACATTTTGGTAGGCTAAGGAGAAAGAGAGCCCATCTGCTTCTGTAAAATAATCTGTTACGCCATCCTCCTCCTCATCCCAACTAAGTGAAAAGGTAGCTTCTTGCGAGTCATCATTGTTCCAGTTTAATAGGATGCCTGTATTCTCCGGTGTTATAGACTCTTCAGTCCAGTTTAGTCCACCGCTTACTTCCGTCTTTATTTCATCTACAATGGTCGAGCTGTTCTTATCGTCATCAAATGTAGCAAGCTCGATAAACTTGCCATCCTCAAATCTATTGAAATAGATGGAGTCTGGTAGCCAGTGTAGCCCTGTTCTGTAGTCACGGAATAAACTTGTATATTCGGTTTGATCATGGAAAATGGTTTCCAAAAAGGCAGATACATACACTTTAGCAACTTGTCTTTGATCGGAACCCTTCATTAAGTCATTTCTGTTTAGGAATAGTCCCTTCGGTAAGCTCGTATCCAGTCCCCCCCACGATGTATTGAATTGGGAGTGGTTAGCATTAGGGATATGGAGATAAGTTTTAAATCCGGCGTCATTAGATGGGAAGCTAACACGATCATATTGACGTTCGCCGAAATATTCATTCAAATCGCCATCACGTGCCCCTTGAAGTACCATATAGCTTATATTTCGAAGCTTTGCTTGCATTCCATCGACCTTTGCATCGGTTGGAGCGAGAGCGATCACAGCTTTGATGGAGAAGTTCTTGAGATCTTTGTTGAGATTTGGGTCCGATAGGAACCAACGATCTGCATCTGCAGCCATAGTCGCCGCCTGACCTCCTCGAGAGTGACCGATCAGAGCAATGTTGCCGAAGTCAACTTGCTCATAGAAGGGTGATTCAGGCTGTTCTGAGAAGGATTGAATCTGCTGAAGATGCTTAAGAAGTAACCAAGTACGTACTTTGATATCATTCTTTGGTATTTTCGACCATACAGAATAGTTTAGAAAGTTCTCATCTACAGATATAGTTATAAACCCTCTACTAGCAAGTAACTCTCCAAGATAACCATACCCATCATCAGAGTGATCCTCCATTAAATGATTGCCATGAACAATTAGTACGAGTGGGAAAGGGCCTTCACCGGTCGGCATCCACACCCTCCCATTTAAAGGGAGCGACGTTTGATCGAAACTCCAAGATAAGGTGCGTAACCAAGGCCATGTATCAATGTAAGAAGAGGCATCTACGGATGATGATTTAAGGTCAGTCAAAGTACCGTACTCTTCACGGTGTATGTCAGTTCCGCTTCCATAAGTGAAATGCCGCGTGTCGAAGTTACCTAGCTCAGCTGGATTAGGTAGCGGAATGGTGGGAATCGCCGTATCTGATATAGGTGATACTCTGATTATATCTGATTTCTCTACTAAGAAGGAGCCTATGATGATGAATGGAACAATAGATAGTAGCAAAGTCATGATCCATTTGGTTCTAGTTCTTACATGTTGACTAGCCACTAGGGCTAGCCAGAAACCTAGAAGAATTCCTAGTAGAGTGACGATAACCGATATCACGATAGATACGATGACGCCACTACCGGGAATCCACAACATGAAATAAAAAGTGACCAAATTAAATAAAACCCCACCAGTGAATAGACGTGGAATACGAAGTCCAGTCAATGCGAGTAGAAGTGCGATCAGATTCGCTGAACATACGAGTCCTAGCGTTCCTACTGTAATCATCATGAATATATCAAGCATAGTGCCGAGTCCAGTGGGTATGCTGAGCGCTGTTAGAGCAAACATATAACAACCTGATGCCCAAACTCCACTTTGAGATAACCTCCAAAAAGGTGTATCGAAATCGTACGTCGCCTTGAGTTTTAATGTTATCCGTGAGCGGAATGTAGGTTTAAACGGTGTAAATAAGTTAGTGTCGAGTTCCATGAGCTCCCCCATAAGATTTAAATAGAATATTGCATACCTATCATTGTAACATGCTCATAAACGATTTGGGTTGTTATTTGTTAAAAGAAAAGGAATAAATATATCTTTAAAGACTCAAAACCAAAACTAGTACTTGATAAAAACTTGTGTAGGATGCCGCTACGATGACGGATTATTCTTCCGATCGCTGTTGGCCTCTTATTAAGAGCTTAAGACCGCGGAATCAGAAAGAGACCCTCATCCTGCCCAATTGTTCAGATGAGGGTCATATTCCCTCGAAAGTACAGGTTTAACGGGAATCGTTGAAGACAGCTATTACGATAAGGAAATGACAGGTATGTTTGATACAGGTAGGTGCTGGGAAGTTGACAGCGGAGTTGTATAAGAAAAATACAATTGTCGGATGGGATTTCGATACGGTCTGGTCCATTGATGAAGATAACGGCTATCCCACATTACAGTAACTTTATTCATTGAAAATAAACAAACAATAAAAACTCCTTCTTGCAAAAGCTAGCATTTTTGCAAGAAGGAGTTTTTGATTTGTATGCGGGTTGGAGGTAATCTCCTTGAATTTCACTTTCCTAAAAAATAATGCTTGCTCCTGACGTAGCGTCAGGAGATATACTCATGAGTAAGAAGGAGTTGAAGCTATGAACGAAGATCAAAGCTATCTCATTGGAGCATTTGCCAAGCTGACGGGGGTAACGGAGCGTACATTACGATATTATGATCGTGTCAATTTGCTAAAACCTAGTCAGTATACACAACAGAGACATAGGTTATACACAGATAAGGATCTTTTCACACTACAAAAAATAATAACCATGAAGTTTATGGACTTTTCACTAGAAGAGATAGCAAAGGTTATTCATAATCCGGAACAAAGTCTGCTTCAAACATTGGCAACGCAAGAGGCGATGCTTCAGAAGAAGAAGGAACATCTTGAGCGCGTGACTGCTGCAATACATCGTGTAAAGCTTTTGGCGGAGGAGGAAGAGGAAGAAATTGATAGCGGAATGCTACTTATGCTAATCCATAGGGTTCAGCATGAAGAGGAGCAACAGCAATGGTTGACGAACCACATCTCAGAGTCCTTCAGCGACATGGTATTTATGAAGGAGAAATCAGTTGTGGAACGTAATGAAGCGGAGCATCAGATCACTAGCTTATTGTTATTATTAAAGAAGTATTGTAAAGAGGGCCATGCTCCTGATGGTGATGCTGTCCAAGAAGCAACGGGGCAAGTTTTGCATATAATTCTGGATATCATGGGCTCTCGTTCACTTGAGGAAATGAGTAAAACGATGATGGAGGCAAAGGGGGATGATGGTGATAATATCGATTGGAAGGTGCCAGACCCCTTTCTGTTTCCGGATTTGCTTAATGTAGAAGAAGATGCTTTCCTAACTGAAGCGATTGAGATTTTGAATAATAGGACTCAGATTCTGGATACGCTAATTGAATCACAACGAACTGAAATGGATATCGTTGATCAGGAGGTGATGGGATGAAGAAGACTATCACTTCTGAGACCCTAACTAAGCCGAACGGGAGGTCATTCTGGATGCTAATGAAACAGCATTTGCCGAAAAGTTCGAAAAGTTGGCAGTTGAAGGTGGCTGTTGCATTAGCACTAGGAGAAACGGTATTCAGTCTTCTAATTCCAATAATGACGAAAGACGTTATTGATCAATTATCAACCTCTAGTTTACAGATGAATACCGTAATAATTTTAGGGGTATTGTTCATTGTGCAGTCTTTGATGGCAGGATTTTCGTTTTATACGATGTCACATATCGGTCAGTATGTTGTCGCTAGTCTTCGAAATGAGGTATGGCGAAAGGTCATTAGGCTACCGGTATCTTTCTATGATCGAAGTTCATCAGGTGAGACGATGAGTCGTGTAACGAACGATACGCATGTTATTAAAGACTTTATTACGGTTCATGTCATCCCATTTATATCTGGCATTGTGGCAATCATAGGTGCACTTACGCTTCTTCTTTTCATGGACTGGAAAATGACGGTTATGATGCTTGTCGCATTACCTATTGCCCTTGCTATTCTTGCGCCTCTTGGTGTGAAGATGTTCGTTGTATCGCGGGATATGCAGAATGAAACGGCTAAATTTCAAGGGGAGCTTGGAAGAGTTCTTACGGATATTCGGCTTGTGAAGGCTTCTGTAGCGGAACCCTTAGAAGAGAAGCAGGGGAAGGATAGGATAACACAGCTATTTCAATACGGTCTCCGCGAAGCCAAGATTATGTCCGTTATCTCACCGCTTATGATGACGATCATGTTAATCATTTTGTTATTACTATTCGGTTATGGAGGTGTACGTGTCTCTGCAGGAACACTCTCGGCAGGCTCACTCGTTGCGATCATCTTGTATTTGTTTCAAATTGTCATACCGGTTACGCAAATGGCCTCTTTCTTCACCCAATTTCAAAAGGCTATAGGGGCTTCTGAACGAGTGCAGGAACTCCTTTGTGAGCCTCTAGAGGCTCACGAGGAACATGAGGAGATTATAACAAGTCATTCCTCTGCGGATAACAACGTATTAATACATTCTATACGAGGTCAGTCTTTAACCTTTGAATCTATAAGTTTCAGTTATTCGGAAGATCGAGAGATTGTGCATAACGTAAGCTTCACAGCTGAAGCGGGTCAGATGACGGCATTTGTAGGCCCAAGTGGTGCAGGTAAAACAACCTTATTCTCACTAATTGAAAGATTCTACGATTCAACCCAGGGAGAATTAGTATATGGATCTACACCCATTAGGTCCATTCCATTACAGGAATGGCGGCGACGGATCGCTTATGTCTCGCAGGAGAGTCCGATCATGGAAGGAACAATTAAAGCCAATCTGACTTATGGACTAGAGGGATGTAGCAAAGCAGAAATTAATGATGCAATTCGTCAGGCCAATTTGGATTCCTTCATTGCTACTCTGCCGGAAGGATATGATACTGAGGTTGGAGAGAGAGGCATTAAGCTATCTGGAGGACAGCGTCAGCGATTGGCTATTGCTAGAGCTATTCTACGTAACCCAGAGATATTACTTCTGGATGAGGCAACAGCACATCTCGATAGCGCCTCTGAGCAGTCTGTACAAGCTGCCTTACAGGTATTAATGGAAGGGCGAACTACACTGGTGATCGCACACCGTCTATCCACGATACGTGGGGCTGATAAGCTGATTGTTCTGGAGCAAGGAACAGTGACGGGAAAGGGAACCCATCAGCAATTAATGGAGAGTCACGAATTGTATCACGAATTGGTATCACAACAATTCGATAACTAATTCATGCTTGTCATGCTAGTCTGCATATTGTGACCAAGTCCCTCATAAACATGTACTAATCAATTCAATACATGTGGATAAAGGGGATGAAGTCATGCGTCGTATATCGTGGGTACTAGCCATGGTGTTATGTATTAGCGTTGTGTTGGCAGGGTGCGGTGGAAAGAAAGATGCCGCAGCCGTAGTCAAAGATTTGAACAACGTGGTAGATAAGTTGCAAAGTAAGGAAGGTTCTTATCAAGGTTCAGGTACGATGACGTTACACACTAGTGAGAAGCCTCAACAGTATGAAGTAGAAGTATGGTATCAGAATCCTTCGTATTATCGGATTAGCCTGAAGAATGCTCAGAAGGATATTACGCAAATCGTTCTACGTAATGATGATGGGGTGTTCGTCCTTACGCCAAGCTTGAACAAGAGCTTTAGGTTCCAAAGTGATTGGCCGGAGAAACAAGGACAGGTGTATTTATATCAGACGTTGGTCCAAGGCATTCTCAGTGATAACACGCGGCAATTCATAGATGATAAAGATAGTTTTGTCTTTGATGTTGCAGCGAATTATCATAGTCAATCTTTAATTCGGCAAAAGATCTGGTTGAACAAGGATAATTATGCACCGAAGCAAGTACAAGTATCGGATTCCGAAGCGAACGTTGTTGTGGAAGTGAAGTTCAATACCTTTGCATTCAATACGAAGTTTGAGAACGATGCATTTGATATGAAGCGTAACATGATGACGATGGGTGAATCCTCCATCCAGACGGTTACTCAAATAGATGAGTTCGGTAATGAGATCGTTACAGAATTAACAGATGATACACAGATCGAGCCTACAATGAAGGACTTAGGCAGCTTTGGTATCATTGATCCAGACTATGTACCAGAGGGTGTCACGCTTAAAGATACCAATGAGATAACAGACAGTAAAGACCATGCAGTCTTGCTACGTTATGAGGGTGTGTATCAATTCACATTGATGGAAGCACGTCCACTCGATCGTGCGGTGTCGCTGACACCAGGTTCTGTCATTGATTTAGGATTTACTGTGGGGTTATTGACCGGGGATGAGCAGCAGACATTAACGTGGATGGATAACGGAATTGAGTTCAGAATTACGAGCGCGAATCTTCCAGTTACTGAAATGATGAAAGTAGCAGCGTCTTTAGCTGAAAAAACGGGTAAATAGATTTTGTAGACGGATTTTCGTTATTGTTGGGGAACTCTCCCTCTACAATGAAGGGAATCCGTCTTTTCATCTTCAATTGACAGGGGGCTTTCAGAACATTACCATTAGATCATACGAACATGAATAATGATTGCTCAAACTTCAGAGAAGGTGACGGTTTTGCAAGTGAACTATCGTGCAACAATAGCGGAGATTAATTTGGACCATTTGTGTACAAATTATCAAGCATTCCGCGCAGTATTACCAACAGAAATGATGATCTTAGCATGTGTAAAGGCGAATGCTTACGGGCATGGTGCGGTGGAAGTAGCTAGGAAGATGGAGGAGGTGGGTGTAGATTACCTAAGCGTTGCTTTCCTGGATGAAGCATTGGAGCTTCGCAGAGCGGGTATTACTTTTCCCATTCTTATTCTTGGGTATATCGCTCCGGAAGCTATTCGTGTAGCTTGGGAGAATGATGTTACTGTAACCCTCTTCTCTCAAGATGTCCTAGATGCTATTATTCAAATACCCGCACTAAGTGCTGCTAAGCCATTGAGAGTACACATTAAGATCGACACCGGGATGGGTCGACTTGGACTGCTTCCGGGAGAAGAAGCGATTACTTTCATAGAACAGGCTTTCTCAATCCAAGGCATTCAAGTTGAAGGGTTATTCACCCATTACGCGAAGGCAGATGAAGAAGATAAGAGTTATACACTGGAGCAGTACCGACGGTTTCAATCTGTTGTGGACGTGCTAGGGGAAAGGGGTATTGAAATCCCTATTATACATACAGGAAATAGTGCAACTGCGATCGATATGCCACAACTATCTTATAATATGGTGCGTATAGGCATCAGCCTATACGGACTTTATCCATCAGATAAAGTGAATGATCAGAAGATTGCATTAACCCCAGTACTGACGCTAAAAACGCAAATAGTACATGTTAAGATGCTCCCTCCTCATTCGGGAATTAGCTATGGCACTACATACGTGACGGAAGATGATGAAGTCATTGCTACACTTCCGATCGGTTATGCTGATGGCTATTCTCGAATGCTGAGTGGCAAGGCAGAAGTACTGATGCGTGGACGCCGGATTCCTATCGTTGGAACAATCTGCATGGACCAGTGTATGGTATCGTTACGAACTTTTGCTGAAGAAGCAAAAGAAATCCAAGTGGGCGAAGAGGTTGTACTCATCGGTCAACAATCTGGTGAATGTATTACAGCAGATGAGTTGGCTTCCAAGCTAGGTACTATCCCTTACGAAGTGATCTGCATGCTAGCCGCTAGAGTATCCCGCCATTATGTTCAAGATGGAATCCTTCAACACGTAGTCAATCCTTTATTAGATTAGGGAAGATACCATCAGTTATTATTTGTAGGGAAGAAGGAATCTATGATTACATCTCGAATGTAAATTTAGATTAAGGGATGATCTTATATTAATGTGGATTGTAGTTTATAATGAAATGTAGCATACATGATATACGATTCGCATATATATTCTTTTGTATAAATTCCCTTGAATAAAGTTATACTGGTGCACAAGTGATGAAGTGTCGTGGGGGTGGAAGAGAAGGTGGCTAATTTGCAGAGCACGAAGAGGATTATGATCAGTTTACCAGATCATCTCTTGAAGGAAGTGGATGGTATCGTCGCATTGGAGAATTCCAATCGTAGTGAACTCATTAGGCAGGCCATGAGACTGTATTTGGTAGAACGGAAGAAGAGATATATCCGTGAGTCGATGCAACGAGGTTACATGGAAATGGCCAAGATTAACTTGACTATGGCTTGTGAGGCTTTCCACGCAGAGGAAGATGCAGACAGCACTCTAAGCCGCGCAGTAAGCGGGGTGTAAATATTGATTGTAAAACGCGGTGATGTATTTTTCGCGGACCTTTCGCCTGTTGTTGGTTCTGAACAGGGAGGGGTGAGGCCTGTTTTGATCATACAGAATGATATCGGTAACCGGTTCAGTCCTACGGTCATCGTAGCGGCGATTACCGCGCAGATTCAAAAGGCGAAGCTTCCTACTCATGTGGAGATTGATGCACTCTCCCATGGATTTGATCGGGATTCTGTCATTCTGTTGGAACAAGTCCGAACGATTGATAAGCAAAGATTAACGGATAAGATTACTCATCTTGATGAGGAAACGATGAAAAAGGTCAACGAAGGTTTGCTCATCAGTTTAAGTTTAATCGATTTTTGAACGTTGATTGTCGAATATATTGATATGAACAAGACGTGCCCTGGGTGCGTCTTGTTTCATAGAGGTTTACAGTTATTTACATATGGGGAGGGCATAGGATACAATGGGCGTATTTATTGATCAAGATAAGCAATTATTTCATCTGCAAACGGTGAGTACAAGTTATGTGTTCCAAGTATTACCTTCGGGGCATTTGGCGCATCTTTATTATGGGAAGAAATTACGTACAGGAGATTTAAGTTGGTTACTCGTTAGGCAGGAGCGGGCGTCATTTAGTCCGAACCCAATTCCGGAGGATCGAACGATTTCATTTGATACACTGCCTCAAGAATTGCCTGTGTATGGAAGCAGTGACTTCCGACACCCATTATTACAATGCCGTCTTAGCAATGGCTCGACGGTAACTGAATTTATATATCGAACACATCGTCTAGAGCAAGGGAAGCCTGGTCTAACTGGACTACCAGCTACGTACGTTGAGGAAGAACATGAAGCACAGACTTTAATTATTGAACTTGAAGATAAGGGTTCCGGTCTTCTTATTGAACTGCAGTATACAGTCTTTGAACATTATGATGCTATTACTCGCTCCATGGTTATTGTGAATGAGAGTAAGGAATCTGTGGAATTACTACGTGCGCTTAGCGCTAGTGTTGACTTTCCTCATGCAGACTATGAATGGCTACAATTATCGGGTGCATGGAGTAGAGAAAGAGATATTGTACGCCGTCCATTGGCTAGTGGTATGCAAAGCGTGGAAAGTCGCAGAGGTTCTAGTAGTCATCAGCAGAACCCATTTGCAGCGTTATTATCGCCAGGTAGTGATGAAGATCAAGGTGAAGTATTCGGCTTCAGTCTAGTATATAGCGGTAGTTTTATTGCACAGGCTGAAGTGGATCAATTTCGGACAACACGTTTTTCAATAGGGATTAATCCTTTTGAATTTGGTTGGACATTAGAATCGGGACAATCCTTTCAGACACCTGAAGTAGTTATGGTATATTCTGCTGAAGGATTAGGTGGGATGTCACGTAAGTATCATAACTTGTATCGGGAACGTCTTGCTCGTGGTAAGTATCGTGATGCAGAGCGACCTATACTTGTGAATAATTGGGAAGCAACTTATTTTCAGTTCAATGCTGATAAAATTGAGGATATCGCCAAAGCGGGTCAGGATCTTGGAATTGAACTATTCGTACTCGATGATGGTTGGTTCGGTCACAGGGATAGCGATAACTCATCTCTTGGAGATTGGGTTGTAGACAAGAATAAGCTTCCCAATGGTCTTGAAGATTTAGTGAGCAGAGTAACCAATCAAGGAATGCGCTTTGGACTCTGGTTCGAGCCAGAGATGGTATCTCCTGATAGCGATTTATATCGTAATCATCCGGATTGGTGTCTGCATGTACCGGATCGTCGTCGTACAGAAGCAAGACAGCAGCTTGTACTCGACTTCTCACGTCAAGATGTTCAAGATGAAATGGTACAAATGATAAGTGAAATTCTCAAGAGTGCTCCAATTACTTACGTGAAGTGGGACATGAATCGTAATATGACAGAGATAGGTTCTGCGTTGTTACCTCCGGAAAGACAGCAAGAGACGGCACATCGTTATATGCTGGGCTTATATGATGTAATGGAACGTATTACGTCATCATTCCCAGACATCTTGTTTGAGAGCTGTTCGGGCGGTGGAGGTCGATTTGATCCAGGAATGCTGTATTATATGCCGCAAACATGGACAAGCGATAACACGGATGCTGTGGCTCGCCTAAGAATTCAATACGGAACCAGTCTTGTATATCCTATTAGTTCTATAGGATCCCATATTTCGGATGTCCCTAACCATCAAGTCGGTCGTACGACACCACTAGAGATGCGCGCTCTTGTGGCCATGTCTGGTAATTTCGGCTATGAGCTGGATCTAACGAAGTTTACTGATGAAGAGAAAGAAGCTGTCAAGCAGCAGATATCACTGTATAAAGAAATTCGTGGATTGGTCCAATTTGGTGACTTCCACCGTTTGCTTAGTCCGTTCGAGGGAAATGAGACAGCATGGATGTTCGTATCGCCAGATGGAAGTGAAGTGGCTGTATTCTATTTCCGAGTGTTATCAGAATCGAACGCACCTTTGAATCGATTGAAATTGAAGGGCTTGGACCTCCATGCAGATTATCGACTGCTCGGAGGAGACGAGACTTTTGGCGGAGACGCTCTTATGTATGCAGGAATTCCGGTTGGATCACAGCCAGGAGATTATCATAGTGAGTTTTTCCGATTCGAAAGAATCTAATGATGTGTTAGGACATGTTCAGTTTATAACTGATGGACATGTCCTTTTTTTAACTAACGTTGACTACTTGTAAGTGATAGCAAGGTAGTGTGTGGAGTTCAATTATTGCTGTGTAGGATCGGTTTACTGGAAATATGAGCGAAAGTTTGTGATAATATGATACATACCGTATTTAGAAAGAGGGATACCATTGTCAGAACATGATGTTGTTGTAGAGGTAAAAGATGAAGCGATAAAAGCAGAACAGCAAGAGCGGATCGTTAAGCAAGCTGCTAAGGAATTAAATATCTCATTGAAGCAAGTCCGCACAACGGTGGGACTACTGGATGAAGGAAATACAATTCCCTTCATTGCGCGTTACCGTAAAGAGATGACGGGTGAACTAGATGAGACTCAACTACGAGATATCGAAGAGCGTGTGGGTTACTTGCGGAACTTGGAAGAGCGTAAGCGAGAAGTCATACGAATTATACATGAACAAGATAAACTAACCGTTGAATTAAAGGCGGCTATTGAACAAGCTAGTAAATTGCAGGAAGTGGAGGATCTGTACCGTCCATATCGACAAAAGCGCAAAACTCGGGCTAGTATGGCGAAGGAAAAAGGTTTGGAGCCTTTGGCGATATGGATATGGGATCAGCCGAAGCAAGGAAATTTGGATACAGAAGCAACAAAATATGTAGATGTGGATAAAGGCGTAGAGACGCCTGAAGATGCGATCCAAGGTGCTATGGATATTCTAGCTGAGAATATAGCAGATGAAGCCACTATCCGTGCTTGGGTACGTCGATATAGTATGGATCATGGACTGTTGGTGTCAGAAGCGAAGGATTCGGAGCAAGAGTCGGTATATGAGAACTATTACAGTTACAAAGAACTTGCAAAGAAAATGCCACCACACCGTATTCTGGCTATCAATCGTGGTGAAAAAGAGAATGTGCTTAAAGTAGGCCTTGAAGTGCCAGCTGAATCCATTCACACATTCATAGGTTCCCAAGTTATTAAAGGGGATTCTTGCGTCAAGAAGATATTGGAATCTGTTATTGAAGATTCGTATAAGCGGCTAATTTCCCCTTCTATTGAGCGGGAGATACGTGCTGAATTGACGGAGAAGGGGGATAGTCAAGCGATATCTATCTTCTCCGGTAACTTGCGTAGCTTGCTGCTACAAGCGCCAGTGAAAGGACGCTGTGTATTGGGTGTAGATCCAGCCTTCCGGACAGGCTGTAAGCTGGCCGTGGTGGATGACACAGGCAAACTGCTCGAAGTGGCTGTTACCTATCCAACTCCTCCGCATAATAAGGTGAGGGAAGCAGCAGAGAAATTCCGCGAGTTGATTACGAAGTATAAGATTCAATTGATTGTTGTTGGGAACGGAACCGCATCTAGAGAGACAGAACAGTTCGTTGCTGAAGTCATCAGTGATCTGAAAGATCAGGAGTTGGCCTATCTTATTGTTAATGAAGCGGGTGCCAGTGTGTACTCTGCATCGAAGCTTGCGCAAGAAGAATTCCCTGATTTGGACGTATCTGAACGTAGCGCCGTATCCATTGCTCGCCGTATTCAGGATCCCTTAGCAGAGCTAGTTAAGATCGATCCAAAGGCCATTGGTGTAGGGCAGTACCAGCATGACGTTAGTCCGAAGCACTTGGAAGAGAGTCTTAAGGTAGTCGTGGAGTCAGCGGTTAACCATGTAGGGGTAGATGTGAACACAGCCTCGCCATCGCTATTGTCCTACGTAGCTGGCGTAAATGCTACTACGGCTAAAAATATCGTGAAGTATCGTGAAGAGAACGGGAAATTCATTACGCGCAAGCAGTTGAAAAAAGTCCCGCGTCTAGGTGCAAAAACGTATGAGCAATGTATTGGGTTTATGAGAATTTCAGAAGGGGAGCATATTCTTGATCGTACTCCCATTCATCCGGAATCCTATCCCGTTGTAGATAAATTGTTTCGTGAATTGAATATGGAGTTAGAGAAGCTTGGAAGCCAAGAGTTCAGCCAACTGCTGGAACAGCAGGATGTTGAGGGATTAGCGACCATACTTGATGTTGGTGTACCTACGCTGCGAGACATTATAGAAAGCTTACAACGACCGGGGCGTGATCCTCGTGAGGAGCTTCCACTTCCTATCTTTCGTACCGATGTATTGAAGATGGAAGACTTAACACCGGGGATGGAGATGCAGGGAACCGTTCGTAATGTGATCGATTTCGGAGCCTTTGTGGATATCGGAATTAAGAATGATGGCTTAGTACACATTTCACAGCTAAGTAATGGATATGTTAAACATCCTATGGATGTTGTTTCTGTTGGTGATAATGTGACGGTATGGGTACTGAATATAGATGAGAAAAAAGGGCGCGTCGGACTTACGATGAAGAACCCACATAAGGATCAATAATTTGATCCTAGCATACAATAGCCCCAAGCTTCGTCCTCCCTTAGGGGGGCGAAGCTTGGGGCTAAAATGATGATCTAATGAAACTTATGAAGATGTATTACCGCGGTTACCTGGAGAGTTACGGTAGACAAACCAACATTCATTGAGTAGTTTTATCTGCCGTCGGTCTCTTTTGTTGAAAGCGCGCATTAATTGATTGCACAGCCACTGTGGCAAGGGTATCTCCTCCTCTTGCATTCCATATGTACCGTTAGCATATGGAGGAGTAGCCCAGAGTGTGCAGGTATACATTAAAACTACTCCATCTCTTCTTCATACCATTGTTCTAGTTGAGCTTGAAGAGCACGAATCTCGGTAAGCAGTGATATGAGTGGATAACTCTTTTCATCAATGGTTGCAAAGGATTTCTCCAATTCATTGATGTAATCCAGTCCACCTTGAATCGTATACTGTTCTTGCAAAAGATCAAGAGCGTCGCACTCAGCGACAGCTAGCGGTAGTGTAGGAATATTTGCAGCGGTCAGTTTGGCGATCTCTTTATTAAGACGCAGATTAAGTGCACTTAGTTGATAAGCGTAGTCTGCAGGCATTTCCACAAATTGAAGTTCATGTTGTAGTTGTAAAATGACGTATCTCATCTTTGCCATAGTGTGTTAGAATCCCCCTATATATCTTTATGTATTGAATGAACGATGCTTGTATCAGTATACTTGACAGTGTAGCCTATAGCGAAGTTAAAATTCAAGTATCAAGTCATGTCCCTGATAAGGGAATGGGCGAATGCCTAGCATATAGTAGGAAGGAATCGTTGGAGAACTATGACAGAAATGATGACCAATGAGGAATTACAGGTATGGGTGGAGGATATTTCACACCGTTGCTTCGGAGTGCCGTTCTTGCATCAAGCTGTGTTCAATGGGCGGTTAAAGACTACGGGAGGGCGATATTTCCTCAAGGGGCATAACATAGAGATTAATCCCCATCAACTCGATAACTTTGGAAATGAAGAGGTGGAAAAAATTATCAAGCATGAATTATGCCACTATCATCTCCATCTGAGAGGAAGAGGGTACCGACATCGTGATCCGGAGTTTAAACAATTGTTGCAACAAGTTGGGGGGAGTAGGTTCTGTCAGGCACTTCCTGGAGCGAAGGCTAGAAAGCCTCTCCCTTATCGATATAAGCTGACATGTACACGATGTGAAATGGAGTATCTCCGTAAAAGAAAAGTAGACCCTAAGCGTTACCGATGTGGTAAATGTCGAGGCGATCTGAGCCTATCTTCGATGACTCCATCTTGACTGAAATCATTCGGAATGATATATTAATGATTGTAAGTCTAGATTGATGTTCCCTGATAGCTCAGTTGGTAGAGCACTCGACTGTTAATCGAGTTGTCACAGGTTCGAGTCCTGTTCGGGGAGCCATTATTTTTTGGAGAGATACCCAAGTGGCTATAAGGGGACCCTCTGCTAAGGGGTTAGACTGCGTAAGCGGTGCGTGGGTTCGAATCCCACTCTCTCCGCCATATTTTTTTAGCCAATCATATATGAATTGACAAAGGGACCTATCAAGGTTCCTTTTTTTGTTAGAATAGTGTCCGTGGCTTCCATTAGAAGGTAGAAGATGCGATACGCTCACTATGCCACTCGAAATGTGAGATAAGAATCTAAGAAAAAAAGCTTGTCATGTAATTGTAATTTTGTTATAATCATTTTTGTTGTCACAAGAAGTGATGTATTATGGCCCGTTGGTCAAGTGGTTAAGACACCTCCCTTTCACGGAGGTAACAGGGGTTCGAGTCCCCTACGGGTCACCATTTATTATGAAGGAATTCAGTCTTCAAGAATGGCACACAGCATTGTGTAGTCACCGAGAGCCATTAGCTCAGTTGGTAGAGCACCTGACTTTTAATCAGGGTGTCGAAGGTTCGAATCCTTCATGGCTCACCATTTTCACTTTTATGATTTGCGGTCGTGGTGGAACGGCAGACACGCTACCTTGAGGTGGTAGTGCCCATTGGGTGTGAGGGTTCAAATCCCTTCGACCGCATTATGATTAGGCTTCTACGGATGTTAAAACCACTCCCTATTCAGAATATTAGATTCTGAATAGGGAGTGGTTTTTTGACGCCTAATTCATTTCTCCTTTACGTGATTTTACCCAAGTGAGAACCACGCTTGAATCCCTTCACCATATAGATGGCATAAAGCACAATGAATAACACAAGGAACATAGATGAATACCGGTACATAACAGCATAACTTGAGTGGGAAGCAATTTGACCTAGAGACAGTGCTCCGACAGCTACCCCAAGATCAAGCGAATTGAAATACATGCTATTGGCCATACCTTGCTGCTGTGGTGTGACCGATTGAATCATCCAAGTCTGAATTGTAGGTTGTGCTGTACCGAAACCAACGCCATAGAATAATGCTGCTACTGCAAGAGAAACGGTAGAGGTTGAGTAAGAAAGTAGGATGAGCCCGATAATTAGAAACAACGCCGCTGGAATGAGCAGTACAATATGACCTTTGCGGTCATAGAGTTTACCTGATATCGGACGGACGATAATAACTGAAATAACATTAAATAAGAAAAATAATGATGCATTTGCAAGATGAACTTCTTTTCCAAATAAAATTAAAAAGCTCAATAAACCGCCATAGGTGATCGACATGAGCATATTAAGAATACTCGGGAGGATCAGTTTTCTATTGAAGCCCGTCTTGTTGGGTGTTGATGAAAGTTCCTTAGGGGCTACAACAGGAGGTTTCACTTTTTTGGTGATGGGATAGATCAATGGGAAAATCAATAGTGCTGTTGCCAAAGTGACATATACTAACGTAGGAAATCCACTTTGCCCTAATATGGTGCTTCCGATTACGGGTCCCAGAGATAGCGCAATACTAGTGGATAACCCGAAATAACCCAAACCTTCTCCTAATCGTCTGTTTGGAATGACCCCGGTGGCCATCGTCGGAAGGGTCGTACTTCCCATTCCGAAGCCAATTCCAAATAGAATACGCATAAGTAGTAGCATGGCTACCGTTCCACTCCATAAATATCCGAAAGTAGCCAATGTTATGAGAATAAGTCCTGTGAAAAGGATGGTGTTTCTTTTTCCTTTTTCTAATGCCTTGGCGGAGAATAGTCGCGAAGCGATAGCAGCTAGAGCAAAGAGAGTCGTGAACAGACTAACGGTTAGATCACTCGCATGGAAATGATCTTTAACATAAGAAGGTAGCGGTGATAAGATCATCTGTAAATTCAGAAATAGTAATAAGTTACATACAGTAAGCATGATGAATTCTCTTGTCCAGAGTTTGACTTGTTTGGTTTTCATTTTTTTTGAAGACTCCTAACCTTGATGTAATTGATCGATATTATGTTGGATTTGTTCCATGATCTGTTGTAAAGATAGTAGCTGTTCATCTGTGATTCCAGATATCAATTTGTCATTCAGCCCTAACTCTAGAGGAAGTGTATCTAAGATGAGTGTCTTAGCTGAATCAGTTGAACAGATCAAGAATGCCCTGCGATCAGTAGGGTTTATTTGTCGTATTATGAGCTTCTTTTTATCTAGAACATCTAAGATACGCGTCACCGTAGGCTGATCTTTATCCGTACGGAGTGCAATTTCCTTTTGGTTAGTTCCTTCCTCAAGGCATACTTGATATAGGACGGCCCACTGTTCAGGGGTGATGTCATAGGCTCTAAGCTTATTAGCGAATAAAGTGCTAATCTTACGAAAAATATGTGCGTATTTGAATCCGATGGACTGTTCGGGGGAGGGGAATCTAAACAGGGTAAACACTTCCTTTTAATATAGTTGTTATAACAACTATATTCCTAACAACTATTGTTGTCAATGCTATTGGAGTGTGTGTGGATATTACTGTAAGCTAATAATATGCTCTTTACTTTTAAGTGTTATCCATGTAATATACATAATGTGTTGCAAAAATATTATGCGCGGTCGTGGTGGAACGGCAGACACGCTACCTTGAGGTGGTAGTGCCCATTGGGTGTGAGGGTTCAAATCCCTTCGACCGCATTATGATTAGAATTTTTCGTAACCCTTACACTGTAAGGGTTTTTACTTGTTAAAGTGAGAGGGTTCAAGTCCCATTAACCCAGATAAGGTTAAAGCGGCAGTAGCAATAACAGCGAAATGAAAATAAGAATGACGGAATAGAACAAGCCTGCTCATTAGAGTAGGCTTTTAAATATGAGCCTAAATATAGGCATCTAAAACTTATCTGTATTATAGAAGACGGAGTTTTGTTTCGGAAATAGAACCTCGAGCACATGATATAGTGATGCTTCCTTGGAAGCGTCACTATATCCTTGGAATAGCAAAGTTATAAACTCCTCTTGGCTTAACTTGATGGCAGTATACTCAAGCCCCGTTCGTGCATCAGACTCGATAGAGACATCTTCACTTAAGTAATGAAAATATGCCTTTTGTCCTGCACACTCTAAATATAAATGTAGACTTTCCTGAGCATACTTTGGACTAATATTCAGCCTTTTTTGAAAAGTAGAGGTCAGTTTAGCAAGTAAGGGCTGAAATCGGATCACTTTCCACATCGCGTAATTCATCGTATCCTTCTCGGCACTCCAATTGGTGAATGCTTCGACCAGAGCGTGATCGTCTGGAAGGTTTGCCTGAACGGAGATTGCATCCGGACGTTGTTGGACCAAAGCGTGAAATAAAGGGATGACTGAACTTTCCTCACCTTCGAGATAGCATAACTCCTCCAGATGAGCAATTCCGTCAGCCTTTGTCTCGGATATAAGTCCGTAGGCAACAACGACTCCATCTCGTATAGCCAATAAGCTTGCAGCAGCTTTCCATCTAGGCCAATGAAGTTGATCCTTCCAAACAGCCTCAGATCTAATCGCTGTATACGTTCTAGAAGCATTAAACTGTTCATAAATATCGGATATAGCATCGCAATAAGACGAATCGAATGGAACGATCTCGATATGTGTATCGTTACTAGCCGTGACGGATGTGGTATTTAATTTGTACAAAGGTTCGGGAACAACATTCCAACCATGTTTTTCATAAAATGGGGTAATGACAGCGTATAGTAAGGAAAGATCGTACTCTTCCTGTTCCATCCATTGTGTAAGATTGTGCAGAATTTGTCGACATTGTCCCTGTCCTTGGTACTCGGGAACAGTCGCTACGCTACCTAATCCTCCAATTTTTACGGCTGCATGATCAACTCGACTAATAACTGGGAACAATTGGACGGTAGAAGTGATCGTATTTTGTTGCGTAGCAATCCAGGTAGTAGCCATGTCATAGGCTGAATCTTGGTCTAACCGGATTTGAAAAAAGTCTCTTCCAACATCGAACGCATTTCCCAGAATATCATAGACGGCTTCTAATTCTGTTCGATTTACAATATTACGTACTACTGTTTGTTGGATTGTCATTAAATATACAGACCTCCTATAATGAGAGCGTTTTCTTGTTTTCTATTGACATAAAAGCACTGATGCATGATAATAAAAATATAACATATATGGGAGCGCTCCCACAATAGGTGATGAAAATGAAGCATACATTAGAATCGATTGCAGGTTTAGCAGGAGTATCAAGAGGGACTGTATCTCGTGTAATTAATAGCTTACCGGGAGTTAAACCGAAAGTGCGCGAGAGAGTTTTGGAGATTATTGAACAGACCGGCTATGTTCCACATTCGCAAGCAAGAAGTCTGGCCGGTGGTAAGACAGGGAATATCGGGGTTATGGTGTTTGGACCGAAACCGGATTTCTTGAGCCATCATATTTTCTATGAGGCACTTCAAGGTATTCAAGCAGACACCATTGCCAATGCCTATGATCTGCTCTTATTGGCTAACCGTAGTGAATCGGACCAGGATTATTGGAAGAAGGTCGCTACGATGCGGAAAGTGGATGGACTCATCATTATGGGTGAGCATATCCAGCAGGAGTATTTGATGTATTACCGAGAACAGCAGATACCCTTTGTTCTAATTGGGAAAAGGAACTATGATTCATTACCGATTGCGTGTGTGACCTCGAATTATCGTCAAGGGGCGTACAAGGCAACAAGTCATTTGCTACAATGTGGCAGACGCCGAATCGTATACATCCAAGGTCTTATAGGTACTTATCATGAGAATGAGCGATTTGCTGGGTATACTCAAGCATTGCTAGAAGCGGGAATAGAGCATGACCCAACTCTAGTTATCCATGGTAGCGCGGATCAGGAAGAAGCACGCCAACAGACGAAGCTTCTGTTAGAGAGGAATGTATCATTCGATGCTGTGTTTGCAGCCAATGATCTGATGGCATTTGGTGCGTTGGAATCGCTCTTCGAACAGGGTTATCGAGTTCCTCAGGATATTTCGGTCATAGGTTATGATGACATTCAAGCGGCAGCGTACTCATCTCCGCCGTTAACAACCGTACGACAAGATAAGATCAGGCTTGGAAAAGAAGCGGTGGGATTATTGCTGGACATTTTTCGCGGCGATCTTGATGAGAATGAATCCAAGGATATGATCATTGATAATGAGTTGATCATTCGCGGAACGACTTCACAGCAGGAAAGCTAAAAAGTACGGACAAGAAGATGAAATTGTCCGCTTTTTGGACTATAGTGGGAGCGCTCCCATATTGAGAGGAATGAAACGAACAGATGTCTAATTTACAGAAGGAATATGATGTAGCAGTTCTCGGTGGTGGTCCAGCGGGCATTACGGCTGCCATTAGTGCGGCGAGAAACGGAGCCGAGACGATCATTGTGGAGCGATACGGATTTCTTGGCGGCATGTCAACTACAGCGATGGTATATCCATGGATGACCTTTCATTCGGCAGTGGGTGAGCAAGTTATCAAAGGCATTGCCCAGGAAATTATAGATCGTTTAATGGCTCTTGACGCATCGCCAGGTCACTTAAGAGATACCGTCGGATTCACTCATACTCTGACGCCTTATCATCCCGAGGTGTATAAAGTATTGGCTTGTGACATGCTCGAGGAAGCGGGGGTTGAGATTCTACTTCATACAGCAGCTATAGATGTCCAAACGAAGGATGAGCGTATAAGTGGCGTAACTTTGTACAATAAAGGTGGTGTTTCGGAGCTCAAAGCAAAGGTGTATATCGATGCAACCGGGGATGGAGATATCGCTTATATGGCTGGGGATCCTTGGGAGAAGGGTAATATCGACGGAAAAGTACAACCGATGACGATGAAATTTCGCATGAGGGGCGTCGATCTGAACAAGGTCAAGGACTACATGCAGAATAACCCTTCAGAATTTTATGAGAAATCGTTGATTTCAGATCTTGATATTATCCCTCTTACAGGGGTTATGGGCTTTTATAGTCAATGGAAAGAAGCTGATCTCCCTATTCAACGCGATGGTCTTCTGTTTTTTAGCGGACCAAATGAGGATGAGGTTCTTGTGAACGTATCCCGAGTGTCAGGTCTAGATCCAACGAAGATTGAGGACCTGACGAAGGCAGAGATTGAAGGGCGTAAGCAAGTTCTCCTTCTAGAAGCATTTTTCCAGAAGTCTATTCCGGGATTTGAGAAAGCTAGCGTATCAGCTGTAGGTGCCCAGATTGGAATCAGGGAAGCAAGACGGATTATTGGGAAATATGTGTTG
Source organism: Paenibacillus sp. Y916 (assembly GCF_056786435.1). Taxonomy (NCBI): domain Bacteria; kingdom Bacillati; phylum Bacillota; class Bacilli; order Caryophanales; family Paenibacillaceae; genus Paenibacillus; species Paenibacillus sp. Y916. The sequence continues at coordinate 358,488 of NZ_JBXCJA010000004.1, read as the reverse complement.
AATGGCACGGATGTATTGGATGGCAAAAGATTCGATGACGTTATTGCTAGAAGTGGTTATCCGATTGATATTCATAATCCAGAAGGTAAGGGTGTCACCGCTAATTTCATTCGAGAAGGCGGTGCATATGATATCCCTTATCGCAGTATCGTTCCAATGAATACGACGAATTTATTATTGGCTGGAAGATGTATTTCAACGACGCATGAAGCTCAAGCAACGACACGTCTGACGCCAAGCTGTATGGCGATAGGTCAAGCGGCAGGTGCCGCAGCAGCACTGGCAGTATTGCATAATTGTACTACAGCAGATGTTCCTATTCCTGAGTTACAGGCGCGTTTGATCGAAGGAAAAGCCGAGTTGGGATTAGATTAAAGTGAATGGAAGCGGATGTAATCACATCAAGGAGGTGAGAGAGACTCATCCGCTCTTCGCTCTTTTCATAATATCAAATACTTATAAAATCTATTTTGTAAGCGCTATCTAAAAGATGTTTACTCCGTACTATCAATAATAATACTTAAAGTAGAGGTGACCCAATGAAGAAGAAATTGTCTAAACGTTTGCTATCCATCACAATAAGTCTCGCGATGGCATTTGGTATGGTTCCTTTGTATGCGGTTTCAGCGGCGGGTGATGTGAATGTTGGGATTGTGAATGCGGGGTTTGAAGAGGGTCCGGTGAATGGTGAAATTCCAGGTTGGAGTAAGGACCCAGCAACGGTAGGACTGATAGAACTTAGTTCTATACAAGCAAAAGGTGGTTCCAATAGCCTACATCTACACGATACTGACAGCGATCCTCTGTCTCCGGGATTGCGCGTGTTAAGTGATAATATAGCAGTCACACCGGGAAGTGAATATACAGTTCAAGCGTCTGTATATGTCGTACAGCAAACAGCAAGTATTGTTCATGAGGTTCAATATTTCGATACAAATGATAAAGAAATCACACCACGGCAGCAGATACTTAATTCTAATAAAATCCTGAAGCTGAATGCTTGGAATGAGATGGTGAATGTCTCTACTGCTCCAGTGAATGCATCTTATGCAAGAATCGGTTTCTATTCAGGTAAGCCAAGTTTGACGGATGCTTATTTCGATGATGTATCGATGATTGGACCAGCGACGCCAGTAATACCAGACCCAGAACCAAATCCAGGACAACCGGCATCGGGACTTGTTAATCCAGGGTTCGAGATGGACTTGGTTGGTATGGAAATCCCAGGTTGGGCTGTAGATCCTAGTACTGAAGCATTCGGAAGTATTGGACTTAGTAGTGCGTACTCAAGAACTGGGAATAACAGTTTACTTTTCGAAGATAAAGTAAACGGTACAGCTCCTAATGGTCACTTTAGAATGCTAAGTGATCCGATCTCAGTGTCAGTAGGAGATATGGTTACATTCGAGACTTATGTTTATAAAGTTGCTGCAGGAGATCAAACTGCGCAAATCCAACCTGTCATTCATTACTACGATGCGGGAGGAAATAGTGCAAAAATAAATGATTTTGAGGGATATGGTGCCAATACTATCCCTGTGGGACAATGGAAGGACATAAAAATCACTCGTGAAATCCCGGCTAATACAGCTTATATTAAAGTAGGATTGTATTCTGGTTTTCCAAGCCTTACAAAGTTATATGTGGATGATGCGAGTATAATTATTGAACCTAAATCACCTGTGGTAACTCCACCTGCAGAAGATGTTGCAGCCGAAATCCCGAATGCTGGATTTGAAGAGGCATTGATAGCTGGTGCGATTCCAGGCTGGAGCCTTAAAGATGGTCCTGTGGGATCAATTGAATTAAGTACTTCAGTAGTTAAGAGTGGAAAGAATAGCTTATATTTTCAAGATAAGAGTGATGCGACAGGTTCACGAGTGTTAAGCGACAAGTTCGCAGTTATACCAGGCGAGGCATACATTGCTAAAGCTTTTGCAAACGTAGTCAAGCAATCACATAATATCGTTTACGAAATTTACTTTTATAATGATAAAGATACTCAGATTGGATTCAAGCAGGAATTGTTTGGAGCATTAGCATTAGGTAACAATCAATGGACCGAGATGCGGGTATCTACTAATAAAGTCCCAGCAGGAACAGCCTACGCTAGAGTTGCTTTTTATTCAGGAGGAATTAGTATAACTGAAGCCTATTTCGATGATGTTTCATTCGATATAGTGCCATCTGAAGTACCATTAGATCGTAACTATCATGCGCCATTTAATCTTGGTCCAATGGTTAGCGTGAGCCTAGGTCAAGCAGGAGCTATTCAAGAAAATGCTTTAGGTGAGAACGAGGTATATTTCCATTCGAATGGGTTGCCTGGTACATTCACAGTGTTAGATGCAGAAACAGGTAAGATGAAGTTTACAGAGGAAATTCCAAATACAGAAGCATTGTGGGCCATGACAATCGGACCAGACAAAAATGTTTATTTTGCAGGGACTGGAGATGCAAGATTGTATCGCTACTTACCTGTAGATAAGAAAATAGAATCGCTAGGAGCCAACCCATCTGATTCATGGGTATGGGATCTTGAAGCAACTGCAGATGGTAAAATATATGGTGGTACGTATGCTGATAAAAAAGAAGGTAAATTATTCGAATATGATATTGCAACCAAACAATTCCGAGATTATGGTAGCGTTATGAAAGGTGAAGATTATGTTAGAGGTATAGCAGTAGACGATAAGTATATCTACGCTGGTTTAGGATCGAATCTACACTTGTTTAAAGTTGATCGTGTGACTGGGGAGAAAACAGAAATTAACATCCCAGGCTATACAGGCACGAAAGGCGGAATTATTGCAGATGTATTCGTAGTCAATAACAAGCTGCTTGTTTCAGTTAGTACTATTAATATGGTAGTTATGAACATGGATACCTATGAGATTGAGCATACATTCCAGTATAGTAATATGATCTCAGAGCCGGACCCTGCAGATCCTAATCTGATCTACTATAAGGATGGGACAAAGTTTTATAAATATGATTTCAGTACAAATAAATCTTCTGAGATCATCCTTCCCGTGCCACTTCCTGATACAACACGTGTAAAAGATATGCAGTGGATAAAGATGAAAAGTGGAGAAAAGATAGGGAAAACAGTGTTGGCTATGATAACTCAAATTGGGGAGTATATTTTATATGATCCTTCTGATAACTGGCTTTCGTTTATTGAACTTGAAGTATCAGCACAGCCTGTTAGAATTCAAGCTATTGAAAGAGGCCCAATGGATGGAAGAATTTATCTCGGTGGTTATCAACGGGGAATGAGTATTTACAATCCCTTTACTAACACAATCGATACGAATATATCTTCATTCGCACAACCAGAAGGCATTGGATTTTTGAATGATTATGTGTACTACGGGACTTACGTTGCTGCCATCATGTATCGCTTTGATCCAACGAAGCCTGTATCACTGAATGCTAATCCTGAATTGGTTTATAGTATTCAACACCATCAAGATAGACCGTTCGCCCTTACTTCTGGGGATAATAAACTGTTCGTCGGCACTGTTGCTGACTATGGTATTCTAGGTGGGGTATTAGCGATCTATGATGAAGTGAAGGATAAATGGACACAGTTCAACGATGTTGTTGAAGATCAAGCTATTATTGGTCTAGCTTATAAGGATGGGCTACTCTACGGAGGTACGACGGTATGGGGTGGTTTAGGTTCTGTTCCAACCAAATCGGAAGCGAAACTCTTTATTTGGGACGTAGAAAATGGTAAGAAGATAGACGAAATAGCACTTGATATTCCTGGTATTGATGAGACACCGAAGATGATCGGTGAGCTTTCATTCGGACCAGATGGTCTATTGTGGGGTGTAGTAGATGGCACGATCTTCGCCATGGACGTCACAACCAAAAAGATAGTTAAAAGTAAAGTCATTCAACCAAGTGTATACAATACTAGTAAGTGGAAACCATTTGACCTGCAATGGGCCCCTGATGGTATGCTGTACACGACATTATCTCGCAAATTGATCGCTATCGATCCAGAGACATTGTCTTACAAAATAATTGTGGATACATTCATGAATGATATGTCCATTGGTATCGACGGTAGTATCTATTATGCTCTTGATGCCGGAACAACCATGTCTCGTATTGCAGTACCAGAGACAGATGCAACCCTATCTGCGATAACAGTAAATGGTGTGCCCCTTGAAGGATTCTCGCCAGGAGTATTGAAATACAAGTCCAAACTTAGTCCTGAAACGGTTGTGCAAGCTACTGCAACTCAAGCGGGAGCGACAGTGACAACAGAAGTTCAGGCAAAAGAAGAGAAAACAGTGATTACTGTAATAGGAACAGACGGTAAATCAACATTAGTGTACACAATTCATTGGAATGAAGTAGGTACGATTGATCCAGAAAAACCTGAAACGCCAGAAACCCCGGGACCAGGTAGTCCGTCGGGTCCAGTCAATCCACCAACAACAACGGGTAAGACGGATCCGAACACACAAACTGTAAGTGGGAGTAGTTTGAAAGTGAATAAGCAAGGTGTCGTATCTGTTGAAATTGAGAAAGGTAAGACAGCGGTGCTACTTCCAGTGAATGCGGGGGATATCATCAAAGATCAATCCATCGTCTTGACGAGTGATGAGATCACGGTTGAGCTTGCTCCGGAAGTGTTAAATCAATTACAAAAGCTAGCATCTTCAGAGAAACTACAGGATGCACAGATTAAATTATCCTTCGATGCCGTTACAGATTCATCGAAGCAAGCAATGCTTGATAAATCAATAAATAGCAACCACGCTAATATCCAAGCAGCGGGTGAGATCTATGACTTCAACCTATCGATCGTAGGTAAAGATGGGAAAGAAGTAAGTCCAGCTAAATTTGCAGAACCGCTAACTCTAACGTTAAAGGTAAACGGAGATGTGAATCTTGATCTAGTGGGGATCTACAAGATCGAAGATGACGGTACTTTAACTTATATGGGTGGAACAATTGTAAACGGCCATATCAGTGCTGAAGTTCAATCTTCTGGTAAGTATGCAGTATTGGAATTTGATAAATCCTTTGGTGACGTTCCAACAAGTCACTGGGCTGCAGACACGATTAAGAAAATGGCTGCAAAGTTGATCGCCAAAGGCGTAAGTGATACAGACTTTGCACCTAGTGAGAGTGTAACAAGAGCAGAGTTCGCTACCTTTATGGTTCGCGCATTGGGATTAGAGGTGAAGGGAACAAGCGAATTTGCAGATGTAGCAGCTGGGCAATGGTATGCTTCATACGTAGCGGCTGCGCATGAAGCAGGACTTGTTAATGGAATGAGTGATACGCAGTTTGCGCCGAATCGTACCATTACAAGAGAAGAGATGGCTGTCATGTTACTTCGTGCATATGAACTGCAGAAAGGTAACACATCAGATGTATCTCAGACTAAGCCAATAGCTGACCAAGCAAGTATAAGCTCGTGGGCAAGTGCTTCGATAAAGACGGCACTTGAACTAGGATTAGTCAATGGTCGTGGGAATGATCAGTTCGTTCCGCAAGGACAACTGACTCGTGCAGAATCGATGCAAGCCATTCTCAATATGCTAAACAAATAATTTAGACAATAGAAGGCCTCACTCGTATCTTTACGGGTGAGGCCTTCTATATTTCAGAGAATAGTTCAATGATTCTTTAATAGATCTTCAATGACAATTTCAATTTTATCTGGTGCAGTGGATGGAGCGAAGCGTTCGAGAACCTTACCATCACTATCGACTAGAAACTTGGTGAAGTTCCATTTGACTGCTTTTAAACCTAGAATGCCAGGGGCTTCATCTGATAAATGTTGAAATAATGGGTGGGCGGTCTTCCCTTTTACATCTATTTTCTCGAATAAAGGAAAGGTGACTCCGAAGTTAATTTGACAAAACTGCTCAATATCGTCGCTATTACCTGGTTCTTGTTCATTAAATTGATTACTAGGGAATCCTAAAACCTCAAAATCTTCGTCTTTGAACTTCTCATAGAGTGCCTGTAGTCCTGTGTATTGAGGAGTAAAACCGCATTTGCTTGCGGTATTAACGATTAAGAGCACTTTACCTTCATATTTGGATAGAGAAATCTCTTCGCCACGGATTGTATTCACTTGGTAATCGTATATATTCATCCATTTCCCCCCTAACAATAATGATATGATTCCGATACATATTCAACACTCTGAATTATACAGTATGTCAACAAATCATGAACGGAAATATAGTTAATTCTTCTCGGTTGTCTACTATTGTCTACTCATGGGGAGAATTAGTGGTATAATAAATTGACATCAAGTTGAAAATTAATTAGAATGTCTAAGTACTTGTTGGATGTGTCGGAATAAGATTGTGTTAGCAAATTTAATATAATGGGTGATAATGATGTCTTACAGACCGATCATTTCGAATGTAAAAGAAGCAAGCAATAATGAGAAAGATGGATTGTATGAATTCATCTTCTACATGGCTGATGGAACGGAGTGTCGTACGTTTTATGATCGTTATCCCGTATGGAAGATGACGAATATTACAAGACTGCAAAAGACGCCTTGTCCTGTATGTCGCAAAGATTTCATTTGCAAATGTATGGAAAGTTTCAGAGATACGTTACAGCAACAAGTCGACGATAATCAATGGCTTGAGAAAGCTATTGTCAAGTAAGAGTTGGGTTGCTAAAGAAAAGAAGCGTGGGAAATCATCCTACGCTTTTTTCTATATCGGGTGCGGGGGGATGTTTGTGAAAAAGAATCATACGGACACATCTTCAATTGTGCTTATCGATGGTGAATGCCTTTTGTGCCAAGGTGCTACGAAGTTTATTATTCGGCATGATCCTGCTGGGAGATTTCACTTTGCTTCTTTACAGTCGGATACGGGTCAGAAATTGCTTTCCAAGAGTGGATTGCCGGCAGACTTTATGAGTGGTTTTGTCCTAATTGAGGACGATCGATATTTCACACAATCAACTGCTGCTTTACGTATAGCTAGACAATTACGAGGTCTATGGCCGCTTACATATGGTTGCATCATAGTACCTAGAATGATAAGAGATAGCGTATATCAATATATAGCTAGAAATCGGTACCGTTGGTTTGGTAAGGCGGATCAATGTATGTTACCAACACCAGAATTAAAGGGTAGAATGTTAGAATAGGTGTGAATTAGCCGCGGGGAGAGGTTATTTTGTGAAATACATCTTGTTGGTGATCGTTGTATGTATTGTTATATTGATCTTGGCGTTCAAAGCGTTGGGAACTAAGAAATCGAGCGGAAATGTCGTTAAATTTCAGAAGAAGCATAGTAAGCCAGAATTACAGAAATGTACTTATTGCAAAAAAATGAGTAAATTAACTTTCTACGCAAGTGATGAGGGCAGCGTGATAGGTGTTTGTAAAGAGTGCAAACCAAAGGCTGATTCTCGAGAAATGAATCCTATATAAGGAGTGTGTAATGATGATTGAGTTCGTTCGGATACATCATGTGAGTTTGGCGGTAAGAGATCTAGAGAAATCAAAACAATTCTATTCAGAAACCCTTCGATTTCGTGAAATAGAACGTCCTCCTTTTAGCTCTAACGGGGTATGGTATGCAGTTGGTGATCAACAATTACATCTTCTTGAACATCCGAAGGGTCAGACATTACGGGATCAGGGGATTGATACGACGGATGGACATTTTTCCATGTGGGTCCAAAGTTACCAGAAGACGATAGATTGGTTAGACAAGAACGGAGTTCATTATGAAGCTCGACCTGAGAGTGTAGCTGGATTTGCTCAAATATTCATTCTAGACATAGATCATAATATCATTGAATTATCGGCTGATTATGGATCTTAATAATTTATACTTGCTGACTGGAACTAACTGTGATATTCTAACTGTAAATTAATCGATCGTAAACGGAAGCACCGTTTAACAACCGCGTAACTGCGTTTGTTGAACGGTGCTTTTTTTTGTTTCATTGGAAGGAGAATGAATGATGATTCCTACTAAAGTAGTGTTGGCTGTACAGGAGAGTGAATATATTGAGCCACTGCTTCGCTACGTTCACAGCAGTGAATATGGCGATAAGATGAGGATTGTTGCTTTTACTGAGGTGGATCAATTTATGAAGTATATGAATGGCAGAGAACGGCCGGAAGTAATCGTAGGAGAGATGGCATTTCTAGCGCCCTGGTTGGAGCAAGGTGAACAGACTGTAACATGGATCGTTTTAGATGATATGGGACAAAGTTCGTTGCAAGGACCTGTTCTTGCGAAATATCAACCGCTCCCTCAACTGCTAGATTCCGTTCTACATCTATCTCGAAGAAATGGTGTTATAGCATCCTCTCGAATCTTGGGTCAGACGACGATGGTTGGCATACTTTCTGCCGTTGGAGGAAGCGGCAAGACAACGACAGCTCTGAATATAGCTAAGCAGTTAGGGGCTAGTGGATTGTCCGTGTTCTATCTTAGCTTAGAGACGATGAATAGTAGTGCTGTGTTTCCAAGGCAGATTAGGAGCGGTGAGAGCGGTAACGGTCTTTCACGTCTACTGTATGAACTGAAGGCCGCACAGGAAACGAAAGATTATTCGTGTATTTCAATTCCAACTTATGTTGTCCATCACGAAGGGATCAAGGCAGATATGTTCGAACCGCTCATTAATATTAAGGAATGGCTCCAGATGAGTAAGAGCGATGTATTTCAACTTATGAAGTTGATTGCGGATAGCGGTCAATATGATGTCATGGTTGTGGATACAGATAATGGTGCAGGAGATCGATGTGAGGCGGTAATGGAAGCTTGTGAAAGTCTCGTATGGCTTCTACTTGATGATGTGATCAGTATGCATAAGAGTGGACAATGGCTATCTTTTATGGAGAGAAGTAACCCAACTTTATATCGTGACATGATGTTGAAAAGTAAATTTATTGTGAATCGTTATGTTGGAAATCTTGCGAATACACTCCCATCTATTGTAGAACAAATTGATGGAGTTCTCCCATACATCCCTTCTTGGAAGCAAGTAAGTCATGAGGAGATTCTATTGAGTTCCCCAATATTTCAAAGAGATATTCTGAATCTATGTAGAGAATTAGTAGGAGATCTTGTTCCTGCTACGGGCGGAGGGCAATCCCATGGATGAAGAGATCTTCAAACTCATGCGCAGTACTATACGCTCAGGTCTAGATGTGACATCAGCGGTAGATGATGCTGAATTAATGAGCTATATCGAACGGACGGTATTGGGACACAAGGAATTGCAGGATCTGACCGCGTTAGAGAAGCGTACACTAGTCCGGCGAATATATGACTCATTCCGAGGATTGGATGTTCTTCAGCCTTTAGTGGACAATCCGTCCATCACGGAGATTATGATCAATAGTCATCAAGATATATTCATTGAACAAGAGGGGGAAGTCAGACGGACTGGACAGCAATTCGAGTCACAGAATCGTTTGGAGGATATTATTCAGAGTATCGTGGCGGGCGTGAATCGTGTAGTGAATGAATCATCTCCGATTGTTGACGCAAGATTGAAAGACGGGTCACGTGTCAACATAGTCCTGCCGCCTATTGCTCTGAAAGGTCCTACGATGACGATCCGGAAGTTCCCAGAGAAGCCGATGACGATGGATGATCTTGTTAGACGTGGTGCATTAAGTGAGGAGACGGCTGTTTATCTCCAAAGGTTGGTCGTAGGGAAATATAACATATTCATCAGTGGGGGGACAGGATCGGGGAAGACGACGTTTCTCAACGCTTTATCCCAGTTCATTCCGGTAGATGAGCGTGTGATTACGATCGAGGACTCAGCAGAGTTACAGATAGTAACTGTTCCTAACTTGGTTTCGCTTGAGACTCGAAATGCCAATACAGAAGGAAGGGGAGAAATCACCATTCGTGATCTGATTCGGTCATCTTTACGGATGCGTCCGAATCGAATTGTGATCGGGGAGGTTCGAGGGAGCGAGGCTTTGGACATGCTGCAGGCGATGAACACTGGGCATGATGGATCGCTCTCAACCGGTCACGCAAACAGCACTAGAGATATGATTAGTCGTCTTGAGACGATGGTGCTCAGTGGGGCTAATCTTCCGATTCTCGTCGTTCGTCAGCAGATTAGCTCGGCCATAGATATTCTAGTTCATCTATCTAGGTTGCGTGATCGTTCAAGAAGAGTGACGGAAATTAGTGAGGTGTTGGGTATGGAGAACGGAGAGGTACAACTGAGTCCGCTCTTTCAATTTAAGGAGAGGGGGGAGAAGGATGGAAGAATTATAGGGCAACTAGAATCCTGTGGGTTCACTTTACATCATGTTGATAAGCTACGTATGGCAGGTCTTGAAGATGCCGTTGTGAAAGAAGGTGAGGAGGTCAAGCTATGAGGTTGGCGACGGCGAAGTCGAGAACCATTAGGGACACTAATGAAATAGATCAACAAGGAAGTGGTATGCTACCGACACTCCCTGACTACAGTAGTTATGAGCTAAGTATGTTGGAACGAGTCTTATGTATTGTGATCGGGGCCATCATATTTTATGGTATTGGGTATTTATTTTATCATCAATGGATTGTCTCGCTGTTGATAGCGTGTAGCGGATGGTTTATTCCTGGTTTTTGGAGACAGCATATGCTGGATCGTCGTCGTGTTGCAATGAACTTACATTTCAAACAAGCGTTATTCTCCTTGTCATCATCTCTTTCGGCTGGTCGATCTGTAGAGAATGGGTTTAGGGAGGCAGTTGCGGATCTACGAATGCTGGATCCCGACGCGGAGAATGATCTCATTATGGAACTGAACATTATTTGCGCTCGAATGGAATATGGCGAACCGATTGAGGATGCATTACAGGATTTCAGTCGACGTGCATCTATGGAAGATATCACGAACTTTGCCGATGTATTCACAACATGTAAGAGAACAGGTGGTGATCTGGTCGAAGTCGTACGCCGAACATCTAACATAATTGGTGAGAAGCTAGATATCCAACAGGAGATATCCGTTATGATTGCTCAGAAAAAGTTTGAATCCAAAGCGATTCTGGTTGCTCCGATCTTCATGATATGTTTCATGAATGTATCATCGCCTGACTATATGCTTCCAATGTATAGCGGTGTTGGGTTCATTATAACGACATTCTCATTAGCGGTATTGGGAGCTTGTACGATCTGGATTACGAAGATTATGAATATTAAATTGTAGGGGGAGGTGATGTATTGATTATCTTATGCGTTGTGATCTTGATTTTGCTAGTGAGTAGTTGGCTGGTGTTGAACTACCTTAGTGGGGGGAAGTATCAGAAACTGAGGAAGATTCCTATGGAGGGGTTACGACTAAGCAAGATGGTGAACCCAATGTTATATATTCTAGACAGATTGAGGATAACGACAAGGTTTCCGTTCTTCTTCTATAAAGTTCAACGCTCTATTCAGAAAATTCATGGCATGAGATATAGTGGCGAAATGACACTGCTCTATTTAGGGGAGATGATGTGCTACAGCTGGCTGTTGCTAGGTTTGGGTAGTGTTATGTCGATAGGGATGGGAGATAACACAGGGTTAATTCTAGGGGCTGGTCTAGCCATTCTCTTGCCAGCGGCAATGGTGAAAGACCTTCACAGACAGGTTCAAGTTCGCGATCAAGATATATTGCTAGAACTTCCGGAGCTATTGAACAAAATTGTATTACTCGTTGGAGCAGGTGAAACGGTGCAGAAGGCGATTGCTCATTGCGTTGAAGTTAAGAAAGAAGAACGGGATCATCCTCTGTATAAAGAATTGATACGGATGGTTGGAGATTGGGATAGCGGGTACTCATTCCAACAAGCATTTGAAAGCTTCAGTAAACGATGTGCATTACAAGAAGTATCGATTTTCACGACGACTGTTTTGTTGAATTTTAGACGTGGAGGTAATGATTTTGTGTTGGCACTGCGCGATTTATCACGAACATTATGGGAGAAACGCAAGATGATCACTCGTACTCGCGGTGAACAAGCGTCTTCTAAGTTGGTATTTCCAATGGTCGTTATATTTATGGTAGTTGTTGTTCTGGTTGGTTCACCCGCAATGATGATGATGAATATGTAGGAGGGATGATGACATGTTAACGAATGTATGGGGGAAAGTGAAGGGGTTTTGGCAAGAGGAAGAGGGATTAGGAATGTTGGAGATGATCTTGATCATTGCAGCAATCGTTGTGATTGCTGTGGTTTTTAGGGATCAACTTAAATTAATTGTTGAGAATCTTTTGAAGAAAGTCAGTGCAAAAAGTGAAACTTTTATTAATGAAAAATAAACTCAAAGGCAACGAGGGAAGCTTCACGCTTGAGGCTTCCCTTGTTATGCCTATCATATTAATGGTGACGATAATACTCATGTTCTTTTGTATGTACATTTATCAACAGTCAATATTACAACAAGTTGCTTCTGCTGCGACAGAGAGATCAGCGTATAGCTGGGATAACAGCCATAAGGAATACTCTGATGGGGCTTTTCAACAGGGGCAATATGATTCGCTGTATTGGAGACTGACAGATGATAGGATGCTGGGAACGATGTTCGGCTGGGCAGGTGCTAGTAATGAGGAGTCTATTTCTCTACCCGAAGGTGAGATATCAGGATCGCTGCCAACTGCGAAGCTATCCAAAGTAAGCATACTTGTGACAGGTGAAATAAACGGGAAGATTTCTTATGAGAATAAACTGTTATTGCGAAAAGTGAGTAGCGAATTACACCAGCTCATCAACTTGCCTCCATTAGATCAGATATTATCGGGTGGATCCGAATTAGAAGTGAGTGCACAATCTATCATCGTTGAACCTGTAGAATTCATTCGCACGGTAGATCTAATGAGATATTATGGTGCCAAATTCAAAGGAGCTAGTGGCAGTGCTACGAATAAGGGCGACGCTGGTCAAGTATTGCAGAAGTACGGATCTAAGAGTAAATAAAGGAAGAAAGGGGGAGTGGCATGTTTGGTAAATGGCATGCAGATCAGAGGGGCTCAGTCTCCATTTTTCTTATTTTGATTCTAGCCGTTGTATTTAGTTTTGTTGCTGTGTTTATTGACTACGCTCGAATTGCTGCAATGAAAGTTCAAAGTGAGCGACTAGTACGGTCTGCAGTTCGCTCTGTGATGTCTGCTTATGAACCAGAATTACAGCAGGAATATGGAATATTCGCCTATGGAGAGAGTAATGGAGATCAGATTATGTCCGGGGTATTGAATGGAAGTATAGATCATGGTGACCGAGGAGATGCATTCTCTTTGCTTAATCTCACATTAGATTCATCCTCACTGCAGATGGACCGTATGCTCGGAGAATACGAAGTATTCAATCGTCAAATTAGCGAAGAAATGAAATATAAGGCACCTATTGATTTCACGCTAGAAATATTGAATAAGTTCAAACCGTTATCTCAATCCATGAAGGAAGCTTCGAACACGATGGATGTACTTAGAAAATTACAGAAGCTGTATGACAAACGAGAAGATGCATTAGATGAACTGATAGCGAAGCAGAAAAAGACTGCTAAAAGCGTAGAAACTATACCCAATCTGATCATAACTCAAGCTACTAATCACATCTCTAATCAATCATTAGGGGGTAGCATCGATTCGGGTGCTGATATTGCGGCTCAATATGATGACTATGTTGCCACAGCAATCGTGCTGGAGCAAAGAATCGCCGATAAACAAAACAGGCAAGATAACACCAACAGTGACAGTGATAGTGATAGTGATAGTGATAGTGATAGTGATGACGATGAGGATAACGATAATGACGACGAAGATGAAGAGGATAAGATTATAAATATACTTACGGATTTAATTAGTAGATATCATCAAGGGGCTTCGAGCTTGTTGTCTAATGTATCTAATAAGCAAAGTTCATCGCGTTCAGATCATATGAAGATGGGACCTCAAGCGCTTGAACTTTGGGAGGAAGCATACAACATGAATGAACAAATGAAACAAGTGATCGCGGAGTCCGAGAACCGCTCAGTCGGTGATGGATATGACCATGTATCACGTGAAGATAGCCCTGGAAGTACAGACATAGGTACTGAAGATGCGGATGCCATTCGAAAAATTAGAGAACAAACTCAAAGTTTAATCCTCTCCGAAACGTTGTTGCAAGATCTCAAGCAGGGGATTGAAGATCAGACTATGGAATTTCAGATAGTAGATAGTGGGATAACTTCTTTTAATACAGCATTGGGAATGGCTTTTGGCCAAAGTGGTAGTAGTGATCAAATGAAGTCAACTGTTATTCAGTCAAGGAACAATGTAGACCAGTACATGCAGAAGTATGTAACATCCGGTGCGGGAAATATTCTTGATTCAGCACTAGGTAAGTTAGAAGAGAACCGTTCCTCTGATAAGGAGCGCAAGTTAACGGAGAAGAAATCTAAGGCGAAATTGAAGGATGCAACGAACATATTATCAAGTATTAATCGATTGAATGAGAAAGCACAGGGATATATGGAAGAATATCGTACACTACAACAATATTATGATGAAAGTATTACATTTAATAAACAATCAGTAGATGGATCATATCAAGGGGCTGAACTGGATAGTGATCCTTACGATGCTAGTAAATCAGCTATGGACGATGTGGATGATTTATATGGTTCTATGAGTGGCATGTTGTCAGGATTACAAAATGAATTTTATCAGAATGAATATGCTGCGCTTTATTTTCATCATTTTGATATCACTCGTCTGGGAGATATCGTAAGTAACCCGGATAGTTCAATTGGAGATGAATTAGTAGAGCAACTAAGTGTCCATAATCAGGAGTTAGAGTATATTCTATATGGCTTTCATAATCCCGTAGGCAATATATCTGCCGCTTACGCAGAAATATTCGGAGTGAGACTAGCCATACGAACGATGGAAGGTTTAGTGAAGAGTAGTAAGTTGGGAAATCCCTTATTAATTCTCGCTACGGGATTATTGTATGGGATTGAGATGGCTATCGTAGATATGATTCAACTGTGTCACAAGGGATCAATTGAGTTATCGGCCTATGTAAAAGTGGAGATGACTTACCGCGATTACTTGAGAATGTTCCTCTTTATTCATAGTAATAATGAGAAGAAGATGTCGAGAATGCTATCATTAATCCGGTTTAATACAGGAATTAATCCTAATGAGAGAGCGACCTATTCCTCTGGTGAAGTTGTGTTCGGTATGAGGCTGTGGTTTCTTCCGGGAGTGATGAGAATGATCGGTTCTAATGCAAACAATGAAGATAAAGTGGAAGGAAACCGTTACTATGCTACTAAGAAAGCGGACTTTTCCTATTGATCGATTGAAGAATGAAAAAGGTAGTATCGTACTTGAAGCTGCTTTGGTATTTCCCTTCTTTATCTTTTTCATTGTTTTTCTAATCTATATTGTTCAAATGACATTGATATCCACTGCGCTCCAAAGCACCGTATCCGATACCGTGAAGATGGTGTCTTCCCATATGTACCCTATTGCTTTAATGGTAGAGAAAGAGGTTCCATCAGAGGAAGATAAGGACTCGCAATTAACTGGGAACTGGATCATACCTAAGCTATCTGTGACAGATTGGGTATCTCAGTATAGCAACTCCCTCCCTCCTCCGTTATCACAATGGATGATGGATGCTGCAACAAAGGGAGATGAGCCTTTACAGGAAGTGAAGAATAATATGGCGGAGGCTGTTCTTGATCCTGTCGTTAAGCCTCTACTTAAGCCGTTCATACAAAGTGATTACTTAAGCTATGATCGGATTCATATTTCTAATATATATCTTCCTGATATGAAGACTAGAGAAAATCCGTATTTCGGTATTGAAGTCAGCTATGCGTTACCTGTGAAGGTACCTTTTATCAATAAAGAAATTGTATTACAAGCAAAGGCACAAGAACGTCTGTGGATTGGAGATACTTCGGAGGGAATTGGAGGGGCTGTTGGTGAAGAGAATGCATCTTCTATACAAATACTGGAGAAGCCGAATCCTGCCATTGTCGGAAAGAAGGCTAAGGTCAGGATAAAGGTAGGTCCGAATGCTATGGCGCAATTATCTGTTTTTTATAAGAGTGGTGAGAGTACCGCCAAGTATCTAGGATGGAGTCAGGCAGATGCTAACGGATATATCGAATGGGAATGGTTTGTTGGAACCAATACAACACCGGGAACATGGCCCTTCATTATTACATTAGAGGATGGAGAACGCATGGAAGTGACGTTTACCGTTATTGATCGAGATTAGTATTTTATACTTCGTGATCAAAAGGTGACTTTTTGAACAACAACTTATAGGAAATGAGGAAGAGATGTGGAGATTGCTTTGGTTGGATGCGGACTGCTCGTAGCGGCTGCCTTTATTACTGATATTAAATCGATGAAGATACCGAACAAGCTGACGATCCCTGCTATTCTTTGTGGAATAACCTATCACGTCGTAGCTTCTGGCTGGAATGGAGCGTTGTTTGCTGGCAAAGGATTAGCGGTTGGATTTAGTATACTCTTTGTGATGTATTGGATCGGGGCCGTAGGAGCGGGAGATGTCAAACTATTCGGAGGAATTGGTGCTTGGACAGGAATGATATTCACGATTCAGGCGTTATTGTATTCCATATTATTCGCGGGATTCATTGGGATTATGATTCTGTTGTGGCGAAGAGAGACGCTATCCCGTCTACGAGAAGTAGCGCGTGGAATAGCAGGTTTTTTTCTACTAAAGGATATTGATATATTAAAGAATTGGAGCAAAGAGCAAATTCGTTTTCCATTTATGCTTGCCGTTGTGCCAGCAATGATCTGTGCGTATATCTACGCTATTCCTTATTAGAAAGGGGTGAATAGAATGTTTGGATTAACACAGGATTTCATCCACAATGGTGGTAATTATATGATTCTGGACAGCGGAGAGGGACTTGCTTCATCTGAATTAAACAGAGTACAGACTAGCATGATTACTGCGACAAAGATTCCTCATCTATTACCTCTTCGGTTGAAGGAAATAAACTTCAAGGTGAGTCTCCAGTATGATATTACAGATAAGAAGATGCTAACACATCTACTCAAGAGTGAAAAGTTAACAATGGAAGAATTCTATGTTCTGCTACTTCAACTAGTGGATGCGCTAGAAGAGAGTACTTCGTATATGCTAGATCAGGATAAATATATTATTCAGGAAGATTATATATTTGTGGAGGGTCCTCTTCATATTGGGAAATTATATTTAACGTATTGCCCCATTCAATCATTGAAGAATACAGAATTATTACAGTCATCACTAAGTCAGTTGGTCACAAGACTAATGACATCAGTATCTGAATTACAAGGAAACGGGATTCAAACGTTACTTCAATATATGAGTATTGAGGGGTATGCGTTGTCCGGCATGAGAGGTTTGCTTCTGAATTTGTTAGCTAAGGCTGGAGAGAATTCGCCATTCAAGCCTACTCACAATAGTATGTCTCCATCTCATTTATATCGATCGGATCTTGATCCAACTCCTAAAACCAATTCGATTCTATATCGAACTTCAATACCAACTCGTTCTACTACGCTACATCAGCCTGATCCAGTCCCCCAAGCAGTACCTAAAAGGGCTGAGGGTGTACCTTGTGAACGAAAAGTGAGCTTGTCTGCAGATTCATTTGAGATAGATCGTTATCGTGATAACGATTTAATGGATGAAGATGAAGAAAATGAGCCAGGGCCCATGGCAACATATGTATCTTTGGGTTGTCTAGTCGCTTGTGCTTTAGCATGGCGATATCTTTATATGGCATACCCAGGAACAGGCATGCTAATTATAAGTATATTCGTCACAGGTCTGCTCGGAGTTATCGCATGGATGGGTTGGAAGGGAAAGATTCGGATGCCCATGAAGGGAACGGATACTTCAATAGAATCAGTTGCTCTATTTGATTCAGGAGGATTAGGAGAATCTAGCTTGATCCGAAAAAGGGCATCATTTCAAGTAGAACGTTTAACAGGCTTCTTCGATAGGGCATCATCTAAGGATAAGGAATTGGAACCATCGCGCGAAAGATGGGTATTTCCAGATTCACGAAAGACTGAGCATACGCAAACAGATGATGTAAATCAACTAGAGGATGTGGGCTTTTCTAGTGATGGGGATGTCGAGGCTGATTATTATGCCAAGCTTGGTCACAGAACAGAAATATTATCTTCACCTCGAGTGAATGCAACCGTTTTGTTGAAACCCGAGAAAAGCACAGTTCAGGGAAACAATGGGGCGAATCATCACTCTAACCCCTACCTAGAAAGAAGAGAGACAGGGCAAGTAGTTAAGGGTGAACTAATACATAGTGATTCTGCTCAAGGGAAGCTGCCCCCCGTTGTAATCGAACTGAATCACCCGCACTTCATTATTGGTAGAGCAGCAGAAGTTGCCCAATTTGTAGAAGAAATGCCTGGTACGTCAAGGGCTCATGTAGAAATCTCTAAAGGGAGTGAGGGATACGTCATTAAAGATCTGGGATCGAAGAATGGCACCATTCTAAATAAAGAGTTAATGATTCCCTATAAAGAATATCCGCTCAATGATGGCGATATATTTACGATTGTTAGGGGGGAGTATACGTATCACTTCAGATCTTGAAGGGCATCTTTGATTTCTGGATAAGTAAATTCAAATCCATGCTCAAGAGCTTTATTTGGGATTACTCGCTGACCTTGTAGTAGAATTAGCGATAATTCGCCAACGACTGCCTTTAGCAGAAAGCTTGGAATGGGAAACCAATATGGGCGATGGTAGACAGCTGCGACGGTTCTGCCGAATTGGTCGTTCGTGACGGGTTCTGGTGCTGCTGCATTCACAGGTCCATCGACATCTGGATGAAGGATGCAGAAATCAATTAATCTCACCATATCGGTGATATGGATCCATGACATCCATTGCAGACCACTACCTATTCTTCCGCCTACTCCAAGTCTAAAAGGAAGCTTCATCATCGGATAGGCACCACCATGGCTTCCAAGCACGACACTTACCCGCAGTTTCACTAATCGAACGTCCTGAATCGTATCTGCTGCATCTTCCCATTGTTGGACAACACCTGATGGGAAGTCCATTACACGCGTTGGTGAAGTTTCTTCGAATATTCCATCATTTGAAGTACCATAGATAGCAATGGCAGAAGCCTGAATCACGACAGCGGGTTTATTCTTCAACTGGGAGACTAAATTACTGACAGCTGAGACTGTCTTTAGACGCGATTCGATAATCCGCTGTTTGGCCTTCGTTGTCCATCTTTGGCTGAGAGATGCTCCGGCTAAGTTAACAAGTGCATCCACGTTCTCTAGTAACTCCGGGTGATGTTCTAATTGGTCCCAAGTGATGTGCTCTATTTGAGATTGTATCGTTGTAGTATGTGTAGGAATCTTTCGAGTTATGATGATCAAGTGATGGCCTTCTTTGAGCCAATGTTCTTGTAACGCTTTTCCGATAAATCCCGTTCCCCCACAAATGGCAATCTTCATGATCACAAACTCCCCCTTCCGTCACCTACAAATCACCAACAGTTGCAAAAAGGTCACCTAAATTCAGCGAATTTCTTTCAGCGCTAATTGTAGGTGACCGAAGTACATCTAATAATAGGAGAGCTCTTAGTTTTCACTATTTCCCCAAATGTAACTGTCATTTCAAGTGTTATTTATTTAACAGATGTTCATAAGGCTTGTAGTCAATCTGATTCTTCGTTAGGAACTTCATCAGGAATTTATAATCGCGTGCAGGCGTGGCAACAATGTACCCTCGGATGCAATGGTCTCTTGTTACTTCGGTTGCGTTGCTTTCAACGGCTATTTTACCAATCTCGGCTGCAATGGAGTGTTTGGCTATATCTCGAAATGCGGAGGGTACGGGACTAACTAATGTGTTTAATAGAGCTTTCGATTCGTCTGTCCACATAGGGCGACTCCGCTCCACCCAATAATTCTGCCAATCCAGTTTAGATTTTCCATCGGCTTTGGGAAGCACCTTCAGGAACTTGCGGAACATGAAGAAACCCCCGATACACATCGCTCCGACCATAACAATGGTCCAGAAGGCAATCGAGTTCATGAACCATCTGCTTGGAGTGCTACTTGACAGTAAATTGACCACAAGTGTGGTATTCATATATGTTCACCTCAATGATATTAATCACTAATTAAGCCATTACATTTTGATTATAGCGCATTTCTAGATTTTTTTCGCTATTCAAGTTAAAATAGAGGCTATTCGTAATAAAGGGGGATACAACATGTTGAAAATTGGTTCTCATGTGTCTTTTTCGGGCAAGGGTCTACTAAGTGCTGCAGATGAAGCAAATAACTATGGTTCTAGTTCATTTATGATATATACAGGTGCACCGCAGAATACGCGCCGTAAGCCGATGGAATCGATGTATCTTGAAGAGGGTAAGGAGCAGATGCACAAGAACGGTGTTGAGGAAATCGTCGTTCATGCACCTTACATTGTTAATTTAGGTTCGTACAAAGATAGTATATTCGAGCTTGGTGTTAGTTTTCTACAGGAAGAAATTCGTCGTACACATGCTATTGGTGTGAAGAATATCGTGTTACATCCTGGTGCATATACAGACAAGGATGCTGACTTTGGTATTCAGCGTATTGCTGACGGATTAAATGAAGTGCTCGAAGGTACGAAGGAGACAGATGTTAACATTGCCTTAGAGACAATGGCTGGCAAAGGAACAGAAATCGGACGTAGCTTCGAGGAGCTAGCTCAAATTATTGATAAGGTAAAACATAATGAACGTCTAACGATATGTGTAGATACTTGCCATATTCATGATGCAGGATATGATATTGTTGGTGATTTAGATGGCGTGCTAGAGGAGTTTGACCGGATTATTGGACTATCCCGAATTGGAGTAATTCATTTAAATGATAGCAAGAATCCACGGGGAGCAAGTAAGGACCGTCATACTCCTGTAGGAAGTGGATTTATCGGATTCGATACTATTAACCGAATAGTACATCATGAACGTTTACAAGGGTTGCCTTTTATATTAGAGACTCCTTGGATCGGTAAAGATGCTAAAACTCAACGCCCGATGTATGAAGTTGAGATCGCCATGTTGAGAGGAAATGTGGCTGAAAGATTTGGAGCTGAGTTTCTGAATCAGGTGGATGAACTTCATTCCTATTTCGCTAAGAAGCAAATTAACTCTCGGGAATTTGTTCTAGATACTTGGAACTTGCTGAAGAATGATGCGAAGGCCAAAAAGGCAGATCCTCGTGAACCATTAGAGCGTCTATATGATATGGTGATGCAAGACAATCTTTTCCCAGAGTTAAGTGAAGAAGGTGTAAACCATCGTATTGTAGCATGGTTGGCTGGACGAGATATCCTCACGAACCTTTAGGAATAACAAAGCGAAATTGGAGAGAGCGAGGTCTGTAAATACAATGGAAGTGCATATCAATAAGAGCTTGTCATTATCAGAGAATCCGTACAAAGAGCGTGCAAGGATGCTCATATCATGTCCAGATGGGCCGGGTATTGTTGCTGCAGTGTCCTATTTTCTTCATCAGCATGGAGCTAATATTGTTCAATCTGATCAGTACACGATGGATCCTGAGGGTGGCATGTTCTTCATGCGTATCGAATTTGATCTGACAAACCTAGATCAGAGAATAGCTGAGTTGAAAAAGAAATTTCAAGAGGTAGCTTCAAAGTTTGCAATGGATTGGAAAATTAATAATGTAAGTCGTAAGAAGAAGCTTGCTATCTTTGTTTCAAAAGAAGACCATTGTTTAGTCGAACTGCTATGGCAATGGCAGGCTGGAGATCTCGATGGTGAAATTGCGATGGTCGTTAGTAATCATCCAGACATGAAGGACTATGTGGAGTCTTTCGGCATACCTTATCATCATATTCCAGTAACGGCAGATACGAAGAAAGAAGCAGAGAAACGGCAACTTGAAGTGGTGGGCGATCATATTGATGTCATTATTCTTGCACGATATATGCAGATTATTTCACCAACGTTTATTCAACAATATCAAAATCGGATTATTAATATTCATCACTCTTTCTTGCCTGCTTTTGTTGGAGGGAAACCTTATGCACAAGCCTATCAACGTGGTGTGAAGATCATTGGAGCAACTGCACATTATGTGACAGAAGAGCTTGATGGCGGACCGATCATTGAGCAGGACGTACAGCGAGTGAGTCATCGTGATGACGTGAGAGAATTGAAGAGAATTGGTCGGACGATAGAGCGTGTAGTTCTTGCTAGAGCTGTGAAATGGCATATTGAAGATCGTATTCTAGTTCATGAGAATAAAACGGTGGTCTTCGGTTAA
Organism: Paenibacillus sp. Y916; assembly: GCF_056786435.1. Classification (NCBI taxonomy): domain Bacteria; kingdom Bacillati; phylum Bacillota; class Bacilli; order Caryophanales; family Paenibacillaceae; genus Paenibacillus; species Paenibacillus sp. Y916. Next base: position 336,165 of record NZ_JBXCJA010000004.1, on the reverse strand, counting down.
ATAAGTGAATAGCTATGTCTGGTCATTTCCTCAGGATTAGGGGCCGATCAGTCAGCTTGCATAGGTAAAGAACTCTCCAATGTAAAGGTTACTGTATTTGATATTGTATTTAGTACATTGGTAGATCCAGAGATTCATAATATACAAAAAGAGGCATTTCGTTCCGTTGGAGCGAGATGCCTCTTTTTGTATATTATGTTAATGTGCCTTATCAGCCGTACTCCCAATATTTGATTGTAAAATGGGTCAACATATTCTTTACATGGATCTAAGCCCTGTTTTACAATCTACAACTATACTAATAGTTGAAAGAGAGAATATTGTATGGAGGAGTTAATTTGATGAAGCCGAAGTTTCTTTATGTTATGTTGATCATCTTTGCCGTTATTGTTGCAGGTTGTGAAAGTAACTCTGCTGAAACCAACATAGTCGAGAACCCAACAGAGACCACGATCGCTAAGGAGACATCTGTCTCTACCACGGGTACGATTTCTAAAGAAGCTCCGATGCTGGAATCGCTTGTTAGCGCAGGCACACTACCGGCTTTGGCTGAGCGTATGCCTACTTCTTCAGATATCATGGTGCAAGAGGTTGTAGAAGAGATCGGGCAATATGGTGGTGATTGGACAATGCCATGGACGGGACCCAGCGACCGTTGGTCTGTTGGTCAACCGACAGAGGAAGCGCTCTTCCGATTTAACCAAGACGGCAGCAAGGTTGAGCCTAACGTGGCCAAGAGCTATGAGGTCAATGCTGATTCTACGGTATTCACCATCCAATTAAGAGAAGGCATGAAATGGTCTGACGGTATGCCATTTACATCTGATGATGTCCTTTTTTATTGGGAGCATATGCTAACGAAAGAAACTTTCGGGAAAGCCATATATGATGCGTACTATTCGGTTGATCCAGTAACAGGCGAGAAGGCGTTGGCTGAAGTGAAGAAGGTTGACGATTACACCTTTACGGTCACTCATAAATATCCGAGCGTGCAGTTCCTGGAGCGTGTTGCAATTGATAATAAGTGGTTCTTCGCGCCGGCACATTTCCAGAAAACTATTTTGCCGGAGTTTATAGGCGAAGAGAAAGCGCTCGAGATCGCAAAAGAATGGGGCTTCGAGGATACGACATCCTTCTTAAAGGAAACGGGCTATTATTATTGGATATATCCGCAAATACCTACACTTCGCGCATGGGTAGCTAGTAATGACCCTAATAGCGAACAGTTCATCATGGAACGTAACCCTTATTTCTGGAAAACAGATACAGAGGGTAAACAGCTTCCTTATATTGATCGCATCGTTGCAACGAAAATTCAAGATCCAAGTCAATCCGTACTGGGCACCTTAGCAGGAGATTTTAATTTAGTCTCATTTGGTGCCAAAGATTTCACCGTGTTGAAGGAAAATGAGCAAAAAGGGGATTTCCGGGTCATTCCTTGGACAACTGCGGCATGGTCAAGCTTAGGAATTCAATTGAATCAGACTACAACGGAACCTAACCTTCGTAAATTGTTCCAAGATATTCGATTCAGAGAAGCACTTTCCGTAGGGGTAGACCGTGTGGAAATTACTGAGATCGTTACGAACGGCATTGCTGAGCCTATACAGGCCTCCGTTCCAGAAGAATTAATAGGTTATCAAGAAGGTTGGGCGAATCAATGGGCTGAATATGATCCGGAGCACGCGAATCAGCTACTTGACGAAATTGGATTAACGAAAAGAGATAAAGAAAATTTCCGTCTATTTGAGGATGGATCAGAATTAGTAATGACGATTACTGAGCCCAGCACCGAAACTGCGTCTTTCCTAGAACTGTTGAAGAAATACTACGAGGAATTGGGAATCAAAACAAACCTAAAGGTAGTAGATGCAGGTACCCATCAAGAATTAAAGTACTCGAATCAGATACAGGCTACTGCGGAGAGTATTGGAGTTGTTAATGTGGCATTCCGTCCAGATACACTTGTACCGCTTCGCGTTCTTACTCCATGGATGGGACATTACGGCTTGTATACATCTTCGGGAGGCACAGAAGGGATTAAACCTGAAGGTGACGTGGCCAAGATTCTAGAATATTGGGACAAGGTCAAAGCGAGTAAAGATGCCGACGAAATCAATCGAATGGGGCATGAAATTATTAAACTTCACCAGAAAAATCAATGGATCATCGGTTACGCAGGACCTACACCAAATTTGGTTGTAGCATCCAATAAGCTCCGTAACGTACCGACGGATGCTGTGTTTGCCGATGAATTCCGATCGCTAGGTCAGGCTCATCCGTCACAATTCTTCATTAAGTAATAACTACACACAGGATAGAGAAGGCAATAAAAGGGTATGAATTCTACCCTTTTATTGCCTTCATCATATCTACGAATGGTTGCGGAGAGGGAAGGATAAGGAATGTTTCAATATATATTGAAAAGAATTCTAATGGTGATACCCGTTGTGTTTTTTATTTCAATCATCGTATTTTATATCATTCAGCTTCCGCCAGGCGATTATGTTTCTACTTATTCGGCTCAAATGTCGGTAGCAGGGGACGTTATGACACAGGAAGATATGGATGAAATGAGAGTGAATTTAGGTTTAGATCGTCCGATTTATGAACAATATTTTGTATGGATGAAAGGTATCATTTTGCATGGTGACTTTGGTTTTTCATTTAACTACAACAAACCTGTAACGGCAGTCATTGAACAATACATGGGCTTGACGCTCGTTGTATCACTGGTGACGATGGTATTTCAGTATGCTGTAGCCATTCCAGTCGGTATATATACTGCTGTCAAACAATATTCTATAGGTGATTATTTCTTCTCCGGATTGAGTTTTCTAGGAATGGCAACGCCTAACTTTTTACTCGCCATCATATTAATGTATCTATCCTACACGTGGTTTGGCGATCCTTTACTAGGTTTATTCTCAAGTGAATATGTGAATGCCCCATGGTCAGTAGACAAGGCAATTGACCTCATGAAACATATGATCATTCCTGTTATTGTTATCGGACTTGCGGGCACGGCGGATCTGATTCGCGTGATGAGAGGGCAAATGCTGGATGAGCTGAATAAACCTTATGTGGTAACGGCTAGATCCAAGGGGTTGTCAGAAATGAAGATATTGCTTAAATATCCGACGCGAGCTGCTTTAAACCCGATCGTCAGTACGTTGGGGTGGTCGCTTTCCACTATATTTACAGGGTCAACTATTACCGCGATCGTATTGAATCTGCCGATTCAGGGTCCCGTTATGCATAATGCTTTATTAGGACAAGACATGTATCTGGCTGGTACGTGGTTATTGTTTATGGCTCTATTAACTGTCTTAGGGACCTTGATTTCAGATATTTTACTAGCATGGCTTGATCCAAAAATTCGTACAGAATTTAGAGGAAGCTAATGATGAGAACATTTCCCGCATTCAGAAGACAGACAACGGATACCATCAATCCAGCCAAAATCAAGGATGCCAACTACAGCTCGCAATGGCGGCTCATGTACCTGAGGTTCAAGAAGCATAAATTGGCACGTATCAGCTTGATTGTTCTTGCCGCTCTTTATCTTGGTGCACTATTCGCTCAGTTCATAGCTCCATATGGGCTACAAAGCTATGACAGTAAATACGTAAATGCGCCGCCCATGATGCTAAGATTCGTGGATGCGGATAATAATTTTCATCTGAAACCGTTTGTATATGAGCTGAACTCAGAAAGAGATCCGGAGACGATGCGTAAAATATTTGTGCCGAATATGGAGAAACGATATACGCTACAGTTCTTCACTCAAGGTGAAGAGTATAAATTTCTTGGGTTGATTCCAACGACAACACATTTATTTGGAGTAGAACAGCCTGGACGTTTATTCCTGCTAGGTACAGATGGAATGGGCAGAGATTTATTTTCTCGAATTGTATTGGGCAGTCAAATATCTCTTAGTATTCCGCTTGTCGGAGTTGCCATCAGCCTCGTGTTGGGCTTAGTTATAGGCGGAGTATCTGGATATTTCGGAGGCTGGTTGGATTCATTGATACAACGGATTATTGAAATTATACGCTCGTTTCCGTCATTGCCGTTATGGATGGCATTATCCGCTGCAATGCCTGCGAGAATACCCGTAGTTACGATGTACTTTTATATCGTTATTATATTCGCCCTTATCGGGTGGACGGATCTAGCAAGGGTGGTTAGGGGGAAGTTCATTTCGTTGAAAAACGAAGATTATGTCCTGGCTGCGAAAATTGCAGGCGTGGGCGATATAAAGATTATTGTAAAGCATCTCATACCCGGGTTCATCAGTTATTTAGTTGTGTCTACCACTTTAGCCATTCCCAGCATGATACTTAGCGAGACCGCTATGAGTTTTCTTGGACTAGGGGTTCGTTCGCCGGCTACCAGTTGGGGTGTATTGCTACAAGAAGCCCAACAGATTGAGAATGTTGCGTTGTACCCTTGGAAGCTGATTCCACTAGGTGTCGTGATTTTAACAGTATTAACATTTAACTTTCTTGGTGATGGATTACGTGATGCTGCCGATCCATACAAGAAATAAGTCATTAAATCTAAGGCAAATGGGGGGTAATATTATGACATCTCAAAGGGCTCAAATCGAACTGCCCCTTCTGTCTGTTCAAAATCTTAACATTAGAATAAAAATGGATAACGGAGTTATGAATGCGGTAGATGGGGTTGATTTTGAAATAAAAAAGGGAAAAACATTGGGTCTAGTGGGTGAATCAGGCTGCGGGAAAAGTTTGACAAGCAGGTCGATTATCAGCATCAATCCGAAGGAGTGTGAAACAACAGGAAGTATTGTATACCAACCCTCTTCGGAAAGGTCGTTGAACCATGTAGATCTATTGTCTTTGGATCCAAGAGGCAAACAAATTCGTTCGATTCGAGGCAGGAAAATCGCCATGATCTTTCAAGAGCCCATGACGGCTTTCTCGCCGATGTATACCATTGGGAATCAGATCATGGAGGCGATCTTGATTCACCGCACGAAGAACAAAAAAGAAGCAAAGAAGATTGCACTTGAAATGCTGAGAAAGGTTGGCATATCGGATGAGGAGAAGCGATTTGACCAATATCCGCATGAGTTTTCGGGAGGTATGCGTCAACGGGCGATGATAGCAATGGCATTATCCTGTAGCCCGGAAATATTAATCGCCGATGAGCCGACAACGGCGTTAGATGTGACGATTCAAGCCCAAGTACTAGAATTAATGAAGTCGCTCCAGCAGGAGTTGGGAATGGCCATTCTGCTTGTAACACATGATCTTGGCATCATAGCAGAAATGTGTGATGAAGTCGCGGTTATGTATCTTGGTAAGATCGTCGAGCAAGCACCAGTGAAGGAAATTTTCCGTAACCCTAAGCATCCTTATACGAAGGGCCTACTCAAATCGATGCCAAGATTGGGTGGTAATAAAAGGAAACGATTGGATTCAATAGATGGATCTGTACCAGTTCCTATTAATATGCCGCCTATGTGTGGATTTTACGATCGCTGCAATGATCGGATTGAAGGAGTATGCAATGTGCAGCTAGTACCAAAAACCAGCATATCCGATAATCATATGGTCAGATGCTTCCTATATCCCGATCAGCCTGAAGGAGAATGACAATGAGCAAACCAATACTAGATGTTATCAAACTCAACAAGTATTTCCAAGTGAAATCAAAGACGGCTATATTCCGTAAGCCATCTCCCGTTCAGGTGTTAAACAATATTTCATTTGAGCTGGTTGAAGGCGAAACCTTGAGTATTGTAGGGGAGTCGGGCTGCGGAAAAACGACATTAGGTCGGTGTATCGTAAAGGGGATGAATGCTTCCTCTGGAGAGGCAGTTTATCATACCGAAGGTGGAGAGAAAGTAGATTTTCTAAAATTGAAAGGGAAAGAATCCAAAATATATAGAAAAGATATTCAAATGATCTTTCAAGATCCCTATTCATCGCTGAGTCCACGAATGAGCGTATTTGATATCATTTCCGAACCGCTAATGGCCAACTTTAAATTAAATAAATCAGAATTGGAAGATAAGGTTACAGCGATCGCGGAGAAAACAGGATTAAATGTTAGTTATCTTGGACGCTATCCTCATGCCTTCTCTGGAGGGCAAAGACAACGTATCGCTATTGCGCGAGCACTTATAACCCAGCCAAGGCTGATCGTGTGTGATGAAGCGGTATCTGCATTGGATGTTTCGATTCAAGCACAAATCATTAATCTCTTGAAGGATTTACAGGAGCAGTATAAAATAACATATATTTTTATCTCTCATGATCTATCGATCGTTCAGAATATATCCGATAGGGTAGCGGTCATGCACCTCGGAAGAATCGTAGAATTGGCATCCACGGAATCGTTGTTTGAGCAGCCCAAGCATCCCTATACGGAGGCTCTTATGTCTGCCGTACTCCAGCCTGATCCTAATCAGAAAAAGAATAGAATTATATTAGAAGGAGAAGTGCCAAACCCGGCCAATCCTCCAAGTGGGTGTCATTTTCATCCTAGATGCTCTTATCGAACCGACAAATGTGTGCAGGAAGTACCGGAACTTCGTGAAGTTGACAATAACCATTTTGCGGCCTGTCATTATTCTGAAGAATTAAAGCTAAGGGGTGTTACGAATGAATCAGAAATCTATTGAAAATATGGATAATACGGAGCAAAAGGACTTAATCATCTTTTTGGATTGCGGAGATACAATTATCGACGAGGGGACCGAAATACGTGATGAAGAGGGTACGGTCATTTATGCAAACGTCATTCCTGGAGCCGACATGATGGTCAAGACACTCGCCGAAATGGGGTACAGGCTGGCTATCGTAGCCGATGGTACTGCACAATCCTTTAAAAACATTTTAACTCAGAACGGTTTGTATGATTATTTTGAAGCGATGATCTATTCGGAGACGATTAAAGCCTCCAAGCCAAGTCCACGTATGTTCAAGGCAGCGATTGGTGCGATGGATCTCAATGAACGAGACTGCTCCAGAATTATTATGGTAGGCAATAACCTAAGTAGGGACGTAAGAGGGGCCAATCAAATGGGAATCACGAGCGTATTCTTAAGCTGGACGCCACGATATCCGAAATTGCCGGCAGATGATCTTGAAATTCCGCATTATACGATTAATAACCCGCTAGAGCTCATCGATCTGGTAGAGAAGCTTAATCAGCTTCTTCATGAGAATAAAACGGTGGTCTTCGATTAAATAAGTGAATTGCTATATTAACATAGAAATCCCGCCCTAATGGAGCGGGATTTCTGTGTTAATATACATATATGTCCTTTAAAGTTATTTATTAAGGAGATTCTTTTGAATGTAATTGTAAACTTTTTACTCACTCATCACGTCAATAGTTTTTAAGGAGAGAATTTTAAGTAGAGAAAGTTCTTTATAAGAGAGAGGGGAAGTTAAGATCTTGTTTATTCATTCTAGCTATACAAGAAAGTTGATTCTACCGATTCTAGTACTAGCCGTTCTTCTTCAGGTGTGGATGATTCCAAACGCGGTTCATGCAGATGGACCATCGATCACAATCAAGACGGAACTTGGTTACAACGGGAAGATGAAGAATGGCATGTGGAATCCAGTGAAAATTATACTAACAAGTGACACCGACATTTCGGGGGATATTGTAATTCAAGGCGCGGACCGTTATTCAGGGGCTGCATCCTATGTGCAACATGTGGAATTGCCTCGGAATACACCTAAAGAAGTCACGATTGGAATACCAGGAACGGTATATAACAAGGATAATAATCAGATTAGGTTCTTTAAAGACTCCGTTAAAAAGGGGAAGAACATACCCTTTGCATCAGGGAAATCTTATATTGAGAGCATGCCCGTAAATGGTGCAATCATTGGGGTATTGTCGGATGATCCGGATACGATGAATTTCATGAATGTTCTTCGTGCTGATGGATATGACCTCAATGTCATTCCAATGCAATCCACTAGCATTCCAGAGGATTCTATGTTACTTAATGGTCTGGATGTGTTGGTCATGAATCGATTCTCATCGGATACATTGAGCAAGTCACAGATCAACGGAATCTCGGGATGGGTGAAATCGGGAGGTACGTTAGTACTTGCTGGTGGAGCGGGGTATTCAAAGACCGCGGCAGCATTTGCAGATATATCCCCAGTACAATATGAGGGAACATTCTCAGTATCCACACTACCGGAATTAGCTGCACTTGGTGCTAAACCACTCAACTTAGAAGGGGAATTTACGTTATCTAGCGCACAAGTACTAGAGGATAGTGAGGTTTTGTATCGCGCGGGCAATAAACCACTATTTGCTACACGTCAAATGGAGCAAGGTAACGTCCTTTATGCAGCTTATGATCTAGCTATGATGCCCATAGCTTCATGGAATGGACATCCTAAAGTATGGTCTTATCTTTTGAAAACAGAACTCCCCTTAATGAATCAAAATGGCATGATGTCTCGGGAGAACACTTTGAATAATCTTGGATATGTACTTAATTATTTTCCTAATCTCAACATGCCTAGCTTCAGTGGATTAGTCTGGATGCTATTGATTTATGTGGTGGTGGTTGCACCGGTGCTGTATTGGATATTAAGAAAGGTAGATAAGCGAGAATGGGCTTGGTGGATCATACCACTAATTGCTATTATAGCGAGCGGAACAGTATACACCGTAGGATCGGCGGATAAGACCAAGGAACTGGCTCATACGCTGAATATACTTGAATTGAATGGGCGAGGTAGTTCGACTACGACGAGTGCAACGGCCTTCTTCACACCAAGTAGTGGAGATTATACCCTTGAATTACCTAGTAATTCATACGTAAGACTTCAACGTGACAGTGGTGGATTTGGAGGAGATGGAGCGAATAATAGTTTTATAGAAGTTGGTAGTCAAGAGACTAAGGTGGATCTATTGAATATGCCACAGTGGTCGCTTGCTAAACTTTGGGTACAGCAGAGTGACAATAGACAGGTTGGACAATTGAACGTAACTGTATCTCTTGACGACCAAGGAAATATTAATGGACAGGTAGTTAACGAAACGACGAGTGATCTAACGAAAGTTGTACTGGTCATTGGAGGAAAGGTGTATGAGCTTGGGGATCTAGGTAAGAACGAGAAAAGTAGCATCCTTCCAACAATGTCAGGAAAGAACATGAACATATTTGGGGGGAATCTTGGGTCTCTACTATTTCCTTATTCGAACAATAATCGCGATAATTTCAATCGTGAGCGTGAATTATTAATGAATTATGCGCAGTATGCATCTTGGGCTCAGCAAGGATCGTACGTTATTGCATGGAGTGAAGATCCGATCTTAACGTATACGCATAAAGGGAAAGCCATTTCCAGTAATCAATTGAATTTATGGACACAGCCTGTAACGATGAATTTAATTCAAAATGATGTGATCAATATTCCATTTGGTTATGTCGTGCCGACGATGACGCAAGTAAGTGCTGGTTCGTGGAATCAGGATTCGAACGGGTTGATCAATATGTCACAAGGGACGGCTTCATTTGAATATGAATTACCACGACTAGATCAGGATGGAGTTTATGAAGAACTAACTTTACGTGGAACGAATCCTGGGCAGAATACGGATTTCAAAATTTGGAACGAGAACAACCTAGAATGGGAAGTTGTTGTTTGGCAAAGTAGTGGATTCACGATTCATTCGAATGTAGAACAATATTTACTGAATGGTAAGATGTTGAGAATGACGGTAACTGTTCAGAATGAGACGACGTTTGCTCTGCCGGACGTAAGACTGAAAGGAAAGGTGAAACCATGATTGAAATCTCACATCTTAGTAAACGATACGGTAATTTCGATGCATTGAAAGATATCAATCTCACCATTCCGAAAGGAACGGTATTCGGTTTCGTAGGTCCGAATGGTGCGGGTAAATCAACTACGATGTCGATTCTAGCAACATTGGTGTTACCAAGTTCAGGAACGGCTAAAGTAGATGGCTATGAAGTAACGGAATACCCTAAGGAAGTACGGAAGAAAATTGGGTATATGCCTGATTTCTTTGGAGTATATGATCAATTAAAGACGACAGAATATTTACACTTTTATGGTGCTAGTTATCATATTCCTCGTAATGAACGGGAGAAGCTTATTCCACAATTGTTAGATCTAGTGAACCTGAGTGATAAGGCTGATAGTTATGTCGATAGCCTTTCAAGGGGGATGAAGCAACGTCTTTGTCTAGCTCGATGTTTAGTTCATGATCCTGAAGTGTTGATTCTTGATGAACCGGCTTCGGGTCTTGATCCTCGTGCACGTATTGAGATGAGGGAAATATTGAAAGAATTAAAATCAATGGGGAAGACCATCATTATTTCTTCGCATATCCTTCCAGAACTTGCAGAAATGGTGGATGAGATTGGAGTTATTGAACATGGTGTGATGATAGCTCAAGGGAAAGTTGCAGATATTCAAAGCCGCCTGCGCGTCAAGAAAATATTGCATATCCGCACTATGGCAAGAGAAGAGGAGTTAGCAGCACGACTTCGTGATGAGCCTTACGTAAGTGGCGTACTTGGCGACAATACAGGAGTACATGTTCATTTCAATGGAGGGGAACAGGAGCAAGCGCATCTACTTCAACAAATGATATCTTGGGGATTTCCAGTTCTCTCTTACCATGAGGCTCAGACCAACTTAGAAGATGTCTTCTTGGAGATTACCAAAGGGGGGATGGGACAATGAATTGGAGTAAGAAATGGATCAATCCCGTACTTGATAAGGAATTTAGACTCCGTATGCGGACCTCTCGTTCAATGTTATCTGTGATGCTGTACATATTAGCATTGGGATTCATAGCCATGGGCTTCATTTATATGACGATGTACTTGGATAATGGTAACGGTGGAAATCAACAGTTTAATTCGGGTATGAGTCAGATGATGTTCTATGTGCTGAGTTTCGCACAATTGTTGATGATTGCCTTCATGGCACCTGCTCTGACTGCCGGGGTAATCAGTAGCGAACGTGAAAAGCAAACCTTAAGTATGTTACTTACAACACAGCAGAGCTCAACGACGATTATTCTAAGTAAGCTGTTATCCTCACTAAGCTTTATGGCTTTGATCGTGATTGCAACTTTGCCGGTCTATAGTATCGTATTTTTGTTTGGGGGAATTTCACCAAGGCAGTTAATAGCATTATTCCTATTCTATTTATTTATCATGTTGTTGTTAGGATCACTTGGAATCATGTTCTCTACGATATTTAAACGGACGATTATTTCGATCATTGTTACGTACAGTGTGGGCATCTTTATTTTTCTTATTACAGGACTTCTATATATATTCCTTATTAGTATGTGGCAACGTAATTATAGTGGTGCAGTTTCGTCTCCTGCCTATTCATGGGTAGGTTTTATATTAGGGTTGAATCCTGCGGGAGCGATGTTAAGTTTGTTCCAGCCTGAATTTTCTGAGTCTGTGTTCTATGTGAGAGGGTCATCCATTAATACAGAAGCTCCAATACAACTGTGGGTTGAGTTCGTTCTTGTCTATACCGTTGTCATTATCGGCTCATTATGGATTAGTATTCGTTCTATCCGACCCGTTCGTAGACGGAAGAAGCATAAGCAAGTAGAAGAGATGTTGGAGCCCAATGCTGATTTGATCAACTGAACTAGCTTGAATATGTAGCACGGAATAGTTGTATTCGAAAAAAGGGGGGTGAGAAGAATGAAAGAACAGAATGATCCGGTAAATGCTGACCGTCATCAGCAGGTCGGAAATGATGTAACCCGTGCTGGGCAGAGGCAAGATCATATGCAAGTGGTTCAACATTCCGTAGCTATGACTCGTAGGAGATTGCAGTTTTTCCGTGTCCTGATTTATGGAGGTTATGGTTGTCTCTGTGGATTAATATTGGGACTTGTCTTGTTATTGGTAGCTAGAATATTCCCTATTGAATATGTGCGATATTGGGCTGTTGGTGTATTTGCTTTATGCGTCATTGTAGGACTAATATGGGGCTGGATCCATCGTATTAACGTAACCAAAGCGGCGAGTACGATGGATGAGTTCACTCTTGGACAAGAACGCAGTGACATGATGGTAACGGCCTTGTCGTTCAAGAATATGGAGAACTCAGCAGTTCATTGGCAGAGGGAACAGGCTGCAAAGTATGGGCAACAGTTTACTTCAACTATGAAGAAACGGCTTCCTCGACCGAGAAGACGCAAGCTTTGGATCATCTGTGCTTCGATGTTTATCGTCGCTCTGATCATTGCCATCCTTCCGAACCCACAAGATAAGGTGCTTGCTGAAGATAAGCGGCAACAAGAATGGGTTAAGACACAAGAGAAACAAGTTGAAGAGTTAGCTAAGAAGTTGCAGACGTCCAAGCTTGCATCACTAGTCAAGCAACCTCTTCAAGAGCAGTTAGATCAGCTGCAAAAGGACTTAAATGGACAGAAGGATCCTACGCAGGCACTTGATCAAATGGAGAAAAGTATGAAGGCAATGGAGAAATTGGCAAAGCAACAGGAGATGAAGGAGAAATCCTTATCTGAGATGGCAGAGAAGATGCGACAGGTATCTCAGTTGTCTTCGGTTGCTAAGAGTCTATTAAATCATAGTAAAGACCAGCTTCAGAAATCGATGAGCACTTTGAAGAGTGAGATGCGTAAGTTGTCTTCAGAAGATAAAGAAAAGCTACGGGAATCTTTAAATAAACTATCTAAAGAAACACCTACAAATGCTGAGAATAAGCAGATAAAAGATGCGTTGAAGCAATTGGAACAGGCGTTAGAGAAGGGCGATGCTGCGGAGCAAGAACAAGCTTTGCAACAGCTAGCAGATGAGTTATCCAAAGCAATTGAAGCGAAGTTGCAAGCTTTAGAGCAAGCAGATCTAGCTTCTACACTCAGCGCAGCATTAGCACAACAGGGATTAGGTCTTGCTGATCAAATGGCTGCAGCAGGTCTTGCTTACTCGGATACATGGAGTAGTGGAGGCAGTGCTGAGATGCTTGCTCAAGCGTCAGCGGCGGGGAACCCGGGTGGAAGTGAGTCAAGCGAAGGGCAAGGAGTAGAGCCAGGGGAAGGAAGTACACCTGGATCGGGTACGGGCGAGGGTAGTGGATCTGGTCAAGGAAGTGGTAGTGGTGCGGGCCAGGGAAGTGGCTCAGGGCAAGGTGGTAGCGGAGGTGCTGGAACAGGAACGGGTTCGGGGGCAGGGTTAGGAGCAGGTAACCGTGAGCTAGTGACAACACCGCGTTCTTTGGATGGGAAAGATGGGTTACAAAGTGACGGCGGCCCTACTCAAGGTGGGGGTGGAGATATTCAGAAAGGTGGAACATCTCCCATGATTGATGGTGCTAGTCGTCCCTATGACGAAGTATATGAGGATTATGCAACAGAAGCCAAGAAGACGATTGGTAGAAGTGATCTGCCCCAGCAAATGCAGGGATTGGTAGAAAGCTATTTCACTTCGATTAATCCTAATCCATGAACAAGACTATTGAGGAGGACAGAGAGAATATGCCTGAAGTGAAGATACAGCCTGAGGTGTGGAAAGATACTATTTCCCGTGTACGTGAGCAGATTGGAGAAATTATTGTTGGCCAGCATGAGGTGGTTGAGCAGATGTTATGGTGCATCTTCGCAGGGGGACATGCCTTGTTGGAGGGAATACCTGGACTTGGCAAAACGATGCTAGTACGTACGATAGCCGATAGTTTGGATTTATCTTTTTCACGGATTCAATTTACACCGGATTTGATGCCGAGTGATATTACGGGGACGCAAGTGCTCTCATTTGGGAATCAAGGTGTGACAGGGATGACTTTTCAAAGCGGACCGATATTCAGTAGCATCGTCCTTGCAGATGAGATTAATCGGGCTACACCGAAAACTCAAAGTGCCTTGCTAGAAGCGATGCAGGAACATACCGTTACGATTGGTAATGACACGCATCAATTACCACAGCCATTCTTTGTATTGGCTACACAGAATCCATTGGAGAATGAAGGGACCTACCCATTACCAGAAGCACAACTAGATCGCTTTCAGTTGAAAATACTAGTTCCTTATCCCAATGCAGAAGAACTAAAGGAAATCGTACGGAGAACGACTTCCTCGCATCAGGCAGTCGTGAGTAAACAGGCAAGCGCTGCGGAGCTTTTGGAAATTCAGCGAGGGGCACGAGAAGTGTTGGTTGCTGAAGAAGTGCTTGATTATGCCGTTAGACTGATGATGATGACGCATCCTGAAGAAGATTCAGCTCCGGAAGGTGTGCGTAAGAATGTAAGGTTTGGTTCTGGACCACGTGGAATCCAATCAATGATCTCTACGGGGAAGATTCGTGCTATATGCCATGGTAGAATGCACCTATCTACGGGGGATATTCATGCTGTAGCTATTCCTGCACTAAGACATCGTATCTTTTTGAATTTCGAAGGACAGGCAAGGGGGATTACGACAGATCAGATCATTCAAGAAATTCTGGATACTCTTGGAGGTAAAGCATGAATGGGCAATATTTACTTCCACCGGAGTGGCTCCCTCGGCTAGAGAGATTGAGTTTGGGTGCGGGTAGGAGAGTAGCGGGTACATTGCAGGGGAAACGTCGTTCTCGCCGTTTGGGATCATCGCTTGAATTTGCTGATTATCGTCCATATAGTGCTGGAGATGATATCCGGCGGTTCGATTGGGGTGTGTACTCACGTACCGGCAAGCCGTTTATTAGACAATTCATGGATGAACAGGAATTGATGGTTAGTGTGTATGTAGACTGCTCCAAATCAATGGATTTCGGTGAAGTAACAGTAAAAGGGATTTCAGGAGGCAACAATGACATTCCGAGTAAGCTACAATATGCCAAACAGTTAGCAGCTAGTATAGGGTATATCGCATTATGTTCTTATGAGCGTGTACAAGCAGCTTGCTACAGTAATTCATTAGATTCTCGTCTTCCAGTATTAAGAGGACGTGGATCACTTCATCGGTTGTTTCAGTTTCTAGAAGACGCAGCCGTAGGTGGAGAAGGTAGCTTAGCTACAAGTCTCGGTGAGCCTGGGGCAATTCCACGATTATCGGGAATGACGTGGATCTTCTCGGATTTCTGGCTCCGTGATGGAGAAGAGGAGATTGCAAATGCGTTATCCCGTCTTGCTGGTGCTGGTCAAGAAGTGGTACTTGTACATATCGTGTCACGAGAGGAAATAGACCCATCGTTGAGCGGAGACTTGAGACTTGTAGATAGCGAGATTGGCGCAGGTAAGGATGTAGCTTTAACCGGGAAAGTATTACAGGCATATCGAACAGAATGGGATAAATACAGGAACAATCTATCAAGTTATGCAGCAGAACGAGGGGTTTCTTATGTTCTTATTCCTAATGATACGCCCTTGCAGCAAGCTGTATTTGGAATATTAGCGGAGTCGGGGCTAGTAAAGACATAGTGATGAGTCATGCTACGCAAAGCTCTTGAGGAGGAACTTAATGTGGGGATCGGGTCATGGCTTGGGATGGTGTTCGGTCTAAGCATACCGGCTATACTGCTGATGTATTTGTTGAAATGGAAATTTATAGATACGTTAGTACCGAGTCATCTTCTATGGGAGCGAGTTCTGCGGAATATCGAGGCTAATCGTCCTTGGCAGAAATTACAGAGCAGGTTATTGCTGTGGTTACAGCTCATAGTAGCGGCTTTACTTGTGTTTGCATTGATGCAGCCATACGGGTGGGTGTCCGATAACGCTAAAGGTCATGTGGTCATTGTTGCTGATACCTCAGGCAGCATGAGTGCAAAGATAGCAGAGCCTAATGCTGAGGGTGAACAATCGAATGTAGAGATGACGCGGATGGATCTTTTGAAGTCGCAGGTAAAAGGTTATTTGAAGGACCATGCCAAGGGGAGTGAAATCACGCTTCTAAGCATGGATTCGGAGCCGCAAGTCATCTTGTCTCGGGAGAAGAGCCATACTCGTGTTGAGGAAGCTCTGGATGGTCTTCAACCTTATCACGGTAAATCGGCTTATCAAGAAACCATTTCGCTTGCTTCGGCATTAACTCGGGATGGTCAAGATGCTGAAGTTATTGTGTTTACAGACGGCCAGTGGAAGGGCGATGGGGAAGAGATATCTTTTCAAGTACCTGTTCGAGTCGTTGGTATTGAAGCGCCACCACTACGGAATGTTGCGATCAAACAATTCGGTGTACAGCATCAATCTACGGGGAGTATAGTGGTAGCTGTCTTAGAAAATACGGTAGTCGAGACTGGACCGATAGAATATAGCATATATGGGGACGATCAGTTATTAGTAACACAGACTGCTGAGTGGCATGAAGATGGCACGGCTACGCTCAGACTAGAAAATCTACAAGATGCGGAAGTATATCGTCTAGAGTTACAGGGTGGGGATGCTTATGAAGCTGATAATAGTTCTTTTGCATTCAGCAGTAAGAGTTCCACTCCACGGGTATTGTTCTTGTCATCAGGGAATCTGTTCTTGGAGAAAGCTCTACAGTTAACCGGGGCGGAGATTACTAAGATGGTTATTCATGGTACAGGAGCGGATGCACCTATGCAGGAAGATGGGGAGATAGATATGTCATCACCTCCTGTTCCGAAGGAAGCACCTGATCTGATTATTGTAGATGGAGATATGCCGGATTTCGTAAGTAAAGGTGATTGGGGGAAGATGCTTAGTAAGACACCGTTATGGACGATTGGTGGAATAGGACAAGAAGTGAAGGTTGGTGGAGAGAAGGTTAAGCTACACAATCACGAGATGACCAAATACCTTTCACTATCTGGCATATATTTCGGTGCCACTATAGAGAGGGACGCTCCTGAATGGGGGAACCCGATTGTAGAAATTGGGAGTGAACCGGCTGTTTTTGCAGGTAAGTTGGGTGGACATTCGCGGTTATCTTTTCTTTTTAAACTAGAAAATACGGATCTCCCATTGTCTGCTGAATTTCCAATCATGGTGAATAATGCTGTCTCGTGGTTGACTAGTGGAGAAGGATACGGTCTTGGAAGAGTAATTGCAGGGGGGAGTTTAGACATCCCAATATCTGCTGAAGTTACGAAGGCACGATGGGTTGCTAAAGGTGGATTGGCCTTATCTAAGGGAATAGATCCAATAGAGGCTGATCAAGGATTAAGTGGTTACACAACGCTTCAGAAGACACCTTCCATTCCTGGGTTATATGCCTTTGAACAACAGGATGCAGAAGGGAATAAGTCGAATTATTGGGTAGATGTAGCCGCTGATCCTTTCGAAGGAGCCATTGGAGAGAAGACAGCTTTATCGTTTGCTCAAGAGATAACGGATTCCAAGGGAACAATGGGTGAAACAGAGCAGAATGACAGGACGAGCAATAAGGCTGATGAGGGGCAGGTGCCGATGTCACTGATGTGGATTGCAGCTGCCGCTGCGCTCGTGATCATGCTATTGGAATGGGGGGTGTATCAGCGTGGGCGTTCAATTTAGTCATCCGTGGCTGTTATTATTACTTATTCCGCTTGCCGGGCTTATGGTATATGCCTATAAATCCGATTTCAGGTTGTCTGCTGCTCGCAAGAAATGGGCTATCGGTATTCGTTCAACGATATTATTGTTGCTTGTTCTGATGCTATCAGGGCTTCAATCGTATACTGATCTCTATCACAAAGAAGTTGTCTACCTTGCTGATCGTTCTTTCAGTATGTCTGATGGAGAGCAGTTACAGCATTGGATTCAGCAATCGGCTGCATATAAAGAACAGGAAGATCTCATTTCAATTGTGTCTTCAGGATTGGGGGCTGCGGTTGAGCGTAAGCCCTCAGCATCAAAGATAGATCAAGTTCAACTGAATGCTTCGCTTAAGCGGGAATTCAGTAATCTAGAATCTGGGATGCAGCTAAGTAGCAGTCTTTTGAGTAACGAAGGGGATTCACGAATTGTGATGATCACGGACGGAGAAGAGAATGTGGGTAGCATGCTCGCAGCAGGAAGGCTGTTGAAGGACCGTGGTATTGCTGTGGATATATTGGAGTCACCACAACCTGTAATGAACGATGTAGCCGTTGAAGAGCTCATCGTGCCAGATAAGCTGTATCAAGCGGAATCTTTTTATTTCGAGGTGATGTTGCGAAGTACGTATGAGGCCACAGGAGAGCTTCGTTTGTATGAAGACAATCGTGAAATTGGTAGACAAAAGGTAGAGGTAACGCCGGGGGATAACCGTTATGGTATGAAAGGATTGGCTAAAACGACCGGGCTTCATCGTTATCGTGCTGAAATCTTCATGAATGGGGATGAGCAATCAGCCAATAATGCAGGATATACGTTTACTCGAGTGGAAGGTCCTCCTAAAGTGCTGATTGTGGAAGGTGAAGCAGGCACATCGGGGAATATTACGTCCTCACTATCTTCTGGACTTATTCAATATGACGTGATTGCACCTGAACTGTTACCTTCTGAGCTAGCGAAATATGGAGCTTACGATAGTATCGTGTTCAATAATGTATCAGGCAATCAAGTGGGTGGACGTCAGATGGAGCTCATTGAGCAGGCTGTCAGAAGCTATGGTATTGGGTTCATGATGGCTGGCGGAGAAGAGAGTTTTGGAATGGGTGGTTATTTTAAGACACCGATCGAGAAGCTTTTACCTGTATCAATGGATCTTGTGGGGAAACGAGAAATCCCTTCCTTAGGACTGATTCTGGTAATTGACCGCTCAGGAAGTATGGGTGGAGACAAAATAGAGCTTGCTAAAGAAGCGGCGATGAGAACCGTAGAGCTTTTGCGTCCTAAGGATACGGTTGGTGTTGTCGCTTTTGACAGTCAACCATGGTGGGTAGTCCCCCCTCAGAAAATGACGAATAAAGATGAGGTGCTTGGCCTGATTCAGTCTATTCAACCCGAAGGTGGAACGGATATTTATCCAGCGCTAAGTTCCGCTGTACAAGAATTGCTGCTTGTTGAAGCGCAAAGAAAGCATATTATTCTGATGACGGATGGGCAATCAGCGGGCAATGGAGCTTATGATGGGCTTATACAGCAGATGAAAGGCGATCATATGACGCTCTCATCCGTAGCTGTAGGGGGGGATGCTGATACGGTATTATTACAAACCTTAGCTGATGCTGCCAAGGGAAGATATTACTTCGTGCAAGATCCATCGACCATCCCCGCAATCTTCAGTCGTGAAGCGGTAATGATGGCTCAATCTTATATTGTAGATAAGCCATTCATTCCTGCTGTGCAGGATGCGGGGGATTGGCGGGCGTTATTCGAAGCTGGATTACCGATAGTGAACGGTTATGTGGCGACCACTGCTAAATCGACTGCGCAGACGGTACTTGTGAGTCCAGAGCCAGATCCGCTACTCGCTAGATGGCAGTATGGATCAGGACGGAGCGTGGCATGGAGTAGTGACCTCACGGGTAAATGGTCTAAGGAATGGGTGTCATGGTCAGCTTTCGCAGATGTTCTTACACAGATGATAAAGTGGACCTTTCCGCAATTCACAGCTTCTCCCTATGATATAAAGACAGAGGTAGCTGGTAATCAAGTTCAATTAGAGGTAGTTGCTAATGGAGATGAATCGGCACCGGATCAAATGACAGCAATCGTGACAGGAGAGGATTTGGAGGAGCGGGAAGTGACTTTATATCAAGAATCGCCGGGTCAATATTCCGGTGAGTTGATGGTCGATCAACCTGGAGCATTTATGTTGTCTTTAGTGGATAGTACTGGTGAAGTCGACAAAATTGTTGCGCCAGGCACTGGATTTATCGTACCTTATTCTCCAGAGTATCGGATTGCCAATGGCGATTCGAAGCAGGTTCTTCGTCGTCTTGCTGAACTTACGGGAGGGCGCATGTTATCATGGGATCAGCCAGAGGAGCTATTCGCGCCAAAGGCTAGACCTAGCCGTATGCTCCACGATCTGAGTTATGCGCTACTTGTAGCAGCGCTGTTGCTCTGGGTCGCAGACATCGCTGTGCGCCGCTTGGCGCTGCCATGGGCTGCGATGAGGGCCCGGCTCGCCGCTATCTTGCGGCGACGGGCCGTCCCTGCCGGCGAGGCTGCGCCAGCCGCCGGCATGACCCGGCTTGCGGCGCGCAAGGATCGCGCCGCAGCCTTTTATGGCGGTGGTGGCGCAGCCACACCGCCAGTAGCACCGCCCACGGAACGTGGCGGTGCGGGCGGGCGAAGCCCGCAGGAAGCCGGACGCAATCCGGCTTCGGCAGTGCCGGCGGCGCGTGTTACGCCGCCGGTAGAACAGGCTCGGCAGCCGCAGGCCCAGCCGAGCGACGAAGCGGCGGCATCAGCCAAGCCG
The DNA here is from genome assembly GCF_056786435.1 of Paenibacillus sp. Y916. Taxonomy (NCBI): domain Bacteria; kingdom Bacillati; phylum Bacillota; class Bacilli; order Caryophanales; family Paenibacillaceae; genus Paenibacillus; species Paenibacillus sp. Y916. Next base: position 315,846 of record NZ_JBXCJA010000004.1, on the reverse strand, counting down.
CTTCAGGAGCAAGAGCGGTCCACTTCGATGGACCGCCTGCTAGCCGCGAAGAAACGCAATTCGCGTTAATATTAAATAGATTCTCACATATCCTTGTGAAGATCAGGTAACATAGAAGAGTACTAACGAAGGGAGCGATTTATATGCCAACGATTCAAGTAGAAGGAAGAGGTTCATTTCAAGCCGAAGAAGGAAGAAAACTAGTGCTCGTTCTTGAAGATAATGGGATAGATATATTACACCGTTGTGGTGGGAACGCGAGATGTACAACTTGCCGTGTCGAGGTATTAGAGGGCGACGCAGGGGCTATCGGGGAGATCGAAGCAGAACTTCTTGCCAAAAAGGAAATTACAGACCCCATGATTCGTCTATCATGTCAGATTCGTGTACATACAGATTTATGTGTGAAACCGTTGATGACAGCTTCCGAATCCGGTTTGGAACCAGGCGGACGTCCGCAAGAATAAACAAACAGTGTATGTTCATATATGTACTGTATGCTGAAGCGCACCTCATAGAATAGACATTGGAATAACCTTTAGGTTGTTTAACTGATGAAATTCTAGGGGGTGCATTTTTTATACTGTAATCGATTCAGCTCAAAGTTGGTTTTGATGTCTGTCGCTAGAAACGTTCATAACTGTTATCAGTAGTGATCGGAAGAATAATCTGTCTAATCATAAAGAAAGGAGTTTTTTTATGAATCAAGAAGCAGGGTTCTGGATTAGATTGGGGGCCGGACTACTAGATGGACTTATCGTCGGGCTTCCACTAGCTATCATATTTGGAGGTTGGGACAGTGAAGGACATTTGAAAGATTTCTTGAGCGGGTTGTATTCATTGATCCTACCCGTAATATGGGGCGGATATACAATAGGAAAGCGAATCTGCGGGATACGTATTAGGAAATTTAGTGATCATTCCCCACCTGGCATAGGTACGATGTTATTACGTAATATTGTGGGGGGAATAGTTTATGCACTTACATTAGGAATCGGAGTCATTGTAAGCATATTTATGGTTGCTTTACGAGAAGATAAACGCTCACTCCACGATTTCATAGCAGGAACGGAAGTCGTTCATGATTAGTGATTAACGGTTTGATTACACAGTAATTTCGAAGAAAAGATTATCGGGGACTACCACCTTAAATCCCTAGCAGGTCTTAAGGTGGTGGATGTTATGAAATGACCAAGGAAATGTTATTGAAAGGACTAATACATATGCCATTTACGTTTGCACATCCAATGTATATTGCACCATTAAAGGTTTTGAAACCCCGATATATTAGTTTAACAGGGATCATTTTGGGGAGTATGGCCCCAGATTTTGAATATTTCATAGCACTCGAGCCTTATCAAAGTATAGGTCATTCTTTAAAAGGTCTTGTCATTCAAGGTATTCCATTAAGTATAATGTTAGCATTTATCTTTCATTATTTGATCAAGATCCCTTTAACTGATAACTTACCTTCTTTATTTCGGTTGGATGCAAGAGCTCAAGGAATCATTCAAGAGTGGAAATTGGACAAGTTAAGAAGTTGGATTATTTTTATTATCTCTGTCATTATTGGATTTTACTCGCATGTCCTATTAGATGCATTTACTCATAAGTCGGGACTAATGGTTACTAGATATACAATTCTGCAAGGGTACATGGTGGGTATACCTGTATATAAACTCCTTCAACATATGCTATCTATCGTGGGATTGCTTCTTGAGGGAATCATTCTTTTGCGAATACTCAATAAACGTCAGGTGAATAATAGCTATGTTAGCATAAATACTAGAGTCAAAATAAAATATTGGGCAGTGGTGTTTCTTGTAACACTAATAACTATAACTTTAAAGTTAGTCTTCACCTCAAGTACTAATCTTATTGGGATTATGGTCGTTTCATCTATTTCTGGATTCTTCATCGGGATAGTCCTATCAAGTACTCTATACAAAATAAAACAAGCTGACACCGGTTGAATACCGATGTCAGCTTGTTGTTTAAGAGCTTCTTTTTGCAAGTGTACTATTCTCAAATATTAAGCCGTTATTATACGTTTGAAAGGTAATTTAGTAGGTAGGACGTACGGCCGTAGTTTCCCAGCATAAATTAATTGCAAATGTGTATCGTTGATTAAGTCACCTGGAGTAGCGAATAAGCAGGATTTATTGACTAATTGAACACCGCTAGTCTCAAAGACAGAAGCTACAAATTGAGAACAGAAATAAGCATGATCTCTTTTTATTTGGATGTTTAGTAGGAGCCCAAGCATACCAATCAGATTATATTTATACAGTTCATGATTAAGTTCCATATGAAGAATTTGATTGCGAATATTGTAATATTCCTTCGAGGTAACCTTACAACAGTAAACTGCACATGTAGCATGTCTGAAAAATTCCCCGCTCAAATCTTCCTTTACAAAACCTGCGAAGAAAGGGTTCTGTGGATTCTTGCGACCGAAACTATATACCTCCGTTAATTCTCGATCAAAAGCGATCGATGCATGATTTAGAGGATCTTTGGTAAACCACTTTATAGTTTTTGTAAGAAGTGTTCCTGTATCTGTTAATAGAACATAGACTTCATATTCCTTAGACATTTCCATCAACCTCCGCATAAATCTTCTCATCACAGTAAGTTATTTGTTGGGAGTTATTAATTCCGACTCATTCTCACGATATATATTCATAGTCTATCATAAAATTCTGTGGATTGACTATCATTGATTTTTCTTCTTTTAGTGGTGGAAATTATGAGGTTGTTGATCGCATATCTGCTCATAGTAATCTAAATGGAAAAGGTTTAAGCACACCGTAACTCCAATAGGGTATCTTACAACTATAATGTAATAAATAATTGATGCGCTTAGAGTATTCCCAGGATTCACTCACGATTTCTAAATAACGCCTATGCCGTATCACCACGGCATAAGCGTTATTTTTTCTAAGTCAATTATGTTCTGAACAGGCTTTGTGCTATGGATTATCTTATTTTATTAATGGATAAGTCGTCTCCGGAAGGTGAAAACTGAACAAGGTTATGGAAATGAAGAGAGCCAAGTGTTACAATAAGTCATATTGAGACTTTCAAAGCGGATTTATTTCATAATAGCGCGGGTACACACGCTATAGAAGGCTCCGCCAATGAAGATTCTACAGATGTAAGAGGAGGATTAAGATGACTAACAATCAAGTAATCAACAAAGAAGAGAATAACAAGATTGATAATTTATCTATTACTACAATCCGTACTTTGGCTATTGATGCCATTGAGAAAGCGAATTCCGGACACCCAGGTATGCCAATGGGTTCTGCACCAATGGGATATCAATTATTCGCTAAGACGATGAATCACAATCCAGATGAACCTTCATGGATCAACCGTGACCGATTCGTATTATCTGCAGGACATGGATCAATGTTGTTGTATAGCTTGCTACATTTGAGTGGATATGATCTTCCAATGGAAGAATTGAAACAGTTCCGTCAATGGGGAAGCTTGACTCCAGGTCACCCAGAATACGGTCACACAGCGGGTGTAGATGCTACGACAGGTCCACTTGGTCAAGGTATCGGTATGGCTGTAGGTATGGCGATGGCTGAAGCTCAACTTGGTGCTACTTATAACAAAGATAACTTCAAAGTAGTTGACCATTTCACGTATGCTATTTGTGGAGATGGAGATTTGATGGAAGGGATCTCAAGTGAATCGGCTTCCTTGGCTGCGCATCTTAAATTAGGTAAGTTGATTACTCTATATGATTCCAATGATATTTCTTTGGATGGTGCTCTTAATCTTTCCTTCTCTGAAAGTGTTGAGAAGCGTTTCGAAGCTTATGGTTGGCAGGTGTTGCGCGTAGAAGATGGTAATGATCTATCAGCTATTGAGCAAGCGATCAAAGAAGCGCAAGCTGACACAGAGCGTCCAACGTTGATCGAAGTGAAGACAGTCATTGGTTACGGTAGCCCGAATAAGCAAGGTAAGGGTGGAAGTGGCGGTACTCACGGTTCTCCATTAGGTGCTGAAGAGGCTAAGTTAACGAAAGAATACTATAAATGGGTATATGAAGAAGATTTCTACGTACCAGAAGAAGTTCGTGAACATTTCTCTACTGTAAAAGAAAAAGGGATCGCGACTTACAAAGCATGGGAAGAGCAGTATGCGAAGTACAAACAAGCATTCCCTGAGCTTGCAGCACAATTTGAGTATGCTATTCATGATAGCTTGCCTGCAGATTGGGATGCTGACCTTCCGAAATATACTACTGAAGATAGCGCAGTATCGACTCGTGTTGCTTCCGGTAAAGCATTGAATGGTCTAATTGGACGTGTTCCACAGCTTCTAGGTGGATCTGCTGACTTGGAGAGTTCAACGATGACTCACCTGAATGGCTTACCTACATTCAATTCGGAAGACTATGCAGGCCGCAATGTGTATTATGGTGTGCGTGAATTCGCAATGGCTGCTGCCATGAACGGGATCGCATTGCATAAAGGGCTCAAGATTTTCGGAGGAACATTCTTCGTATTCACCGACTATTTACGTCCGGCTATCCGTCTAGCAGCTATTATGGGGCTTCCGGTTACTTATGTATTAACGCATGATAGTATCGCAGTAGGTGAAGATGGTCCAACACATGAACCGATTGAACAGTTGGCGTCCCTACGTATTATTCCAGGTCTTACTGTTATCCGTCCAGCGGATGCGAATGAGACTTCTGCAGCATGGGCTTACACAGTGGAGAATACTTCTAATCCGGTAGCGTTGGTGTTGACACGCCAGAACTTGCCAATTCTTGATGCAACTGTAGAGGGTGCCCGTGAAGGAATCAAACGTGGTGCTTATGTCGTTGCAGATGCGAAGAATGGCAAACCAGTAGCACAGATTCTTGCAACAGGTTCCGAAGTCCAATTGGCGGTTAAAGCTCAAGTAGAGCTAGCTAAAGAAGGCATTGAAGTACGTGTTGTCAGCATGCCAAGCTGGGATTTATTCGAGAAACAAGATAAGGCATATAAAGATTCTGTCATCTTGCCAGAAGTGAAAGCCCGCCTTGCGGTTGAAATGGCTTATCCACTTGGATGGGAGAAATACGTTGGAGATCAAGGAGATATTCTTGGTATTTCTACATTTGGAGCATCTGCACCTGGGGATCGCGTTATGAAAGAATATGGTTTCACAGTAGAGAATGTTGTTAGTCGTGTCAAAGCGCTACTGTAATCGTATAATATCTATCATGAATTAGGGAGCAGTGAACGGATTACTGTTGCTCTTACGTGTAATGAGATTAAGTGAACTCGACTTTATCTCATTACACGAATGTTGATTAGATAAAGTGAAATTGGCTTAATTTTAATCAACGAATGTTGAATGAATTATAGGTAACACAATTATAATTCAATCAACGAATGTGCATTGAAAAAAAGGGTAGGCCCGGAGGTAACTTCGGGCATACCCTTTTTACTACAATTACTAAACTAGGTCCTACTTTCAATGGAAGTTCAAAAAGTCGGCTTTTCAGCACCGGAAAGACCGGCTGAATTCAATCTTCGATGTCGAATACGCTTCTTGGTAACCTTCGTGATCAAAAGATGACTTTTTGAACAACCTCTTTTAGAGCGGTTTGCCTGCGATGGTATGTCCGATCCATGCTTCATAGCACTTCACAACGGCAGAGAGATCTTCTTCACCGAAGCCTTCGCTTTGCCCCGTTTGGAATAAGCTTTTTGCTAGGTTTAGCATAGGTGTAGGAAGACCAATAGAATCGGTAAGTGAAGAAGCGAGTTTAAGGTCCTTCAGCATGAGCTGCAGCGAGAATTGATTACTGAAGTCATGGTCGATTATCTTGCGACCTTTGAGATCAGCAGCTTTACTTCCTGCAGACCCTAGCTGAAGTAGTTCTAAGAAGGTATCCGCTGGAATGCCTGCTTTCGAAGCTATGGACAATCCTTCAACTAAGGCTAGGTTGTTGATACCGACCATCGTATTATGAGCTAATTTAGCTACTGCTCCGCTTCCATTGGGTCCCATATGGAGTACTTTTTTACCAAGTGTATCGAATATGTCTGATTCCTGGGCGATGATATCAGCACTGCCTCCGATCATGAAGACAAGTGTTCCATCGATGGCTGCCGGTTTGCTACCTGTAACAGGAGCGTCTAGAAAATGGCCACCACGTTCGTTTACTTCGGTAGCTAATTGTTTGACGAGTTCTGGTGAAATCGTACTGGAGTCAATTACGATGTGACCACTCTGAATGGATTGCAGAATACCGTCTTCACCGTAATAAATGCTGCGGATTGAATCGTCATTACTCACCATTGTGATTACGACGTTCTGTCCCACGGTAGCTTCACGCGGGGTTGATGCTAGAGCGGCACCCTGTTCTATCAGGGACTGGCATTTGGAAGCGGTGCGATTATAGACCGTGACCTCGAAGTTTTTGTTAATGAGATTGGATGCCATTGGTAAACCCATGGTGCCAAGTCCTATAAAGCCGATCTTTTTCACACAAATCATCCTCTCAATCTGATGTAATAAACTTCATTTATATTAACATGAGACGTTGGTACAATCCATTAATAGCACATATAATTTGTAATGATGTAGCGTATAATCTTGCCAGTGGTAGCATTTTGAAGTATTCTAATCTAAAGCAGTTCTAGAGAGTATAAGAAAAAAAATCAGGAGGTTACCATTACCTATGTCTAAGAATATCCAGTTTGACTACAGTAAAGCCCTTTCTTTTATCAATCAACATGAAATCGATTATTTGGCGGAACCGATCAAGCTTGCTCATGAGCAATTGCATAACGGGACCGGAGTTGGATCTGATTCCCTAGGGTGGATCGATCTACCAACACAGTATGACAAGGAAGAGTTCGCACGCATTCAGAAAGCTGCTAGCAAAATTCAAAGTGACTCGGATGTACTGATCGTAATCGGTATTGGCGGTTCCTACCTAGGCGCTAGAGCAGCTATTGAAGCACTCTCCCATTCTTTCTACAATATGCTTCCTAAAGACAAACGCAAAACGCCTGAGATTTATTTCGCAGGTAACAATATTAGCTCAACGTATGTTACGCATCTTTTAGATTTGGTGGAGGGGAAAGATTTCTCCGTCAATGTTATTTCTAAATCGGGTACAACAACTGAACCGGCAGTGGCATTCCGTATTTTCCGTGCTGCTCTTGAAGAAAAGTATGGTAAAGAGGAAGCGCGTAGACGTATTTATGCTACAACGGACAAAGAAAAAGGCGCACTCAAGAACCTGGCTAATGAAGAGGGGTATGAATCTTTCATTATTCCAGATGATATAGGTGGACGTTTCTCTGTTCTAACAGCGGTTGGATTGTTACCGATTGCTACAGCAGGTATTCAAATTGAAGACATGATGCAAGGTGCGGCAGACGCATCTAAGGAATTCAGTAATCCGAATGTGGCTGACAATCTGAGTTACCAATATGCAGCTGTTCGTAACGCGTTATACCGTAAAGGTAAAGCGATTGAAATTCTTGTGAACTATGAGCCATCTCTACACTATGTATCAGAGTGGTGGAAGCAACTATTCGGTGAAAGTGAAGGTAAAGACTACAAGGGAATCTATCCTGCTTCAGTCGACTTCTCAACCGATCTACATTCGATGGGGCAATTTATTCAAGAAGGTAGCCGTAATATATTTGAAACCATTATTCAAGTAGAAGAAGTGGCTGAACATATTACGATTGAGAGTGATCCTAACGATTTGGATGGACTGAATTTCTTGGCAGGCAAGACGATGGACTTCGTGAACAAGAAAGCATTCCAAGGTACGATGCTTGCTCATACAGATGGACAAGTGCCTAACCTGATTGTAACTATTCCGAATATGACACCATATTCTTTTGGATACCTAGTATATTTCTTTGAAAAGGCAGTCGCAATCAGTGGATATTTACAAGGTGTTAATCCATTTGATCAACCAGGTGTTGAAGCTTATAAGAAGAACATGTTCGCATTGCTTGGCAAACCAGGTTATGAGAAAGAAAAGGCTGAATTAGAAGCTAGACTTACTGAGTAAGTTATAGCCTTTATCGTTGATGTAGAATAAGCGCATATATCTAAGAAGCAGTTCACCGGTTGCACCATATTCGGGGAACTGCTTTCTTGAAATATACAAATGTTAGGATTCGTCCCGATTCAACTTAGTGATGATATAGGGAAGTGTTATTATGAATGAGAGTTATAAGACTGTAAGAGGGTCAGGATCTAAAGAAATCGTCATCAAGAAGTCAAGATTCATTGGGCATATTATGCCTGTTACGACTGAATCTGAAGCTACTTCATTTATAGAAGATATTAAGAAGAAACACTGGAATGCAACGCATAACTGTTCCGCCTACATGATCGGTGAGAGAAATGAGATTCAGAAGCAATCGGATGATGGCGAACCAAGCGGTACAGCAGGCAAGCCGATTCTAGAAGTGATCCGTAGTCAAGGATTAAGGAATGTTGCGATTGTAGTTACTCGTTACTTCGGTGGGATTATGTTAGGGGCAGGTGGCTTGATCCGGGCATATACAGATGGAGCCGTCATAGCGATTGAATCCGGAGAGCCGATCACTCGCATTTTACATCAGCAAGTGTTTGTAGAAGTAGATTATACATGGCTAGGCAAGATAGAGAATGAACTGCGTAACCGCGAGGTTAGGACAGGGGAAACTTACTTTACAGAAAAGGTCATGCTGACATGTTTTCCAAAGAATAATGAAGTGGAGCAGTTCAAGCTGTGGATGACTGACTTCACACAAGGTCAATCTCTGATATCAGATGGAGAACAGCTTTATTTTATTGAAGGGGAATAATGTCTATGGCAAGAAGAGCAGTGGCGCAGGAATTATCGAGAGAACGGATATTAGAAGCAGCTCGACATTTATTTATTACTAAAGGATACCGGGCGATTTCAATGCGAAGTATAGGTCAGCATCTTGGTTATAGTCATGGGTCATTATATTATCATTTTAAAGAAAAAGCCGAGTTATTCTATGCGATTGTAGTTGAAGACTTCGGCCATCTTGCTCATCGTATGATTCAAGCCACTGGGGTACAGGGAACAGAAGAATTATCGAAAATGGAATATCTGTTGATGGAATTTATTTCATTTGGTATGGACCATCCACATCAATATGAGATTATGTTTATGATTCGTGATGAGGAATTATTATCCTACTGCCGTACGGAACAGGGGCGTTGCTTCGAATTGTTCACGACGATTGTTCTTAGCTACTTACAAGAAGAGGGTGTTGAGGAGCAATCCAAGGCGTTAGCTCGGGCTTTGTTTCTGTCCCTGCATGGTTTCATTTCTTATTATATTCAGGATCGGATGACCTTTGAAGAAGTGCAACCTATTGCGCTCTCGCATGTAAAGTTTCTTTGTCGGAGTGTATAACGAAAACTTAACTAGGCTTCAGAATAAGCGAATGAGAGCTTATTCTGAAGCCTTTTTTTGATGCTAACAATAAATGTATTGACGGATATAGCCATTTGTTGATAAAGTACTGTTATGTTAAACCAAGTACTTTAATGGGAATTCTTTTATTAGACAAAGAATAAGCCGACCAATACAAATATTGGAGGCAGGGGGCGAATAATAGTGAACACTATATTGAGGCATAAGGGATGGATTTGGGGATTTCGAAGTACGGTTTTACTTTATTTCATAATATTAATTATGTTGCCTCTATTAGGTGTTTATTTCAATTCGTTCTCTCTTGGATGGGCAACATTTATTGAGAGTGTCAGCGATCCTATCGCATGGAAAGCTATTCTATTAACACTGAAGTTAGCTATTATTTCAACAATAATCAATGTCATTATAGGAACGATGATCGCATGGGTCATGCACAGATATGAATTTTTCGGTAAATCGTTCTTGAACAGTCTGGTAGATCTTCCGTTCGCATTACCTACTGCTGTAGGGGGGCTTATGATATTGCTACTCTTAGGTCCTGGTAGTTTGATTGGATCGTTAGCTGAATCATTAGGATTTGAAATTGTATTCCATCAGCCTGCAGTTGTAATTGCAATGGTATTTGTTACGTTTCCTTTTGTTATTCGAGCGGTACAGCCGCTATTAGAGGAGATTGATCCTACAGAGGAAGAAGCCGCGTATACGATGGGTGCCACAGGATTACGTGTATTTCATAAAGTTCTGCTTCCTTCAATGGCACCAGGAATTATCAGTGGAGGTATGCTTGCATTCTCCAGAGCACTGGCTGAGTTCGGAGCTGTTGTATTAGTAGCTGGAAATATTCCAGGTCGAACATTAGTTGCCTCCGTTTATATATTTGGTGAGGTAGAGAGTGATAATGCGATCGGAGCTGCTGCGGTGTCTATTATTTTGTTAACCTTATCCTTCTCTATACTGTGGGTCATTAATTTGGTGCAGATGAGAGGGAGAAGATCATGAGGAAATGGTTGATAGGACTGACCTATGCTGTATTCACGATATTAATTATTATCCCTTTGATCAAAATGACGACAGGCGCTTTTAGCGAAGGGTTCAGTGGTTTGACAAATGCTCTAATTAGACCAGAGGCCTTGCATGCATTGATGATGACTGGCTTGATCGTCGTAATCGTCACATGTATCAACACGTTCTTCGGAGTGATGATGGCCATTTACTTAGTTAGAAGTGATTGGCTTAGTAATAAGGTTAAGGGATTCTTAAATAGCGTAGTTGATCTTCCATATGCCGTTTCTCCTGTTATTGGAGGATTAATGATTGTACTGCTGATGGGACCTGAAAGTATTATGGGTACTTTCTTTGAAAATATTGGATTTCGGGTAGTATATGCCTTCCCTGGCATGATCATTGCTACATTGTTCGTCACGTTTCCTTTGATGGTTCGCGAGGTGATGCCGGTACTACAAGAGATAGGATCTCAACAGGAAGAAGCTGCTTCTACACTTGGTGCATATCGATGGAGAACATTCTGGAAGGTGACATGGCCTTCCATTCAGTGGGCAGTTCTATATGGTGTTGTTCTAACGGTCGCTCGTTCACTTGGTGAATTCGGTGCAGTTCTTGTTGTATCAGGTAATATTATGAATAAAACTCAAACGGCAACTACGTTGGTCTATCAGGATGTGGAGAATTTCAATGTGGTGGCAGCAAATAGTGTAGCTTTGGTACTTGCGGCTACATCGGTGGGATTATTACTCGTGATGGAATGGACGAAGAAAAGAAAGGGCGTGTCCTAATATGCATATTGAAGTTCGTAATTTGAATAAACACTTTGGAGACTTCCATGCGGTAAAGGACGTTAGTTTTGAAATAGAGAAAGGACATCTGATCGGACTGTTGGGACCGAGTGGCGGCGGGAAAACGTCGATATTAAGAATGCTGGCGGGTCTTGAGCATCTCGATTCCGGTGAAATTCGTTTTCATGGAGAGTTAGTGAATGAATTACCTCCGCAGGAGCGTGGGATCGGATTTGTATTTCAGAATTATGCCCTATTCAAGCATATGACGGTATTTGAGAATATCGCCTTTGGTCTGAAAGTGAAGAAGATACCCCATGCCAAAGTGAAGGAACGGGTTATGGAATTGGTCGAATTGACAGGTCTTAAGGGATTCGAGAAGCGTTATCCTCATCAATTATCGGGTGGACAACGACAACGGGTAGCCTTTGCACGTGCATTAGCACCTGAACCGCAGCTGTTGCTGTTGGATGAACCCTTCGCAGCTATTGATGCTAAGATTCGCCAGGAGCTACGCACGTGGCTTAAGGACTTAATTGAACGGGTAGGGATCACCTCGATATTTGTTACACATGATCAAGATGAAGCGATCGAAGTAGCGGATGAGATTATGATCATTAATCATGGTCGTGTTGAACAGAAAGGAACGCCGTGGGATATTTATAAAGAACCGAAGACACCATTCGTGGCGACATTTATCGGGGAGTCTACTGTCATTGAAGATGCCTCTGAATTGAAAGGCTTCGAAGAGGCGGGAAGGTCTCCAGGAACACGCGCGCTCATTCGTCCAGAATATATTGAAGTAGGCCATAAGAATGAGTTCATCCTACTCTCTGCTACAGAACAGGGAATCATTCGACATTTACATTTTCGTGGAAGTCAGTGGCTTGTGGAGGTAGAAGTGGGCGGGCATAAGCTGAGTACTTATCGTTCATTAGAGAAAGAAACGTTAAGTATAGGGGAAGAAGTTCGGGTATTGGTTCACCGAGCCTATTTGTTCAATGACGAGCGTAGCTGGATTATGGAGAACAAGTTAAAAGAAGATCCAATGCCGATGATGATATAGTAGGAAATGGAGGGGTTAAAGGTGACAAGGGGATTAAGTATTCGCAAAATAGGTTTGAGTATGCTAATGATGATTTCAATTATTGCTGTCGGTTGTAGTAAAGACTCTGCATTTGATCCAAATCAACCAACTGTACCAGCAGGTGAGATGACCCTTGTCATCGGTGCTTATAGCGTAGCTAAGGATGCATTAACGGAAATCTTACCTCATTTCCAGCAGGAGTGGGAACAAAAGACAGGTCAGATCGTCAAGTTTCAAGAGTCTTATGAAGCTTCTGGAACACAAGCACGTGCCATTGCAGGTGGGTTCGAAGCAGATGTGACCCTACTAGCGATGGAAGGGGATATAGAAAAGTTAATTAGAGCTAATCTATTGGACGCAAGCTGGAAGAACAAGCCTGAGAGCGGCATGGTGAGCCGATCGATTGTGGTGCTGGGTACTCGAGAGGGAAATCCATTAGGAATTCAAGATTTCACCGATCTAACAAAGCCAGGGGTCAAGGTGGTATATCCCAATCCGAAGACTTCTGGTGGAGCACAATGGGATATTAATGCTCTTTATGGAGCAGGACTAAAGTTGTCTGAGCAGCAGGGAAAGAAAGATCCAGAATCAGCTAAGCAATTTCTTGAACAGGTACATCATAATATTGAGTCGCTAGATAAAAGTGGTAGATCATCCATGGCGGCGTTTGAATATGGTGTTGGAGACGTCATTGTTACCTACGAGAATGAACTGCGGGCTCGTATTGCGAAGGGTGTGAAATATGATATCGTTGTTCCCACAAATACGATACTTATCGAGAATCCAGCGGCAGTGGTCAGTAAGTATGCGGATAAGCATGGTACACGTGAGGTGGCGGAAGCCTTCGTGGAGTACTTATGGAGTGAAGATGCGCAAAGAATCTTTGCAAAGCATGGATTCCGTTCAGTGAATGAAGTAGTATACAATGAGAACAAAAGTGAATTTCCAATACCAGAAGGACTATTCGATATTGAATATCTCGGTGGATGGGAACATGTACGTGAAACGATATACTCTAAGCGTGGTGTATGGTATCAGGTGCTTGCGGGACTGTGAAATAAATCATGTATTCAAGCTCCTATTTAACAGATGCAAGTCATCGGAATATAGCTAGTAGCGATGTTACCGGATTTGTCTCACGAATTTCCCCACCAAGGGCGCCGTAAGGTGTCCTTTTTTGCGTTAGAATATTTATGAATTATAATAGAACTATACATATACGCGTGAATTGTAATAGAAGTATAAATACGAGTTCAAAAAGTCAGCTTTTCAGCACTAAAGCGTATGCTTACGATGCTGCGTTTCTTCGAAACGCCTCAGAAGATTGGATGAAGATAGGGAGTGAGGAGCGGAGCGTAGGCAGTACCTACGTGAGCACCGGAAGGACCGGCTGAATTCAATATTCGATGTCGAATACGCTTCTTGGTATGCTTCGTGATCAAAAGATGACTTTTTGAACTTCCTCTTAGATAAGGAGAAGGTCATCATGGATAGATTAATGTTTCTAGGCACAGGCGACGCCATGGGCGTTCCACGGGTGTATTGCGGTTGTAACGTATGTATGGAAGCAAGGGAGAGTGGTGTGAACCGTAGACTTAGATCATCCGTTATGATTGAGGGGGAGTGGGGTTGTTTTCTCATTGATTGCGGACCTGATTGGCGTACTCAGATGGAAACACTAGGCTATCGAATGACGGAGAAAATTCTGATAACGCATGCTCATTTCGATCATATTGCTGGATTACCGGAGTGGGCTGATGCTTGTCGTTGGACAGGTAGAAAGGGTCAGTTGTATGCGCCAAACGAGGTTATAACAGCGATTTTGACTCAATTCCCTTGGTTGAACAATCAACTGGACATGATAGCTATAGACCATGGAATCCAACTGGGTGGATGGCAGATTATTGGTTGGAAGGTCTGTCATGGAAAGAATGGGTATTCGTATGCCTATCGGTTGGAGAAGGATGGGTATAGCTGGGCATACTGCTCGGATGCTATTAACCTTAGTTCTGAAGAGAAACAATTATTAGTTGGTTTGGACTTGCTGGTGCTAGGGACTAGCTTCTATTATGAAATGGCTGAATTCTCAACGCGTTCTGTGTATGATATGAAGGAGGCAGGACTGTTGTTGCAAGAGATTACGCCCCATAGAGTGATCTATACGCATATGTCTCATGATGTTGATCTGAATCAAGATTATCACCTTCCACCAGAAGTGACACTAGCACGTACGGGTTTGAGTGTTGATCTAATCTGAAAGGATGATCATTAGTGAATGGACATGGTTTATTTCCTGAGTTACTGATGGTTAAGGACTACCAACCAGAAATAAGTGCTTATTATTATAAAGAATGGAAAGGTTTCGAAATGTCATATCATACCCATGAGTCTGCAGAGATCATGTATGTTATGGACGGAGTCTGTTCCGTTGAGTTGTTGACTGAGAGGAAGAGCCATTCTGAAGTGACGCTAAAAAAGGGTGAATTTATCATTCTGAATGGCAATGTTCCTCATCGGTTATTAGTAGCGAATACATGTCGAATGCTTAATATAGAGTTTCGATTGACTACATCTAATGGCTTGTTTCCCTCTATGAAGCAATTAGCTGAGCAGGAGGAGTCCCTCGCTGCATTGTTTCATGACATGGATTCTTTCCTCGTACTACGTGAGTTTCATGATATTCATCATGTTCTTAGGAGTCTTGTGTTCGAGCTGGATGCTAGTTCAACGGGATTGGAGCCTATGGTCCAAATTTTACTTGCCCAGCTTCTTATTCGGATTGCTAGATTACATCAAGAGAACATGACTAAGGGGGCACTTGGTATACAGGGGAAGTATGTTCAACAATGCATACAGTACCTCCAACAGAATTATGATCGCAACGTTCAGATTCATGACATTGCCGAATCTATCAATTTACATCCGGGCTATCTACAACGGGTATTCAAGCTGAAGACGGGTACGTCCATTATGGCATATTTGAATACTTTTCGTATGGAGAAGACTCAGATGTTATTGCGGCAAACAGAAATTCCAATAGCTGACATTGCTGATTATGTTGGGATTAGTAGTCGCCAGTATCTACATATGATGTTTAAGAAATATACGGGCATGACACCTGTTGAATATCGTAAATCTTCTCCACCCGACGGTCAATTTGAAATCGAGAAAAGTGAGGATTGTTGACACCTTTCCAATAAAGAGGTAATGAATTTGATAACGTTTACTATAAGCGGGTTGATATAATCAATCTATCAGATAAACCTGATATTTCACCTTGAAATATACCTTGAAGGGAGCATTATCAATGTCATTTAAAATTGCATTTATTGGTGCAGGTAGTATAGGATTTACGCGTGGACTGTTGCGAGATATGCTGTCAGTTCCAGAATTCAATAATATTGAGGTTGCTTTTACTGATATTAATACACACAATTTGGACATGGTAACTGAGCTATGTCAAAGAGATATACGGGAGAATGGTCTTGATATTAAGATCCAATCATCGACAGATCGTAGAGCAGCGCTGAAAGATGCTAAGTACGTCATTTGTACGATCCGTGTGGGTGGACTTGAAGCATTTGCAACGGACGTAGATATCCCCTTGAAATATGGGGTTGATCAATGTGTAGGTGATACGCTTTGCGCAGGCGGGATCATGTATGGTCAACGTGGTATTCAGGAGATGTTAAATATTTGTAAAGATATCCGCGAGGTGGCAGCGGAAGATGTGCTTCTACTAAATTACGCCAATCCTATGGCAATGCTTACATGGGCTTGTAACAAGTATGGTGGGGTTAAAACCGTTGGTCTATGCCACGGTGTACAGGGTGGACATTCACAAATTGCGGAAGTATTCGGGTTAGACAAGAAAGAAGTCGATATTATTTGTGCAGGGATCAACCACCAAACTTGGTACGTACAAATTGGTCATAAAGGCGAAGATTTGACGGGTAAGTTGTTGGAAGCTTTTGAGAATCATGCTGATTTCAGTAGGACGGAAAAGGTTAGAATTGATATGTTACGTAGATTCGGCTATTACAGCACGGAGTCGAACGGACATTTAAGCGAATATGTACCTTGGTATAGAAAGCGCCCGAATGAGATTGAAGAATGGATTGATCTTGGAAATTGGATCAATGGAGAGACTGGTGGGTATCTACGTGTCTGTACAGAAGGACGTCATTGGTTCGAGACGGATTTCCCCAACTGGATGAAAGATACACCGCATGCTTATAAGCAAGAGAACCGCAGCGAAGAACATGGTTCGTATATAATAGAGGGACTTGAGACTGGCAGAGTATATCGTGGGCATTTCAATATGGTCAACAACGGTATAATTTCTAATCTGCCAGATGATGCTATTATTGAAGCACCAGGTTATGTGGATCGTAATGGTATCTCTATGCCTGTAGTGGGAGATCTTCCACTAGGACCAGCTGCTGTATGTAACGTGAGTATTTCGGTACAACGATTAGCAGTAGAGGCAGCCGTTCACGGTGATGATCAACTTCTTCGTCAGGCGTTCATGATGGATCCTCTAGTCGGGGCCGTTTGTAATCCTAAAGAGATATGGCAAATGGTCGATGAGATGCTCGTTGCTCAAGAAGCGTGGCTTCCGCAGTACGGTAAAGCGATCGAAGAATCGAAGGGACGCCTCGCCGCAGGCAACCTTATTCCAACGAAGGAAGGTTATCAAGGAGCAGCTCGCCTGAAGGTGAAAACAGTAGAAGAAATGCAACAGGATCGTGATGCAGCTAACAAGAATGCAGGCGAATCAGATAAAGGTAAGGATAGAGCTAAAGTACAGCAGTAATATCTCGTTGCAGTTGAATTAATTTAATAAAGAAAGAAAGGGAGTCTCTCCAAATGTCGAGATGAGTAAATGTCTGAACTTACTCTCGAACATAAAGGAGGACTCCCTTTGTTCATATTACAAACCATATTGAAGGAGCATATTCAACTCCAACCTTGTTAATTAATCAATTTATATGGATTCCAGCACGCATGAGTCAAATATCAAACAAATCGCGATCCAAGTTTTTGGATCTTGTCTAGCCATATGTTGCGACGATCTTCTGAGAAGGACTTAACCGAACCGATTTCGGTAATACGGACGGGATTCACACCGCAGAATTGTAGGGTTGCACGCTTCATGGCGCGATGACCAGCTTGTTTATAAACGAAGCGATTGTACCAAGAGGGAGTGTCCATCGTAACAATGAGATGAGCGGACTTTCCCTTTAGTAATTTGTCCCAAAGTAAGGAGTTTGGGCGATACTTGAAGGCGAAACCAGGTAGGAATACACGATCAATGAAACCCTTTAGAAGGGCAGGCATCGTGCCCCACCACGTAGGATAGACGAACACAAGGTGATCGGCCCAATGAATCGTCTCTTGTGCAACAATCAAATCCTCTTCGAGTTCCGTTCTCTGGTGATATCCATACCTAAGAATAGGATCAAACGAAATGCTGCCTAAGTCAATGACGCGAACCGTTGCTCCACTCTCTATTGCACCTTGAATATAAGCCTTTGATAATGCCGTGCAATAACTATCGGCATGAGGGTGCCCGATGATAATGGCAATATTGGAATTCATTGTGATACCTCCTTGAGTGTTGTTTAGTGCGGTATATAAATGATAAGCTGAAGGAAGTTGTAAGGATATGATGATATGCGCCAAAATTGTGTTCATTTGTGCTAAGGAGGCATTTCAAGTTGAGTCATTATGGTGTATCCGTATCCCTTCTTTATCCCCTAATCAAAACGCTTATGCTCAATGGATGCGATAAAGATACTCTTTTTAAATACGCATCTATGGATGCAAATCTTTTGGTAGATGCCGATGCTCGTATATCTGAGGAAGATTTCGAATATTTAAATGAGCTGGCTGCTACATTGATGAAGGATGACTTCTTTGGTTTACATCAAGGACAGAACTTGGATATTGCTGACTTGGGTATTGTGGGATACGTCATGTTGCATTCAGGCACTGTATCCCAAGCTTTGACGGCATACCAGAAGTATAATGTTATCGTATCTAATGATTACAGCCTGAACTGGACAGTGGAGGGGCAAGAGGTTATCATTCGGTTGCTATCTAAACATCAGATAAGACAATTTCCACGACATTGCGTAGAAGATATCATTAGCTCCATTTATCATTTGATGTTTAGATTAAGTTGTAAGAAGATTCCTATACGAGAGATTCACTTCCAACATTCCGCTCCAACTGAAGTAAACGAGTATCACTCCGTCTTAGGTATTACGCCACTGTTTGAACAAGAATATAATCTTATGCGTATAGGTAAAGAGGTGCTGGATTATCCGATACTTTACGCAGATACACGTTTACTGAGTACCTTTGA
This sequence comes from Paenibacillus sp. Y916, assembly GCF_056786435.1. NCBI lineage: Bacteria > Bacillati > Bacillota > Bacilli > Caryophanales > Paenibacillaceae > Paenibacillus > Paenibacillus sp. Y916. The sequence continues at coordinate 297,154 of NZ_JBXCJA010000004.1, read as the reverse complement.
GACAGTTGCGGAGGAAGTCATAAATAAATTGACTCGTGGACAACAGTTATCTGATCAACTATATAAGTGGATCATTGAATGTATGTCATCTTTCACACCGACATTAGAAGAAACAGCAAAGGCATTTAATTTGAGTCCAAGGACGTTGCAAACCAAGTTGAAACAGGAGAATATGTCTTTTAACCGGTTAGTTAACACAGTTCGTAAAGAACTTGCGATAAGTTATTTAGCTAAACCAGAATATAGAGTGGGGGAGATCGCCTATCTTCTTCATTATTCGGAGCCTAGTGCATTCCAAAGCGCTTTTAAAAAGTGGACGGGGTTAACACCAGGGGAATATCGGGCTCAATCCGTTTAATTTACTGATCTTATGCCAAATGATACTATCGGGATACTACATATATTATATGTGAGCTTATTGTTCTGGAAATTTTCATAGAATGAAGGAGAGTAAACTTTTGCAGAAAACGGAGAAGAAAAAAGATTCACGGCTATGGTATCTGGGAAGTGTAGTGACGTTTATACTACTCAAAGGGAAGTCATTATTAGCGCTTCTGAAATTCGGTAAACTAGGTGGAGCTATATTCTCTATGGCAATTTCAATTGGTGCTTATGCGCTGATCTATCCATGGCAATTTGCTATCGGAATAGTGCTATTGTTATTCGTTCATGAGATGGGTCATGTGATCGCGGCTAAACAGAAGGGACTCCCAGTCTCAGCACCTTTGTTTATTCCCTTTCTTGGAGCGATGATTGCGATGAAGAAACATCCGCAAAATGCCAAGACGGAGGCTTATATCGCATTAGGTGGACCAGTACTAGGAACATTAGGGGCAATCGGTGTTTTTACGGCTGCTTATTATATGGATAGTCCGCTATTGTATTCATTAGCTTATGTTGGATTTTTTCTAAACCTGATAAACTTATTACCGATTCATCCACTAGATGGAGGACGGATTGCCACCGCGGTCTCACGTTGGTTATGGGTTGTAGGATTAATCGGTGGGTTAGGCGTTATTATTTATATGGGTTCCATTCTTTTCTTCATTATATGGGCATTATTTGCTTATGATTTGTATAAGAAGTACGTCAAGGGTAGGAAAAGAGATGTCATTGAGTCTGTATCAGCTACATTTGTAGTTCCTGTGGATCATCTCTACGCCCAAGGACATGTGATTCCTGGACCTGAGCATAAAAGAGACCTGCCCTTCATGACATATAGTCAACTTAAGGATCAACGACAGTATGTAAAGACGGAGTGGGTAAGCATGGATTTCAGAGGGAAAATCTCTATGCCTCAGCAGGGAATCATTAAGAGAGTCCACGTGACGGGGTTAGAGCATCAACACTTGCCAGAGGGATATCATGTCAAAGTAAACTGTAAGTTGGAATATTCTCGTTATGAGAATGACAGGTATTACGAAGTGTCACTCTCATCCCGCATTAAATTCGGGGTTAGTTATGCGTTACTTGCAGGCGTGTTGCTAGGAATGATGTTCATGGTTCATAGTGTAGGGAATATGTGACTATAATGAATAAAGGAGTTCATCATATGATGAACTCCTTTTTTACGGATCTATGATATATCAGTGTTCCAGAAAGCGATGGATGGTGTAGATAGACCACTCACCTACTCAACGTTCAACACAAACTTCTCAATGACATGCTGAATACCATCTTCATTATTGCTTAATGTTATATAGTCCGCTATTTCCTTGAGGGCATCAATTGAGTTCCCCATAGCGACACCTAGACCAGCGGCTTCTAGCATTTCGTGATCATTCCAAGAGTCGCCAATAGCGATTGTTTCCGAGAGATCCACGTTGAAATGATTGGCTAAAAAGGTCAGGGCATGACCTTTTGTACCTTCATGATGCATGATTTCCAGAAAGTGCGGTTTGGATTTGGTGATATGAACTTGATCTCCGAGCAATTCACGAAGGATCGGTGATATTTTATCCAAATAAGCTGGATCATCAATAATTAGCATTTTGGGTGTAGGTTGGTCTACTAATTTTCTGAAATCTGACTCAATAAAATATGGCGTCCCATTTAACGCACAATAATCGATCAGCTTTTGATTCTCTTCTCTTGCATATAGTTTATCATCAATATAGGTCTGGACATGTAGGTCATGCTCGATACAGTAATCAAATAGCTTGCGAGCAGCATCGGCTGGAACAAAGCGTTCGAATAGAACTTCTTCGTCTAGCAGATTCTTAATTAGAGCACCTTGATATGTAATAATAGGAACGTTTAGACCCGTCTGACGTGCGACGTTCTTTGCAGAGGCGTAAGCCCGACCGGTAGCAAGGGTAACAACAACATCTTTAGCAATAGCTTGCTCGAGAGCTTTTTGTGTAGAAGGTAGTACCTCTTTATTATCATTAATCAGTGTGTCATCGATATCGATAGCAATCAATTTGTACATGAGAATCTCTCCCTAAATATTATTATTATAATGCGGGTTCAAAAAGTCAGGTTTTCAGCACCGAGAAGATTGAAAGAAGCAAGGGAGTGAGGAGCGGAGCGTAGGCAGTACCTACGTGAGCACCGGAAGGACCGGCTGAATTCAATATTCGATGTCGAATAGGCCTCTTGCTAACCTTCGTGATCAAAAGATGACTTTTTGAACTACCTCTTATAGTGTGTCTATCTCTATTGTAATCTATTTCGCTTGTCATGTGCTCGTGGATCTAGCTTTTCTTGAAACTACCGATTATCCACAGTATTAAAGGGAACAAGAAACCCATTATCAACGCATGAATTGTCCAAATGGGTGTGAACTGATAGAAATAAGCATTACTAGGAAAAAGGACTTGGGAGAGGACAACCAGTATAATACTTATAGGAAATGTTAAGAAGCGGTATTCCTTGAAGTTGAATATGTGGGCAATACCCACAACGCATATATGAAATAATAGAGCTAATCTTATAAAAATCGTGATAAACCAAATCATTGCCATGATGCCTTCAATTCGGTCCAGAAATAATCCTACACTGATTTTTTTAGCTAAAGCGTAAGTTGGATAAGATAGACTTGCCGTATTTATTCCTAAACATAAAATGGTTAGCGTCGTAATCATGACCAGTAAGATTCCCCCGATAAAAATACCTGTAAATAAAGCCTTCCCGTTATTCTCCGTATGTTTAATAAACGGGAATAACATGATTAATATAAAAGGCCCGGTAAAGGGATATGCGATAAGGGTGAGGGATGCATTTAGTATGGGTTTCATTCCATTCTCAAGCACTGGCTGAACATTATCAAAGTTGATTTGCGGGGAAACCATGACAAAGAAAAGAACGAAAAGAAAGATAATAAAGGGGAAAAGTATTTCTGCTGCACGTGCTAATGACTCGAGACCAAGTCGCACACCTAAGATAACCACAATGATGAAAATGATATAAACCGCTTGAATTGGAGTATACTCCAAAACTTCCGTAGTTATGAAATCTCCAATGTTTCGAAGTGTTAGTACGGCAACGAGGAATGGAAAAGTAATAATAAATAGAAGGACAACTACTTTTCCCAACCATTTGCTTAGAAGTTTCTCAATATACGACGTAAAGTTAGAGCGGGAGAAGCGTTTACCAAGATGAATGTACATGGGCAGAATCAATAAACTGACTGTGAGCGCCAGAACTGCTGCGATCCATGCATCTTGCTTTGCTTCAATGGCTAACAATCCAGGGATAATCAATATGGCGCTACCGATAATATACAAAGTGATCAATACTGAGAACTGACGTGAACTTATTTTTCCATTGTCTAACATAGTAACACATCCACCATTTCTGACGTTATTAACATCTTTAGTATTTCAGTTTTTAATTCAACCATATATGAACCATATCAGCTACTGGCTTGTAAACTGTTATCATCAAATCCAAAGGATTGGGAATCTTGAAATGAAGTGCTTGACCAATAGATAATACGGTTCCCAATAACAGAAGAATAGAGAATACCCATAGTTCCTTTATCAATTTCTTTCTTACAAGGGGGGGGACATCAATGGCAATGATTATAGCGACTACTACAAGAATCCCTGCTACAGATAACATGCGGATTACTCCTTCTTGTTCAAGTATTGTTCAATTTTTTAAGTTTTTTCGAAATATAATATATCCCTAACAATAATAATGGTAAGAGTAAACCATAAGTCATGTCAAAATACGGCCAGTATTGGGAAATCACTTTATTATAATAGGTTATATTGGGGGCAATGACCGATGAGAATACAATCATGAGCATACCTGTAGGTAAGGTTAACATGCGATATTCCTTTAATTTCAACAATTGTGCTAATCCCAGATTGAATATATAGAAATAAATAGTTACTTTTATAAAAGTGGTTAACAACCAGATAAGAGCTAATATGGATTCAACTCTTTCCAAAAAGTGACCGATGCTTATCCTCTTTGCTAAGGAATAAGTGGGATACAAACTTCTTGAGGTCAGCTCAGGACCGAGTACAAGAATAGAAATTACGATAATAATGAATAATACGATGCCACCTAACAGTGCACCATGTATAAACCCTCTTCTTACTTTTTGCACTTGTTTCACATAAGGGAATATCATCAATAGCACAACTAGCTCTACAAAGGGGAAGGTGATAGCTGAGAGAGAGCCGCGTAATACGGGCTTTATTCCATCTTCCAGAATAGGCAGTAATTTATCTAATTCTGCTTGTGGAGAAATGCAAATGACTAGTATGAGGAAGAACAGAATAACCCAGGGTAAGAACATTTCCCCTGTACGTCCAATGACCTCAAGACCCAATCGTACCGCCATGATCACAATAGAAATTAATAAGATTTGAATAATCTGAATTGGAGTTTCCTGCAACATTCCAATGGCTATAAAGTCACCAATCTCTCTTATAAATGCTACAGAAGTAAGAAAGGGGTAAATCAGAAACATCATAGACATGAATGTCCCAAACCATATACCTAAGATTTCCTGCATGGATTGAACCAGAGTCAAATGGGGGTATAGATTCCCCACTATACTGAAGATATAAACGGCTAATAAACCTACCAATATTCCAATCAAACAGGATATCCATGCATCTTGTTTGGCCTCGAATGTGGAGACAGAAGGTAACACCAGAATCGAATCACCAATGGTGAGTAGTATGACTAGAACGGTGAATTGACGAACGTTGATTTTATCTTTCACAGGCATACTTTTGTTTCACTCCATTTTACTCCTTCATCTTTTCAAGGAAAGAGTTAGACACTTTTCCCAAATGTTTAATCTTTGTATTAACCTTCACATGAATAGGTATCTTCATGAACGTTTGATCCCAATCTTGTTTCAGATTTTTCCAGGCCTTAGGATTAGAACGATGAATAACTTCGCCAAATCCGAAGATATCGACTTTGTAATCTTGTTGTACTCTATCAACGGTTTTCTCAATGGATTGTTCCGTCTTTCGGTTCGCCCATTTCTCCACTTCAGCAATGGTTTCCGTCTTTATCAGATCCAGATGGCATTGCATCTCTCCTACATTCGCTTCTGTAACCACCTCTATATCGATCCGCGGTCGTTCATCGACAATGCTACCTTTCACTTTCGTCTCTGAGCGAATAATTTTTAATGATATATTGCCTCCGTCGGGGCAAGTAACGTAGTTCATTGTATTGTGAATATGATTGTTAATATAGTTGTACGCTATACCTTCCTCTTCGGTTAACCAACCAATGAGCTTATCTTTTTTAAACACAGCTAAATTTGTATACTGTAGTTGAGCAGGAGACTTTACGAGCTCTACATTTTCCTTGCTTTCACCTATTTTCAGAGGCCCTTTGAGTTGAAGTCCTGCTAATACTGGGTGCTTACCTTCGCTCACAAGTTCAGATATAAGTGTATCCATGGTAACTTTTGTTGTGGATGCCCATTCTTTCTGAGATGTATCCAAGGTAGAAAACAAACTTGAGGAGGGTACTTTGTCAAGGTTTGTTAATACTGTTAATGTATCCTCGGCACTAGACCCCTTGGCTACAACAATGAGAAAGTCGTTTCGAGTTCCAGGATCTCGAGCAAAGAGATCAAGAGAGTTTCGTATTCCTTCTCTGGCTAATGATTCGCCAAGGACAAAAATTCGAAGATGTGAAAAGTAAATTCTACGAGGGCTAACCGTTGTTATTTTTCGTATGGCTTCTAGTACAGTAGTTCCGGTCGCTTGAAATAATGTGACCGGCGCTATGCCACTAGCCGATTTTCCGGAAACTTCGCCTGGCTCTGCAACTTGAATGGAAACTTTGTATTCATTCCCGGCTTTATCGATCCCCACTCCTACGGCAATAGCTAGTTCATTTAATTCCGTACGGCTCCAACAACCAGTGACGAATAAGCTTAAGACGATGCAAATACAAAGTAAGACTCTTTTATATTTCATAGGTCAACCTCCTGTATCGTCCTTTGGTTTTTGCGGAGGAGTACTTTGTTCCCGAATGACATCTTTCTTATTGATGAGCCGCGGGCGGGTAAACATTGCCCAACGGGGCATTCGAATAAGGGAATCCTTCATGTCCTCAAGGATAAATGGGGCAAACGGACTCATATAGGGGATCCCGAAAGAACGCAAGCTGCATAAGTGAAGTACTATGGCAATGACCCCAAGGATAACACCAAACATACCAAAAGATGCGGCAAGTGCCATCATAGGAAATCGTAGCATTCTGATTGTCATGGATATGTCGTAGGAAGGCAGGACGAAACTCGAAACTGCCGTTATGGCAATGACGATAACCATGGCCGCGGATACAATTCCGGCTTCAACTGCCGCTGATCCAATAACCAAAGTTCCTACGATGGATATCGATTGGGCTATGGCCTTGGGCATTCTTATGCTGGCTTCCCTCAAAATTTCAAACGATACCTCCATCATGAGTGCTTCAATGAATGCGGGTAGGGGCACACCCTCTCTTTGAGCTGCCAGACTAATCAGGAGTTGCGTTGGCAACATTTCCTGATGAAAAGTAGTGATGGCTAGAAATATAGATGGGCCTAGCAGAGAAATGAAAATACTGATAAAACGTAGAATACGAATAAGGCTACTAATGTCAGCACGCTGATAATAATCCTCAGCAGCCTGTATGAAAGAGTTAAATGTGACAGGAACGTTCAGAACTATCGGCGTTCCATCCACCAATATAGCAATTTTTCCCTCTAGCAGATTGGCAGCAACAACATCGGGGCGTTCTGTATGATAAACTGTCGGAAACGGTGTGTAAGTTTCTTCCTGAATCAATTCTTCAATATAGCCGCTTTCTAAAATCCCGTCGATATCGATTCGATCTAATCGACGATGTAGTTCTTCCACGGTATGGTCGTCCACAATCCCTTTGATGTACATGATCGCCACATCGGTTTTGGTGACTCTACCGATTTCTTTTGTTTCCATCCAAAGACGGGGATCTCTTATTTTTCGACGGATTAATGCGGTATTGGTACGGATGTTTTCAGAGAAACCTTCCTTTGGTCCCCGGATGACGGTTTCCGTAGTCGTCTCCGTCACACCACGATCCTTCCACCCGCGCATACCGAGGGTAAAGCCTTTATCATATCCATCTAATAAGAGAATAGCATCACCTGATAAGATGGATTTCAACACAGGTTCGAATTCCTCAACATCCTTGACCTCTCCAACGGTTAGAAATTTATCTTTTATTAGCTGAAAGGCATCTTCATTAGAAGGTCTACTTTCATTCGTGTTTGTATCATGGAAATCCAACATGAGCGATTCCATAATGAAATTCTGAATCATTTGTGAATCTGCCAAACCGTCTGTATAGAAGATGGCTGCTTTGAGCTGTCGTGTCGGACCGATCTGAATTTCTCTAATAATGATGTCGGTGCTATTTCCAAGCGTACTCTTTATATGTTGAATATTTTCTTGTAGGGTTGTGTTTAACCGCTCTTTATGTAATTCCTCAGTTGAATCCGAATGTTCTTGTAGGGATCCGTTAAATATCTTTGTGATGATCCGTGTGAATAAGTTCATAGGTTGAATTCCTTTCTAAAGCTGCTATATATAGGTATCTCCAAAATGCTCTGCACGTATACCGTAAATATTGGAACGTTTAATTAAAACCATTATTTCTATTTACACCGAAACGATTGTTCATATAAACTAGATAGTGTGTTACAGAATAAACCAATTTGTAAGGAGGAACGAACCATGATATCAGCTTTACCGGTACACGATGCGAGAGTAGATTGCTCACCGCAAAGCCTTGGCTTTGATCCGCAGCGTTTACAATTACTTGATGAGCATTTTAAAGGGCTAATTAAAAGTAAGAGAATCCAAGGGGCAAGTTATCTTATTTCACGTGAAGGGCAGATTGCTGTTCACCGTTCTTTAGGGAAACTTACATATCACGAGGACAGTCCCGATCTCATGCCAGATTCGATACGAAGAGTCTACTCCATTACGAAAGCGTTTACGGCAGTTGCAATAGCTCAACTAGTGGAGGATGGAAAGGTATTCTATCAGCAATCAGTAAGTTCTTTGATACAAGAGTTCGATACTGATATGCATCGGGGTATTACGATATGGCATTTACTAACGCATACATCGGGACTGATGGCTGATCCAGGTTGCCAGACAGAACCGTACGAGATTCCTTATTTTCAATGGCATGCTTCTAAGAAGAAGGAAGAGGAGCAATCAAGCTGGGGTGATAGTGATTGGATTAAGATTCTTCTTGGTGGGCGGATGTTCTGTAAACCAGGTGAGCAATGGAATTACTGTACGGCAGGGTATGTTATTCTAGGTGAGTTGATTGCTCGCGTATCGGGTATGCCATATGAGCAATTCATACAGGAGAAGATACTTGCACCTCTCCGATTAGAGCATTCGTTCATGACGGTACCGGAGGAACTGAAGGCGAAGACATGCGTTGTGAATCAATGGGAGAAGAAGTATCTCCTAAATCCGGAGGATATGAATGGATTTCCAGCTCATGCGGGTAGTGGATTGTATTCTACTCTGCATGATTTATGGACATTAGGTCAGACGTTACTTAATGGTGGTACTACTCGTAATGGGGTTCATCTACTTGGACGGAGGACGGTTCAGAATATGGTATCTAATCAGCTTCATCATATTCCTTCTACATGTTGGGGGGACCATGTGAAAGATTGTAAAATGTCTCTGGGTTGGAATCTGAATCATAATGATATATGTTCACCGGGCACCTTCTCACATGAAGGACATGGGCATAGCGGATTATATGTTGATCCAATAGAAAGACTTGTATATGCATTTTTTGTGCCAAGTAAGACGGGGTGGGTACCTGAAGCTATCATTAATCCTCGGGCAATCATCTGGTCGGCGTTGTCGTAATCTTATCTAGAACATTTTTATTATAGGAAGGAAGGAACCATATGGACATTCACATACATAGCACTCATACAGATATCACGTCGGAAGAAGCAGGATTTCGTCCACAGGTTATTGAGCAATTAGATCAGTTCTTTGTAGAATTAATTCAGGATAAGAAAGTTCAAAGTGCATCTTATTTACTTGCACGAGGTGGAAAGACATTTGCCATGAAGTCGATGGGTGCGCTTCGCCATACCGAGCAAGAGAAGCCATTCACCCCACATTCCATCCGGCGAATAGCTTCCATTACGAAATGGTTCACCATGGTGGCTGTGTTACGGTTAATGGAGGATGGGAAGCTCTCGCTAGGACAGCAAGTGAAAGATTTCATTCCTGAATTCGACCATCGATTCTATGAGAGAATTAATATTACACATCTGTTGACACATACTTCTGGATTGGCCCCGGATGGAGGTTATTTTCTGGAGCCCTATCCAATGGGATGGTACGACTACGCATTTGCCTTTGGTGATGATGACGATGAGGCACCAACGATACGAACTGTAGAGGAAGAAACAGCATTTCGTAAATCTCAATGGATTAAGGCGATGCTAGCTGGCCCACCCGTCTGTCCGCCAGGAGAACAGTGGAATTACTGCACGAATGGATTCGTGATTCTTGGTGAGATTATAAGTCGAGTTACAGGTCTAGATTATGAAGAGTATATTCAGCAGACTATTTTAGAACCACTTGGAATGACACGTACTTTTTTTAACGTACCAGAAGAGCTTCATGATGAGGTGTGTATTATTAACGATTGGGAATTATCGCGCCTATCACGTAGCCATAAGCAGGCTTACGATCCGCCAAGATCTGGGGGAGGGCTTTTTTCCACCTTAGAGGACCTGAATAAGTTCGCACAAATGTTGTTGTATAAAGGTACTTATGATGGAGTTCGAATTCTCGGTCGTAAATCTGTTGAAATGCTGTCAAGAGAACCTTATCCTGAAGGGTTACCCGCATTCTGTTGGGGAGAACAAGTAAAGCATAGTCACTTTGCGCTAAGTAGTTCTCTGGGTAGAGAATATGACTCTTGTGGACCGAATACGATCTTTCATGAAGGGGCTGGTCGAAGTACGCTGATGGTAGATCCAGATGAGGATCTTGTTGTAGCCTTCTTTGTACCTTCGAACGTCGATTGGGTACCTGAATCCGTCATTAATGTGAAGAATATCATTTGGTCTGGACTTAAATGAGGAAATCTTTATCTATGATCCGGGCAGTAGGATGGGCTACCTACAAAGAGTGGGCAGCCTTCCGCTCCCATATGGCAGTGTCTATCCTCATCGGACCTATTTATTTCTTAGTTCAATACTTCATCTGGCAGTCCATCTTCTCGACGAGAGAGACACTGAACGGATTTACCTTGGAGCAAATGTTAGTGTATTACGGAGTTATGTCATGTATTAACTATCTTACTTTTGATTTTGCGGATTGGAATTTACAGATGCTTATTCGGACAGGGAAGTATGTCACCTTTATACTGAGACCGGTATCTCATATTTTCTTTGCCTTTTCTCAAAAGATAGGTCATCGCTCCTTAGGATTTTGGATGGAATTCCTGCCAGTGTCCTTAATCTATTTCTTTATTCTAGATATTGATTTAATTCCCGCTCAGCCGTTGTGGGCTATTATCTCTGTTATTCTTGGATTTATCATGACCTTTCTAGTGAACTATTGTATTGGTTTGACGGCCTTTTGGCTGACGAATGCGGATGGAATAAGGCGCATGTTTCTACTTGTACGAGATGTGACGGCGGGTGTATTGGTACCGCTTACCTTCTTTCCTGAGATTGTGCAAAAAGTGCTCATATTTCTTCCATTTCAATTCATGCAATATGTTCCGGTTCGTGTCTTCGTTGGAAGCTATGAATTAGCTGGAATGACCTTATCTATTCCGCAAATTGTTGGTTTGCAAGCAGTAGCGGTATTGCTGATGTGGGGAATATCTAGTGTTCTCATTCATCTTGGGCTACGGAAGTTCACGGGGGTGGGTGTATGAGTTCGGCATTTGCTTGTTATGTGGCGGTGATGAGGACGAAGCTTGCCGAACGAATGGCATATCGTGGTGATTTCTTTATCAGTGTATTTATGATGCTGATTGGAGATTTAATGGTCCCATTGATTACGTTACTTGTGTACCGTTCAGGTGCTTCTTTTCCTGGATGGACACTGCATGAGGTTATTCTTATCCAAGGAATATTCACTCTGGCGAAAGGTATCGCCTTTCCATTCTTCTTCGGAATGGTGTCGACGACTCTTCATCATGTGAGGGAGGGGTCGTATGATGTATTTCTGCTTAAACCACGACCGGTTCTATTCCTTACGATGACCAGTTCTTTTGATATTGATGATTTCGGTAGGTTGATTAGTGGAGGTGTATTGACGGCATGGGCGTTATCTGGCTTACCGTTTCCTGATGGGTTGGAGTGGATTCAGTTCGGCGTATTGTTTCTATGTGGACAGCTTGTCCTGTTTGCAGTCTCCTTAATTCTATCAGGGCTGTTGTTTAAATGGGTAGGGAGTAGTAGGGTGTACGATATCTTTGATTCGGTCTCGATGTTCGGATTATATCCGGGAACCATCTTCTCCAAAGCCTTTCAGAATATACTGACGTACGTCATACCGATCACGATGATTGGATTCCTGCCAGCTGCAGCACTCCTGGGAAGACCTGCGGAGGGAACTTGGATCGCTGCATGGATGTGTATATTATTTCTTGGGGCTGGTCTAGCATTCTGGCATCATATGTTGAAGAACTATACAAGTGCGGGGGGCTAGAGCTTGATTATACAAGTACGGCAATTAAAGAAGAATTATACAACCTATGAACGCGGGGCTTCATTCAAGGAGACCCTAGCGAGTCTATTCAAACGTAAACCCATAGAGGTACAAGCAGTTAAAGGTCTATCGTTTGAGATGGAAGCTGGAGAAATTGTGGGATTTCTTGGTCCGAATGGAGCTGGGAAATCAACGACGTTAAAGATGCTTACAGGTGTTCTGCATCCGACATCCGGGGACGTTAAGATTCTCGGGTACACCCCTTGGAAGCAGAGGAAGAAATATGTTCGGAATATTGGTGCTGTATTCGGGCAAAAGTCGCAATTACTATGGGACATTCCCCCAATCGATGCATTTTACATGAATAAAGCTATCTATGCGCTGGATGATGAACCCTTTCAGGAAACACTGAATCAGCTAGTGGAGCTGCTGGATGTTAGTGAAGTGATGCGCAAACCTACACGTCAATTGTCACTGGGGGAGAGAATGAAATGCGAGTTCATTATGGCGATGCTTCACCGCCCGAAGGTTGTATTTCTAGATGAACCGACGATAGGCTTAGATGTGATCGCTAAAGAGAAAATTCGTAGTTTTATTCAGGAAATGAACGCAATGGGGGTTACTTTTATTCTGACTACCCATGATCTCGAAGATGTAGAGAAGCTTGCGAAGCGGGTTATTGTGATCAACCATGGGGAAATCGTATTTGATGATTCAATGGGAGTTCTACGGAACTTTCTTGGAGCTAAGAAGACAGTAACCTTAACGACAGAAGTACAGGCAGATTGGAGTGGAATTGAAGGTGTGAAAATTCTGAAGCAAGTATCTGAAGTCGAGGCTGAGCTTGAACTAGATACAGAACAACTAGAGCTTAAGGAGTTCATTCGAATTGTCAATGATCGCTATACGATTCATGATATGTCAATTAATGCCTTACCCATCGAAAGAGTGATTAAGGAACTATATCAAGTGAAAGCATAGAATGAGTAATCAAAAACTGCTATAATGTAGTTGGAAATGGAGATGATTCTATGGCTAAGAAAAAACAATCTACACCAGCTCCCAAGCCAACTTCTGACTATACACCAACTACGTTGAAGGACTTACTAAGTGGTGAAATACTTGAGCAATTAAAGTCTCAAGCGGATGCGATGAAAGCGGAGGAAAAGAAGAAGAAGGAAGAACAAGAGCTGCAGAAGATAGAAGCACGCAAGCAAGAGCAAAAGAAATTGGATAACAATTTTGAACACTTGTTCGAGAATAGTAAACAAGATTGGCGCAAATATAAATAAGATATAGGAAACCACCGAGATTAGTTAGCGAGTCTATCTAGATCCGGTGGTTTCTTTGCATGTTGTTTATTTCTAGCATGTGAGATATCTATATTTAAGATAATGGCAATAGTAGTGAAGGTGGCGACATTGCCTTTTGAAGGACAATCCGCCATCGCACAAAAATATTTACTCAACACTAGTGAAGTCATATGGTTTCTTCTCGTGTACATGTAATACTGTTACTCCTCCAGAAATACAAGCCCAACAAAATCGTTCATTTCAAGATTACCGAAGTAATGCTTTATATCAAGATCAGATAAAGCTTCACGCACTTCCGCTTCATCGTATCTTTTACCCCGTAATATATCCTCAATATCAGTCACATCACCAACGCCGAAGAAATCGCCATAAATCTTAATGTTCCGAATTCTACCTTCGTTAATGTCCATGCGCAGATCAATGATACCGACAGGGAACTTCTTCGAATGTTTCACGTTCGATTCAGGTGATATACCGTAGTTCCAATCCCAGTTCTGATAATGTTCCTTGGAAATTCGATTGATCTGCTCCCAATCTTCTTCTTTTAGGTGGTATTGGGGTACATCCTGCGCATCCATTCCGAATATCGAACGAAGTAGCTCAGCACGGAATTCTTCGATCGTCATAGTGGTTTCCATAAGATCACTGATGTTGGCTACGCGACTACGTACGGATTTGGTACTCTTGGATTTGAATTTCTCTGGATTTACGTTGAGAGAAGCTTGAACGTTATCCAAGTTCAGGTTAAACATCAACGTACCGTGACTGAACATCCGACCACGAGTTGAGAATTGGGCGTTACCAGATATTTTCTGTTCTCCAACCTGTATGTCGTTGCGCCCTGTGAGCTCAGCGTTTATTCCCATTTTTTGAAGAGCATCAATAACAGGTTGGGTGAATTTCAAGAAATTATGGAATGATTGGCCATCATCTTTCGTAATAAAGCTGAAATTAAGGTTACCAAGATCATGATATACTGCACCACCGCCGGAAAGACGACGGACGATTTGAACATTGTTCTCCTTGCAATACTCCTGATTAATCTCTTCAATCGTGTTCTGATGTTTACCAATAATAATAGATGGTTGATTAATATAGAAAAGCAAATAGCTCTCGTCCATTGAAAGATGTCTTAAAGCGTACTCTTCTATGGCTAAGTTAATAGCAGGATCATGAATTCCTTGGTTATCGATGAATAGCATAGTTTACTCTACTCCTTCATTATTTAAAGGTATGTAATGATTGTTGAATCTTGTATAATTGTAAACTAAATATGAGATAGAAACAAAGGACGATGGATTGACGCAATAGAAGAGCCTAAGCAACAATGGAACTATACCTAGGCAATTTAAAGACAGAGGGGTAATTAGGATGCTAGAACGTTACGGTCATGGAGGAGATTTAGAAAGTGCCGCACAGGCTTATGGACAAGATGAGGGAATATTCCTCGATTTTAGCGCTAATATTAATCCGTTGGGCCCACCTCAGCAAGTGCTAAAGCAATTGGAGGGAGCATTATCGTCAATTATTCGTTATCCTGACCCAGGTCATAGAAGATTTAAAACTATTCTTGGACGCAAGCTAAGTGTTGGTGAAGATAATATTTGTGTTGGAAATGGTGCAGCTGAATGTATGTCGCTTATTTTACTAGGACTTCATCCACAGAAGGTCGGTATTATCGAACCATGTTTCTCTGAATATAGGCAATTGTCAGAACAATTCAATACGGAAGTAATCTCGGTATTTGGTAGACAAGATAATGATTGGAAGGCAACATGTGAAGACATAGGACAGTTGATACAGCAAGTAGATTTGCTATTCATTGGTCAGCCTAACAACCCGAATGGCGTGCAATATACGCTTGAGGAGCTGAGGATATTAGCCGAAACTGCTGAGAAATTCAACACCTATCTGGTCGTAGATGAAGCCTTCATAGATTTCATTCCGCAACGACAGCAAGCATCTTTGTTATCGGAACTTACAAAGTATCCTCGTATGTTACTGGTACGGTCCATGACGAAGTTCTATGCGATTCCAGGTTTGCGATTGGGATATACATTGGCACATCCGGATGTCATCCAAGCTATGAAGAGTAAGCAGGTGACGTGGAGTGTAAATGGACTAGCTCTGTTAGCGGGTGAAGCAGCGTTGGAAAGTGGTGAGGAATTCGAGCGTAGTACGTTAGAATTAATATCCAATGAGCGAATAGTCCTTACCCAAGGGCTTACCAGGCTGGGGTGTAATGTCAGTCCAAGCGAAGCGAACTTTCTATTGGTGGAGCTTCCGGAACCATGGCATGCGATAGATATGCAACGTGAACTTGGTCTGCGAGGAATATTAATTCGAAGCTGTGCGATGTATCCTGGGCTGGGGGATGAATATATTCGAATCGCCGTCAAAGGCGCGGAAGCTAATCGGTTATTTCTGGTCGAGATACAGAATGTGATGGAGAGTATAGTATAAGAATAGGAGAATAATGATGATGATGACAACAACAACACCTTTTATCAATGATGAAAATAACGTGTATTCCTCTATCGTTTGGCCAGGTCTAACACTTACCCGACAAGAACGTCATTTGTTACTCCAATGCCCAAGCCCTGTGGATAGCCTTAGTAGTGCAATATATGGGGGAGGAACAGGGAAAATCGATCGAATAGCTAATATTTATGTAGATCGGTTCTATAACTGTGCTGATCCAGAACGTGATATAGAGCAATTATTCAAGGATTGGGGCTACCCACAGCAAACTACAGCAGGATTGTTGACAGCTGTTCGATTGGAACATGCTGCAGTTCTGGAAGAGGACGGTAAAGACGGATCCTTGTTCTGCTGTACAACAGCGGGAGTATCGAACGGTGCACGTGCTGGATCTGAGCGAACTACGTTCCCAGCCTATCAACCCGGAACGATCAATATTATGCTCATGATTGACGCGAAGCTGACGCAAGCAGCGATGGTAAATGCTATTATGACAGCTGTAGAGGCAAAGACTGCTGCTCTATCGGATCTGGGTATTCGGGATGCAGAGAATGGATTGATTGCTACGGGAACTACGACGGATTCTATTGTTCTTGGTGTCAGTCAATCTCCTATCCATACTATTGAACATCGATACTGTGGAACAGCTACTGAACTAGGAGCTGCAATTGGACGACTAGTTTATGCTACAGTGCAAGAGGGTTTAAGAGTTGCGGGAGTGAAGCGAGTATGATGGAATTGGCCATATTCATTCTATGGGCTGCCTACCTATTGGATCTGATCATTGGAGATCCGCGCTGGCTACCTCACCCTGTGATCGGCATGGGGAATTGTATCAAACGGATAGAGAGGAATATTCGTAGTCATGTGTCAGATCCGATCAAGTTAAAAAAATATGGAATTCTACTTCCAACTATTGTTGTAGGAGGTGCACTGCTTATAACGTGGGCATTGTTGAGAGGTCTATATATGATTCATCCATGGCTTGCCGTTGGTGTTGAGATCGTATTAATTGCTACGACGATTGCTACGAAAGGGCTTAAGGATGCGGGGATGGAGGTGCATGATCATCTTAATTGTGGTGACTTACCTGCTGCTCGTAGATCACTTGGAATGATTGTTGGACGTGATACAGATCATTTGGATGAGCCTGAAATTGTCCGTGGAACGGTAGAGACCGTTGCGGAGAATATTGTTGATGCTATTGTGTCGCCGTTGTTCTATGCACTTATTGGAGGAGCACCACTGGCGATGGCTTATCGAGCTGTAAATACCTTAGATTCGATGGTTGGTTACAAGAATGATAAATATATTAACATAGGATGGGCCTCTGCCCGATTGGATGATGTCGCTAATTTCATTCCAGCTCGTATAACAGGTGCATTACTGGTCGTTAGTAGTTGGGTTATGCGTCTAGATTATAAAAGGTCTTATCATACCGTAAGACATGATGCTCGTCTCCATCCGAGTCCGAACAGTGGATTCCCTGAATCAGCCGTAGCTGGAGCTCTTGGTGTTCGGCTAGGAGGTGAGAATACGTATAATGGTGTCGTGTCTTTTCGTGCCTATATGGGGGAATTCTCACGTCCAATGGTGAAGAGGGATATTCAGTCAACTATACGTTTGATGCTAGTCGCATCGTTGTTATTCCTCATGTTATGTGCACTTGCTATACGGGGTTTAGGTGGAACATTATGGAATTAGAATTGGTATGTATTCGACATGGCAGAACGCAGTGGAATAAGGATCGACGTTATTTGGGACATACGGATATAGGAATACTCGAAGAGTCACAGACAGAGCTTTTATTAGTGAAAGAAGCCCTTGAAGGAAGGATATTCCGAAAGGTATTCTGCAGTGATCTGAAGAGATGTAGGGAAACGTTAGATTTGATCTATCCTACATCACCTGATCAGGTAGTCTTTGATCATCGTTTGCGAGAGATGGATTTTGGAGATTGGGAGGGGCAGACCTACGATCAGTTGAAGCATTCTAGGTTGTATCGAGAATGGCTGGACAATCCTCAAACAGTGACTCCTCCAAGGGGGGAATCTTGGGGACACTTTCAGCAGAGGCTGGTGAACTTCATGGATAGTCTAGCGTGTGTTTTGGAGGGAGATGATAACTCCGTTGATTCTATGTTGCTGGTTACACATGGAGGGGTCATAAGACAACTCGCGACGATGACGATTCCTGACTTGATGTTCTGGGATATCTCGGTTGATCCGGGAAGCTTGTTAACGCTGCAGCTTACGATACGTGAGGGGCAATGGGTAGGACGCTTAAAGTAGCCCTATGATTAGAGGAAGTCCAAAGGGCTTACTTTTTGAACTCGAACTATAAGGAATTATTAACATTTGGTTTGTAAGGTATCTCTTTTTGATCTATAATTTTGAATAGAGAAGCAAGATCTGTATTTAAATGAATATTATAAACTTATGAGGTCTAGGAACTTAGAAGCTGAAGTAATAGCTTTTAACTCTAGTTAAAAGGGAAGTCGGTGTAAATCCGACACGGTCCCGCCACTGTGAATCAGGGATATTCTCCATATACCACTGTACTGCTATAAGCAGAATGGGAAGGTGAGATTATTAGTTAACCTGTGAGTCAGGAGACCTGCCTTGTGAGAATAAGTACGGCGATCCTTCGAGGAAAGGATTACGTTTGGCTTGTGTAAGTGCTTGTGATGTATTATTGCGGGCTTATAACACTTGGCATACATATATCGTATTAGTAATATGTGATGTTTGTACAGACGTAATCCCTGATTCTTTCTAGCAATAGAGGATCAGGATTTTTTGCTATGTTTATGTCCTTTATCGGAGAGAATTCATTGAAATTACAAGGCTAGCATCTCATGTATGTACAATAGATAATAGGGGAGATAATGAACAATGAAGCAGATTTGGAAGAATTGGACTACGGGTGCCTTAGCAATGATGCTAGCACTATCACTTGCCGCTTGTGGTAATAATAACGAACCAGCGCAAGGATCCGAACCTACGCCAGCACCAACGGAACAAGCCACACCACCAGCAGAACAAGTTAATGAGCTGACAACGGAGTATCCACTAACCGTAACGGATGCGACAGGTGAGACATTTACATTTACAGAAGCTCCGAAGCAGATTGTATCCCTCTCACCAGCGGAGACAGAAGCATTGTTCGCGCTAGGATTAGATGATCAAGTTGTTGGTGTATCGGATTATGATGATTATCCAGCGGCCGTAACAACTAAGCCTAAAATGGGTGGTCTGTACAATCCAAATGAAGAAGCGATTATAGCAGCGCAACCAGATCTTGTACTTACGGGTATTTCTATGAGTGCGGAAGCTACTGAGAAGCTACGTGCTCTAGGAATTGCGATTTTCAAGACCAATCCGAAATCAATAGATGATGTTATCACAAATATTGAATTGTATGGTCAGATTACAGATCATCAAGCCGAAGCGAAGGCTGTTACAGATGAAATGAAGCAAGAGCGAGATGAAGTGACGGAAGCTGTTAAATCACTAACCCCTGATCAGAAGAAGAAAGTGTATATCGAGTTCTCTATAGGTTGGACGGTAGGTAGTGGCGAGTTTATGGACGAGTTAATCGCCCTAGCTGGCGGAGTTAACGTCGCTGCTGATACAACGGGTTGGAGTGAAATTAGTGAGGAAAAGATTATTAATGATAACCCAGACGTCATTCTGTATTCGAAGAATGTGATTGAAGAGAACACACAGAAAACGTTAGACGAGATTATTAAAGCTCGCAGTGGCTGGGATCAAATTACGGCAGTTAAAAATGATGATATTCATGCATTAGATGATAACTTGATTAGTCGTCCAGGACCAAGAGTAACTGAAGGTCTCAAGCAAATTTCCAAAATGATATATCCTGAACTAGTGCAGCCATGAGTAAAAAGTTGGCTGGGTACGGAGGACTTGGGATAATATTGCTTATCGTGAGCTTCCTGCTCTGCCTAGGAATAGGGGCTGTGGAGCTTCCGATCAAGGATATCATAGGAATTCTATTACACCGATTTCCTTGGGTAGGTGATGCAATCACTCCAACATGGAGTTCTGCACATGAACAGATACTGCTGAAAGTGAGATTGCCTAGAATTATACTAGGGATGCTTGTCGGTGCAGCTCTTGCAGTTGCCGGTTCTGGATTTCAAGGGGTGCTGCGAAATCCTCTTGCTGACCCATACACACTTGGGGTATCTTCTGGGGCTTCAGTCGGTGCAGCTGTTATTATCTTTTTCGGATTGCAGTATTCGCTTGTAGGTGTATGGACTCTCCCTTTGGTTGCTTTCCTAACCGGAATATTAACCTTATGGGGAGTTCTATCTTTAGCGCGTGATGGAGGTAAGATTCCGACGAATAGTCTGATTTTGTCAGGTGTTGTTATGCAATCATTTCTAGGTGCAATCGTATCCTTCTTAACTGTGATGTCGAAGCAGACGATTAATGAAATCATGTTCTGGACGATGGGAGGACTCAGCTTCCGTGGCTGGTCATATACACTTATGTTGATGCCATACGTATTAGTTGGACTTGCTGTGATATGGGGTAGTGCACGGTCTCTAAATTTAATGGCACTTGGTGAGCGTCAAGCAGCACATATGGGTCTGAATGTAGAGAGGCTTAAGCTAAGAACATTGATCGTATCCACTTTGCTTACGGCTGCGGCTGTATCGGTATCAGGTGTAATTGGATTTGTAGGACTTGTTATACCGCACATTATTAGATTAATTACGGGACCTGATTATCGACTCATCATTCCATTATCTGCGCTTGGAGGTGGGATATTCACGATGTGGTGTGATACCGTTGCCCGTTCTATTCTCGCGCCTACGGAGATTCCGCTTGGAGTCGTTACAGCATTCATTGGTGCTCCGTTCTTTGCGTATCTGTTGTATCGTAATAAGAAGCATAGGAACGGAGGTATGATATGATTGAGGTGACAAAGGTATCCAAGCGTTATGCTGAAATCTCCGCACTTCGAGATGTGGATTGGTCGATACAAGAAGGTGAGTGGTGGGGAATCATTGGTCCTAATGGAAGTGGTAAATCAACACTCCTCCAATTAATATCTGGAGTGGACCAGATTAGCAGTGGGAAGCTTACGATTCAGGGACGTCATGTCTCAAGCTATAGCCGACGTGAGCTATCCCAGATGCTAGCTGTCCTTCAGCAAGATGGTCTGCCCGCCATTCATTATCCGGTTCGAGATATTATAGAGATGGGTAGATATCCATTTCAGGACTGGCTCGGACGAGATGTGAGTAATAATGCTACAGCTATTATTGATGATATCATGACAAGATTACAGCTTAGTGATCTGGGTGATCGGCCACTGGATGAACTCAGTGGTGGACAGAGACAACGCGTTGCGTTGGGTAAAGTGATGGCACAGGAGCCTCATATTCTATTGCTAGATGAACCGACAACGTATTTGGATATTTACTATCAGCTTCAGTTCATGGAGATGGTAGCTACTTGGCGTAAAGAAACAGGGATTACCGTTATTTCAGTACTCCATGATTTAAATTTAGCTGCTCAATTCTGTGATAAACTGTTAGTGTTACAAGAAGGACAAGTCGTTGGGATGGGGACGCCAGCTGAAATACTAACGGAAGATAATATCCGACAAGTCTATGGCGTCGATCCAGCAGTTGTTCAGCATCCAGTTAGCGCTGTCCCGCAGATCCTACTGTCTCGTTATTGAATCAATCATAGTAACAACTGATATCAGAGGAGAGATGAAGAATGAATAAGAGAATGATGGAACTTATGAATCGTATTGGAGAGATCCCTGAGCTTGATCAGGCTGCGATGCAGGCAGCCAAATTACATATAAGTAATTTGACGGTACCACCTGGTAGTCTCGGTAAATTGGAAGCTATGGCGATACAACTCGCTGGTATTACCGGGGAAATAAAGCCATCTTTTGCTCGTAGGGAAGTTATTGTTATGGCTGGGGACCATGGAGTATGTGAAGAGGGCGTAAGTGCCTTCCCGCAGGAAGTGACTCCACAAATGATTCATAATTTCTTAGCAGGGGGTGCAGCTGTTAACGTCCTTGCACGACAAGCAGATGCAGAAGTTGTATGCGTAGATATCGGAGTGAATAGTGAGTTATCCCATCCTAATCTACTATCGCGGAAAATCAGGTACGGTACAGCAAATATGGCGCAAGGCCCAGCAATGACTTACGAGGAAGCGATCCAATCGATCCTTGTTGGTGTTGAAGTTGTCGAAGATGCTATTAAACGTGGCGTACAATTATTTATAACGGGTGAGATGGGCATTGGGAATACGACGGCAAGCTCAGCAGTGACTTGTGCACTATCAACTATTAGCGTTAAAGATGCCGTTGGTAGAGGGACTGGCATTGACGATTCTCGTCTACAACATAAGATTGGCGTTGTGGAGCAGGCGCTGAAAGTGAATGATCCAGATCGGTCTGATCCCCTTGATGTTCTAGCTAAGGTGGGTGGACTTGAAATAGGCGGTTTAGTAGGTGTTATTCTTGGATCAGCTGCGAATGGTTGCCCAGTTATTATTGATGGCTTTATCTCTAGTACAGCAGCGTTACTTGCCAAAGCTATCTGCCCGACTTCGGCTGAATACATGATAGTGTCACATGTATCGCATGAACAAGGACATCGATTATTACTACAAGAATTGGGTCTCCGTCCAGCATTGGAATTAGATCTACGTATCGGCGAAGGTACTGGTGGCGTAATATGTCTACATCTTATAGATGCAGCTTGCCGGATTGTTAGTGAAATGGCAACATTCGAAAGTGCGGGCGTTTCCGGTGAATCGAAGGAACAGACGAAATGATCACACTTGTCACAGGTGGGGCACGAAGTGGAAAAAGTAGCTTCGCTGAGAAGTTATGCATGTCTATGTCACAAGAGGCAGTATATGTGGCTACTGCTCAAGCTTTTGATGACGAGATGAGGGAGCGAATTGCTCTTCACAAGCTGCAGAGAGATGAGGCTAATTATCCATGGCGTACGGTGGAAGAACCGTTGCAGCTCGTTAAGCTTCTAAGTCGTTGGCGTGAGGATAGTCTGATTGAAGAAGGCTCTGCTCCTACCGTGCTGGTGGACTGCCTTACACTATGGTTATCTAATATTGTTCTGTCCATTGAGGAAGAGAAGAATATGTCTGACCAAGTTAAGGCTGAAATTATGCAACTGGTTGATGAGATGCAGTTATATCCAGGTCATTTGATTGTAGTAACGAATGAGGTTGGAAGTGGGATTGTACCTGAATATTCATTAGGAAGAATATTTCGTGATTTAGCAGGCATCATGAATCAGGCAGTATCAAGAAACTGCGCTCAAGTGTTTCTGGTTACGGCAGGGATTCCTATTGAGCTAAAGAGCAGGGAGTATAAACTATGACCAATTTGGGACAAGCGGCTGCGGCCGCTTTTCAATTTCTATCACGCTTTCCTGTGAAAGCTAATCTGGATTATTCACCTACACTATTTCGTCAAAGTGTGAAGTTCTACCCGCTCGTAGGTACTGTTATTGGATTGGTTGTGTGGGCAGGAGCAGCCGGATTCGCCTATTTGCTTCCTCCATTACCTGCTGCCGTGCTAACCCTTATATTATGGGTCGGTCTTACAGGTGGACTTCATTTGGATGGCTGGATGGATACAGCAGATGGTGTATTAAGTTATCGTTCTCGTGAACAAATACTGGAGATTATGAAGGATAGCCGTGTGGGTGCGATGGGTGTGATAGCATGCGTTCTGCTTCTGCTGCTTAAACTCTCATTAATCTATTCACTATTAGTGGACGGACTTGATTACTCAGGTCTTCTTCTACTGCCTTTGATTTGGAGTCGATGGTTCATAGTTCATGCTATATCTTCATGGCCTACGGCTCGTGGCAAGGATGGCATGGCTGGACAATTGAATGGGTTGAATAAAGGACAGACATACGTGACGTTGCTAATGGCGATTATGTTATCCGGAGTTGCTGTATCGATTGCTCCAATATTTCATTTGGACAGCCAATCATGGACTACAGCATGGGTTGGATTCATTATGCTTCCTCTAGCGGCTTGGATCGCTGGAATGTGGTTAGCACGGAAGCTGAATGCTACGCTAGGTGGATTAACTGGGGATACTTATGGCGCTCTTAATGAATTTCTTGAAGTCGTAGCGTTGCTGATGCTAGTGCTGTTGCACAATCTGATGTGAGAGGGGCAAGAATGAATATGGTGAAATCTGAAACTCGCGATTGGAGTAAGGGTGCTTTTGGACAAGTGCTGATGCTGCAGGGGACGGCTTCAGATGTAGGTAAGAGTGTCGTTACCACTGCTTTATGTCGTATTTTTACACAGGATGGATATCGGACAGCCCCTTATAAGTCGCAAAATATGGCTCTGAACTCTTACGTAATGGAGGATGGGAAAGAAATCGGTCGTGCGCAAGGAGTTCAAGCTGAAGCCTGTAGTGTTAAAGCTACGACGGATATGAATCCTATCCTTATCAAGCCAATGAAAGATATGTTCTCACAGATTGTGGTTCATGGTGTATTTCATAACGATACATTCCGCAGGTCCTGGCTGGATGGTATTCGTGTCAATAAAGGCTTGGGACCTTTGGGTCAGACGTTTACTTCTAGTACGCTCAAGGAACAGGAATTCGATCGAATCGCTGAGGTGGTCCGCAACCATATCGATATGAATCAGATTTACGACATTATGGGTGTTAGTCAGACAAAAGACGCCTGACGGCGTCTTTTGTGAGAAAGTTAATGTGATGGATGGGCAATTATATTTTGAATTGTTGGATAGCCTCTTGTAGCTGAACGGCATACTCATGGAGAGTAGTAACGGTCGAACGATGCTGCTCCATTTCATTCAATTGTTGCTCACTTGTAGTTGCAATTTCACTCATACTTATTCGAGATCTTGATGTGATTAATGCCGTCTCTTCGACAGATGCGCTGACTTCCTCCGTGCCTGCTGATACTTGTTGTGTTGTTGCGGATACGGCTTGTATGCTCTGATTAACGTTGTGAATGAGAATATCTAACTGATTGAAGGCTTTCCCAGCATTTTGTACTAATTCTTTACCTGAACGGACTTCTTGATGGACATGGTCCATCGTAGCAACTGAAGCTTCAGTATCTTTTTGGATCGTTAATAGATGTTCCCCAATATCTTGAGTTGCAATGCGAGATTGCTCAGATAATTTACGAACCTCGCCTGCTACAACTGCGAATCCCCTTCCATGCTCGCCAGCACGAGCAGCCTCGATAGATGCATTAAGCGAGAGCATTTGTATTTGCTTCGTAATCTCGGAGATCGAGGTGACCACTTCTCCAATCACTTGTGAACGTTCATTCATAGAACGAAAGGATTCTAGAGAATCTACAGAGATCTGCTCTACCCGTTGCATCTGCTCTATAGCACGTTGTGCTAGTAAATTACCACTAACTGCTTCATTAGTTGCTGCAGCTACTTGATCGGATACATCACCGGAGGAATTAGCAATGTGCATGATTCCTTGGGTGATCTCTTCCATTGCGATGGCATTTTCTTTGGAAGTTGAGGCAATGCTTTCACTACCCTTGTCAATCTCTTGAAGGACTGAGTTGGAGCGTTCGACCATCATTTTCATAGTTTCTGTAAGGTTTAATAAATCATTAGATCCAGCTAATACTTCATGAGAGGTTAGTTGGACATGTCCGATCATTTCTTTTAGATTATGGGTCATTTGTTGGAAACTGCTAGCAAGTTGGGCGACCTCGTCATGTCCAGTAACGATAATATCTTGCTGTAGATTACCTTGTGCGAGACGGTTACTATGTGCGGCTAACTGAATGATAGGTCGGATAATACGCCGGCTAGTGAAATAAGCAATACTTAGACCCACTGTCATTCCAAGAAGAGTTATCCCTATACAGATCCAGATAATAAACTGAGTCTCCTCCAAGATAAAGCTCGCATCTAAGCTAACTGCCAGAATCATTGTACTCCCAGGAATAGCTATAAAGTCAGTTTTGAATGTTCCATATTCGTTAGTATATACTTCGGTAGTAGCGGTCTTATTGTCGACTGCGGCTTGCATTTCTTCCAGGAATGGAATTGATTGATTTACTTCTAGGCTTGATATACTGTTTGTAGCTAGGACGACTACTTCATGATCCTTTACATTAGCGAGATAAATATTATGTAAGCTAAAATGGTTCATTTTCTCATCGAAGTAATAGGAAAGTGCGGTTTGAGATCCTTCATTTCCCGTCTGCGTTTGCAATACCTGAGAAGTATTTAAGTGTTTGTATGTATCATTGGAACTAATCTTAAGATTGTTCTCAACCTCAGGTAATACATAATGATTAAATATATTCATTAGAACAAGATAGAAGCTAATACTGAATAGTAAAGAAATAATGAATAATACGATAGTAACAACGGACATGAACTTACGACTGATAGAATTTCTAATCCCAAACATAGTGAAACGTCCCCTTTACATATTGTGTCTATGGTTGCTATTGATTTTACAGAAAGAACAGAGAATTGAATAGCGTTATTTTCAACAATTTTGGAAATTTTCAGTAAATTTCGCGAATTAGTGAATTTATTCATTCATTTATTTCATTTTCAGGCTTGGCAATGGCAGTCTTCTGTGATAAAGTAAACCGTGTTTTGAACGTCTAAGACGTTTGGAGCCGCGGTTCGTAACTATCCCGCGTAACAAAACTAGGGGGATAACTATGTTTAATTTAAGTTGGGGTATTTTTTATGTTGTAGTAAATTTTTCGCTCTTTTTACTGTGCTATCGCCTTTTCGGCAAAAAGGGACTTTATGCTTGGATTGGTGTAGCTACGGTAATTGCCAATGTTCAAGTTACTAAAACTATTGATATGTTCGGAATTGTTATGACTCTGGGCAACACGATGTATATAAGTTTATATATGACCAGTGATCTTTTAAATGAAAGGTATGGTCATGAGGAAGCCCGAAAGGCAGTGTGGTTCGGTTTCTTCACTCTGTTGATGACAACAGTTATTATGCAAATGGCGCTCATCTTTACTCCGCAAGAGGGAGATTTCGCTCAAGCTCCACTGGAGGCTATTTTCGGACTCATGCCAAGATTGGCGCTAGGAAGTCTTACAGCATACTTCGTAAGCCAATTCCTCGATGTAAGGCTATACAGTTGGATTCGCAAATTTTATCCCAAACCTGAACAGTTCTGGATTCGTAACAACGGAAGTGCGATGATCAGTTCTTTTGTAGATACATTGATATTCTGCTCCATTGCCTTCTCCATACCGAAATATAGTTGGGAAGTGTGGCTGGAAATT
This sequence comes from Paenibacillus sp. Y916, assembly GCF_056786435.1. Classification (NCBI taxonomy): domain Bacteria; kingdom Bacillati; phylum Bacillota; class Bacilli; order Caryophanales; family Paenibacillaceae; genus Paenibacillus; species Paenibacillus sp. Y916. The sequence continues at coordinate 269,849 of NZ_JBXCJA010000004.1, read as the reverse complement.
CTCTTCACCACCTATATTATTAAATTTGTACTCATAGCTGCCGGAACGCCATTTCTATATATAGCTCGTTCTTTTAAATTTAAAGATGAAGATTAAATGGACGCTATTTATAGGGTATGACTTATTAGGATAAAGAATAAAATAATAATTAACCCTTTAAGTAGTGTGTGTATAACTGTTATTTTGATATTAAACTAATCCTATCAAAATACTCAGCTATATGTTATGATAAAAAATATTAATACTGTGACTTATTTGTTTAGCGATATATTTTAATTTTTTGGGGGAGTATTTAATGGAAATGCTATGGATTATTATTAACATTGTAGTCATGCTGTTACTGATCGGGTTACTCGTATGGATGCAAAAGAAACATATTTCCTTCACGAAGCGAGTGTTTACAGGTTTAGGGTTGGGAATTATATTTGGAGTTATTCTACAATTGTTCTTTAAACCAGATTCCGATGTTATAGGGAAGTCCACGGAATGGTTTAACTTGGTAGGTTATGGTTATGTGAGTTTGCTTCAAATGATCGTGATCCCGCTAATTATGGTATCAATCATTTCTGCTATCATGAATTTGAACGGTGTTAAGAACCTTGGGAAGATGAGTTTTTCTATTATTGCAGTTCTTCTAATTACGACTGCGATTGCGGCATCTGTAGGTATTATCACCACGCTGAGCTTTGATTTAAAGACGATTGATATTCAGAGCGGTGACAGAGAACAGGCACAGGGTTTGAAATTAGAGGATAGACTTGGTGTTGTTGAAGATAAATCTATTCCGCAGCAAATGCTTGAATTTATTCCGAAGAATCCATTTGCAGATATGACGGGATCCCGTAGTTCTTCTACACTTGCTGTCGTTATATTCTCTGCCTTTATCGGTGTAGCAGTTCTTGGAATAGATCGTAAGAAGCCCAAGCAGGCACAAGTCTTCCGCGATTTGATCGATGCGGTGTATGCTGTTGTTATGCGAATGGTTACCCTTGTATTGAGATTGACTCCGTACGGTATATTGGCGTTGATCACCAAAACCATCGCTACGACTCATGTTGAAGAAATATTAAAGCTGATTAACTTCGTAATCGCATCATATGTAGCTTTGATCGTTATGTTTATTATTCATTTAATATTGATCACGCTATTCAGATTCAACCCGCTTGTATATCTCAAAAAGGTACTACCTACGCTGACATTCGCATTTACTTCACGATCTAGCGCAGCTACCATTCCTCTTAATGTAGAGACTCAAACGAGGAAACTCGGAGTATCTACAGGGATCGCGAATCTGTCAGCTACCTTTGGGGCCACCATTGGTCAGAATGGTTGTGCTGGAATTTATCCAGCCATGCTCGCAGTGATGATTGCTCCAACAGTAGGTATAGATCCAACAAGCTGGGGCTTTATTGTGAAATTGATTCTGGTTATTATGATTAGTTCCTTTGGTGTGGCAGGAGTCGGTGGAGGTGCTACCTTTGCATCACTTATTGTCCTTTCTACGATGGGCTTACCTGTTGCATTAGCGGGTCTGCTAATTTCCGTGGAACCTCTAATTGATATGGGACGTACTGCACTGAATGTGAATGATTCCATGACTTCAGGTCTTATTTCTAGCAAAATATTAAAAGAGAATGATCCGAAAGTATACAATAACCGTAATATAGATTTAGATGCTACACAAGTTTAAGTAAGTAGGGTCTTTATAATCCAATACATGAGAAACCAAAGCAGAGGGTTGCATTGGTTTCTTTTGTAGATACATTGATATTCTGCTCCATTTCCATAACAAAGAACCTGACGGTAGTTTTTCCGTCAGGTTCTTGTGGTTATTATCCGATGATAGTTAGCTCTTTAGGGAATGAGGTTAATACATTTACCCCATCGTCAGTTACGACAATATCATCTTCAATTCGTACTCCACCTATACCGGGAACATAGACTCCTGGCTCTACCGTAAATACCATACCGGCTTGAACTAGATCCATATTGTTGCCATGTACGGAAGGATATTCATGAACATCCATACCTAGTCCGTGTCCAAGTCGATGCATGAACTGAGGACCATATCCCGCGCGTTCAATAACGCTACGAGCGCTTTGATCCACAGATGCTAATGTTACTCCTGGGCGAATGGATTGAATACCTTGTAGATTGGCACCAAGTACGGCATTGTAAATATTCGTAAGTTCCTGACTGATGTCTCCAATTGCAAATGTGCGTGTAATGTCAGAAGCATAGCCATTTGCAAATACACCCATATCGAACATTACTAAGTCACCATTCTGAATTTTCCGTTGTCCAGGTATTCCATGGGGAAGAGCCGTGTTAGGTCCAGAAAGCACCATCGTTTCGAAAGAGGGACCGTCTGCGCCAAGCTTCTTCATCAAATATTCAATCTCAGCGACTAACTCTATTTCAGTTACACCAACCTGAACATGAGTCAGGCTTTGACGGAGAACCTCTTCAATCAGGTTGATGGCATGTTGCATTCGGATAATTTCTTCGGGTGTCTTCTTTACTCGCATGCTTTGGAGTATAGGACCAATATCATGGTATGACTGTGCACCAATAGATTCTTGAAGAAGCTCAAAGTGAGAGACTGTTAGCTGATCTTTCTCAATGCCGAGGGCGTGAATATTCTCTCTAAGTTGTTTCTTAAGTAGTGTATATGGATGATCTGTATCAGAGTGTGTAATGATGTTCTGAACAGAGGATGCAGCATGAGCCGCTTCAGCATCAAGAGAGGGTACGATTAATACAGGTTCCTCTCCATGCATAAGCGTTAAGCCCAAGAATCGTTCATGCGGGTCGCTAGCAAAGCCTGTTAAGTAGTATATATGCTTAGGATCAGTAATAATCAAGGCATCCAATCCTTGCTGATGCATAGCAGTATCTAGTTCAATCAATCTTTCATTCATTTTATATTCATCCTTTCGTATTCTCATATCAAAGTGGAAAAGCGCGTATATCTAATTGTATTATAAACTTCTACTTATAAATGAGGAAGAGAGTAGCGCTATACAGGTAGTTCGTAGTGTACAATTAGCATGTAGAGAAACTAAGGTATTGCTTCTACTTTTACCCTTAAATAGGAGGATGATGCTAAATGCGAAATAAAGTCGTCATGGTGACCGGGGCTAATTCAGGAATGGGACTTGCTACATCCATTGAATTAGCCCAAAGAGGGGCTCATGTCATCATGGTCTGCCGGAATGAAGAAAGAGCTAGATTAGCTCATGAAGAGGCTATGAGACAGAGTGGGTCAGAGAGTATCGAATGGATGCTCGGGGATTTAGGCAATCTGGATAGTATCCGTAAGCTAGCGGTTAATTTCAAAGGGAAATTTGATGTTTTGGATGTACTCATTAACAACGCGGGTGTGGTCTCATTGAAGCATGAATACACGCAGCATGGTTTTGAAATACATATGGGTATTAATCATTTAGGGCATTTCCTACTCACAAACTTGTTGCTAGATAGACTGAAGAATGCCGAACAAGGTCGAATTGTGAATGTCTCTTCTGGAGTTTACAAGGTTGGGAAAATCCATTTCGATGATCCAACTTTAAAGAAAAGATATCATGTTGTCAAAGGATATGCACAATCTAAACTGGCGAATATTCTGTTTACCAAGCAATTGGCTGAAAGGTTAAAGGATTCTCAAGTGACAGCCAATTGCTTGCACCCTGGTGCGGTCATGACTAATCTTGGCATTGACCGTAAGACGGGATTCGGTAAACAAGTATACTCCTTGTTACGTCCATTCTTTCTGACTCCAAAGGAAGGATCTCAATCAGCTATATATCTAGCAACGTCGCCTGAAGTTACGGGAGTAAGTGGGGAATATTTCTATCGTCAAGAAATGAGGAAACTTTCAGCGCGTGCTAATAATAAGCAGGATGCCGAGCATTTATGGCGTTGGAGTGAAGAGCAACTTGAACTATATATGAAGTGAGGAAATAAATAAGGGAATTTCTCTTTACAGAATAATTATCCGCAGGCATACTTGGTAAATAGATGTAACTTAAGTTTACTGAGGAGGAAAGAAATGAAACGTATCAAATGGTTAATAGCTTCAGTACTGGCATCCATGCTTGTTGTATTATCAGGATGTCAATCTGTCGGGGGATTGGATATTAAGAAAAGTATGGTAGATAGCTATGCGGTCAAATCTTCAGAATCGAAACAAACCTTTTCAATTGAAATTGTACCTGCACTCGGGCAAATTAGTGAAGAAGATAAGGAAATAATTGATTTATTGAACTCATTCTCATTAAGTATTGACCATGTGAAAATGCAGGATGCATCAACTGCATCTGTAGAAGGAACATTAAGCTTAGATGGAAAAAAGGTGCCGTTCCATGTATCTGTCGATAAGAAAGAAATGATTTTTTGGGTCGAAGGAGCTAAACAACCGATCTCTATAGCTCTCGATACATTGAACTCAGAGTATGGCGTGGAGTTAGCTAATCTGCAACCCTCTACTGAACAATCTCTTAAATTGATAACAGATGTAGGTGATTTCTTCTTCAAGAATGCGCCTAACCCAGAGTCAATCACCTTGTCATCCGTAACAGATACGGTGTATGGAGAGAAACTAACCCTGAAGAAGCTTCATGTGGATGTTCGTGGAGATGAATTGGTGGGTCTCGCTAAATCCTTCCTGACGAGTGTGTCTGAGGATAAAGAAGGGGTCAAAGAATTAATTAGTACGTTATATGATGTGTACTATCCTATTTATGAATCTGGATTAAACATGTATAGCGAGGAATATTTAGAAGAAGAATATTTCGAGGACGAAGTATCACCATTCGCTTCATGGGAAAGTGTTATCCAAGATAAAGAAGCGACCGTGATTTATTTGACGAATCAATTACAAAAGGCACTGAAAGAACTACTTACAGATTATGATAGTGACGTAAACGATATCTTTAAGGAAGAGCCATTATTGAATGAAGTCTTTAGTAAAGATACAGTACTATCAATGGATATTATGTTTGATAACAAGCTACAGATACGTAAGCAAAATGTAGATCTTATCGTTCAGCTTCCAATTATGGAAGGAATTCCAGTGAAGCAAGTTAAGATTCATTCTAGAAGTGAAATCTGGAGTGTGAATGAGCCTGTTACTATAAATAAAGTAGACACGACTCAAGGAGCTTTGGAGTTAGATGTATTAGCTGTGGATCAGATTACTCCTGGAGCACTTCTGCGTAATTTTGAAGGTCAATCTGAGGCGTATCGTTTCTTAAAAGAAGATATGAGTATTACAAACAAGTATGTCATTCTAGAAACGCTAGTGGATGAAGAGTATGGTTGGTACTATGATTATTCTCTTCCTATCGAAGTGAATAGAACGACGATGGTACCACTTCGACATGTTGCTGAACAGTTGGATGCTGAGATGAAATGGGATAATACGTTGAAGCAAGTTACAGTTATTGATGATTTGACAGGTTCAACTATTGTTCTTAAGAACGGTTCTAACCAAGCACTTGTAGATGGTGAAAAGGTGAAGCTTGCTGAGCCTGTTATGAACTATGAAGGAACTTATTATGTACCACTTCGATTCATATCCGATGCGTTAGGTGCTACAATAGAGTGGAATAATTATACGAAGTCTATCATTATTGAACGTGAATAATGAATGGCTAGAGAAATATAATAAAAAGGTTGAGCAGGGTCATTCTGCTCAACCTTTTTATGTGCGTTTGGTAGCGTGTTTTCTCGGATATGGCCAAACAATAGGTCACAAGGAAGAATGTAATGTTAAAGGTAATACAATTTAAACATGATATCTTGATCATGATTCCCAAATTTTTTCCCAAAAATCGTCGCTCCTCCAACATGCTTTGCATCTTCTTTAACTTCGATTCGAAAGGTCCATCTGTCGCAAGTAGTATCTAAATCCTCAATCAAAACTTGAGACATCGGGTCACCGTCAATATATGTTCCATGGTTTGTAATTCTAATCGTTTTTAGCAATCCATATTGATTGATATTGTGTGGCCACCATTCAGGTGTGAATTTCCCCCTTGCATCGGCATAATCACCAGGACTCGTCCAAGTGCCTAATTCCAAACCGTTTAAGGAGAACGTGATATCAGAAGGCCATACATCATTTGAAAATGGAAATTCAGAAGAAAGTTCCAAGCTAATCTCAAATTGTTGTAGTTCTTCTTCCTTTTTCAAAAAGTTAGCAATATTATATTGGACGAATCCTTGGGTGAACCATAATATCTCTGCATCCACTCTTTTGGAGTCCATAAAGTACCTCGGTTCGTCAACTCTTCCGATAAATTCCTTTTCCGTAGCAAGCCCGCAAGTTGGCTTCAAATCATAATCAGTATAATGACCGATAGGAACCGATGTCTCATAAGATGCAAACGAATGGAATATTTTCTTAGGGAAATTAATTTCAATATGATCTACTCTTAATATGGAAATTCTTTGGTGGCCTGATTGGCCTGGTTTTCCGGGGACTTTCTCCGTTTTAATGATCCCTGCATCTTCTAATTTTTGAATGTGTTTTATCATGATAGGACTACTTAATCCAAGTTCCTGAGCCAACTCTTTTATATTCATTTTGTTTTTTGAGAGTAACTGTATTATTTTTATTCGAACTTCACTTGCTAAAGCTTCGTAAACAATGAGAGAAGACTTGTCTATTTCCAGTTGCATATTATTCACTTCTTTCAAGTTATTTCATTGATTTGAGAAAGATGATTAACTCTTACTAATAATAGCATAAACATTATTAAGTTGTATACTAATTAATGTATATATTAATTAGTATGTTATAGGGACTTATTTTCAATTATCTAATTAACTAATAAGTTAATTTACATGATACAAATATAAATATGATTCATATAAATGTTATTGACAACGCTTTCAGCGTGATTGTATACTTAGCTCAAGTAATTATTTGCGAAGGCACTTTTCGTGAATGATTGTCCAAACAAATACAACATATTTAGGAGGAGAAATATTTGAGAAGAAAATTGGGGGCTTCATTAGTACTTATTTTATTATTTACAACAATCTTAGCTGGATGTGGTGGTGATGGCGGGGGAAATACAATTACCTTTTGGACTCCGCTAACAGGTGATGATGGCGCTAACATGGATCAAATTGTTAAAGACTACAATGCAACTAACCCTGAGGTCAAAGTTAAACATGTTATTACATCAGATATGTATACTAAAGTTTCCACGGTGTTGGCATCTGGCAAAGGTGTACCTGATCTAGCCATCATACACGCGGACCGTGTTCCTGGATTTGTTAAACAGGGTTCATTAGAAGCAATGACATCTGTAATGGCATCACAACCCGAATTAAAACAAGATAATTACTTACCCCAAGCCTGGTCAACCGGTACGATAGAAGGAACTCAATATTCAGTCCCGCTAGATATTCATAGTAATGTAATGTATTACAATAAAGATTTGCTTAAAAAATATAATGTGGAATCTTTCCTAGATGATAATGTTGTTACGATTGATGAGATGCTTTCATTACAAGGGAAATTGGATGAAGGTGACTATGTCGTTAATGATGCGTTGTTAGGCTGGGTCATCTTGGCACAAATTCAAAACTTAGGCGGAGATGTCCAAGTAGATGGTAAACCAGCTGTTAATACGCCAGTGTTCAAACAAGCCTTTGAAAACGTTAAAAAAATATCCGATGCTGGCTTGATGACGCCATTTGGTGAAGATGGATACTTGATGTTCCAATCTCAGAACGTACTATTCTCAACAGATGGTACATGGAGTTCTAATGCACATGCTGGAGTTGAAGGATTGAACTTCGGGGTGACAAATGTTTATTCTCCTACTCCTGATAAGTTTACTAACAGATCTTCTTCACATTTATTCGCTATGCTAAAGAACGATAAAAGAACAGATGAAAAAGAAGTTGGTATTGCTAGTTTTTTAGAATATGTTCGTGAAAATTCAATGGAATGGGCTAAGGCTGGACAAAACGTAGCAAGTAACGTAGTTAACCATAGTCCAGAGTACCAGAACTATATGCAATCCTTCTTTACATCAAATGAAAAAGAAATTCAATCCCTTTACATTTATACTTATGAATACTATCCATATATTGCAGAGGCAGTAGATACGTATTGTGCGGATATCGTTCGTGGTAACGTTGATATCGACGAAACTTTACAGACCATGCAAAAATTTGTTGAAGATAAGATATCTGAAAGTAGCAGTGGAACAAAGTAAGCTGAAACTGAAAAGATTGTAAAGTAATGTGCCCGATATGGCACATTACTTTTACAAAAGGAGAAATAGAATGCCTATGAAAAAGAAGTTGAATTTAGCACCTGTTTTCTTTGTAGGTCCACATGTTATTTTATTTGCTATCTTCATCTTATTGCCTACAATTTATGGGATTTATGCTTCATTTACGAAATGGAATTTAATGAGTGATCCGGTATGGGTAGGTCTTGATAATTACAAAAGGATCCTTTTTGACAATAAATCAACCTTCCATGTTCAATTTAATAATGGTCTGAAAAATACGTTAATCTTTGTTGCAGCCAGTGTTCCCCTATTAATTATTATTCCGTTAATGGTTGCTGTTGCATTAGAACATAGAAAAGTAAAAATGAAAAATGTCATTCAAGCTATTATTTATATACCGGGATTAATCTCTATATCTGCAGCTGCACTCATCTGGTCCTTGATCTTTAATAAGCAATTGGGGATTACAGGGAATATATTGGGCTCGGATACGGTTTGGGCAGCACATCAACCTTATGCTTGGCTTATTATCATTGTACTAACGGTATGGGGTGGAGTCGGAGGAAACATGATTATTTATCGTGCTTCCATAAGCGGTGTAGCACAGGATTTGTATGAAGCAGCAGAAATGGATGGAGCGGGACCAGTTCGAAGATTCTTTAGTATTACCTTACCTTCTATTCGTTTTCCATTAATTTTCACATTTGTTATGACAACAGCTGGGGCATTTAATGTATTTGGTCAACCGTTAATGATGACGAAGGGTGGGCCACAACAAAGTACACATGTATTGATGATGTATATTCGTCAATTAGCTTTTGGTAACGGCGAATCAATTGCCGGAATGGCCTCAGCGATGGCAGTATTACTGGGATTAGTTATTTTGGTTATTTCAGCGCTGCAATATTATGTGATGAATCGAAATGCTTCGTAGATTTACGGTGAGTAATTTAATGGAAACAGAAAAGGTAGGTGTAACAAATGCCAAACCAAGTGTCACATGCATCGAATAATAACCCGATTATATTGCCAAAGGTCAAGGGGAAGATATCGTCTGATGGTAATATATCTAAATATTGTGCATATTTATTTTTGATTTTACTTTGTGTGATATTTGCATTTCCTGTAATATATGGGGTCGCTACATCGTTTAGATCACAAACGGAAGTGGTATCTACCGGATTTAGATTATTACCTGAAAAGTGGATTTTTGATAACTATGTCACCATCCTAAACAACACATCTACTGCACCAATAATGCGTTGGTTAATGAATTCGGTATTCATTGCAACTTTGCATACTCTTTTAGTGGTCTTTGTTATTTCAATCACGGGTTATGGTTATTCTCGAATGAAGTTTAAAGGTAGAGATATGTTGTTTTTTACGTTACTGGGTATCTCCTTCTTTCCAGGTGTTGTTAATCTAATTCCGTCCTATAAAATCATTGATGCGTTAGGTTGGGTTAATACCTCATGGGCTATGATTATCCCTGGTTTAGCAGGAATGGGAAATATATTTTTGGTCAGACAGTTCATGAACGGTCTTCCTAAAGAATTAGATGAGTCTGCTCGAATGGATGGTGCGGGTGACTTTAGAATTTATTATTCAGTAATAGTACCTTTAATAAAACCGATATTGATCGTGTGTGCCTTATTTTCCTTTACTGGATCTTGGAATGATTTTCTCTGGCCAGTTATCGTATATACAGATGTAGATAAAATGCCAATAACAGCTGGATTACTTTTATTGCAAGATATTTATGGGAATTATCGTATGATTGGACAATTAATGGGGTCGGCGATTATAGCTATTATTCCAACATTTGTGTTGTTCTTGTTTGCACAGAAATATTTTGTTCAATCCATTAATTTGAATTCAGGCATTAAAGGTTAAACTAGACACTTAATAAAGTATATTGATTGAGAGAAATCCATGAAACATATATATAGAAGGAGAGAGAAAGACATGGAGAAGAGTGGACACATAAATAATCCGATAGTGGAGCAACGTGCTGATCCTTGGGTGTATAGACATACTGATGGATATTACTATTTTACCGCCTCGGTACCAGAGTACGATCGTATTGAGCTTCGTCGCGCGGAGTTTATTCAAGAATTGGAGAGTGCTGAGCAAGTGGTTGCTTGGCGTAAGCGTGATACTGGAATATTAAGCGCTAATATTTGGGCTCCTGAGCTTCATTATATTAATAACAAGTGGTACATTTACTTTGCTGCTGCACACACAAGTGAGACGAAGGAAGGTTTGTTCGATCACCGGATGTATGTATTAGAGAATGAATCTGCTAATCCTCTCGAAGGAACATGGATAGAGAAGGGACAGGTTCGGACGAAATGGGAAAGCTTCGCACTCGATGCAACGATATTTGAACATAAAGGAAAACTATATTATGTATGGGCTCAGAAAGATCTAGCAATCGAGGGTAATTCCAACCTTTATATATCTGAGATGAGTAATCCATGGACTCTCAGTGGTGAACAAGCGATGATTAGTACCCCTGAATATTCGTGGGAAGTGATTGGGTTTAAGGTGAATGAAGGGGCGGCTGTACTAAAAAGGAATGGTCGGATATTCATGAGTTATTCAGCTAGCGCTACAGACCATCATTACAGTATGGGGCTTCTTACGGCAAAGGATGATGCGAATCTGCTTGATCCCGCTTCATGGGATAAGTCGAAGCAACCGGTATTTCAAACCAATGAGCAGGTAGGGCAATACGGACCAGGGCATAATAGCTTTACTGTCTCGGCAGATGGCAAACAAGATATTTTTGTCTATCACGCTCGTAACTACAAAGAAATTGTAGGAGATCCTTTATACGATCCCAATCGTCATACACGGGCTCAAATATTAAATTGGAATAATGATGGGACACCGAATTTCGGAGAGCCATTAAAGGATGATAAAGTAACAATATCTATTCCTAAACGTTAAGACTATCAATGAATAGAGCCGATGAACGAAATAAAGTTCATGGCTCTATTTTTGTAATATAGTCCTTTTTGAACTACCTTTATCATAGTGGTAAATTGGCTTTCGTACTTCTCCTTGTCGTGTGTCGCTTCCAACGATCAGGTAATACGAAGAATAGTAGATGTAGCAAGGTGAAGAAAAGAAGCGCAACTCCTTGCTCTGCCAATAGATAATAAGGATGCGGACCCAAAATATCAAGAATAGATGCGCTGGCTGGTTTACGCATAAGAAACATGTAATTAGAACCTATGATGTAATTGATAGAACCAACTATAACAGCGAGAATATTTAAGGAGATCAAGGCGGTTCCAATTGACTTCCATGTGGGTTTGTATTCCTCAATCCAGGTCATATATAGTGCTGAGAGAATAATAGCGAAATGAGCTACGAAAAATTGTAGAAAACGAAAATGCGGGTATGTAAAATCTAAGCTTGGTGTAAGTACAGCTTGTAGCGCTCCTGTAATTCCAGCAAAAAAAACAATGGAGTACAATAAACGGCTTCTAGTAAAAAGCATGATTATAGCTAGTAACAAAGTAATACTACATAATTCAAGAGGTAAGCTTGTTCGAGGATTCCATATTCCTTGTGCAACGTACCAAATATTTAGTGCGACTTCTGAAGCGATCAAAATTCCAGCGATCCAATAACGAATTATCTTTTTGATGGAAGGCTCTCTTTTGATAGAAGTTCTGAATATAAATAATAACAGAGATAAAGCGATTAGAATGCTGATCTGAATTAGATGTGCTGTGGCGTACGCATGGAAAGTACGGGTATTATCTGAGCTAAAGAATGAGGACATGATTGAACGTCTCCTTTCAAGCTTACAAGGATTAATCATAATGTAGTCGATGATAATGTTGAGTATAGCAAATAATGAAAATAAAGCCAAAGTACTCATTATTTGATTGATCTGTTTATTAGATGATAACAATATGAAAAGACTATTTTAGCTATTGTGTTTAAAGGGCTATACTAGATGTATTAATGATTTATGAGATTTTCTATTCACCATGTAACTATCATAGTTCATAACGGAGGTATATCCGACAATGCTAATGAATAAGCAACACACAAGCGATCCTTGGCAAACTTATTATGGTCCCAATCTTGGTTATGTTCAGGAACAGTATGATCAATTTTTGAGAAATCCTCAATCTGTTGATGAGACCTTTCAACATTTATTTAGTTTATGGGGAGCACCACCTACAATTGCTGATGAAGTTAGTAGTCCCAAGGAACCTACAGAACGGATATCTTGGGATCGCAACCTGCTGAAAAAGGGTGTAGACGCCGGGAAGTTAGTATGGAATATTCGTGCCTATGGACATCTAGCAGCAGATATTGATCCTTTAGGGCTTCGACCTGCTCTGGACACGAGCTTGCTAGAATCGGAAAGGTATAATTTGTCAAAGGAGGATTTAAAAGCGTTTCCATCTTCCTTAATATGGCACCATGCGCCTGAGAGTGTACCTAATGGTTGGGATGCTATTGTGAAGTTGCGTGAACTTTATACAGGAACAATTGCTTATGAATTCAGTCATATTCATGAGGAAGAAGAACGTGTCTGGTTAAACCGTCAAGCAGAATCTCCGCGAGTGGAATTAAGCATAGATGAGCGGACAGCTCTCTTAAGACGGTTACTTCAAGTAGAACAGTTTGAAGAGTTCCTTCATCGTACATTTGTTGGACAAAAGCGTTTTTCCATTGAAGGAAACGATGTACTCGTTCCTATGCTTGATGCAATGTTGATATCTATGGTAGATAACGGTACGGAGCATGTTTTGATGGGGATGGCACACCGTGGGAGATTGAACGTACTCGCCCATGTACTAGGCAAACCATATCAGAATATTTTCTCGGAATTCCACCATTCTCCAAATAAAAAATTGATTCCATCAGAGGGATCTACAGGTATTAGTTATGGATGGACGGGTGATGTTAAATATCACTTAGGAGCTAATCGCCTATTGAAAGAAGGAAGTCAGCTGGAAGCTAGAATCACATTAGCAAACAATCCGAGTCACTTGGAATTTGTGAATCCTGTAGTTGAGGGTTATTCACGGGCAGCTCAGGAAGATCGCACCCAGCCTGGATATCCTCGACAAGATGTGAATAAAGCGGCAACGATACTCATTCATGGCGATGCTGCTTTTCCTGGAGAAGGAATTGTTGCAGAAACGTTGAACTTTACGAAGTTGCCAGGTTATCAGAACGGTGGAACTATTCATATTATAGTAAATAATAATTTAGGATTTACAACAGAGAGCAAGGACTCTCGCTCCACTCATTATGCTAGTGATTTGGCTAAAGGATATGAAATTCCGATTATTCATGTGAACGCGGATGATCCTGAAGCATGTATTGCGGCAGTTCGCATGGCGAGTGAGTATCGCAATAAGTTCAAGAAGGATTTCCTGATTGATCTTATCGGTTATCGTCGCTATGGACATAATGAAACAGATGACCCAGAAACAACGCAACCTTTAATATATCAAAAAGTGAAAAGTCACGAACGAGTTAGCGTTCTATACCGTTCTGAGCTATCTCAAAAGGGCTTGATTTCGGAAGAACAGGCTGAACAGCTTAAGGAAAGTGTCTTGAATCGTTTGAAGGAAGCTTACGAGCAGATGAAACGCGATGATGTGCAGAATGCTACAGATCGGACTATCGCTGTCATGGTGCCAGATCCGGCGCAGATAACTTATACTGCAGTACCATTAGATGAACTGCAAGAGATTAATGCAGGGCTATTGAAGCGCCCCGAAGGATTTAAGGTCTATCCTAAATTACAGCGAATACTTGAACGTCGTGAGAATTCCCTGGATGAAGGTGAAAAGGTAGATTGGGGACTTGCTGAGACGCTAGCTTTCGCAACAATTATTGCGGATGGTACACCTATTCGAATTAGTGGTCAAGATGCGGAACGTGCGACATTTGCTCATCGTAATCTCGTATTGCATGATCCTGATTCAGGCGCTACATTCTGTCCAATACATGAATTGCCGCAAGCGAAGGCATCCTTTGCGATTCATAATAGCCCCTTATCTGAAGCATCCGTATTAGGATTTGAGTATGGTTATAACGTATTCTCACCTGAGACGCTTGTCATTTGGGAAGCGCAGTATGGTGATTTCTCTAACTGTGCTCAAGTGATCATGGATCAGTTCATCTCAGCAGGACGTTCTAAATGGTCACAGAAATCAAGCTTAGTGATGTTACTACCTCATGGATATGAAGGGCAAGGACCAGAACACTCTAGTGCGAGGCTTGAACGTTTTCTCCAGCTTGGAGGAGATGATAACTGGATTGTTGCGAACCTGACTACTGCAGCTCAATACTTCCATTTATTACGTCGTCAAGCGGCACTGACGAATACAGAGGAAGCAAGACCGCTTGTCATGATGTCTCCGAAGAGTCTAATTCGGAATCCTAGAGTAACGTCACCTAGTCAGGACTTCACTGAGGGGACCTTTAATCGGATATTGGAGCAAAGTGGGTTAGGAGAAATACCAGAGAATGTTGAACGCTTAATTCTATGCTCGGGGAAAATCGCGGTTGAAATGGAAGAGGCGTTAGATAATGAAACGGATAAGCGTCCTGGTTGGTTACACATTGTACGTGTAGAGCAACTGTATCCATTCCCAGAGCAAGATATCAAGAATGTATTAGACCGCTTAACGAAACTACAAGAGATCGTATGGGTACAGGAAGAACCAAAGAATATGGGAGCGTGGCGTTATATTGAACCACGTATCCGTGCTATTGCACCTAAGGGGATTTCGGTTGCTTATAACGGTCGTCCAGAGCGTTCTAGTACGGCTAGTGGTTATCAGAAAGTTCATTTATTTGAACAACAACAGATTATTTCGTTGGCACTCCGTTTAAACCAATCTCAGAATAATTAACTTTGATATTTATAAGAGGAGGTAGAAGATTTGAATAATATTATTGTACCTGCAATGGGAGAATCTATTACCGAGGGAACGATTTATAAATGGCATGTGAAAGAAGGAGAGGCCGTTAAGTTAGGTGATGTCCTTTTAGAGCTTGAGACGGATAAAGTTAATTTAGAGATGAGTGCAGAAATAGATGGAGTTATAGAGAAGGTACTTCGACAAAATGGAGATACCGTCCAAATTGGGGAAGTGATTGGGCGGATTCAATCAGGTGGAGAAGCTGGTGTTGCTGCAGAGGTAGCTTCTGAAGAATCTACGTCCATCGATGAGAAGAAAAAGGTAGTAGCAGATGAGAAATCTTCTGCTACCGTTGCTAGTAAATCAGTAGAACCTCTTCAGGTGAATGAAAGTGCTAACTTTCTAGCCGCTTCACCCTCAGCTCGAAAGTTAGCACGTGAGCGTGGCATTGAACTTGAACAAGTACAGGATAGAGATTCGAAGGGGCGTATTTATCAAGAAAACGTTCGTAATCATTCAGAAGTTCCGAGTGATCAGGTGAAGCGTTCTGGAGATGGACAAGGTGGTACAGGTGGAGTGAATCTTTCGGCACAGGAATTTGTAGTTGCAAGTTCCAAGCCAATGGTACGTGAACGGATGTCTCGTCGTCGCGTTACGATTGCCAAACGTCTAGTGGAAGCTCAAAGAACTGCAGCTATGCTGACGACTTTCAATGAAGTAGATATGACTGCAATTCTTGATATTCGTAAACGTCGTAAGCAAGCTTTTCAAGAGAAGCATGATGTGAATCTTGGGTTTATGTCATTCTTTACAAAGGCTGTTGTAGGTGCGTTGAAAGCACATCCTCTTCTGAATGCAGAAATTGATGGGGAAGATATTCTTGTTAAGAAATACTATGATATTGGAATTGCCGTTTCAGCCAAAGAAGGTTTGGTAGTTCCTGTCGTACGTGATGCGGACCGTTTAGGGTTCCCGGAGATTGAGCGACAAATCAGTGAATTGGCAGGCAAGGCGCGTAAAAATAAACTAAGTATTTCAGAGCTTCAAGGTGGTACTTTCACAATTACTAATGGAGGGGTATTCGGATCATTATTGTCTACTCCGATACTTAATACACCTCAGGTAGGTATTCTGGGAATGCACAAAATCCAGCTACGGCCGATTGCGATTGACCAAGATACAATGGAAAATCGCCCAATGATGTATATCGCACTTTCTTATGATCACCGGATCGTGGATGGTAGCGAAGCTGTACAATTCTTAGTTGCAGTGAAGGAATTGCTTGAAGATCCTGAATCGTTATTGCTCGAAGGATAATAGCAAACTTTAAGAGGGGCAGACCAATCATGGTCTGCCTCTTTTGGAATGAGAACAAATTGTGTTACGATGATAAAGGTGATATACAGTAATTTAACAAGAGTTAATAGGAGTGAAAAATATGAATAATTTACCCATCCAAGAATGGGATGTTGAAGAGGTTCTGGCAAAGTTAAATGAAGGTGATAAGTTTGAGATTATTGATGTTCGTGAAGATGATGAATGGGAATCAGGACATATTCCACAAGCTAAACACATCGCTCTAGGGACGTTACCAGTACGTCATACAGAGCTAGACTCTGATCAATTAACGCTTATAGTATGCCGAAGCGGTGGCCGTAGCGCTAGAGCTTGCGAATATCTCACGGAGCTAGGATACAAGGTGATAAATATGTCAGGCGGCATGTTGGAGTGGGATGGGCCTGTTACATACGATCAGTAGTTATTGGTCAGTTTATAGTCATTCAACGTAGGGTCGGAGCATATTCATTACAAAAAAAGGAGCATGCCTATACAAACGGCATGCTCCTTTCTATAGATTGGAATTGTGAATCAGCATATTTTAAAAGTATAAAGTCTCAATTAATGGTTAACATGATTGCGCTCGAAATGATGTATGTTAGAAAAAGAGGTAGAATGGTTCATTCTTTCGAGTTTGCGAATGATTTCTTTTTGCCATTTAAGATCTTCGACTCTTTTTGCGAGATTCAATAGGTCTAAATAGTCATCAATTTGCAAAGAGATGTGTTGCGCAGATACAGTATTCATATGTTCTACTCCTTTTCAACCAGGTGGATTCGAACACTATTGTATCATATCTCTATTCTAATTGATAATGTTTCTCATGAATGAAATTAATTAGTGGGTGTAGCTCGGAAAGGATGAAGGAAAGTTTTTGGGATCTCTGTTTTGAAGGTCATAACCTCACCTGTAGTTGGGTGTTCAAAAGCTAGCACTTGTGCGTGAAGGCCCATTCTTCCGATCGTTCTCGTCTTACCTCCATACTTCTTATCTCCTGCGACAGGATGACCGAGATCCTGCATGTGGACACGAATTTGATTCTTACGCCCTGTTTCGAGGTTCACTTTTAGTAGGGAGAAGTAGCTGTTAGTCTGAATGGTTGTATAATGTGTAATGGCTAACTGGCCGTCATTAGCATAAGGACTTGAATACATTTTTAATGTGCTACTTTCTTTGAGCCATGATGTGATTGTTCCTTCAGGCTTCTTAATCTTACCTTCAACCAATGCAATGTAAGTACGCTCCTTGACCATATCCTGCCACGAATCTTGAAGTTTCTGCTTCACTTCCTCATTCTTGGCGAACATCATGACACCTGAGGTGTCGCGATCAAGACGATGGACGACAAAAATACGATTGTTTGGATTGTTTTCTCGAACATGAGCGGTAATTTGGCGATAAGCCGTCAGCTCAGTTTCTTTCGATGATGCAACAGACAGTAGGCCTGCTTCCTTGTATACGACAATAACGTCCTCATCCTCATGCATAATGCGAAGTCCAATAAGTGGAATCTCTTCTTCGATCTTATCTTTAGAGACCATTACAGTATGACCCGGTTGAAGGGGGAAATTATAAGCTGTCTCCGCACGTCCATTCACGAAGATTTGTCCCCGTGCAAGCATGGATTTAACAGAGTTACGTCCGATATTGGTTAACGTATTTAGCAAGAATGCCAATAGTTCAGAGTTTTCATTCACTGTATAATGCTTGTTAGGAGCTTGTTTGTTGTGATGTGATGCTTTGGGTTTAGTTTTATTATAAGATTGTTGTTGGCCTTGGCCAGAACGTTGTTTATTCTTCATATCGTGAATTCTCCATCCTCATGTGGTTTACTGTCCAATAATACCATGAGTAATGGTGTAATGCCATGCAAGAGAACGTCATAATCCTCAACTAAGGTTGCTCAATCCATCAAACCCCAGTAAACTTGTATAACTAGGAAAATAGCTTGTTCGGTATTGCAAGACCAAGCAAAATAGTAAGGAGTTAATCATGATGATAATGGAAGCAATGACATTGGATCGAGCGCAGGATTATCTGCAGAAATATTATGGCTATCCGGATTTTCGTGAAGGTCAAAGAAATATTGTATCAAGCCTATTAGATAGCCGAGATACACTGGGCGTTATGCCAACGGGTGGAGGGAAGTCCATCTGTTACCAAATCCCAGCATTGATGCTTCCCGGACTGACGATAGTCGTATCACCGCTAATCTCTTTGATGAAGGATCAAGTGGATGCACTGACAACAGCGGGCATCTCTGCGGCATTTATTAATAGTACGCTTAGTGGAAAAGAAGTGAATGAAGTAATTCGAGCTGCTGCGCAGGGAGAACTTAAGTTGTTGTATGTGGCTCCCGAGCGATTAGAGTTGGATTGGTTCCGTGAAGAAATGTCTTATCTCCCCATTTCTTGTGTAGCAGTAGATGAAGCACACTGTGTTTCTCAATGGGGGCATGATTTCCGCACAAGTTACCTGGCTGTTGCCCCATTTGTAGAGGGTTTGTCACAACGGCCAATCGTAGCTGCATTCACTGCAACAGCTACTCCCGGAGTCATGGATGATATTGTGAAATTGCTGCGTCTCGAGGAACCACAAGTATTTGTTACGGGTCTGGGACGGGATAATTTGGCTATGTCCGTACTACGAGGTGAGAACAAACGTGAGTTTGTTATGACTTATACGCTTGAGCATGCCCATGAAACAGGCATAATCTATGCAGCGACACGCAAGGATGTAGATCAACTAACGGAGCGGCTTCAGAGCGCTGGCATTGCTGTAGGCCGCTATCATGCGGGGATGAGTGATGCAGATCGAGCAGCTAGTCAGGAAGGATTTCTATACGATGATCTTCGAGTGATCGTTGCGACCAATGCATTTGGAATGGGTATTGATAAATCTAACGTTCGTTACGTCATCCATTACAACATGCCGAAGAATATGGAAGCCTATGTACAGGAAGCCGGTCGTGCGGGGCGTGATGGTGAACCGAGCCAATGTATCCTTTTGTTCAGTGGGCAGGATATCATGACCCAGAAATTTCTGATTGAGCAGAACCAGATGGATGATGAGCGCAAACATAATGATTATCGCAAATTGCAGCAGATGCTAGATTACTGTTATACTAACCGCTGTTTGCGTAATGCGATGTTAGATTATTTCGGTGAGATACATGAGGACAAGCCCTGCGGTACATGTAGTTCTTGTACGGATGAGAGGGAGCTAGTCGATATGACGGTGGATGCGCAGAAGATATTCTCCTGCATCCACCGTATGCGTGAGCGATTTGGTGTATCCATGGTAGCCTCTGTGCTCAAAGGGTCTCGGAATAAAAAAGTATTGCAGTACGGTTTCGAAAGCTTACCAACCTATGGGATGATGTCCAATCGAACGGAGAAGGATATTTCGGAAGTGATTAATGTGATGGCTTCGGACGGATATCTCTCCCTCTCTGAAGGACAGTATCCCGTATTGAAGCTACAACCTCTAGCTGCAGAAGTACTCAAAGGGCAACGACAGGTCATGCAGCGAGTAGCCCGTCCAACGCGGACGAGCGGAACAGCAGCAGGAGGATATGTCAGGAATAGAGGTCGTGATGACTCGCCATCGGCCGTTAATGAGACGGTGTTTGAACAATTACGTCTCGTTCGTCGTGAACTTGCAGGTAAGGAACGTGTTCCATCCTACATCATATTTAATGATGCAACACTGCGTGAGATGAGTGTGGTATGTCCACAGACAGAGTCAGAGATACTAAAGATTAAAGGTGTTGGAGAAGTGAAATTCCGTAAATATGGTAAGCCGTTCCTAGATTTCTTTCAAAACTTGAATCAGGACGGACTCATAGATGATTACGAATAAATGAGGGGTGTGTGAATAATGAAAGTCGTCTTATCTACGTTAAATGCTAAATATATTCATACGTCACTGGCGATCAGGTTGTTAAAAGCATATAGCCAGAAAGAGTTTGATATCGAACTTGCTGAATATACGATTAAAGATCCCGTAATAAATATCGTATCTGATCTATATCAAAGGAAGCCTGACGTTATCGGGTTCTCTTGCTACATTTGGAATATTGAAGAGACCATTAAGGTTGTTGATATTGTTAAACAAGTCATGCCAGAGGTAACGATTGTGTTAGGTGGACCAGAAGTCTCTTATGATACCCAGCACTGGATGGAGCGTATTCAGAATGTCGATCACATCGTTATGGGCGATGGCGAAGAGACATTGCATCACTTGTTACAGACGATTCAAGGTGATCGGAAGTTTCATTTCGTATATGGTGCAACCTATCGTAAGGGAAATGAGATTATTATTAATCCTGGACGTCCGAAGAGTGATTTGAATACACTCCCAACACCATATCGTTTCGCTGAGGATATTCCGGATTTAGGCAAGCGCATCGTCTATTTTGAGACGAGTAGAGGGTGTCCATTTAGTTGCCAATTCTGTCTATCCAGCATAGAGGTTGGTGTGCGTTATTTCGATATTGAACGGGTGAAGTCAGATATTCTTTACCTGATCGACAATGGTGCGAAGATTATTAAATTTCTGGATCGCACGTTTAACATTAATCGTAACTATGCGATGGAAATGTTCGAATTTATTATGAATAACCACCGGGGTTGTGTATTTCAATTCGAGATTACCGCTGATATTATGCGACCAGAGGTATTAGATTATTTAGCTGAAAATGCACCACCAGGAATATTCCGTTTCGAGATTGGCGTGCAATCAACGAACGATATTACGAATGAACTTGTGAAGCGTCGTCAGAATTTCACGAAGCTATCGCGTACGGTGAACACTATCAAAGCTAGCGGCAATATTGACCAGCATCTCGATCTTATTGCTGGATTACCAGATGAGGATTACGATACATTCCGTACAACGTTCAATGATGTATTTGCTATGGAGCCGGAAGAACTACAACTCGGATTCCTCAAAATGCTAAGAGGGACAGGACTCCGGATTGATGCGGATAAATATGAGTATAAGTATATGGAATACGCACCTTATGAAATATTAAGTAGCAATAAGCTTTCTTTTGCTGATATTATCCATTTGAAACGACTTGAAGATGTGCTAGAGAAATACTGGAATGCGCATCGTATGGATCACACATTGAAGTATCTTATGAAGAATGAATTCGACTCTCCATTTGACTTCTTCCAGGACTTTGGTGATTACTGGGAAGGACAAGGTTGGCAGAAGATAGGACATCAACTGGAAGATCTGTTCCTCCGTCTTCATAAGTTTCTCGAACACCGGGGCGTCCGACGGATGGACATTATATTAGGCCTAATGAAGCTAGATTATTTCCTGAATCACAAATACAAGCCACGTACCATTTGGTGGGATTCTCGATTGACCAAAGATAAATGGTCGGTGTTCATGAAGGAACTCGTAGAGTATCCAGAGCAAGTATCCCCTGAATTTGAAGCACTTCAGTTAGATGAGCGAGGACTACTGAAACATGCTGTGATGGATGTCCTCCCATTCGATCTGGATGAGTTATTGCAGCAAGAGGATGGCGTGGTGTCGGATAGAAGAGATCAGCAGACATTGTTGATTGTTCTTTATCAGCAAGATGAGAGCCAGCGCCCTAGATGGTTTACGAGGAAGCTAGAACCAGCGGCGTTATCGTAAGAATATGCTATGAATGAGACAACGGCTGTATGTTCCCTAAGGGACATGCAGCCGTTGTTTTATTTTTAAAATATAAGAAAGCATATCGATGTGGGGACTTTCGGATGTAGCCCCTAGCTGAAAGCGATACGAAGTATCGCTAGCATCGGAAGCATAAGCTTCCTTCCCACCCACAATAGTAACTTTTCATCAAGTATGTCGTTCCAACCAATCCAGCAGATCAGCAATAACTTCATCACGATTGATTTCATTTAGCATTTCATGTCTTCCGCCAGGGTATAGTCGACATTCGACATCCTTCATTCCTAACTTCAGGTATATTTCATGAAGCTTAGTGACACCCCTTCCATACAAGCCAACGGGGTCACGATCACCTGCAAATAAATAGATAGGTTTATCTCTAGGAATATTCCGATAACTAGCTGGCTTCTGTATGTTCTGTAACAATTGGAAGAAGTCACGGAAGAATCCAGCGGTACATACCTGACCACAATATGGATTATTAATATACTTGTCCACTTCATCCTCATCTCGAGATAACCAATCAAATGCGGTGCGTACAGGTGTTATCCCTTGATCATACCGTCCGAATATGATTGCATTGAGCATCAGACTACGATGGGATGCACCTTGGAGTTTAACCTGAAACTGAGCCAAAATTTTAGCTATGCCAAGGTTCGGGCTCGGGCCATTCGTACCCGATAATATAAAACCTGAATATGCTTCGCCATGATTCTCGATGATTTGCTGTGTTAGAAATGACCCCATACTATGTCCCAATAAATAATGAGGGATATCTGCATACTTATCTTTAAGGAAAGAGCTTACCTCAAGAATATCTTTCTCCATTCCATGGAAGCCATCCACGCCAGTATGTCCTATCTCATCCATACTCTTGGCAGTCTTGCCATGACCTCGTTGGTCATGAGCATAGACGGCATAGCCTGATTCACAAAGGGATGAAGCGACTCTAGCATAGCGGTCTGCCGTTTCTGCCATACCATGGACAATCTGAATAAGACCTTTTAATGGAACGGATACCTCAGGAAGCCACTCGTAGATGTGTAGGGTCATTCCTTGCTGATTAATTAGCGTAAATGAACGTTCGTTCAACAGATACCACCCCCACAATATCAATCAATAACCGATTGTACCTCTAAAGATTTAAGGAAGATAAGAGCGTAGAACTGTTGCATTTCCCTCTAGTTCATAATGAAGTAAGTTCGCAGGTAATAAGAAACATTGTCCCGCTTTATAGTCTAAAGATCCATCGTTCCATTTCAATGTCCCTTGGCCTTCACAAATGACAAGAATTGCAAAGCTAGCAGATGTGGTTGTGAGGGGCCAACTTCCAGATACAATACCTTTTTCAACAATAAAATAGGGGGAATTGGCCAGCTCCAACCATTCGCCAGGTACGGCAGAATCGGTCTTCATGGTTGTGGCACCTGAGCCCTCGTAAGCTATAACATTCAAGGAATCTTCAATATGTAAATCGCGTGGTTTGCCATCGAGACCTGGACGATTATAGTCATATAGACGGTATGTTGTGTCCGAATTCTGCTGAATTTCAGCGACGACTACGCCTGCACAGAGCGCATGAACTGTGCCTGCAGGGATGTAGAATGTATCTCCTGCCGCGACAGATACCTCTCTGAGGCTATCTGTAATGTTTCCATTAGTGATGGCTTGTTGCAAGCTTTCTCGTGTAACGCCATCGTTTAATCCATATATAATTTTGGAACCTGGTTTGGCATCAAGCACATACCACATTTCAGTTTTACCTAATTCACCCTTTGGTAGTCCTTCATATTCATCTGTTGGGTGAACTTGTACAGATAAGTCGTCATTACAGTCGAGTAGTTTAATAAGTAGAGGAAAACGTCCGTTGACCTCGGAGAACCCTTTGCTTCCGAACCATTCCTTGCCCAATTGTTCGCGTACTTGATCTAATCCTAATCCGGAAAGTTCGCCATTCATGACCTGGCTTGTGCCATTTGGATGATCTGCGATCATCCATCCTTCTCCGATATGACCGTCTGGAAGCTCAAGACCGAATTGTTCGAGTGCTCGACCACCCCATACACGCTCTTTAAATTCAGGTTGGAATTGTAATGGATAAGGTTTAATCATAATAAATCATCCTCTCGATTTGAGTTTGTTATGTGATTTCTTTTCTACAGCTATGATAAAAGGTGCATCTAAACGCTGTAGTTGTTGGTAGATGATAGATTGTGCGATAGATTGAGGGATATTGGAAGCCCATTGTCGTACAGCCTCAGATTCTAAATCGCCTCCGGGATGTCCCGGATATAAAACGACTGTTATAATACCTCCAGGACGCAGCAGCTCAAGACTTGCCTGAAGTGCTGTGATGGTGCTGTCTGTCATCGTTATAATCTCTTTATTAGAAGCACTTGAAGGCAAATATCCAAGGTTAAACATGATGGCAGCAATCTTTCCATGATGGATTTGTGGGATCACATCATTCATGCAAGCATGGCTCTTAAGAAATAAAGTGACGGGTGCTATGACAGAGACTGAACTTTGAGTTAGTCTCTGCTCGGTGAGGGTAACGGCCTCTGCCTGAATATCGAATCCAAAGACATGTCCTTTAAGGCCTGCTGCTTGCGCCAAAAATAGAGTGTCTGAACCAGTTCCTATAGTAGCATCAACAGCAATATCCCCTGGTCGTAGCCGTTCGGAGACTAATCTATGAGCGAAGCTGAGGACGGAGAGAAAGCCCATATCAAACGTTCCTCCAATACTTTCCTTGCCAAGTATCTCGCTCTTTAAGCTCAGCATCGAAGGCATTCAGAACTTCCCACTTCTTCAGGCTCCACAGCGGGCCGACTAGTAGATCTCTTGGTGCATCTCCAGTAAGCCGATGAACGACCATTTCGGGAGGCAATATTTCTAATGTATCAATGATAAGCTTGACGTATTCATCTTTCTCTAAGAAGCGTAACAGACCAGCTTCATATTGCTTGACCATAGGTGTTTTGCGCATAAGATGCAATAAGTGAATTTTAATACCCTGAACGTCCATTTGAGCAACAGCTCGCCCTGTTTCAAGCATCATTTCATGGTTTTCTTGCGGAAGCCCGTAAATGATATGAGTACAAACACGAATATTGTGCTTACGCAGTTTCTCAACTGCGTCTAAGTAGACTTGTGTGTCATGTGCGCGATTAATCAGTTCAGAAGTAGAATCATGGATCGTCTGAAGCCCCATCTCGACCCATAGATAAGTTCGTTCATTTAGCTCAGCTAAGTACTCAACGACGTCATCTGGCAGACAGTCTGGACGAGTAGCGATGGATAATCCTACAACCCCTGGTTGTTTTAAAATAACTTCAAAATACTCCCTTAACTCTTCTACAGGTGCATAAGTGTTCGTATAAGCTTGGAAATAGCCAATATATTGTGCGTTAGGCCATTTGAGATGTTGCTTATCACGTATCGTATTGAATTGAGTGACTAAATCATCTCGTCTACTACCTGCAAAGTCTCCGGACCCCCTAGCGCTACAGAAGGTACAGCCTCCTTTAGCGATGGAGCCATCACGGTTCGGGCATGTAAAACCAGCATCAAGCATGACTTTGAATACTTTATCATTAAACTGTTGGTGCATTTCGTAGTTCCATGTATGAAATCTCTTATCCCCCCATAGTAATGGGTTAGCCGCTGTTGAATGATTCATGAGTTGCTCCTTTATGAACTTACATTATTAAGACATGCCGCAACTATTATATCAAAAAAAAGAATAAAAGTAATGTGAGCAATGCTAAGGAAGTTAACATAATAAGTTAATTATGAAGTTGTTGGACCCCAATTCCATATATAAATAATAGATAATTATGTATTTTATTGTAACTCAAGAGAAATAGGGTTCCTTTTTCGACAACCTCTTTACATTTGGCTAGAAGTTCGGCACAATATTGCAATAGCGAAGATATTGAAAGCGGAGGGAAAACATGCGTTTACGTGGTAGAAAAGGTATAAGGGAAAATCTAGAAGAGCAGAAGGAACTTGTTATTCTGGATCCGAAAGAATATAAAGGGAAATGGGCATCCTTATTTGGAAATGATCATCCAATCCATGTTGAATTTGGGATGGGAAAAGGTCAATTTATTAGTCAGATGAGCATAAAAAATCCGGAAATTAATTTTATAGGTATTGATGTGTACGATGAATTGATTCGACGCGCGAGTGAGAAAGCAATCGATGCTTGGTCTGAGCAGCAAATTAAACTTCCTCCTAATCTTCGATTGGCGTTTGCTAATGCAGAGTATGCTGATGAAGTATTTGAAGTAGATGAGTTGGAGCGCGTATATCTCAATTTCAGTGATCCGTGGCCAAAGGCTAAGCACGGAAGACGTCGTCTGACACATCCACGTTTCTTAGAAAAGTATGCCTCGATTCTGAATTCAAATGGGGAAATCCACCTCAAAACGGATTCACTAACATTGTTTGAATTTTCTTTAAACTCATTTGCAGATGTTGGATTGCAAATGAACAACATATCCCTTGATCTACACCGTGAAGGTATTCCGGAATGGAACGTCATGACGGAGTATGAATCGAAATTTGTAGGTCAAGGGATGAATATTTATCGCTGTGAGGTTATGGTTGGGGAGCAATCGCTACAGCGATATCAGGCGGAGCGATTGAAGAAATACCGTCTCCAAGAGAACAAGCCCGATATTGAAGCTTAATATCATACAAAATAAGTGATTGATAACCACTGGTAGCGGTATCCTACACCAACAAACAAACGGGTTGTCCCTAGCCATGATTAATGACTAATGGGACAACCCGTTTGTTCAAGCATTTCGATGATACTTTTAGCACTTTGCATCGGATGATACTTATCGATGGTCTTGAGATTCTCCTGTCTATCGGTACTGACTTTTGGATACTCATATATCAGTTTATGTACCCATTTCTCCATAACACCGACGGAGGTAATGGTTTCTCCTAATCCCAGCGAAGTGAAGTATTGAGAATTCTCTTCCTCCTGACCGGGGATAGGGAGATGGAAGAGCATCGGGATACCCTTTGATAATCCCTCTGAGCATGTCATTCCACCAGGCTTAGTCACAAGCACATCTGAAATCTCCATTAGTTGGTCGATCTCTCGGATGAAACCGAATATATGAATGTTAGGATGCTTATACTGAGGATTAGACATCATTTTATGAAGAGCCTTATCGTTACTTCCAAGACAGAATATGATTTGAATACGATCGCTCCACTGTACGAGATAGTCATTGATAACATCATCACTAATGATTCCCCATCCACCTGCCATAACTAATACCGTAGGCATATCATTTAATTGGAATTTCTGCCGTATGCTTTCCTTACTTGGATGTTCCCAAAAGTTAGGATGTATCGGAATTCCAGTTACTTGTATTTTGGATGACGGGACATTTCTGCTCATTAGTTTATACTTCACCTCAGGAGTGGAAACAAGAAATTGATCCACTTCAGGGCTAATCCAAGTGCCATGTGCATCATAATCTGTAATCACGGTGCATAACGGAACGGTAACGCCTAAACGCTTCAGACGAGAAATGACAGCGCTTGGGATGGGGTGAGTACAGACGATGATATCAGGTCGAAGTTGCTTCACAACAACTCTAGTATGAGTATAAAAAATACGATGAAGTGCTAATGTTGTCAAGCGATTAAGTGATTTCTTATATTGGTATTTATACATCATCCCGATCAACCGAGGTTGGGAAGTAATCGTTTTTTTATATGCTGTTATAATTAAGGGAGCAACTCTGGGATTCAAGAAACTTCCAAGTTCGATTACTTTTGTGTTCACATCAGGAGATAGTTTGCGCAGACTGCTCGAGAGTGCGTAGGCCGCTTGAGTATGCCCAGCACCAAAACCTTCTGATAACAACAATACTCTTTTTTTATTCAATTTAAACTCACCTATTCCTGCAAGGTTTTCCATATCATCACCATAGCGACTTTAAGACCATATTGCAACAGTAATTGCCGCTATGGAAGTACCAATAACTGCTCCTGCAAGGACATCTGAAGGGTAATGAAGCCCAAGATAAATTCTTGAGAAACCGACTACTGCACTGAGACTAAGAAATAATGGCATCATTTCTGGAAAAGCTATGATGAAAGGAACTGCTGTAGAGAATGCTGCAGTCGTATGACCCGATGGGAATGAATGATCACTCAAAGGATTACGGAATGTGCGCGTCTCTGGAATAGCGAGATAAGGTCGGATTCGTGGATATAGTTTCTTGGCAATAGCAACGGGAATATGACTAATGGCAAGTGCAACAGCCGCCTGTGAACCAGCGACACTCCATGGCAGTGGTGCGAATACCCAAGCTAATAAGCTAATACCAATAGTAAATGTAGCTCCACCTAAATTCGTAAGATAAAATAGCCAAAAGTTTAGGATGCGATTATGAAGTCGACCGTTAATCCATTGAAATATCTGTTGATCCAATTTTAGAAGTTTATAGGTGAGTTCTCTCATGTAATTTCTCCCCTATGGCTCGAGGCCATGGCGTTTATTTGAAAGCGGTCATCCTTATGAATTAATGCGGACAACATTCATTGTATCATATTTTTAATTTCTGTTATATTTTGTGATAAGTTTTTTAACTAGCTATGATAAAGTCCAGTGAATTTTGACTTCCGCCCTCATAAAAAAGTACACTTATAATTATATTCACATACTAGGTTCAAATATGTTTCAATTTTG
Organism: Paenibacillus sp. Y916; assembly: GCF_056786435.1. NCBI lineage: Bacteria > Bacillati > Bacillota > Bacilli > Caryophanales > Paenibacillaceae > Paenibacillus > Paenibacillus sp. Y916. The sequence goes on along the minus strand of NZ_JBXCJA010000004.1, from coordinate 240,942 downwards.
TCGTTACTGGTTACCTCTGTATAGATAGGATAAGCTACTTAATAATTAAACAATTAAAGAATAATAAATTTAGGATGTGAAACAAAATTTAAGAAGCAAATGGACGAAAATAAGAAGTAAATCTTCATGAAGATGAGATAGTGACCTTATTATAACGGTAAATAGCGATTTTTATATTAATAATGGGCAAGAATGAGCTAAACACTTTTTGACAAAAGAAACAAAAACGTACAATATTAATACAGTTTCAAATAGAGATAAAGAAAAGAGTAAATAGCATCATTAGAGAAAAAGGTGCTAAGGGTTAAAAAAGGGGGCTTTAAAGAATGTTGTTAGATACTATTTTTGTTGCGATTCAGATCATTTTGGCTTTTGTAGGTCTGTACCAATTTACTTTTTCTTTATTAGGTCTGCACAGAAAAAAGAAAAAGGAATCTTTCCAAGCAACCAAATCATTTGCTGTCTTAGTTGCAGCACATAACGAAGAACAAGTTGTTGGGGCACTAATGGAGAATCTGAAAAATTTAGATTATCCAAAAGAATTGTATGATGTTTTTGTCATTTGCGACAATTGCACGGACAGAACAGCAGCTATCGTGCGAGAGCATGGTATGCAGGCTTGTGTGCGTACGAACAAGAATCTTCGAGGTAAAGGGTATGCCATTGAATGGATGTTGAAGGAGCTTTGGAAGTTGCCGCGTCAATATGACGCAGTTGTTATGTTTGATGCTGATAATTTGGCAGCTCCTAACTTTTTGAGTGAAATGAATGATGATTTGAACTCAGGTGCACGTGTTGTTCAGGGGTATATTGATACTAAGAATCCTGAAGATTCATGGATTACTGCGGCGTACGGAATTTCATATTGGTACATCAATCGCTTGTGGCAACTATCTCGGCACAATATGAATATGGCTAACTTTCTAGGCGGCACGGGGATGTGCTTTGAAACAAAATTGTTAAAGGAAATGGGCTGGGGAGCGACAAGTTTGGTTGAAGATCTAGAATTTACAATGCGTAGCGTCCAAAACGGTGTTTATCCTAAATTCAATTATGATGCCAAAGTATTTGATGAGAAACCGATCACGTTCAAAGCTTCATCAAGACAACGTCTTCGTTGGATGCAAGGTCACTTTACAGTGGCACGTAAATATTTCTTTCCACTGTTATGGCAAAGTATTAAGGAAAGAAGCCTTGTTAAATTTGACTTAGCATTGTATGGAGTCAATGTGTACATCGTACTTCTTACGTTTCTGATGACAGCGACGATGTGGGTGGATATGGCCTTTCTTAATGGTCCTAACATTGCCAATATCTATGGCTATTTACCAATATGGTTAAGTGTTGTAGCTATTTCTGCTAATATTCTAACATTCTTTGCTGCATTGGTATTAGAGAAAGTAACTTTTAAAAAGGTCTATCAATATCTAATCTTCTTTCCGATTTACTTGATCTCTTGGTACCCTATTACGGTCTATGCTTTCTTTACACAGAACAACAAGCAGTGGAGCCATACGGAACATACTCGAGTTATGAGAATGGAAGAGGTAGTACAAAGTAAGCAAGTATAACAATAATACTTGACATCACTGTGAGTGAGATGATATATTATTCAAGCGTGTTAAACGAATATTTGGATTTAAGCAGAGGCACCAGCTTCTCACCTGACCAACGTATGTTGGCTGGTATTTGATCCGATGATTTATGAATGGGATATTTCATGAATAATTGATCATAGGGATGCTGGGAGGAAAAACCAGCATCCCTTTATTTGTTTTTTTGAATGGAATTTTGGAGATAGGAATTGAATTAAATTTGGAGGTGGACGGTTATCAGTAAGGAACATATGATCAATGACGAAATTCGGGCCAAAGAGGTCCGCTTGGTGGGAGCAGAGGGAGAACAAATCGGAATTACGCCGATTCGTGAAGCACTGCAGATGGCAACGGATCTTAATCTCGATTTGGTAAATGTAGCGCCTCAGGCGAAACCGCCGGTGTGCCGCATCATGGATTACGGTAAGTTCCGCTATGAACAGCAGAAGAAAGATAAAGAAGCTCGTAAGAACCAAAAGATCGTGGATACGAAAGAAGTTTGGTTCCGCGCTAACATTGACGAGCATGATTACCAAACGAAGCTTCGTAATGTCGTTAAATTCTTAAAAGAAGGCGACAAGGTTAAATGTTCTGTGCGTTTCCGTGGACGTGAAATTGCACATGCAAGCATTGGCCAGAAGATTCTTGAACGTGTAAAAGAAGAGGTAGTTGAGCTTTCAACTATTGAGCGTCACCCTAGACTTGAGGGACGCAGTATGATTATGATATTGGCTCCTAAAACTCAATAATCCTAAGGAGGAACTATAATGCCTAAAATGAAAACTCATAGCAGTCTAAAAGGCCGCTTCAAGATTACCGGAACAGGTAAAGTAATGCGCTATAAAGCGTTCAAAAACCATCTTTTATCACATAAATCCAAACGTCAAAAACGTGTGCTTGGCACAAACCCAGTAATGGCAGCAGGGGACGTTAGACGTTTGAAGCAAGGTCTATCCAATTTGAAGTAATTAACAACATTTATTCGGGAGGTTTACTAATATGGCAAGAGTAAAAGGCGGATTTGTCGTTCGTCGTAGACATAAAAAGGTATTGAAACTCGCTAAAGGTTATTTCGGATCGAAACACCGTATCTTTAAAACAGCAAATGAGCAAGTAATGAAATCATTGGTTTATGCATACCGTGATCGTCGTCAAACAAAGCGTAATTTCCGTAGACTATGGATTGTACGTATCAATGCGGCTGCACGTTTGAACGGATTGTCTTACAGCAAGTTAATGCATGGTTTGAGAATAGCTGGTGTTGATATTAACCGTAAGATGCTTGCTGATCTAGCGGTTCATGATATCACTGCATTTAACTCTATTGCAGCGGTTGCTAAAGAAAAGATTAACGCGTAGTTTATTGTAACAATAAACATAGAACCCAATGCCTACATGGCATTGGGTTCTATGTTTAAGCACCTGCAACGCAGAAGAGATGAAGAACCTATAAGGGACAACTAGAGCTATTTGGATTGAACTAGAGAAATACTTGTTCATTCTGTGTAGTTAGCGTGATCCTTTTTTTGCGTTCACACAAAAAGGAATATAGCTAAGGAAATACATAATTAGGGCTAATGAACAAGCGTTAGAGTATTTATAAGAATACACTGAATTGGAAGCCATAGGAGGAGGGAATACATGAAACATTCTGTAACGAAGGCTCAGGCGCAAAGATGGGTAGGGAAAAATATTGTAGCTACCAAAAAGGACGGAACTCTCGTTACTGGTAAATTGCTGAGGATTTCGGGGAATCGTCTCATATTGCAGCGTAATGCTAGAAAAAAAATGCAGACTAAAGCTATCATTCCTTTGGTGCTATTTGATTTATTGGCCATTGGAATATCACCATACGTGACCGGGTTTGGAAATGGTGTGAGCGGTGTGAACGGTGTAAACGGTGTAGGAAATGGCCCTTATGGCAACTATAGTCCTTATGGCAACTATAGTCCTTATGGAAATTACGTTAACTATGGTAATTATGGAAATAACTATTGAGGTGGCGGAGTTTATCCACCTGGGTATTTCTTTTGATCCTGCCTAATGGAGTAGTAACTTTTCCATTTCATAATATTTCGTTGATGAGTGTACTTTGGTAATGGAGTATCCTAATTTTTTATAAAAAGCAAGTCCGTTTTTATTAACAATGTCTACCATGACTTTAGACCGTCTGCATCCACGTGATTGCGCAAAGCGTTCTGCGTGAGCCATTAGTATGTTCCCCCAGCGCTTACGCTGCGCAGCGGGTGCAACGGCCAACATATCGATATAAAGAAGGTCGCCGTGTAACATGAAATGAACAAATCCTACGGGGTCATCTTCGTAGTAAACAGAAGCTACAAGAGTTACTCCTTGGGTTAATCGTTGTGGAATATGATTCTTGATCTCAATAATTTGTGTAGTACTCATACTAGATAATGGGACAAGTTCAGATTCAATTAAATGTATAATAATAGCATCATCTTGCTTGGGTCTTCTGTATCGGATCATCCAACATGTTCTCCCTTCGCTATGCAGTTTATGATGAGTTAATCCAATTCATCATATGTGCTATATCAGGGATTGTGTGCTACAATTGGAGGGTAGAAATGGGATAAGATGACGGAATTAAATGAATTAATAAATTAAGGGTATTGACTATACGGGTAGATGAATCATATAATACTTGTAACATTTTAACGAGTATATTTAATCAGCAATGAAGAGGACGAAGTTTTAAGGGCTCTTTTGTTCAGAGAGTGAGAGGAATTGCTGCAACCTCCACCAAAACCCCTTTTATACGAGCTCACCTCGGAGCTGTTCTCCTGAAAGGCAGGAATGCTTATTAGGGAGAATCGACTGGTCCACGTTATAGGGCTACAGGTATATTTAAGTATACTTGACAAGGCTTTGTGTTGCGAAATACAGGGCAAACATGGGTGGTACCACGGAAAATCTAACTTTTCGTCCCTCACACAGAGATAAGTCTGTAGTGGAGGATGGAAGGTTTTTTTGTTTCAAAATAATAACAATCTTGATTAGGAGGATGACTGATGAGCGAGAAAAACCCTGAACTGACGTCGATCGAGCAATTACGAGAGAAATGGATGAAACCGGAAGTCATTAGCGGCTCGGAAATATTGCTACGTAGCCTTCTTCTGGAGGATGTTGAATGTGTATTTGGTTATCCAGGAGGGGCAGTGCTTTACATTTACGATGCCATGTATAATTACAAAGAGTTCAAGCACTTATTGACTCGTCATGAACAAGGAGCGATTCATGCAGCAGATGGGTATGCACGTGCTAGCGGTAAGGTAGGTGTGTGTATTGCAACATCTGGACCAGGAGCAACTAACCTGGTGACAGGAATTGCTACAGCTTATATGGATTCTGTGCCTATGGTAGTTATTACGGGGAACGTTGCTACAACTTTAATCGGAACGGATGCTTTTCAAGAAGCTGACATTACAGGTATCACGCTACCGATTACCAAACATAGTTATCTAGTAAGAGATGTAGAAGACTTGCCTAGAGTGATTCATGAAGCATTTCATATAGCGAATACAGGACGTAAAGGTCCAGTGTTGATTGATATTCCTAAGGATGTATCAGCGGCTATGACGATGTTCAAGCCAAGTGAAACTACCAATGTACGTGGATATAGCCCACGCACTGTACCTAATAAGTTACAATTAGAGAAGCTAGCGGAAGCGATTAGTGAAGCAGAACGTCCTTATATATTAGCAGGTGGAGGCGTAATCTACTCAGGGGCTCACGATGAACTGTATGAATTTGCAACCCGCACTGGTATTCCAATTACGACGACACTTCTTGGACTTGGTGGATTTCCAAGCGGCCATGAATTATGGACGGGGATGCCAGGAATGCACGGTACCTACGCATCGAATAATGCGATTCAACAATGTGATCTTCTGATTAATATTGGAGCTCGGTTTGATGACCGGGTAACAGGCAAGTTGAATGGTTTTGCACCACATGCCAAAATTGTTCACATTGACATTGATCCTGCGGAGATTGGTAAGAATGTGGCGGTAGATATTCCTATTGTCGGCGATGTGAAGACTGTTCTTGAGCTGATCAATCCAATGGTGAGTCGTGCTAATAAAGCGGACGCTTGGAGAACTCTAATTCAACAATGGAAATTAGAATATCCTTTTAGATATACGGATTCAGAAGATGTATTGAAGCCACAATGGGTTATCGAAATGTTGAACGAAACAACCAAAGGTGAAGCAATAGTTACAACAGATGTAGGACAGCACCAAATGTGGGCAGCGCAGTACTACAAATTTAATAAGCCAAGATCATGGATTACTTCAGGTGGACTTGGTACGATGGGTTACGGTCTTCCTTCAGCGATCGGCGCACAGATGGCCCAACCAGAACGTCTCGTTATCTCCATAAACGGAGATGGAGGTATTCAAATGTGTTCGCAGGAACTAGCGATTTGTGCTATAAATAATATTCCTGTTAAAATTGTAATCATTAACAATCAGGTACTCGGTATGGTACGACAATGGCAAGAGCTAATATACGATAACCGGTATAGTCACATTGACCTTGCTGGAAGCCCTGATTTTGTGAAATTAGCCGAAGCTTATGGTGTGAAGGGTCTTCGGGCAACGACTAAAGAGGAAGCACGGATTGCATGGCAAGAAGCACTTGATACTCCAGGTCCAGTTCTATTGGATTTCGTAGTTAACAAGCATGAGAATGTATATCCGATGGTTACTCAAGGATCGACCATTGATCAAATGTTGATGGGGGATGAGTGAATATGAGTATGAGACATACGATTTCAATACTTGTAAATGATCAACCAGGCGTATTGCAAAGAGTCTCTGGACTTTTTGGAAGACGGGGGTTCAATATTGAAAGTATCACCGTTGGACAATCGGAAGAAGTTGGATTATCACGTATGGTTGTTGTAACACTTGGCGATGACAAGACACTTGAACAGATTGAGAAGCAGTTATATAAGTTAATCGATGTCATCAAAGTTATTAATTTGGGTTCCAAACCAATGGTGGGTCGTGAACTAGCTCTAATTAAAGTGAAAGCTGAAACATCTGAACGCCCGGAAATTCTAGGGGTAGTGGAGACGTTCCGTGCATCCGTAGTAGATATTGGTTCGAATAGTTTGATGGTCCAAGTGGTTGGAGATTCGGGTAAAATAGATGCTATGATTGAATTGTTAACACCCTATGGTATCCGTGAACTATCTCGAACTGGCGTTACAGCAATGACTCGTGGAAACGTGTAGTATGAGTATGAAAAAATAGAGACCCGCTTTTAAAGAGCGGGCGTTTGAGAGGTTCACAGGGGTCACTGGAAGTGAATCTTTGAAACACCCGTTCTTTAAAGTTGAATTCAAAATTGATATATGACAATTTTGAATTCATCATAGAGGGTTCTTTAAAAATTAAAGGAGGACTAATAAACATGGCAGTTACAACTTATTATGAGCAAGATGCAGATCTTAACGTATTGAAAGGAAAGACGGTAGCGGTGATTGGTTATGGTAGCCAAGGACACGCACAAGCACAAAACCTACGCGATAGTGGCGTGAATGTGGTTATCGGACTTCGTGAAGGTAAATCATCCGTGAAAGCTAAAAATGATGGCTTCGAGGTTCTTTCAGTAGCTGAAGCAACTCGTCGTGCAGATGTCGTACAAATTCTTATGCCTGATGAAACACAAGCTTCTGTATACAATAATGAGATTAAACCAAATCTTAAATCAGACGCTACACTAATGTTCTCTCATGGTTTCAATATTCATTTCGGACAAATTGTTGCTCCAGAAGGAAATGACGTGCTTCTAGTAGCACCTAAATCACCTGGTCATATGGTTCGTCGTACTTATGAAGAAGGATTTGGTGTTCCTGGATTGATCGCTATTGAGCAAGATGCAACAGGTAGAGCACAACAAATCGGCTTAGCTTATGCTAAAGGAATTGGTTGTACACGTGCTGGTGTTATCGAGACTTCATTCCGTGAAGAAACAGAAACAGATCTATTCGGTGAACAAGCTGTTCTATGTGGTGGAGTGACAGCATTAATTAAAGCAGGATTTGAAACTTTAACTGAAGCTGGGTATGCACCTGAAATGGCTTATTTCGAATGTCTACACGAAATGAAATTGATCGTAGACATGATTTATGAAGGTGGTATGGCTAGTATGCGTGATTCGATTTCGAACACTGCAGAATATGGTGATTATGTAACTGGATCGCGTGTAATCACAGAAGATACGAAGAAGGCAATGAAGGAAGTATTGAATGATATCCAACAAGGTAAATTCGCACGTGACTTTATTCTTGAGAACCAATCTAATAATGCGTTCATGAATGCAACACGTCGCAATGAAGCTAATCATCCAATTGAAGTAGTTGGATCGCAGTTGCGTGAAATGATGCACTGGAGTAAGAAATAGTACAGCAACTGCATGCCTTGTGCTAGATATATGCTTTAAGGCATTGGAGTAATAAAGTGATAAAGGTATTCCAATGCGGTCGTGCACATATGCGTGATCCGCATTGGAATTTCTTTCATAGTTACGATTTATACTTGTGAAGGAGGTGTCGGTTATGCGGAAAATTTATATTTTTGACACCACGCTAAGAGATGGTGAGCAGTCTCCAGGTGTGAATTTGAATGCGCGTGAGAAGGTGGAAATTGCCCTCCAACTTGAAAGGTTAGGAATCGATCGAATGGAAGCAGGTTTTCCAGCCGCATCCCCTGGTGATCTTGCAGCGGTAAATGCCGTCGCTAAAGCCGTTAAGGATGTGTCGGTCATCGGACTTAGCCGCTCACGGGAAACAGATATTGATGCTGTTCGTGAAGCGTTGATCGGAGCTCAGGATCCTTGTATACACATTTTCCTAGCAACTTCACCGATTCATAGAAAGTACAAACTACGGATGGAAAAGTCACAAGTACTAGAAACTGCACAATCTGCGCTAAGATATGCTAGTAAGTATTTCTCCAAGATTGAATTTTCACTAGAGGATGCGGGTCGCACGGAATATGACTTCATGGCTGAGATGGTTAGTATGGCCATTAAAGAAGGCGCATCTGTCGTTAACATTCCAGATACGGTCGGCTATTTGAATCCATCTGAATATGGAGCGATCTTCAAGTTTCTCAAAGAAAATGTTCCGGATATTGAGAAGATTCAATTGAGTGCGCATTGTCATAACGATCTTGGTATGGCTACGGCCAATACATTGGCGGCCATTCAGAACGGTGCAGACCAGATTGAAGGGACGATTAATGGGATTGGTGAACGTGCAGGGAATACGGCCATTGAGGAAGTGGCTATGGCGTTAGCTACACGTGAATCATTCTTTAATGCTACAACGGGTCTTCAATTGACTGAGATTGCTCGTACAAGTCGTTTAATTAGTAAATTAACAGGCATGGTTGTTCCTGGAAACAAGGCGATTGTAGGAGCGAATGCGTTCGCTCATGAATCAGGAATCCATCAAGACGGTATGCTCAAAGAGAAAACTACTTATGAAATAATGACGCCAGAATCCATTGGTCTGAAGGAGAGTAAGCTCGTTCTTGGTAAGCACTCAGGGCGGCATGCATTCCGGGAGAAGCTAATCGACTTAGGTTATGAGTTGGATGATCAACGCTTGAATGATACTTTTGCTAAATTCAAAGACCTTGCAGATAAGAAGAAGGAAGTATCTGATGATGATCTACTTGCTCTGTTAGAAGAAAGACTTGTGGATACACCAGAAGTATTTAAGCTTGAAACACTTTATGTAACATACGGAAATGAGTCGACTCCAACCGCAAAAGTACGTATCGTGAAGGAACAGGATCAAGTAATTATCGAAGAGGCAGAAGGTAATGGATCTGTAGATGCGATCTATAATGCCATCGATAAAGCAACACAGGAAGATGTAACACTCTCAGATTATTCGATAAAGTCAGTTTCTCATGGGAAGGATGCACTTGGAGAAGTGCATGTGCTACTAACCCAAAATGATGTTGCTGCACAGGGACGAGGATTGAGCACAGATATTCTAGAGGCCAGTGCGCGTGCTTATGTGGATGCATTGAATCAACTGTTAGATAAACGTAAGACCTTTAGTAATCGTGAAAATGTGAACCTGTAGTCATTGCATTGAACTAAGACACGATAAATGCGGCTCTGTCATGGCTTATCATCGACAGGAGCTGCATCTTCGTGTGTCTTATAGGCATAAACTATCAATCTCATAGATTCTATATCTTTGTCAAATCAATATGAAGTATGATACAACAATATATAGGTGAAATACAACAGTGCAGATGATAAAAGAGGAGCGATAATAATGTCTGAAGTAAAGAAAATAGCGGTTATTTCTGGAGACGGAATTGGACCTGAAGTTGTTGCAGAAGCAGAAAAGGTATTGAAACGTACAGAAGAACTGTTTGGATATTCTTTCGAAACGGAGCATGCATTATTCGGTGGAATCGCGATTGATCAATTGGGAACACCGCTTCCACAACATACATTGGATGTTTGTAAGAATGCAGATGCTGTTCTACTGGGAGCAGTTGGCGGACCTCAATGGGATAACAACCCTAAGGAACTTCGACCTGAGACTGGATTGCTCGGTATTCGTAAAGAACTTGGACTTTTCTCTAATCTTCGCCCAGCTGTCGTATTTGATTGTTTGAAAGATGCTTCCACATTGAAACCTGAAGTTCTTGAAGGAACGGACCTAATGGTCGTACGCGAATTAACAGGTGGTATCTATTTCGGTGAGAAATTGAGACGCCAAGGTGAACATGGTGAGGAAGCAGTAGATACATGTGTTTATAATGTAGTAGAAATCGAGCGAATCGTTCGTCAGGCTTTTGAAATTGCTCAGAAGAGACGTAAGAAGCTTGCATCTGTTGATAAAGCGAACGTTCTTGAAACATCCCGCCTATGGCGTGAAGTTGTGAACCGTGTAGCTCCGGAATACCCAGATGTAGAGTTGGAACACATTCTAGTAGATAACTGTGCAATGCAACTACTGCGTCGCCCATCAAGTTTTGACGTTATCGTTACAGAGAATATGTTCGGTGATATTCTGAGTGATGAAGCAGCGATGCTGACGGGATCTATCGGTATGTTATCTTCAGCTTCAATGGGAGAAGGAAGCTACGGTTTGTATGAACCAGTCCATGGTTCTGCACCAGACATTGCTGGACAACAATTGGCTAACCCCATTGCAACGATTCTATCCCTTGCATTGATGTTCCGTCTAACATTCGGATACGAAGATGCTGCCAACTCCATCGAGGCTGCGGTAGAAGAAGTATTGGATGCAGGTCATCGTACTAGTGATATCGCGGTGGATAAGAGTAAGGCGATCAGCACGAGTCAAATGGGTGATTTAATACTAGCTGCAATGAAGAAATAGTCTATTTATAATAAATATAAAATAATAACTCCTATAATATTGACTTTGTTTTCGGTGAATGATAACATTTATAAAGCAGAAATCAACGAAGAAGCTTGCTAGTGATTACGGTATCCTTATCGAAGAAGAAGAAGGTATTGCACTTCGTGGATTGTTCTTTTTTGAATAGCCTTTTTGATAAATTACTTACTGTGAAACTCCCTCTTATCTGGCTATGTAGTGCCAGGTAAGGGGGTTTTTCATAAAAAAGAGGAATTGTTAACCTGTTGAACGAATATTTTAAAGCAAGAAAGAAGAAATCGAGGAGGGTGAGCGATCATGAGTTTTTGCTGTGGAGCGAGTATGGTTGGTACGAAGGGGACCCTAAAGCATTACCGCACTCAAGTCCATAATGTTCCCCTACTTCTGTGTCCAGTTTGCCAGCGGGTGGAGGTTCATTATAAGGTAGAGAATGAATATGAAATCCTTGCAGAATATGCACATGGGGACGGCGCATTCGAGGTTGACTTTCAAGATTATGTAACAGAAGATGAGGATGAAATTTTCGAGAATGTTGTTAACCGTGAAACTGAGGATCCAAATCATATCGTTCAGAATCAGATTGACATGGCTTTGGATTTACTCGTTGTTGCGAAGAAGATGGAAGATGAGAAGTGGGAAAGAGAACTTAAAACAAGACTTGCAGTGATGAGTCAGCGTAGAATTCGTCTTCGACATAAGACTTAACAATAGTATTAAATATATGGAATTATATTAGGGGACTCGCTTATGCGGAGGTCCCTTTTTTTTGTTTTGGTATTATATTTGAAAGGAACCCTTTATCTTATCTTTTTCGACAGAATTTCTGATTGACGTTCTTCTAATAGTCTGTCTATGATTGGTATGTGATGAAATATGGAAATAAATGAAAATATTCTTATTACTTAGTTGATGTTCACTTTCAATGAAGAGGGAGGAATAAAGTTGAGAGAAGTCCAAGATACATTATTAAGATCTCCTCAGGATTTTCAATCATCACAACTATTAAAGAATAAGTATGAGAATGTATTAGAACATCTTGATAGTGGAATTATTCTTTTTAATAGCTATGGAATACTTACGTTTATTAATGTGCAGATGGCCAAGCTTTTTGAAATATCTCGTTCATCTTTAATAGGTTGTTCTTTAATAGAAATATTAAGACATCCGCAGTTAAGTCGACTAAATAAGAGAAAATTATTGCGGATCTACAGGGAAACGATCTTTCTACGTAAAGGACATCATGAACTTCGTGATGAACGGGGGCGTGATTGGTTGCTCACAGTAACGTACGGAGATCAAATGGATGGTGACTTTTTACTGAGCGCTAAGGATGTCTCGGATTACAAACAAATTGAAGAGTCAGCATATCAGAATGATAAACTAGCTATGTTGGGTAAAATATCGGCTTCCATTGCACATGAAATTAGAAATCCATTGACAGCGATACGTGGATTTATCCAATTATTACGCCCTAACTTACTTCAGCTGGGAAAAGATGAATATGCAAAAATCATTTTAATGGAAATCGATCGGGCGAATGACATCATATGTGAATTTCTAAACTCATCTAAGCCAACAGCTCCTCAAATGTCTGTTATTAATGTCTCATCGTTGTTGAAGCAAGTGGTCTTGCTTACGGAGAGCGAAGCGTTAATGAAAGGTTGCCAAATTATCCTTCATGAAGTAATAGAATCTGCTTATATATCGGTTGATGTGAAGCAAATAAAGCAAGTCATATTAAATATTATTAAAAATGCCATGGATGCGATTGATGGTTTGAGTCATGATCACGTTGGAATGATCCAAATACATGTTGAAGTTCTTAACGATCATGTGCGGATTAACATAGCTGATAATGGGAAGGGAATGGATCAGAACTCATTGGCGCGCTTGTTTGAACCATTCTTTACTACAAAGGAAAGTGGAACAGGTCTTGGACTCTCCGTGAGTTATAGAATTATTAAAAATCATAGTGGTATCATTGCTGTGGAAAGCACCTTAGGAGAAGGAACGCAATTTATGATATCGTTACCCTGTGCTAGGTAAAGAAGAATATGAATGCGTTAAGTTATATCTTCCATTAGAATTCCTCTACATACATCATAAGATGAAACCATGGCGGTTGAATGATATAATTATTATGAACAGTGTTTAATTATGATTATATCATTGGCAACAACGTTGTAAGCGATTACTAGAGGAGATGGAGATAATGGAAGTTCAACAGATTCAGGAGTTAGCTAATAAGTTGAAGGAAAATGTTAGTCGAGTTATTGTGGGGAAAGAAGAGGCAGTGGAATTACTGTTAACAGCCATCATAGCTTCGGGACATGTGCTACTTGAAGACGTGCCGGGAACAGGCAAGACGTTATTAGCGAAGACATTGTCGAATTCAATGGCATGTTCTTTTCAAAGGATTCAATTTACGCCAGATCTACTTCCTTCTGATTTAACAGGAATTCACTTCTACAATCAAAAAGAAGGGGATTTCAACTTCCGTCCAGGTCCGCTGTTCGCCAATATGGTGCTCGCTGATGAGATTAATCGTGCTACTCCCCGCACACAAGCAAGTTTACTCGAGTGTATGGAGGAACGGCAAATCAGTGTTGATGGTGAGACGCATATTCTTGGACGACCCTTTATAGTAATAGCTACTCAGAATCCGATAGATAATCAGGGGACATTCCCACTGCCGGAAGCACAGATGGATCGATTCATGCTTAGAATGAAGTTAGGGTATCCTTCTGAGAATGAAGGGGTTGAAATATTGAAGCGAACGACATCTTCAGTGGTTAGCCAGAAATTGAACTCTGTAGTCACTCAGCAAGAAATTGTAGATGCGCAGTCTTCCTATATGGCAGTAAAGGTACATGAGGATCTCCTCCGTTATATTACTCAGATCGCTGAGGCTACTAGAAAACATGCAGATATATCGCTTGGGGTAAGTCCACGTGGGACACAGGCTTTGCTTCGGGCTACCCAGGCATTCGCCGCTGTAAGAGGTAGGGATTATGTTCTTCCAGATGATATCAAATATATGGTGCCTAGTGTGTTGTCCCATAGATTAGTATTTAGAAATCGTCTTGCACAACAGGAAGGACGAGCAGAAGTGCTCCTGCAGGAAGTAATACAACATATTGCAGTGCCGAGCGAAGACCAATTAGAAAGCAGTGTGAAGTGATCTATGGCTTTTGTATGGTTGTGCTTTGCCGGCATCCTGGTCATTCTGATCCAAGTTGCTATATTGGGTGTTCCGGTGTTGCGACATATCTCTTACTCTCGTCATTTGAACAAAGATTATTGCTATGCGGGTGATTCACTAGAGATGGTAGAGATCATTCTCAATGAAAAAAGATTGCCTGTCATTTGGCTTCGTTTGGAGGCTATGCTGCCTGCTTCCTTTTTATTTCAATCCCAAGAGGTCATGCAGATCAGTAAAGGTAGTATATATCAGAATCATCGAAGTGTATTTACGCTCAAGCCCTATAATAAAATTACGAGGCATCATCCATTCATAGCACAGAACCGAGGAGTGTACATATTAGAGACGGTATCCATGTCAGGTGGAGATTTATTCGGTTTATTCTCTAATACAAAGTTAGTGCCTGTGAATGCTTCATTATCGGTCTACCCTACTTTGCTATCGATCGACGATATGCCGTCATCCTATCGAACCTGGCAAGGAGAACTGGAAGTGTCACGTTGGGTAGTGGAGGACCCATTTCTTATATTAGGTACGAGAGAGTATTCGGGAAATGATCCGATGAATCGAATTCATTGGAAAGCAAGTGCTCGGACAGGCCAGCTACAGGTGTATAAACAAGGATATACGGCTGATCCAGAGGTGATCGTATATGTTAACGTCCAGGTTAATGCTGAAATGTGGAATGTGGTCTCTGATCCGGAAATGGTGGAACGAGCATTATCTTATGCAGCAACGGCAGCCTCATATCTTATCCAGCAAGGGATGAAGGTAGGGTTTGGGCATAATGCGATTCATCATACGAAGTCTGTACAAGCTATACGAATTCAACCTGGGTACGGTAAAGCTCATTTGGACGACATATTGAAGGCAATGGCAGAAGTACAGATGAAGTGTCTCCAACCTTTTGAACAATTTCTGAAAGACGAGTTAGAATTAAGAAATGAAGGGGAGACTTGGGATTATTTACTGATCACAGGTCATGTATCTGAACAAATAGAAGAGCAAGTATGGAGACTTCGTTCTCGGGGTAATTCTGTTATGGTTCTTCCCATTCATGCTGAGATGCCATCAGGCAAGGAGGCCATTGCATGAACTTGAGAACAGGGATAAATAGATTTAGCGTATTATCTAGGGCTGTCTTTTTTGAATTGGTAGCTTTCTACTCTTTTATTCTAATTATAAGTCAATATATCGCGCTGCAGCCATCCATATATACTGCTGGCTTGATGTGGATCGGTGGGATGGTTGGGATTGCGTCTACCCTTTTTATAGGAGCTAGACATCGCTGGCTAAGTTACTTCTGCATACTGCTTGTAGGAGGGGTGGCTTTTGCGATTTCTGGTCAAGGTAGCATGACTATAAGCGCCTGGATCATAGGGTTGGTAGTCACTATCATATCTTTTAGAGGAAGTAAACTCGGTAATGATAATCGGGAATGGGTATTTCCCCTCAAATATCAATTAGCAGGCATTGGCTGCACGTTAGTCCTGTCGATGTTTGCTACGAAACTATCCTTGTCTCCTTGGGAAGCAGGTTTGCTATATATAGCGGGTGTCATCTCACTCTCTTCATGGTTACTTCGTCTGAATTCTGAGCAGGTTAGCCGAGAGGTATCGAGTGAGTCTCTTCAACAGGGGCCACTAAAAGGGTTGGTAAAAGTGAATCGCAACTGGAGTGTCGTTACTCTAGTGGTGATGTTAGTCTTTGGAGCATTTACACAATTAAGTCAAGGTTTCTATTGGTTATGGATTCAATTTGCTAATTGGTTAAACAACATATTATCCAGTACGAATGAGCCTGTTACGGATAATATGAGTCCTCCGCCAGAGATGATGGAAAATCCGTTTATGCTGGATGGTGAACTTCCGACAGAAGCTGGACCGTCGATATGGATGGATATTCTATACTGGATAGTAGGAATTCTTCTACTATTACTTGTTCTGTTTGCACTCTATAAGTTAGTCCGTTTTGTCTTTTTGAAAATAGGAGAGTTACTGGCGAAGTTTGGAGCTAGGGTTGAATCACCCCGTAAACAATGTGATGATCAACATATTTACTTGGATACGGTTGAGAAGATTGAGGTTAAACGGCGTTCACGTTCATTTAGACGCAAGAATAATCCGCCTCCAGAAGATCATCATGGGAAGGTTCGTTACTACTACCAGGACATGGTTAGAACAGCAATTAAACAGGGATTAGTGTACTCTACATCTCAAACTCCCAATGAAGTTGCGGAGGAGATACAGGGGATATATGAGACACAGGGAATGCAAGGGGAACAAGAGACAATAAAGACACTAAAGGCACAAGTTCAGAAGAATAAGGGTGCTACGCTGTCTCCCTCGGTGGTGCAAGACGTAACCTCACTTTACAATGAAGTCCGCTATGGAGGCAAAGTAATTCAGGAGCACCAATTGCAGAGCGTGATCGATCGCTTGAAGAAATAAGAAAGCTTCCAATAGTAGATATAGTGGATACCGATGGAATGAATCAAAGAGGAACAGCTATTTTTGGATTGTGGAAAAGTAAGTGGGTAGGAAGGGAATGAGGTTGAAGCGTAAACTCGCTGCAATCTCATTCCTTTTGATATACTAGAATAGATGTATAAAGTACATTTAAATAGCAGGAAAAGTAGCGTAAGAGAGAATTAGTTGCAAATCTACACTTAGAAATGGCGATAACGCTGAAAAGTGGAATTTCCAGTAATTTAGATGTAGATTTTGCAATTAAAATTAGCTGAAGAGGATAAAGGCTGAATTTAGTTGTACAAAATGCAACTGCGTGCCTAGTGAAGCTAGGTACATGTAACCGAGGAAGGATCGGTCGAGGTAAGGGCACCGAAAGGCAGTTTTTTTATTCTGACGTTTCTGTAATTGTTCTACTCATTTTTTGTTTCCGCACGATGTATTCACACCCCGTTGAAGCTCATAGTGTACGATATTCTTGCCTTCCGCTTTCGGTTACAGCAACAAAGTAATCCTCCATTCTTTACACCACTTGGCTTCGGAGATTGGAGATCATCGGTTGCCCTTTTAACCGGTTCTGTGGCGAAGGAAGTAGTCGTATCTACGATGGGTAATCTAAACAAGGGTGAAGTAGGGGAAGGTTCGACACAACTGATTGCGTCACTTCAGACTTATTAAGAAACTCCGAATTGTTCATGTGTACATAATGATACTGAATAATACGCTGCAATGAACCGCTTACCCTTTACATTGAGATCGGCATTCTAGTATGATGGGATAATATTGTATAGGTGAGGGGAGTTAGAAATATGAAGTTGAATCAAAGTAAAATTGTAGATTGCACCATTCGTGATGGAGGTCTAGTTAATAATTGGGACTTCAGTGTTGAATTTGTCCAGAAACTATATGCAGGCTTGAATGAAGCTGGTGTTGATTATATGGAGATTGGCTATAAGAACTCTCCTAAATTGCTTAAGGGCGCAGAGCAAGCAGGTCCTTGGAGATTCCTAGACGATGAATTCCTTCGTAAAGTCATTCCTCAGAAGGGAACTACGAAATTATCTGCATTAGTCGATATCGGACGTGTGGATGAGAACGATATTCCAGATCGCTCAGAGAGCATGATTGATCTTATTCGTGTAGCTTGTTACGTCAAGGACGTTGATAAAGCACTTCAGCTTGTTCAAACATTCCATGATCGTGGTTATGAGACGACAATTAATATTATGGCTCTATCCAATGTAATGGAGCATGAATTACTTGAAGCATTCGCGATGATTAAAGAGAGCGTCGTTGATGTAGTTTATATTGTAGATTCTTACGGAAGTTTGGATCATAAAGATATTAAATTTTTGGTAGAGAAGTTCCAGACTCATTTGCCAAATAAACGTCTTGGTATTCATGCCCACAATAACCTTCAACTAGCGTTCGCGAACACAGCGCTTGCTTCGGAGTGCGGTGTTGAAATGTTAGATGCTTCCGTGTACGGTATGGGTCGTGCAGCAGGGAATTGTCCTACCGAGCTACTCGTTTCACAACTAAAGAACACACAATACAAGCTACGTCCTGTATTAGATGTGATCGAACAACTCATGATTCCTTTACGTGAAAAGGAAGAGTGGGGATATATCATCCCTTACATGATTACGGGATCTCTAGATGAGCATCCACGTTCTGCTATGGCTCTAAGAGCGACGAAAGACAAAGACAAATCAGCTGACTTCTATGATAAATTAATGTCTCCTGAAGTGACATTCGAACAGAAATAAATGAATGAATGAATTTATAAAGGCGTATCCAATGAGAATATGATTGGATACGCCTTTTTTATAACTATTCGTAATTTTATGGTTGCAATGTATAGGAATTCGTGGTATATTATTTCTCGTACTCTTAAAGATTTTTATTGAAGTAAGATAGATAACGGGACGTAGCTCAGCTTGGTAGAGCACCTGGTTTGGGTCCAGGGGGTCGCATGTTCGAATCGTGTCGTCCCGATCTTTAATTATTTATGCGGGTGTAGTTCAATGGTAGAACTTCAGCCTTCCAAGCTGATAGCGTGGGTTCGATTCCCATCACCCGCTCCAAATATACAACTTCGAAGCCCTTGATAATCAAGGGCTTTTTTTGTTTGCTTATTTTCACATAATACCGCCAGCAAGGAACGTATGTTCTATTTTTGGGCGTGCGAAACAAGCTAATAATAGAATGGATACACTTCTTCAGGTATATGATTTCGTTGTAAGAAATGTTGGACGGATTCATTAGGCAACAGGGTATCGGTTGCCGTTAAAAGATGAACCGCAAACCGATTAGCCTGTCGTTCGTATCTCCCCGCATGAAAGAAAGAATGCTCATCTATGAAGAAACGATTAATCCCTTTATGAAGGCGATCATGGCCTAATTCATGTGCGCAAATAAAACGTTGCCATTCAGGTGAAAGCTGATTATGTAATATAATGAATCTCCGACGAAGTGTTCTATGATATATCCCCCGCGTGTGATTACCCAGATCAGCATAACGAATGGAAATGTTCATGTTGAGGGCGATGGCAAAGGGATCATTCGTTTTATATTTGCGAATAAGTTTATTAACAAGTTCATCCATAGCATTCACCCTAACCGTTAGTCTTTGTTATTTTGTCTTTGTTCTTGACCTATTCTACGAGCTTCTTTGTTCATATGCTTGGCCTCCCAGAACAATCCCGTGAGTACATCTTTAATTTTGCGCTTATCTTCTCCGTTAAGTGGTATTCCATCAAACATTAATTCCCCATCATCTTCAAGCATCTTCTTAAAGTCTCTTTTATCCTTGTATGTGGCCCATTCGGGCAATGTGTTCGCGTCATAGGTCTGTTCCTCAATCAGTAGTGAGAGATTGATATGAAGTGCGTTCGCTATAGATTTCAACGTATCTACACTAGGGTTGTAACGATTTCGTTCGATATCCGCTAAATAGGAGCGGGACAAGTTAGCTTGTTCAGCTAGCTCAGCTTGTGTAAGTTTTTTTAATTTGCGTTGTTCTTTGATTCGATCCCCGATACTCACCTTGTCCACTCCCTCATCTATTGTCGGGATTACCGACATGTATAACCTATTATAACGATGTGAAGACGGATATACAATACTATTGTATGTCGTATATACCAGTAAACACAAGATAATAGTCGTGAATTAACGACAAAACCTACAAAATCAACCTAAAACGATCCAATTCAGTCTAATATGGGCTTTTACAAAATGTCGTGATTACCTTACATTAATTACACAAGGTAAGTATTGGAACTTCACTTAATACCATTTGATCCTTTATATCAATACGAGTTGTAGGAGGTTATATGATGAACTCTGTTTTATTGGCAGTTACTAAAAATGACAAGCAAGCTACGAAAGCACTTTTGAGAGATTACCCTAAGATGTGTCAGATGATTACGGGATTGTCCCATAAACAGGAGCTAACGCTGCAAGAGGAGCAAGTGAGTAAGGCGTACAAGCATTTAGTTGAGCATATTCAACTAGCACACGCCCTTATATTAGATGATGAAGTGAAACGGATTATAGACCATAGGTATTTCAAGTCAAGGAGCTATGTTCTTACATCTATACAATTTCGGAGCATCATGAGTGAGCGGACTGTAGATCGTAGGCTGGAGAAGGGGATAACCATGATCACAGAAAGCTTGAAACTTTGGGGAGTGATTTAGAACAATGACGGTAAACTGGCGGCAACGTGACAGTCTTCTGGCGGGGGTTCGAAGATATAGTAGATTCATAGAGAGGAACACTCTCGGGTGTATCTGCTACCCCTTATCGTTGCAGAACTCGGCTGTGCTGTGGGTCAGATCATTGACCTTAGACGTGAATCGTCAAGGGTGCGGTGCGGGGGAAAGGAGGTAAGACCACTCTATGGTTTGTTGAAGTTAAAGTTACGAAGAAAGGAGGATCCTATGCTTGCATTGGAGACTATTCGTACGATTATTATCGAGGGGTTATCTGCTCACCTCGATAACGAAGTCAATGTAACGGTTGGAACGATTGGCAATTTAACAGGTGGACTGGTTACCTGCGAATTCTCAGATGTGTTCCATAGTAGTCGTGGGTTTCCCGTTGTCATGCAAGTGGGAGATAAGCTCGTTAAGACAGAGACGGTACATTTCACGATGACGTTCTTATCTTTCGCTGACGACAAGGCAATCCGCACACACAATGCATGTGCCGCTCGGGAATGGTTTAAGTCAGAGGGACATGTAGAACTGAAAGAAAAGGTTAATGTGGTTGTAGCGAAAGTAGGATCAGTAAGCAATCGAGATATTCAGAACGGTACGGTATGGGAGCGTCGTGAAGGATTTGACGTGGAGTTCCGAACGTTGGATATCTTGGAATCAGATTTAGAATGGATACAACAAACAAAAATTCAGAGGAGTTGAGGACTTTGTCAGTAAGAAATGATGTAACTGTAACGATTGATATTCAGCGTCCAACACCGAAACTCGGTTTTGGCAAACCGATGATTATTGGTGAGAGCGTAAGTGGGATGGAGTATACAAGGTATGCTGATTTAGATGCCGTTAAGAAGGATTTTGCAGAGAATACGGAAGTGTATAAGGCAGCTTATGCGCTCTTGAATCAGGGTGACCATTCACCCGCTGAAATTGCCATTATGCTTCATAAAACGGTAGGAGAAACGCTAGAGGATTTGGTAGGGAAGATATTTACTAAGGATTGGTATTTCCTTATATCTACTTCTACCGAACTTGCTGATATGACAGCTATTGCTGAGGCAGTGGAACAGAATGGTACGCGGATGTTTATCGCCCGTAGTAGTGATAAAGAAACCCTCACTGCAATGAAGGCTAAAAAATTTACACGTACAGCCGTTTTTTATCATGCAGATGTATCCAATTTTCCCGAAGCAGCGTGGGCGGGTCGAGCAGCATCAACATCGCCTGGGGCTCTGACATGGAAGAATCTAACGTTGCGTGGAATTGCACCTGTAGATATGGATACAACGGAATTACTTAATATTCATGATCTTGGTGCGAATACGTATGTCACCAAAGCAGGTGATGACGTTACAAGTGAAGGTAAGACCGTTAGTGGTGAGTATATCGATATTATTCATTCCCAGGATTATATTACGCAAAGTATCGAACTGGCTGTACAGAAACTTTTCAATCGACAAGACAAGGTTCGGTACGATAATACTGGAATTTCTCAGATTGAGGGGGAAGTTAAGACTGTACTGAAGCGTGCGGATATGAATGGCATGATTGCTCAAGATGATGAAGGTCTACCGTTATATAGCACAACCTTTAAGCCGCGTTCCCAAGTGGACCCAGCGGATCGTGAGAAGCGGGAATACAATGATGGTTCATTCTCATTTGAATTGGCAGGAGCTATTCACAAAACTAAAATTAGCGGCGTTATTAAGCTATAAAAGGGAGAGATAAATATGGCAACAACTTATGATCCGATGGATCTAACTGTGACGATTGATGGAGTATATATCACTGGATTCTCAGAGGATATGGTGGAGTTTGAGAAGGATGAGGATGCACAAACAGCAAAGGTAGGTTCTCAGGGTGACGTTGTAATGACAAAGGTGAATAACCCATTGGGGACGCTCACGTTGACGTTATTTCCAACCAGTCCACAGGTTGCATTCCTGGATAAGATAGCACGTACAGGCAAGCTTGTGCCGATCTCAATTATTTTCAATGGCGAACCTAAGGAAACAATTACAGTGACACAAGCTTTTGTTAAAAAGCCAGCTACACGCACTTACGGTAATGAAGCGGAAGACCGCCAGTATGAAATTCAATGTCTTGACCATGTGGTCGAGTAAACTAGAGGAGACGATCATTCATGTTTAAACAGAAAAATTATACATCTAAAGCATTGAAGAAGGAGTATATGTTCCAACATCCAGGTGTACGTACCGTATCCAAAATTAAGGATGCAGCTATGAACAAGCATGGTGTTGTTCTTGAGGAACGTCTGGCCGAAGAAGTGCTGAAGCACGTTGTCGTTAATCCCAAAATGAAAATTGATGATTTCTCGAATTATAAGGAATATACCGAAGTCATCAATGCAGCGTACTCATTCATCTCGGGTCAAGACGAGGATGGTGAAGAGGATGACAATAAGCAAGGCGGAAGCTCGCAGGAAAGCTAAAGAGAATTGGCATATGTGGCGCTTGATGTTATCGGATATGAAAATTTCATATAGTGATCTGGATAAGATGGATCATGACGATCTAGCAGAAGCGAATGCAGCTTTGGATCTTTATATGGAGCATCAAAAAAAGGAAATGAATAAGAAATGAGTACCCATTCGGGTACTCTTTCTTTCATATGAGGTGATTTATTTGGCTGATGTAAAGATCGGTGATCTCACTTATGAGGTTGACATCAAAGTTGTCAGCTTTGCACTGAAAGAAGCCGAGAAGAAGACGATTAAGTTAACGGATTTGGTCAAAAAATTAAACGTTGTAGGTAACGGCATATCAATAGGAAAGAAAGCAATGGATGCAGCGAGTGATTACTCTAATGCGATGACATCGATTCAACAAGCGACAGGTGCCACTAATGCGCAGATGAAGGTAACCGAGGATGTCGCTAATAATTTATACAATCAGAATTTCGGTAAGTCGTGGGAAGATTTGGGGAGCGCGATATCAACAACGATGCAGATCACGAAGCAGACCGGAGATGACTTACAGAATACGACTAAGAATGCTTTATTATTAGAGGAGGCATTTGGTTATAGCGTCACAGAATCTGTAAAGACTGCAGATACGATGATGCAAGCTTTTGGCGTAACTTCCGAACAATCTATGGGACTATTAGCGCAAGGAGCGCAAAGTGGATTAGATCAATCAGGTAAGCTTGTAGAAACGGCTAACCAATACTCTAAACCATTTCAGGAGCTAGGGTTTACTGCTAATGAAATGTTCGATACTTTAGCTGCTGGATCAAGCAATGGTGCGCTTAGTTTAGATACAGTGGGTGCTGCAATTGAACAATTTAGTATGCTTTCGACCAGTGGATCAGATGAGACGAGACAAGCGTTTGAATCTCTTGGTCTAAATGCAGATCAAATGTTCAGTACTTTTACCGATGGGGGACCTCAAGCGAAGCAGTCGTTCTCAGGAATAATGCAGAAGCTTTCCGAGATAGAAGATCCCTTGAAGCGAAATTCTATAGGTGTGGCTCTAATGGGAGATCAATTCAAGACATTGGATGCGCCTATTATCGCTGCTATGGGAACAGCTAGAAGCCAGTTTGATATGACGAAGGATACAATGGAGCAGATAAATCAGACGAATTTTGAATCTCCAGGAGAGGCGCTTGAAACCATGGGAAGGCAAATTGAAACAGGTATTCTAATTCCAATGGGATTATTATTGCTACCCGTACTGGAACTTATTTCAGACGCTGTAGGGTTCTTTGTTGATCATATTGATGTACTGGCTCCAGCTCTTGGGGGCGTTGCGCTAGTGCTTCTAGTAGCCATGATTCCAGCTATGTGGTCTGCCGCTATTGCTGGTTGGGCAATGATAGCACCACTTCTTCCTATTATAGGAATTGCAGTACTTGTTGGAGCAGCTATAGCGGGTGTTATCCTGATTTTTAAAAATTGGGGCGCGATTGGGCCTTGGTTAGCTGGATTATGGACGACATTTATAGCGTTCACCAAGGCAATATTCAATTCGGTTATTAATTTTTTTGTAACATGGGGATTGGCAATATGGGATGCGATCATAGGATACATTAGTAATTTAGTCATTCAACTCGCTACTTATTGGAACCAAATTAGATTGTACGCAATGGAAGTGTTTACTGGGATATGGACGATGTTGACGTCAATTTGGAACAGTATTATTTTATCCATAACGACGTCAGTGAATAGTATTCTAACTATTATTACTGATGTATGGGGCACAATTAAATCGGTATCCTCCGAATTGTGGGATGGAATGTCTCAAAGCGTTACAGGGATGTGGGAAGGAATTAAGGGAAGCTTTATAACAGGGATTAATTGGGTTATAGGGAAACTGAATAACATGATCACGAAAGTGAATAGCATCTTAAGTATGGAAATACCCGGATTTGGTAAATTGGGTATCAGCATTCCGACTATTGCAACGATCCCTAACGGTGTACAAGCTGATGGGAGTCATGCTCTTGGTTTAGATAACGTTCCTTTCGATGGTTATATTGCCGAACTTCATAAGGGTGAAAGAGTCATGACGGCTGCGGAGAACAAAGTTTATTCATCCGCAAATCCAGCAAGAAGCTATCCAGCCAGTACGACACCAAGGAGTGGTAGTGTCTCCATTAATGTCACCGTACCTGTCACTGTAGAGGGTGGCGGAGATGTTAAGAATGCACGGGACGTAGGAGCGATCGTTGCCCAAGAAGTTCAAAAAATATTAGAGAGTGTGCTGAGACGTAATGGATTGGGGGCGAGTGGATAATGGCGATTCTTAACGGTCATTACATCTTAGTTGAGGATGAGAGTCCGAGCTTTGAAGTGGATATCACTGATCAGCCTGTGGAGAGGGATATTGACCTCAGTGACCATGTTCAACGTAAAGCCCGGACACTTTCTATTAGCGGTATTATTGTTGGTGACAACGCGGATAGTACACGGGCGATGATCGTGAAGGCTCAGGATCGAGGAGAGATCGTTCGTTTTTCGGGTCGAACTATGTTTACTGGATTACTCTCAGGGTTCTCATCTAAGCATGACCATACGATTAAGGATGGATTAGCGTTTACATTGACGATGAAGGAAGTTCGTATTGCAGTTTCATCTTATGTGGGGAAACTTCCAACACCGGTTAAAGTACAAGTTGCCAAGGCTGCCAACGCCGGAGTGAAACAACCTCAAAGTAAAAAGAGTAGTCCAACTAAGGGAAGTAGCAGTATCTCGAATGAGGCTAAGAGTCCTGCCAAGGTGACGAAATCTAAACACAAGAAAGGGACTCCATGGGAAATGGAGACGTAAAGGGAGGAGGAGGGAATATGAACTATATTGATATTGAAAAGAATCTCATTCCGTATCGGTTCGATCTTTCGCTTGCAGACGAGTTCTTTACCTTTGAAGTGAACTATAACGAGGATTACGATTTCTTTACGGTCGATCTAGAACGAGATGGGGAAGTATTAATTACAGGTGAGAAATTAATTTATGCGATGCCTCTTTTTTATGACGTCATAGATCACAGGTTCCCTAAAGTCTCGATCATTCCATACGATGAATCTGAGAACAGTATAGATGTAACATGGGAAACACTCTCTGAGAGTGTTTTTTTATATGTCATTGAAAGTGGGGAGGAAGAGGATGACTAACTTTGGACGAGTTGCAGAGATGATTGTCGCCAATCGTAAATTTAGTATGGAGGACTTTGCAATGGAAGCAACCATTCCTTTTGATAATGATATTTTGCCGAATGAGAGTGAAATTAAGATTTGGAACTTATCGGATAAAACGTTGAACAACATGAAGTATGGCGCTCTCTTACAAATGAATGGTGGTTACCGTGGAGATGTGGGCCTTATGTTGCAGGGTTATATATCGAAGGTTCAGACACGATGGGAGGGCGTAGATAAGGTAACATCAATCTTTGTGTTAGATAGTGAGGATAAGAATTACGATAAGCAAGAAGTGAACGAAACCGCATTTGCAAGGAATACGTCTGCTAGTTACATCATCAAGCAAATGGCAAAAAAGATAAATCTATCAATAGCTCAAATAGCGCTGAATGTGGACTATCAGTATAAGGATGGTTACACAGCCAAGGGGAATGTCATTGAGATTATTACTAAGGTAGCGAAAGACTGTGGTACATCCGCTTTTATTAATAAAGGAAAGCTGTATGTGCGAAGTTTGCGTCGTGGGGGAGACCATGTGTTCCGCTTAGCTAAAGCGACGGGTTTAATTGGGACACCAGAACGCTTTGACGAAGGTGGATTCAAAGGCTTTAACCTCAAATCACAATTACAGCATCTTATAACAACCGCTTCTGTTGTTGATTTAGCATGTTCACAATTTGAAGGGCGCTTATATGTTCGGGGTGGTACACATCATATTAGTCGCACTGGGGATTTCACTACGGAAATGGAGGCGATCATGTGAGAAATGATCCGGCTTCAACATTGTCTGAAGTCATTGCTCAGATGATGGTTCACCAGTTGAATGCAGTTCATGTGGGCTTCCCATGTCGTGTCATTTCATTTGATGAAGTGACATGTAAGGCTGATGTGCAGCCGTTGGTTCGAACTAACGATGGTGAACCTGCCATGATTCAGAGCATACCTGCGCTAGGACATCGATTCAAAGTTAATGAGATAGAACAGATCTATAGACCCTCTCTTAAATCTGGAGATACCGTATATGTTGTATGTGCGGATCGAGAAATCAAGAATGCTCTGAATGGGCAGGTGGCTTCCGTAGATACAGAACGAAGACATGACGTGAACGATGCTGTCATTGTGGGGGTGTTTGGATGCAGTCTTTAAAGTTAAGCGAGACCGGAGATCTTCTAATGAATGTTGCAGGCGATTTAGTGTTGATAGAGGGGACCGAGGAAGTCGCTCAATGCTGTCATATTGGAATTGGAACGAATAAAGGTGAATGGTTTCTGAATCCGGATATGGGAATTACATTCTCTAAGTTTCTGGGGAAACAGTTGAACGAAGAAGACATGCGTGATGAATTGATACAGGGACTGATGCAGGAAGAACGAATTCAGTCTGTGGATCTAATCAAATTCGAAATAGACGCGAAATCTCGGACGTTGCTGGTAACATTTGATGCTACAAGTACAGAGGGAGAACGGATTAAGGCGGAAGGAGTGAGTATTGGTGCTGGATAGAACAGGGTTTAAACGCAGACGATTTGATGACTTATTTGCAGAGATGAATGACAAGGCGAAAGAGACATTTGGGGAAAAGGTGAACACTTCTGAAAGATCGCCGTTAGGAATTATTTTGCGTATCTTTGCATGGTTTCTCTCTAAGTTGTGGGTGACAGCAGAGGACGTATACAACAGCAGTTATATAAATACTGCAGAAGGAAGTAGCTTAGATCGACTGGGTCCCCATGTAGGGATTACTCGCGTATTGGATCAATATGCTCGGGGGACTGTTCAATTGACAGGAACATCGGGCCATACGTTGGCACAAGGATTCCGTGTTGCAACCGAAACAAAGGTTTATTTCGATACGACGGAAGATATAACTTTTGATAGCACTGGCTTAGCGACGGTTCCTGTGGAAGCTGTAGAAGCAGGTCAGGCCGGGAATGTTGCTGCGGGTTCGATTATCGTCATTGTGAATCCAACCCCAGATGTTACAGGTGTGACGAATATCGTGCCAACCACGGCTGGGCGAGAGAAAATGACGGACTTAGAATTCCGTGATTTATTTACTCAGTCGGTTGCTGGTGGTGGTGCGGCTACGATTGATGCTCTAATTGGCGCATTGCTTAGAATTAATTCGGTCAGAGCGGCGACAGTCATCCAGAATTACTCTAGCGAACCGGATGCTTTCGGGCGACCGCCTCATACGTATCAATGTTATGTGTTAGGTGGGGATGAGGATGAGATAGCACAAGCTATATTTTCAACTGGAGCGGGTGGCATTGAGTCTTACGGAGATATTGTAAAGAGGGTCTTGGATATTGGTGGTTACGGGCATGAGGTGAAGTTCAGTCGAGCGGAAGAAGTGGTGCTGCAAGTCTTTGTCAATCTGACGACTAATGAACAGTATCCGGCAGACGGAGATGAACAGATTCGATCAGCCATAGTTCGTTATATTGGTGGGGAAGATGGAGGCAGTTACTACAGCGGATTATCGATGGGTGCATCAGCTGTATACAAAAAGCTGATCAGCGCAATAGATCAAATTGAGGGCATAGAGGATTTTACGTTAAAGATGGGTAAGGACGATGTGCTGGAAGAGGATAACGTCACTTTAGAACGTTATCAAGTCGCCCAGATTAGTGCTAAGGACATTGTGGTGAATCGTCATGTTTAGTATGAAGGATATGCTATCGCGATTCACAGATGTGTTCAACAAAAATCCGAATAGCAATATCGGTAAATTAATCAGTATTCTCTATGCTCAAATGGAAGAGCTAAACACTTCTCTCGAGAAGGCGCGTGAATGGAGAGACATTGATAAAGCTCAAGGTACGACATTGGATCGTATCGGCCAAAATGTCATCCAACCACGTGGTGCCGCGACAGATGAGGTGTACAGGGTGCTGTTAAAGTCGAAGATAGCAAGAAATCTATCGAAAACAGACATTAACACGATTATACGAGTGCTTGCTCTGGCCTTAGATTGTGATTATAAAGATATTCAAATTCAAGAAAAATTTAGCGATCCGTACGAGCCGGAAGCAGCATCACTCTCATTAATTCGCATGCCCATGAAAAGACTGAATGAGGTGGGAATGTCACCTTTACAATTCGCGAAGATCATTCAGAAGACAGTAGCTGCTGGCGTTAGTATTGCACAGATTGAATTAGCGGGCACATTTCGGCTGTCTTCCATTTATGAAGGGTTACAAGGAGACGAATTTGGATTATCTGATCCAAGTATGATCATGGGGGGCACGCTCGGAGAAGTATATGTACCAGGCAATGATTACGAATTACCGATATAGGAGGGATTATCATGGCATTTAATAAACAAGCACCGGAGTGGGAAGCAATAGGGATCGAACCCCCCGAGTCTAAGAGGATCACGGGTTGGGAAGTAGAAGATCGTCCGCCTGCAGCATGGTTGAACTGGTTCATGAACCTGACTACTGAATCACTTCAGGAGTTACAGACTAAGGCGGCGGAGAAAACATATGTGGATGAACAAATAGCGGAAGCTATTCCAGATGATGCTTCATTAACGGTTAAAGGAATCACACGACTAAACAGCGCTGTAGATAGCACGTCAGAGACGGAGTCGGCTACGCCAAAAGCAGTTAAGATTGTAAATGACACTCTTACTACGCATACAGCGGAAGATGCGACATTAACAACAAAAGGACATGTCCAACTATCTAGTGCCACGGACGGTATACGTGAGGACGTAGCAGCTACAGAAAAAGCTGTAGGACTATTGTACAACGAATTAAGCAACGATTCACAAATTTCAGCAGAACTTAAATACGGTGCGCAAGTCATTCAAGGTGGAAAGGCTCCGGCTATTGCTTTCCCTAAGGTTGAAGGGCGGACTCTGATTAATTTATTGGGGGATGATGGGGGTTGTGAAGCAGTTGATGGATGGCAAGGAGTCAATGCGGTTAGAGAATTAGATTCAGTAAATAAGACAACAGGTACGAATGGTATTAAACTAACCAATACTGCAGTCGATGGGTTTATGCAAAGCAAAGAAATCGCTATGAAAAAATCAAACCGATTGTTTATTCTAGTAGGTGATATAAAGAATGGAGATG
Source organism: Paenibacillus sp. Y916 (assembly GCF_056786435.1). Classification (NCBI taxonomy): domain Bacteria; kingdom Bacillati; phylum Bacillota; class Bacilli; order Caryophanales; family Paenibacillaceae; genus Paenibacillus; species Paenibacillus sp. Y916. Next base: position 210,783 of record NZ_JBXCJA010000004.1, on the reverse strand, counting down.
GCGTGAATGCGGTATTTTCCTTAACTGATAACATAAGCTATGCGGTCTCTAAGCCTATATCTAATACTAGTAAGTTTTCATCCACAATCATAAAGTTTGATGCAAACAAAATGAGTGATTCTGCAACTGGATTTATTACTGTATTAAAAGTTATAGGGGCTGCTGGGAAATTCGCCTATGCTGATAATTTAAGAGTTTATGAAGTAACAGCCGCTGAGTACGCAAAAATCGATGGTATGACTGATGAGCAAGTCGCTGCAAAATATCCGTATGTCGGAACCGGTATCCACGGAGTAATGAATTCGACGATCACAAGCGTACAGGATAACTTAGTACCTATGTTTGGTGAGTGGGTGTTGGGTGACAGGGCGCAGATTATTAGTCCGTATAGTCTACAAACGCTGGCTATAGTTTCTACTGATGCCTCTTATGTGGATGTGCTAGTAACTCCAAGCACAGTATATACGTATTCAGCACAGGTGAACGGTCGAACAACTGTTGTTCAAATTGATTCAAACGGTGAAGCGACTGGTCCTACGATCTACTCCACGTTGGAGAATGAGAAAAGAGTTGTTACGGTTACATTCACTACTGAACCTACATCTGAAAAAGTTCGTATTTATGCTACAAATACAAACGCAGGGACATACACACTGGTTAATCCAATTCTTACTAGGGGATCCATAGTGCATCCGTTCAAGCCGCAAAGTAAAACACCTTTAATTGCATATACCGAGTTACATGGCAACGGGGAAGGGGGTATAACAGATAGACTGGAGTACGTGAATGGGAAGCCTCAGAAGATTATGCACTGGGAAAAAGTTATATTGGACGGATCACTCAATTGGGGTCTATACACTAGCCTTCCGGGAATAAAAGCAGTAGGTGTTGTCGGGGTATCTAAAGGGGGAGTTAACTATACCGCTGAGCATCTTTCTGTAACTAAGAATGATGGTAGACGATTGGAAAATGTAGGTGCATTTATTACTGGGAATGCGGACGAGACGTATTTGACAATCCAATCAGGATTTAAAGATCTATTCATTACAATTAATAACACCGATAGCGGTTGGGGAGACACATACACACCAACAGCTGATGAAATCAAAGCCTTTTTCATGGGATGGAAAATGTCGAGTTCTTCTGGAGCATTATGGGACGGCTTAGTACACCCAACCTTTAGGAGATGGTACGCGGCGTGGTCAACAAATGCAGTATGGGCTCCTACGGTACTGAATGAGTTCACCAAAGCAGTACTCCCTACAACACAAGCACCAATAGGATATAAACCTTACAATTTACTATACAAATTAGCACGACCGACCACAAAGAGTGTTCAGACAAGTGGTGCAGTTATCTTAGAATCAGGGGATAATAGCGTAACTCTAACATCGATAGACGTTCCAGCGGTTACGGCATCGCTTAAATATGCAGATAGCATATATAGTGTATTAAGCGATGTTGAAAGAACCTTAGCAGCAAATAGTGAAGCAGGGGCTTTGTTGCTCGGTGGAAAAAAGTCTGAGAGATTTGTATTCGGGGACTCTAAGCGTGCATCTTCTAATTGGACTAGCGGTGTTAACAGCATCATGAAGGGTGGTTTATATTATGTGGAAATAGATTTAAGTGGTCTACCTTATGCTCATAGTGGTTTTGTATTGCATGAAGCATATGCCTTTCATGATTATTCAGCCACCCAAACGTTCACACCGTATGGAATAGATAAAAGATTTTTTCGCCGCAAATTAGACGGAGTATATCAGCCGTGGGTGGAGTTATATAGCTCTGATAATAACCCTGCTAGTCTTGCGGTTAACGGATACCAAAGGCTTGCAAGTGGTCTCATTATTCAGTGGGGTAGCATTGAAACCATAAGCGGTGTACTTGCAGAAGCAATCTATCCAATAACTTTTCCGACGAACACAACCCTAGTGTCGGTTACAGGTGTTTCTAATCCTGCAATCTCCATAGCTACACCAGGATTTACTATTGCTTCTATACAAGTAATACAAAATAGCGGTTACTCAATTTCAGTAAGATGGTTGGCAATGGGTTACTAAAGGAGGGATAAATGATGAAACAGTATTACGCAGACTTCAATGATTTAGGAAACATAAGCGGATTCTACGTCAACGAGATACACGGCGACAACATACCTGAAGCAGCTGTGCCTATTACGGTTGACGAGTGGGTGTTGTATTCTAGTAAAGCGAATCTATTCAAACTAGACGATGAGAAAATTAGAGAAAAGACAGAGCAGGAAATTGCTGATGAGATAGCATCCTTACCTCCTGCATCGATATCAGAACTTGACAGGATTGGGGAGCAACTCGTACAACGCGAGCTAGAGTACTTGGAATTATGTAGTCAGAGCGAGGTACTAGGTGCTCAGATCGTTGTACGCGAGTTAGAATCGGTAGATTTGAAGGCGCAGAACGAAGCGTTAAACGATCAAATCATCGGCTTGGAATTGCGTGTATTGGCTATGGAAGGGGTGAAGACGAATGTTTGAGAACAATTTTGAGCGGCTTAAGTATTACTTCGAAAAGAAGTGGGCCAAGGAACCGCAGCTTAGGCAGTATGTAGCTTTTGGTGTCATAACTTCAGAAGAGTTTACATTAATTACAGATATTCAATATGCATAACAAGAAATGGCGCCATTTGGCGTTTTTATTTTTCCCTCGAACCCTCGAGGGCTTTTTTTATATTACATCATCGGAGGAGATGAGAAGCATGGAAAGATTCGAATTGATTTTAAAGTGGGGCATAGCCCTTTTAGGATCGGCAGCCACCTACCTTTTTGGTGAATGGTCTGAACTGATCTCATTTTTTTTACTTGCGATTATAATCGATTACGTGACTGGCATAGCGGCTTCAATAAAAATAGGTAATGGACTTAGTAGCGATGTTGGTTTTTGGGGGCTGGCTAAAAAGGGACTCATGATTCTTATAGTGATCTTGGCACACCGATTAGATGAATTGTTTGGTACTGAGCTCATCATGGTGGGTTCTATTTATTTTTATTTGACGAATGAATTGATTTCAGTCACAGAAAATTATGGGAGGATGGGCTTGCCCTTACCGAACAAGATCAGAGAAATCATAGCTATTTTCAAACAAAAAGGCGGTGATCAATCATGAATCCATTTGAATCTTTCAGACTAACAAGTCCATTCGGTATGCGTATGCACCCAGTATATAAAATTCCAAAGTTTCATAGAGGCGTTGATCTGGTAATCACACCCTCCTTAGGTCCATTGTACGCATTTATATCCGGTGAAGTCATACATGCTAAGGAAGGCGTAAAGGGTTCAGGATTCGGAGGTTACGGTATCTCAGTCGGAATCAAGGACGACAAAGGGTATTTGCATTGTTACGCTCATCTATCCGCTGCATCGGTAAAGGTAGGGGATAAGGTGAAGAGGGGGACTAAGATAGGGCATCAAGGAAGTACAGGGGTTTCAACGGGTGCGCATCTTCACTATGAGATTCGTAAAACTTGCTCACCGTCCTATGGACATACAGAAAGTGAAAGTGGAGTAGTAGAACCATCAAAGTATTTACATGACTATTATGAAAGTGAGGTCAAGGAGGGTGAAGCAATGACAAAAGAGGAAAAAGCATTAGTAGATAAGTTGATAGAGCGCGTAAGCATATTAGAGGAACGTATTTTGGCCCCAGCATGGTTCGTGAAGGAGTTTGGATCCTCAGATCTGGGTGGAATAATCAACGACCCGCAGTTTACTTTGGAGGGTTGGCGGACGCTAGCAGTTGCTATGAGAGCTAAGTAATAGACAAGACAATGGAATCAAGCATTAAAAGATAGATTACGCAACAGAGAGTATAACTACCCCAATTAAGTGAATACAATTTCATGAATTTGTATAAGCATGGACTATTTTCGCCAGTGGAACATATTTATTCTCAAGGGGTCTTGACCATCAGTCAAGTGATACATAACTCCGAGGCAGCGTGAATAATTTTAATTCTGCTAAGCTCTATTACACTTTCCAACAGATTGGAGGAGGGATTGTATTGGATTGGATTTGTATACCCTTGAGAAGGAGCAGTGACCGTTTATGATAAATCAGAATTTAAATGAGGTCTTGTCGTTTGCTTCAATATTAGCTGTATTTGTAATGGCAGTTGTTCAACTTATAAAGAACACCATTAATCTACCTAAAAAGATTATACCACTGGTTGGGGTGCTCATCGGTCTTCTACTTGGACTAGCATTCTACCCTTTCACGGATTTACAGACGATCGAAAGGCTATGGGGTGGGGGATTAGCAGGGTTATCTGCGACAGGATTTTTTGAGTTAGCTTTTAATAAACGAGTAGGTAATACAATGGATAATCTAGAAAGTAAAAAAGATGAAAACGAAAATAAGGACAATACAGACAATAAGGATAATGATAAAAAGTAATCGAATTGGATATTACTTTTCGCATTGCTAAAGACCCTTGTGACGACAAGGGTCTTATTTGTGTTTGTTACAACATACATATCTAAAGCTTCCGATCTCTAATATTAGGAATGACTACTCTGGGTGCAACTCAGTATGTTAGCACCGAACAAACTCAGTATAATTGCTCTGAATTGTTATAGAAACTTGCCAGTGGACACAGATATGATATAATTGTTGCACAAGAGTGTTATGAATGAAATGCATTGATGGAGTAAAGTAAGCAGTGCCTCTTTACAGGGAGGAAGCGCCAGTTGATTGAGAGCGTTTCTACAGAAATAGGCTGCTGAAGTTCCCTCCGGAGCAGTTCCTTGAACTTGAGTAGGGGATACCGGTTCACGATCCGTTACATCGTTTAAAGTGAGAGAGTTGTATTTAGCTACGCAGTGATAAGAGATGCTGCTAAGTTTTAGATGCATGTTTTCTAACAAGGGTGGTACCACGGTCTTTTCGTCCCTTTTCCGGGAGGAAGGGCCTTTTTTGTTTGAAATATACTGTACATTATGAATTGAGGGGGCTTGAAAGGCTATGAAAGAGAGATTAGGAGCGTTGAAGATTGAGGCACTGGCCCAGTTGCAAGAGGTGAGTGGCCCAGAACAGCTGAATGATCTACGTGTGAAATATTTAGGTAAGAAGGGCGCATTGACTGAAATTTTACGAGGAATGGGTTCATTAAGTGCGGAGGAAAGACCAGTGATAGGACAAGTTGGTAATGAAGTTCGCGCCGCCATTGAGAACGTGATTGAAGCCAAACAGGATGCTTTTCAAAAAGAAGAGACTGAGAAACGTCTACAAGCAGAACAAGTTGACGTTACATTGCCAGGACGCACAATGCCTCAAGGAGGCGTTCATCCGCTCAACAAAGTCATACAAGACATTGAAGAAGTATTTATTGGTATGGGATATAACATCGCAGAAGGACCTGAAGTTGAAACGGATTATTATAACTTTGAAGCACTTAATCTTCCGAAGGATCACCCAGCTCGTGATATGCAGGACACCTTTTATATTACAGAGGAATTATTGATGCGGACACAGACTTCTCCCGTGCAAATGCGTACGATGCAGAGCATGGATGGTGAGTCGCCAGTCAAGGTGATCTGTCCAGGAAAAGTATACCGCCGTGATGATGATGATGCGACTCACTCCTTCCAGTTCAATCAGATCGAAGGTCTTGTGATCGGTGAGAACATTCGTATGAGCGATCTCAAGGGAACGTTACAGCAGTTCGTTCAGGAGATGTTCGGTCATAATACAGAAATTCGTCTTCGTCCAAGTTTCTTCCCGTTCACAGAGCCTAGTGCGGAAGTGGATGTCACGTGTGTCAAATGTGAGGGAAGCGGATGTCGTATATGTAAACAAACAGGCTGGTTAGAAATTCTTGGTTGTGGCATGGTACACCCGAAAGTATTGAAAGCGGGCGGCTATGATCCTGACAAATACAGTGGATTTGCATTTGGAATGGGTGTAGAGCGGATTGCGATGTTGAAATATGGTATTGACGATATTCGTCATTTCTACAATAGTGATATGGCTTTCTTGAAGCAGTTTGCAAGGATTTAATTTAAAGGAAGAAAGGGGATCATCATGAAAGTATCAATGGAATGGCTGAAGGATTACGTTGCTATAGATAATGTGGACGCAAAGGATCTAGCGGAGCAAATTACACGTGCAGGTATTGAAATAGATGTCGTTGAGAACCGCAATAAAGGTGTTAACAAGATTGTTGTTGGTTATGTGGTAAGTAAAGAGAAGCACCCAGATGCTGACAAGTTGAACGTCTGCATCGTAGATGCAGGGCAGGAAGAACAATTGCAGATCGTATGTGGAGCGAAGAATGTGGAAGCGGGTCAGAAGGTACCCGTTGCACTGATTGGTGCTACAATGCCAGATGGCATGCAGATCAAGAAGGCGAAGCTACGTGGCGTCCCATCTCAAGGTATGATCTGTTCCGCTAAGGAATTGGGCTTGAATGATAAATTATTGCCTAAAGACCAACAGGAAGGGATTCTCGTTCTACCTCATTCTGTAGAGATCGGTAGCCCGATTAGTGATGTACTCGGATTGGATGACTATGTGCTTGAATTCGACCTTACACCTAACCGTTCAGATTGTTTAAGTATGCATGGTGCTGCATATGAAGTTGGGGCTATTCTAGGTCGTGAAGTTCACATTACAGATCCATTGGATATGAATCAGGAAATAGACGATGCAGCTGCTAATCATATATCTGTAAATATCAGTTCACCAGATTATTGCAGCCACTATGCAGCCCGTTATATTACAGGAGTGGTTCTCAAGGCATCGCCGCAATGGATGCAGAATCGCTTAATGGCTGCGGGTGTACGTCCGATTAATAATATCGTAGATATTACGAACTATGTCATGCTCGAATATGGCCAGCCACTTCATGCCTTCGACGCAGATAAGCTGAATAATGGTGCCATTGATGTTCGACTTGCTAAAGCGGGAGAGACGTTGATTACTTTGGATGGACAAGAGCGTAAGTTGGAACCACATATGCTTCTAATTACCGATGGAGTGAAACCAGTAGCGCTTGCAGGTGTGATGGGTGGAGCTAACTCTGAAGTGACAGAGCAAACGGTGAATATATTGTTAGAGTCAGCCCATTTCGCTGGGAGCGTTGTACGTAAAACTTCTCGACAGTTAGGTCTTCGTTCAGAAGCCAGTCTTCGGTTTGAGAAAGAAGTTGATCGTGGTGCGATTATTCCAGCATTGAACAGGGCTGCAGCGCTTATGGCTAGTTATGCTGGAGGTAAAGTTCACCAAGGTATTGTAGAATCTGTGGATACACCTGTTGAAGAAGTAACGATTGCTTTAGGGCTTGATAAGTTGAATCGTATTTTGGGTACGAAACTATCTATGCTTGAAGTGAAAACGATATTTGCTCGCTTGGACTTTGATTGTGCGGATACGACCCCGGGGGTTATTGATGTCAGAGTTCCAACTCGACGCGGTGACATTACAAGCGATGTAGATCTTATGGAAGAGATTGCTCGACTTTATGGGTATGATAACATTCCCACGACAGCCATTGAAGGACCGACGACACCTGGGGCTTACACGAAACCTCAAGCTTTACGTCGCGAATTACGGAGATTGCTTACTCATGGTGGATGGCAGGAATTGATTAGCTACTCATTTACTCATCCAGATCAAACAGCAGTATTTCCAGCATTAACGATAGATAACAAGCCTGTGAAGTTGTCCATGCCGATGAGTGAGGAGCGTAGTGTTCTGCGTACGAGCATTATTCCTCAATTGTTGGATGCTGCCACTTACAATGTGAATCGGAAACATCCGGATTTGGCATTGTTTGAGATGGGGAGTGTATTCTTTTCAAAAGAAGAGACACTGACTACACAGCCGAAAGAACTATCGGTCTTGTCCTTACTTCTTAGCGGGAAATTAGGCCAGAAACAATGGAATGTTAATCCAGTGGAAGTTGACTTTTTCGATCTCAAGGGAACCCTAGAGACGTTGTTTAATCATCTTGGTGTGCGGGATTCCATTACCTATGTAGCCAACAAGCCGGAAGGATATCATCCTGGTCGTTCTGCTTCAATCTACTTGAAGAACAGCACTGGTGGAGAAGTGTTGCTAGGTACGTTAGGTCAGGTTCATCCACAATTGCAACTTGATCGAGATCTAGAAGACGTGTATGTGGCTGAAATCTTGTTACAGCCACTATTGGATAACACGGATTATGAGATCAAATATCGTGATTTGCCACGCTATCCTGCTGTTGAACGTGATATAGCGCTTGTCGTAGATCATAGCACGGAAGCAGGGGCATTACTGTCCACGATTCGTGAGACTGCAGGAGAACTACTCCAGACTGTACAAGTATTCGATGTGTACACAGGCAGTAGACTAGGTGATAATAAGAAGAGCGTTGCCATTTCACTTCTATATCGCCATCAGGAGCGGACATTGACGGATGAAGAAATAACAACGTTACATGGTACAGTTGTGGCAGCGTTAGAACAAACTTTTGACGCTGAATTAAGAAAATAGCAGGAATAGAACATAGTCACATCGAATCCATAGACATAAAGGTTCGGTGTGGCTTTTTTTCTATAGGGAAATTTGGTAGAATCTATGGTAAGTAGACATCTAAGAGTTACTCACATCAGAAGGAGGGAACAACAGTGAATTTACCCGAACGTACTCGTGTTACCGTGGAAATCTACGGGAGCTCTTATAAAATTGTCGGAAGTAGTTCTGACTATATGAAAAAAATTGCACAGTATGTTGATGAACGTATGAATAGCATATCAAAGAATCATTCTAGGCTGGATACGCCCAAAATCGCGGTACTCGCTGCTGTCCACATGGCTGAAGAAGCTATTCAAACACAGGAAGTTCGTAATGAATTAAAGATGCTCACCGGAGAGCGTAGTGAACTTAAAGCTGAAATCATACAACTTCAGAAGAGTCGTGCTGAACATAACGAGCAGACTCAGAAGCTGCAGGAAGAATCCGCTAGTGTTATTAAGGAAAAGGAAGAACTTCAAGAAGAGTTAACGCGAGTAAAGGCCGAATTAGAGAAGAAGCTTGAGGATACGATGTCTTTGCTACAGCAGGAGACACAGAAGAACCAACAATTAACGCAAACACAATCCAATCAGGAGCAGAAGCATAAACAATCTCTTCAAGCTTTGGATAAGAATTTAATAGATCTTCGAAATAGTAATACTCAATTACAGACTAAGCTAGTCCAAGTTGAGAAGGATTTGAAGGAAGAGCAACGTGTTCATGGATTGTTGGATGAGAAGCATAATCAATTGATTCAAAGAGAGCAGACTGCGAAGGTTGAGCAGAATGCTTTACAAAGTAAGATTGCTAAATTAAATAATGAAGTAAATACGCTGAAGATAAGTTTAACCAAATCCGAAACAGAGTGCCATACGGTACAGAAGTCACTTGAGGCACAAATCTCCTCATCGCGTAAGTTTGAAGATGAAGTGAATAGATTGCTTGCAGAAGTGAAATCGTGGAAGATGCTGGAGGACACAAGGAATAAAGAAATTGCTGATTTGGAGCAACGGATTGTAAAGGCGAATGAACAGAATGAGATTCTTGAATCTGGCATGAAGCTACTTCATGATGAACTAAGTGTATTGAAGGAGCAATCTGAGCTGGAACTGAACAGACGACGAATGTCTGAGGATGAATTATTGCATCTTCAGCAGGAGTACGAAGAGGCGCAAGAGATATACCGCGATACGCTGAAACGATATGAGGATGTAAGAACAGAGAATGTGACGTTATTAGAAGTGAAGAAAGAGAATGAGCAGCTGGTGAGTGATCTGCAAGGTAAAGTTACCGAAGCGGGAAGTCGTGAGGTAGAGCGACTAAAGGAACTTGAAATAGCACAACATTCGCTGGCGAACTGGAAAGAACGATATAGCCAGCTTGAGAGTAAGCAATCTTTGTGGATTCAAGATGAACAGAAGTTGAAGGAAGAACTGGATATTTGGCAACAGGAGATTGCAGCAACAGAGCAGAAGTGGGATGAGCTTCGGGGAGAGAAGGACACTGTGGAGTCAGAGTTACTCGATGTTGGAGAGTCCTTTGAGCTTATGGCTCATCAATACCGACTTCTACAAGTAGAGCATGATATGAAGATCGAGCAGGAGAAGCAGCTTAGAGAAGAACATCTCAAGCTAGCTGAGGAATATAGGAAGTTGCAAACGGAATATAATGAGTGGATTGAGCTGATTGAGCAGGATCAAGAATAATACGGTGTGATCCCAAGACGGCTCTTCCAAATACATGAGAATCCCCCCGTTTCAAGAAAGAAATAGTCACTTCCTTGAAATGCGGAGGGATTAAAGTGTGTTATTCAACGATTAATTTGGATATCATACCGCCGTGCCCAGTACCACAAAATACGGAACAGATAATTTCATATTCCCCTGTTTCGTCAGGGGTAACAACTTTAGAAGTCTTCTTAGTGGATAATTGGAGGTCTAATCCGGGAATCATAATACCGTGGTTACCTTCCACATTTTCGAAAATTATCTTAACAGGAACACCTTTACTGATACGATATTCTTGTTGGTCAAAGCTATAATTTGTAGCTTTAATAATAATCTCTTCGGCTGGAGCTACCCCGGTATCTGAAACTTCGTTACTCGATGACTTTGCTGAGGAGTTATTTCCTCCACATGCAGTTAGAGCGATCAATAGCACACAACCCATCATGTAAACAAGTACTTTTTTCATAATTTCATCTCCTCCATATCTAAATACTGTGACAAATATAGTAATATCATAACGTATAGTTACTCTATTTGCACATGATCATATGAAGGAATGGTGAACAAATCAGATAGAAAAGCCCCTGTTAAAAACAGAGGCTTAACTGATACTGCTAATTAAAGTTACTGTCGATTTGGGATCTATCGATTGTCACGCGCTGCCTCATAAGGTGTAGCTACGGGAATGAAGAGGTCGATAATTCCAATGACCAATGCTGCGAGTAGGGCACCCAGCATAGTGACGCTGACCCCGCTGACGATGAATTGGGCAATATAGATTACCAAAGCACTTACCAGAAAACCGACAATACCTCGACCAAAGGGATTTATTCGTTTGCCGAATATTCCCTCGATGACCCAACTTAACAAGGCGATCACTAGAGCGAGTACAAGGGCGCTCCAGAAACCTCCGACAGAAAATTGTGGGACAATCCAACCCACAACCATTAACACAAGTGCAGCTACAATGAACCTAACGATATGACCTAGGAAATGCATGCATTTGGCCTCCTTTACACATGATCTCATTGTTATGCAAGAGTTATTGTACGCAATTGTCGGGAACATTATGTATGGCAAGATTCACGAATAGCGAATTCGGAGTGATTTCGCTATAATAAAGGCAAGATTGAAAGGAGTAGTGAGCACTCTTGGACGACAAAATTTTGCATACGTTGGAATATCGCAAGATTTTAAATACATGTTCGGGTTACACCCAAACAAGCATGGGGAAACAGATCGTTGACCGACTTAAACCTGATACCAATATAGATATTGTTCTGCGGCTGTTAAAAACTACAGATGAAGCATATACCGTAGATCGATTGAAAGGTACTCCTCCATTCGGTGGAATTACTGATATTACAGCTCCTACGAAGCGAGCAGAGTTGGGAGGAACATTGAATCCTCATGAACTACTTGCTGTTAGTAATACTATTTATGGATCAAGACGTATTAAGCGATTCATTGCTAATATCCATGAGGACGAAGAAGTTGAGATATTATTCAATCTTAGCGAGGGGATTTCAGAACAGAAGGTTCTTGAAGATGCCATTAAATCATGTATAGATGAAAGTGCTGAGGTCATGGATTCCGCAAGTGTAGAACTAGGGCAAGTGCGGAGAGAACTTAGATCTGGGGAGAGTCGTATTCGTGAGAAGTTGGATTCGATGATTCGTTCCTCAACGGTTTCAAAAATGCTACAGGATCAACTCGTTACTATTCGAGGAGATCGCTTCGTTATCCCGGTGAAGGCAGAATACCGCTCTCATTTCGGTGGTATCGTTCATGATCAATCGGGTTCGGGTGCAACCATGTTCATTGAACCAGAGGTTATCGTGGCAATGAACAATAAACTGCGAGAATTACGGATGAGGGAAGAACGCGAAATTGAAGTTATTCTTCAGAAGTTAACGGCTCTCGTTGGCGATCAAGCGGAGATGTTACTGATTGATATTGATTTGGTTGGACAACTGGACTTCATATTCGCCAAAGCAAGATTGGCACATGTGATGAAGGCGACGATGCCAAGAATGAATGATCGTGGATACTTAAAGTTGAGAAAAGGACGACACCCACTGATCCCTTTGGATCAAGTAGTACCCTTAGATGTGGAGCTCGGTAATGCCCATACATCTATCATCGTTACAGGTCCTAATACAGGTGGGAAGACCGTTACATTAAAAACGATTGGACTGCTGAGTCTAATGGCGATGTCTGGTTTATTTGTACCGGCTGAGGAGGAAAGTCAGCTTTGTGTATTTGATGCTATTTTTGCGGATATTGGGGACGAACAGAGTATTGAGCAGAATTTGAGTACTTTCTCCAGCCATATGACAAATATTATTCGTATTCTGAAGCAGATGACGACGAAGAGTCTTATCCTTCTAGATGAGGTAGGAGCTGGGACGGATCCTGCGGAAGGCTCAGCGCTAGCGATATCCATTCTGGAACATATTCATCGGTTTGGGTGCCGGATGGTCGCAACAACGCATTACAGTGAGTTAAAAGCCTATGCTTACGAACGTAAAGGAATTATTAATGCGAGTATGGAATTTGATGTGAACACATTAAGTCCGACATATCGCTTGCTGATCGGTATTCCTGGTAGAAGTAATGCATTTGCTATCGGAGAGCGATTGGGATTACCGCAGAATATACTGGATTTCGCTCGTGGTGAAGTGAAAGAGGAAGATATGCGGGTGGAACATATGATTGCATCTCTTGAAGAGAATCGTCTTCGCGCTGAGAATGAACGGGCAGAAGCTGAGAAGATTACAATGGAGATGGAAGTATTAAGAAGAACCCACCAGCGAGAGCTTGAGAAGCTTGTGGAATCACGCGATAAGCTATTAGAGAAAGCGGAACTTGATGCACAGGAAGTGATCAACAAAGCTCGATCAGAGGCTGAACGAATTATATCTGAACTACGTGAACTTGCTATGGCTGAAGGAGCTTCAGTGAAAGAACATAAGTTGATTGCAGCACGCAAACAATTAGAAGAAGCGGAACCGAAGCAACGAAAGAAAAACCCAGCGAAGATGCAACTTAAAGCTCGTACGATTGAACCAGGTGATGATGTGAAAGTATATAGTCTTAACCAGAAGGGGACTGTTGTTGAGCTAACAGGTAACAAAGAAGCGCTAGTACAATTAGGTATTATGAAAATGAAAGTAAGTTTGGATGATCTGGAACTATTAAGTGCTAACAAGTCAGACAAACCACAAATTCAGAAGCAAGTAACGATGGTCAAGCGAACTAGAGACGATAATATACGTACTGAATTGGATCTGCGTGGAGATAATCTAGAAGAGGCATTAATGGAGGTCGATCACTTCATCGACGAGGCTTTTTTAAGTAATCTAGGTCAGATCCATATTATTCATGGTAAGGGTACAGGAATATTACGAGCTGGCATTCAGGACTATCTCCGCAAACATAAGCATGTAAAGAGTTATCGTCTAGGGAATTATGGAGAAGGCGGAAATGGAGTTACCGTTGTTGAGTTGGAATAAATCATTACTTTAAAAAGTACCGCAGTAGGAGGATCATCCTATGAAGAATTTGGCACGTATATTATTTGTGGCCGCTGTTATTTTCTTTGCGGCGGGTATTATATATTTGAAGAATAGCTAGGAGGAATAGGACATGGAAACAACGGTGTGCCCATGGTGTCAGACGGAAATTGTATGGGATGAAGAAATAGGTCCGGAGGATGAATGTCCACATTGTCAGAATGAGTTGAATGAGTATCGTACACTCAACATCGGTCTTGATGATGAGGATGAGCTAGAGGAACAAGTAAGCACACAAGCCTATGATAAACCAGTGAATAGAGTCGAATCTATTCAGCCATTCTGGGAGCAAGATATGATGACTACGACCCCTGCATTTCGTGCGCTTGATAAATATGAGAGTAGTCACGATCTAATGAACTATGAAGCTATGGTCGAAAAGGTGTTGGATCATCAGGAGGAAGTGCCTGAATGCCCTCATTGTCGTGAATTTATGTTGCTTACTGGGCAACAGCAAATCACAGGCGCTGGTTGGAATCCGGCTGTGGTGCCAGTACTGCAGGGATCTGTATTGAATGCACCATTCTCAGTGGACATATATGTATGTACAGGTTGTTTCCATGTTCATACTACGCTATGTGAGGAAGATCGTTTAAGACTTATTCAAGGATTAAGTGGGTAAGACACAACTCGAGTAGTTGCATCATATACATGATCAATTAGCTTTTGAAAGGTATGCCATGAGGATAGTTTTTTCTATGCATAAACCTTTTAATGCTGTACTATATGTATTAATCTCTTTTTCGCGGGTATGTTATTTGATTATTATCAGTGCCCACAAAAAGCAAGCACTGGAGGGTAACTTATGAAGGAACTTAATGAACTGGAAATGAAAGTGCTAGACCTTCTGAAAGAAGATGCTAGAATGACGCCAGTTTTACTGGCTACTCTTATTGGTGTCGATGAAGCGGAAGTTGCAACGGCTATAGCAGAACTTGAAAGTGAGCACGTTATTGTGAAATACGCTGCTGTTGTAAATTGGAGTAAGGTTGAAGATGAGAAGGTAACAGCTCAGATTGAGGTGCAGATTACGCCTGAACGTGGGCGTGGGTTCGAGGGGATTGCAGAACGTATTTATTTATACCCTCAGGTGAAATCTGTTTTTCTGATGTCCGGGGCCTATGATTTACTTGTTGAGGTTGAAGGACGTAACTTAAGAGAAGTTGCAAATTTCGTATCCGAGAAGTTATCCACGATCGATTCTGTTCTATCTACGAAGACGAATTTTATTCTGAAAAAATATAAACAAGCTGGGATTATATACGAGGCACAAGAAGAAGAACCTCGACTTATGATCTCCCCGTGAAGGAGTAAATGTGATGATCTTGAATGAAGAGCGTGCGCAGAAACACAATAAATCAATGGATAGCTATTTAGCACCGCTCGTCAGGGATATCGCTCCTTCGGGCATACGGAAATTTTTCGATCTAGTATCTGGTAACAAGGATATTATTACGCTGGGAGTAGGTGAGCCTGACTTTGTCACCCCATGGCATGTACGTGAAGCTTGCATGTACTCTCTAGAACGTGGCCGCACAGGATATACCTCTAATTCTGGAACCCCTGAACTTCGTGAGGCAATTGGCCAATACTTGCATGACAGTTTCCAAGTGGCCTATGAACCTTCAAATCAGATTCTAGTTACCGTAGGGGGAAGTGAGGCGATAGATCTAGCATTGCGAGCATTGATTGTCCCAGGTGACGAAATACTCATTCCAGAACCGTGTTATGTATCCTATTCGCCGATTACAACGATTGGTGGAGGTATTCCTGTTGGGATTGAGACGACGTCTGAGAATGGATTCAAACTGACAGCTGAGGCGCTAGAAGCGAAGATTACACCTAAATCGAAAGTATTGATGCTATGTTATCCAAGCAATCCGACAGGCGCGATTATGACCTATGAGGATTGGCTTCCCATCGCTAAAGTAATTGAAAAGCATGATCTCATCGTTATTTCTGATGAAATTTATGCAGAGCTTACTTATAGTGATGATAAACACGTTAGCTTTGCAGCCATTCCTGGGATGAAAGATCGAACGTTACTAGTGAGCGGGTTCTCTAAAGCATTTGCTATGACAGGTTGGCGGATGGGCTATGTATGCGGGCATGAGGATTTCATTGCTGCGATGCTAAAGATTCATCAGTATACAGTCATGTGTGCCCCAGTGATGGGTCAAGTAGCAGCTCTAGAGGCATTGACCAATGGCTTGGAGGAGAAAGATCGGATGGTGGAATCTTACAACCAACGTAGACGTCTGATCGTGCAAGGGTTTCGCGAGATAGGTCTCAATTGTCATGAACCACAAGGGGCTTTCTATGCATTCCCAAGCATCCAAGATACTGGACTATCATCCGACAATTTTGCGGAGAGATTGCTAGTGGAGGCGAGGGTAGCTGCTGTTCCGGGTAATGTCTTTGGACTCGGAGGAGAAGGATTCCTTCGTTGTTCATACGCAACATCGGTAGCTCAATTGAACGAGGCGCTGGAACGAATAGGTAAGTTTGTAGAGCAATTGAAAAAGGGCTAAGTACTAAATAAAATAAACAATTAATAAATTCACTATTATTTTGAATGAACTATGTTATAATCTTCCTTTAGTATCAGAATGAACGGTCTAAGGAGGGATTTGAATTGTTTTGTGCTGATTATAACATGCCCACATATCGGGGAAGTAATATCGCCGAAAAAATCCGTGGTAAATGGTCAAGCCAAGCGATTGACTCTTCAAAAAGAGAGTGTACGTTAGAAGATGAGATCTGTTTACTTCGTAGTCAGATGGAACAGATATTTGTTCAGGAGCAGTCGTTTACTTCCAATATTGTAATCGAAATTAGCAGTTTGCTAGACTTGAAAATTAATGAATATATGAGAATTTCCTCATCCAACAAATAAAGTAATCATATCCAGAAAGGCTCGTCATGATGAGAGCCCTTTTTTTGTGGGTTGATCTTGACATATGGTATATTGATCTTACTTGCGATAGGAGGAATAAAATGAGATTAGGTAGAAAGTTACTTATTATTGTTATTAGTATGATCATGCTGGCAGGCTGTGGGAAGGGAAATGGGAAGGTATCGGTCTTTATTACAGATGATTACTTGGATCCTTCCGGTATTCGAGAGCCACTAGAAAAGATATTACAAGAAAAGGTTGGAGAAGAACTGGCGGTCGAGGTTTCTGCTTCGCCAATATATAATGAGCAAAAAGTAATGATAGAATATGCAGCTAAGGAGCATGAGATTTTTATATTGCCTGAATCGATTATGAAGCTATATGCTAGAGATGGAACCCATATCGTACTTGATGAGGATTTCGATTCTGAGAAATACCCCGCGGGAGTATTCGAAGCTGGTGTAATAGACGTGGACACCGATGAGGTAGTTATGGAGACGCATCTATTTGCCATTCCTATCTCCCAAATGAAGGTATTTCAGGATCTGAATTATGCGAGGGAAGGTCTGTACGCTACGATCCCAATCTCAACAGATTCTATGGAGAGTTCGATTGCATTATTGAAGGCAATGATGAAATAAGTAAATATTGTAGGAGGAATTCTAATGAAAGTATATACACGCACAGGTGATGCGGGTGAGACCTCTGTTATTGGAGGACGTGTGATCAAGGATGATAACCAAGTTGAGGCTTATGGAACGATTGATGAACTGAATAGTTTTGTAGGGCAAGCGATCAGTCTCATGGGAGAAGATCAGCTCTTCGTCGATCTGAAGGAACAATTATTAGAGATCCAACATGAGTTATTTGATTGTGGTTCGGATTTAGCATTCGTGAAGCTAAGCGAGAGTAAATATAAAGTGAGAGGCGAATTGGTTGAACGCTTGGAGCTTTGGCTGGATTCTTGTGAGAAGGAGAATCCGCCTTTAGAGCGTTTTATTCTACCAGGTGGTGACATCTTATCTTCCACTCTCCATGTCTGTCGTACAGTGTGCCGTCGAGCAGAGCGCAGAACAGTTACTTTAGGCAAGGAGAAGGATATCAATCCGCATGTACGTCAGTATTTAAATCGCTTATCCGATTATTTCTTCGTCATTGCAAGAACGGTAAATGCACGCAAAGAAGTAGCAGACATCGAATATGTGCGTAGCCAAAAGGTATTTAAATCGGAACAATGAGTCAATATTATAACCCAATCACACATGTAGTGTCCCCTGAAGAAGATGGCTGGATATTGAAGAAGCTTTTGCAAAAGAAGCTGAATGTTTCTCGTAAACTATTATCACGTTTGAAATATACCGAGCAAGGAATTATGTTGAATGGTGAAAGAGTTTACATTAGCGTACCTGTAAGGAATGGAGATGTGGTTGAAATTAGAATGGAGCAGGAAACTTCGGAAGACATTTTGCCGCAGCCCATTCCTTTCGACATTTTATTTGAGGATGATCACTTGTTAGTTGTGAATAAAGAGGCAGGTAGAATTGTCCACCCGACACACGGTCATTACACGGATACGCTAGCGAACGGAGTCGTTCATTATTGGCTTGAACAAGGGAAGAATTATCGTTTTAGGCCTATTCATAGATTAGATCGAGAAACGACGGGTGTCTTAGTTATTGCGAAGAATCCCTATGTCCATCAACATATCTCTGAGCAGATGATCGCTGGAGAAGTGGATAAGAAATATGTTGCAATAGTCCATGGTGTGCCTAGCTCACCTGAAGGAATGATAGACGGTCCGATTGATAGAGATCCAGAGGATCCTCATCGCAGAATAGTTACACCAACAGGGTACAGTTCATTGACACGTTATTGGGTGACTGAGCAATTTCATGATGCTAGCATGGTGAATTTGAAGTTGGAAAGTGGGCGAACTCATCAGATTCGTGTTCATATGACATCTATCGGCTGTCCATTGATTGGAGACTCATTATACCGGCATCCAATTTATGTTGCGTTAGATGTTGAGCAAGCGGATAATCGTATAGGAAATGAAAATGCTGACAGTTGCAGTGAGAATAATCATGTCATAAATCTTGATCTGAGTATAGGACGTCAAGCTTTACATGCATATGAATTATCGTTGATTCATCCTATTCTACATGAGCGGATGACGTTTAAGGCACCTATGCCATTAGATATGGAAACACTGCGACATCAATTACTTAATCGTTCGATCTAGGAGGAATAATACACATGAGTAATCTATTAATATATCTATATCCCAAATGCAGTACATGCAGGAATGCAGTGAAATGGTTAAGAGCTAACGGGCATGAGCCTGAGATCAGAGATATTTTTGTAGAACCTCCAACTATTTCTGAGTTAACTGAATTAGTGGAGCATAGTGGGCTTGAACTTAAGAAGTTCTTCAATGTAAGCGGGGATGTCTATAGAGCAATGGGGCTTAAGGACAAGCTTAGTGAGATGAGCCGAGAGGAACAAATCGAGCTTCTTTCGTCAAATGGCAGGTTGATTAAACGACCTATTGTAACTAACGGAGAGAGTGTGACTTTAGGGTTCAAAGAAGATCAATATGCCAATGTTTGGAGCGGTTGATGAGACCGCAAGGTCATTCATAGTTATGCTATACTAATCGTATCACCGCCATCTGTGCGGAAGTAGAGATATATAAGGAGCGGTAAAAGAGTGACACGCAATAAACAACAATCTATTATGCTAGTTGATGGAATGGCTCTATTATTTAGAGCGTATTTCGCATCAGCTTCCAGCGGTTACATTCGTCGAACGAAATCGGGTGTACCTACGAATGCTATTTATGGGTTCGTACGTTATTTCTGGGATGCAGTACAAAAATTTGACCCAACCCACGTTATTTGTTGTTGGGATTTGAGTGGACCTACCTTTCGTGCGCAGGAATATGCAGCTTACAAAGGGAATCGTTCAGAAGCACCAGATGATCTAATTCCTCAGTTTACATTGATTAAGGAAGTCGTTGAGAGTTTCGGAATTCCTAATATTAGTTATCAAGGATATGAGGCGGACGATTGTATTGGAACTTTAGCAGCGCAAATTAGTCAAGAAATGAATGTCATGGTATTGACTGGGGATCATGATTTGCTTCAGCTGGTGAGTCCAACTACAAGCGTTATTATTATGAAAAAGGGACAGGGCAATTATAAAGTATATACGCCAGAATCCTTATACGAGGAAAAGGAGCTTCATCCTCGTCAAATCATTGATATGAAGGCTTTGATGGGAGACGCTAGTGATAATTATCCCGGTGTTCGTGGGATAGGAGAGAAGACAGCGACAAAGCTTGTTCAAGAATATGGCTCAATTGAGGGGATTCTTGAGAACTTAGATCAACTATCCGCGAGTGTACGTACTAAGATAGAGAATGATCTTGATATGCTTCATTTATCACGTAGACTTGCAGAAATTCATTGCGCTGTACCTGTCGCGTATTCAATAGAGAGCTCTTTACTTGAATTGAATCATGATCTAGTCGCATCTAAATTTGAAGAACTTGAAATGAGAAGCCTCTGTCAATTGATGGGGCTAGAGGTATCCTAAGTGAGGATTCTATCGTTTAAATTTAAGGGACGACATGTAGTAATTCCAGCACTAGTGATCGTAACGGTATTATCTTTTCTACTATCAGGGAACATGAATACTTCATATGCAACATCGAAGGCTACGATTAAAAGTGGCGTGAAGAAGGTAACCGTTAGTGGGAAAAGCTTTACTGTACAGACGGTTGCTATTCCGAAGGGAACACCGGGACGATAATTGGCTTCAAATCTGACGGAACCGTACTTATGGATAGTCTTAGAATGAGCCTTACAGGTACAGTTAGCAGGATAAAGGGTAGTCCCATTGGATGGTACGTTTCCTTTGTTAACCGAACTCCATCGGCTAATGCTAATGTTAGCATCCTATACACAGAAGATCGTGGTAGTCATGTGGAATTTATGGGTGGCATTGCTGTGGTGATGGAGAATGGAGTAGTGACGAAAAAAGTAGTGAATGATAATGTCCCTATTCCGAAGAATGGCTATGTACTTATATGTACTGGAACAATGAAATCGATGACAGATCGCTTCGAGGTTGGAGCTGAAGTGATGCAGAAAATGGGCGCTAAACAGGCTATGAATTTGGATGGTGGTGCTTCCTCGGCACTTTATGGTGACGGGAAAGTCATGACCCCAGCTGGGCGGTCATTGAGCAATACGTTAGTATTTGGTAACAATCTGAATAGGTAATCAGAAGGGATGGTTCTGTTATGGGTTTATTAGGAGCAATTGAAGCCGGCGGCACTAAATTCGTCTGCGGAATAGGTACGAAGGATGGGCAAATAAAGGAAAGAGTCAGTTTTCCTACAACGACGCCAGATGAGACGATGGCTCAAGTGGAATCTTTCTTCGCGGGTAAAGAAGTAGAGGCTATTGGAGTAGGTTCTTTCGGACCGATTGATCCTATTAAGGGAAGTCCGACATATGGTTATATTACGACGACGCCTAAACCGCATTGGAGTCAGTACAATATTGTTGGTCATATGAAATCAAAGTTTAATGTACCTATTGGATTTGATACGGATGTGAACGGAGCAGCGCTTGGTGAGCATTTATGGGGTGCTGGACAAGGACTAAATAGCTGTATGTATATTACTGTTGGGACGGGTATCGGGGCTGGTGCTGTCGTTAATGGGCAAATGCTACATGGACTATCACATCCTGAAATGGGACATATCATCGTTCGCCGTCATCCTGAAGATACTTACGAGGGCACATGTCCTTATCACGCGGATTGCTTAGAGGGTTTGGCAGCAGGACCTGCCATCAGTCGCCGCTCCGGATTACAAGGTGTTGAATTGGGTGCTGATCATCCAGCGTGGAAGATGGAAGCCTATTATTTAGCACAAGCATTAATGAATTATATATTGATATTATCTCCGCAAAAGATCATTATGGGCGGTGGAGTTATGAAGCAACAACAGCTTTATCCACTTATTCATCGTGAGCTTCGTAGTCTGTTGAATGGTTATGTTCAGCATTCATCCATCCATAATGACATAGAGCAATATATCGTCTCTCCTCAATTAGGCGACAATGCCGGTCTAAGTGGTGCATTAGCACTTGCAATGCTAGCAATCGAGGAAGCTTGATCAAAAGATGACTTTTTGAACCACCCCTATAATGTGATTGACGTTATGGTAGCATATGGTATTATAGTAACAACAGGATAACATGATTCGACTGAGGAAGCACCTCTCTTACTTTATTGTAAGAGGGGTGCTTTTTTTTGCGTGTTATGCTGAATTGAATGTAGGAGTGTTAAAGATGCAGATTGTATTTATGAATCGTTTGATGAAGGCATCTGGAAGTGCTGAAGAACTAGTTGCACAAGTGTGGATTGGTGAGGAGGAAGGGGTCTGGCATCTAGGATGGAGGGATCTATTGATAGACGGGGAATTTAATGATGTTTCATGGTACGAAGGTGGTTCATGGCACGAGCTCCTCTGTATTTATCGTCATGACCTTGCAATTAAGCTTGGTGAGGGATATCGCCCCATTATAGAGGGGGTATTTCATGAAGATGAGGAGATTCCATCACGGGGGCAGGCGGCTCAGAAGCTGTATTGCTATAGTGAACTTCATTCAGAGGAGAGCGTATATGCAGAATTATGTACATGGAGACGTAGGAGAGCAGCTACTGAGCGTAAGGCTCCCTATTTTATTGCGAGTAATAAGTTACTGCGACTAATCAGTGCTTATATTCCTCAGCATGTGGATGAATTGAAGCAACTTCCAGGAGTAGGTCAGACTAAGGCAAGTGAGTATGGGGCTGAAATCTTAGAGATTACCGCTAAAGTGGAACGCAATCATACCTTCCCTTTGAACTGGGTGTATGCTGAATTAAACGAAGAGGTATACAGGGCATGGGTATTTAAGCAGAAGGAACAGAAATACAAACAAGAGCTGAATCAATTTAGGATGCAAAGTGCTCTTATGAGAGGGATATCAGAAGGGAAGAACTTGGAGCAGTTAGAACGAGATTGTGAGTCTTCACGTAAAGAAATTATCGAAGCTTTGGAGGAGCTGGAGAAGGCGGGATATGATACGGAGCCGCTACTACAAAGTGAACTCAAGGATACGGCGAGTGAAGAGCAGACGGCCATTTGGTCAGCATTTCAAGAACTGGGGGATTCCCTGTTGAAACCGATTCTGCATAGAGTATATGGTGAAGATAAAGATTTAGTGGGCAAAGGAAGTATAGACGTATTGTATGAACGTATACGATTGATTCGTATTCAATTTAGACGAAATAAGATCATGAGACGAAGCGTCAGCTGAACATGATACACAAAAGGACGAAGAATTCTCTAAGAGGAGAGAATTCTTCGTCCTTTTGCAAATTTATTAAATCCAGTCCTTTTTACGAAAAATTAGAAACATTCCGAAACCTAACGTCGCCATAATAGCGAGGATCATAAAATATCCATATTTCATATCTAATTCAGGCATATTAGTAAAGTTCATACCATAGATGCCGGTAATAAGTGTTAGTGGTATGAAGATGGTTGTAATTGCAGTAAACACTCTCATAATTTCATTCGCACGGTTTGCGATACTGGATTGGTAAGCTTCACGTAAGTTACCCATAAGATCGCGATAGGTTTCAAAGGTTTCTGCGATTTTCACTGCATTTTCATAAATGTCGCTAAAATATTTCTGCAATTGGTCATCGATCAATCGAAGGTCCTTCTTATTGAGGATGTTAATGACTTCCTTCTGTGGTCCAAGCACTTTCTTCAGCCACAATATTTCACTGCGAAGTCCTATAATCTCAATCAAATGAGATTTCTTAGTGTGCATAAGAATGTCTTCTTCTAACTTTTCAATTTTGGCTTCAATTCGGTCACCTACAGTGAAGTAGTTATCGACAACTAAGTCAATGAGTAGATACAGGAATCGGTCTGGTTCACTAACCTCTTGTTCCCATAGGATAGGTTTGAGTACGCGGAGTTCATTTATCTTTTGATTCGTAACTGTAATAATATAATTTCTACCTAAGAACACGCTAAGACCACGCAGAAATATTTCCTCATCATCAAATCGAATGCTGTTGACTACAATGAAATAATGATCTTCATATATTTCGATCTTAGGGCGTTGTTCTTCTTCACTAAGGCAATCCTCTACAGCTAAGTCATGTAAAGAAAAGAGTGGTTGTAGAATGGGTAGATCTACTGAATCAGCATCAATCCAGTAGAATCCATCCTTTGGAGGGCTAAGCGTTGTTTGAATATCATCAATAGGGGTAAACACCCCTGAATTAACTAACCGAATTTTCATCTAGGTTCACTCCTTCATCCCATAATTTGTCATGGGTAACGTAAATTATACGCAAAGGAAAGAGATCAGCTTTGTCGATGTAGTATATCTACTGTAAGAGGAGTTACTGATTGAGCATGGAAAGAATGAATAGTCCCCTTTATCAACAGGCTGGTACAAATCCTATGCAATTTCATTTCAAGTCCAAAGAGCTTGGGCCTCGGGTCACCGTCCATCTTCCATCTCACCTCTTATTCATCATTTGGTTGTAACACTTGTCTAGTATAACTGTCCGTAAACTTCGTTTCAAGAAGAAAAAGAAAACAACCTCTTAATATATAGCATATGGAAAGAGCGTAAAAATGACTCTCATCTTGCGAAAGTAAATAAAACATGTATAATTATGATCATATCCAAAATTTTCAATGATGTACAATGAACTTCAATTGAATAACACTAATTAGCAAGTTAACGATGAATAATCTTATCCGTAAGGTTAATAACCGTTAGAAGTGACTAATTAAAGAGTTTTTTCTTATCAAGAGCAGGTGGAGGGACAGGCCCGATGAAACCCGGCAACCGGCGTGAATAACGCACGGTGCTAATTCTTGCAGGAAGATTTGCTGAAGTTCATGCGAATCCTTCTTGAGAGATGAGAAGGGCGCATAGATTAACGATGATGACCTTTCTCCTATGGACTTTTCCTATGGATAAGGTCATTTTTGTTAGCAATAATGATGAGAGGCCTCGGCCGAAGGAGTGAAATTAGAATGCCAATTAAGATTCCAGACACGTTACCAGCAAAAGAAATTCTCACAGGAGAGAACATATTTGTCATGGATGAGAGCCTTGCATACCAGCAAGATATTCGTCCCCTACGTATTGCAATTCTTAACTTGATGCCTACTAAGGAAACGACAGAAACGCAATTACTCCGTTTGCTGGGGAACTCACCACTTCAAGTGGACATTGTATTGCTACATCCAGACTCTCATGTATCGAAGAACACATCTGAAGAATATTTAAGAGCATTTTATAAAACGTTTGAAGAAGTGAAGAATAGCCGATTTGATGGACTGATTATTACTGGAGCACCTGTGGAGAAGATGGAATTTGAAGATGTGAACTATTGGGAAGAACTACTGGAAATATTTGAGTGGAGTAAGACCCATGTGACATCAACACTTCATATCTGTTGGGCAGCTCAAGCAGGACTATACCATCATTTTGGTATTCCGAAATGGGATATGGAAGAGAAAATATTTGGTGTATTCCAACACACGATTAATCAGCCAAATGTGAAGTTGTTAAGAGGATTTGATGAAATATTCCATGTTCCACATTCCCGCCATACGGAGGTTCGCCGTGAGGATATCGAGGGTGTTCAGGAACTTGAAATATTGTCCGAATCAGAAGAGGCAGGTATTTATCTCGTTGCGACAAAAGATGGTAAACAGATCTTTGTCTCAGGCCATTCTGAATATGATCCATTCTCATTAAGATGGGAATATGAAAGAGATATTGCTAAAGGAATGGACATTCAAATTCCAAGGAACTATTATCCGAATGATGATCCAGATCGTGTCCCCCCTTCAATCTGGCGGTCACATGCTAATTTATTGTTTGCAAATTGGCTGAATTATTATGTATACCAAGAAACACCTTATGATATTGGTGAAACAAGGGATATATGGCCACAAATATAATAGATGAGGAGAAATTCGATATGGAGAAGAATGGGTTAAGGATCGAGAGTAGGCTAGCACAGATTGGTTCGATTGAAGAACCAGTTACTGGAGCGGTTAATTTTCCTATTTATCAAGCGACAGCTTTTCGTCATCCTCAATTAGGGAAGAGTACTGGATTTGATTATTCACGTACTAAGAATCCCACACGTAAGGTGCTGGAGGACGCTTCCGCAGAGTTGGAATCAGGTGATGCTGGTTTTGCTTGTAGTTCAGGCATGGCAGCACTACAGACCGTATTTGCTTTGTTTGGTCAAGGTGATCATCTCATTGTCTCTTTAGATTTATATGGTGGAACGTACCGACTATTGGAACGAGTGCTTTCTAAATATGGCATTAGTGCCTCCTATGTAGATACGAATGATTTGGACGCATTGGAGAGTCATAGACGTCCGAATACGAAAGCAGTCTTTATTGAAACTCCAACAAATCCACTCATGATGATTACAGATATTCGTGCGGTCTGTTCATGGGCACGTCAACATCAATTACTAACCGTTGTTGACAATACTTTGATGACACCGTTATTCCAACGTCCATTGGAATTGGGAGCAGACATCGTTGTCCATAGTGCAACGAAGTATTTGGGCGGGCATAATGATGTATTGGCAGGATTGATTATTACGAAAGGGAAGGAACTATCGGAAGAGATGTTCTTCCTTCACAATTCGATGGGTGCGGTTCTTGGACCATCAGATTCCTACCAATTAATGCGTGGGATGAAGACGTTAGCACTTCGTATGGAACGTCATGAGAGTAATGCGATTGCCATAGCGGAGTACTTAACTACTCATTCTGCTATAGCAGAAGTATTTCATCCGTATCTAAAGGATCATCCTGGACGAGCTATTCAAGAAGAACAGTGTAGTGGGAATACAGGTATTTTCTCATTTAAAGTAAAGGATGCCCGTTATGTGGAACCGATTCTTAGACATATTAGATTAATTGCTTTTGCGGAAAGCTTGGGTGGAGTCGAGTCACTGATGACTTATCCTGCAGTACAAACACATGCTGATATTCCACTTGAAATTCGCGAAGCTATTGGTGTGGATGATCGTTTGCTGCGATTCTCTGTGGGCATAGAGCATGTGGAAGATTTGATTGCTGATCTTGGTGGGGCTCTAGAGGCTGCGCGTCAAGAAATTGAAGGGGGAGAATAAGGTATGAGTGATCAACATGAGTCGGGTAAAGAACGTTCACTGAAAAACTTGAATTTCGCAACGCGATTGCTTCATTTTGGATCTGAAATAGATCGTACGACAGGGGCATCAAGTGTTCCAATCTATCAGGCATCTACTTTCCATCATGAGGATATCTATAACCCGCCAGAGTATGATTATAGTCGCTCCGGCAACCCCACACGCCAAGCTCTAGAAGATTATATCGCTCTAATGGAGGGTGGGGTACGTGGATTTGCTTATTCATCAGGGATGGCAGCCATTTCAAGTACATTTATGATGCTGTCATCTGGCGATCACATGATTGTAACTGAGGATGTATACGGTGGAACCTACCGTCTCTTAACAAGTATTCTGAATAGACATGGGATTGAGAGTACATTTGTAGATATGACTGATATCGAGCAGGTGAAGAACGCACTTAAGCCAAATACGAAAGCTGTATATATGGAGACACCGTCCAATCCGACATTGAAGATTACGGATGTAGCAGCTGTCACGAATTGGGCGAAAGAGCATGATCTATTAACGATCCTGGATAATACCTTTATGACTCCTTATTATCAACGTCCCATAGAAATGGGAGTGGATATTGTACTCCATAGTGCTACTAAGTTTCTAAGTGGGCACAGTGATGTGCTAGCCGGACTTGCTGTTGCTAGAACGGATGCTATTGGACGTCAGTTAAAGCAGCTTCAGAATGGTCTCGGTACCGTGCTAGGTCCACAGGATTCTTGGCTTGTTATCCGGGGAATGAAGACGCTAGAAGCACGGATGAAGCAAAGTGAGATTAGTGCAGGTATATTGGCGACCTGGTTAAGTGAAAGAACAGATATTACCAATGTGTTCTATCCAGGCTTACCGGGCCATCCGGGGCGTGAAATTCATGAGAAACAGTCCACAGGATATGGAGCGTTGGTATCCTTTGATGTTGGTTCAGGAGAACGGGCGAAGAAAGTACTCAACAAAATTCAGTTACCGCTAGTTGCTGTAAGTCTCGGTGCTGTTGAGAGTATACTTTCTTATCCGGCAATGATGTCACATGCTGCTATGCCAGTTGAGGTTCGCGCTGAACGGGGCATTACGGATGGGCTACTCCGTTTCTCTGTTGGACTTGAGCATATTGATGATTTGATCGCAGATCTTGACCAAGCACTCCAAGAAAATTAATCAAAACAGCATCGTTTTGACGATGCTGTTTTTTGAAGACAGTAATATGTTAATATAAAGAAATGTAAAGATAATAGAGTTGAAATTAAGGGAGGTTTCCTTTATGAGTACGGTGGACCGTATCTTAGATAAAGCAGTTCGAGGTGAGCGACTTAATCTCGAAGAAGGCGTAAGATTATTTGAAAGTGATGAGATTGAGAAATTAGGACATACCGCAGATATTCTCATGAAACGTATACATCCTGATCCGATCACAACCTTTGTTATAGGACGTAACATCAACTATACTAACTTTTGCGATACCTATTGTCGGTTCTGTGCTTTCTATAGACCGCCAGGTTCTAGTGAGGGTTATGTGTTGCCAGATGAGGCAATATTCCAGAAGATCCAAGAGACTGAAGATGTTCGAGGGACCGAGATTCTGATGCAAGGTGGTACGAACCCAGATCTTCCATTTAGCTATTATACCGACTTGCTCAGAGGGATTAAACATCGTTTCCCTAATATTACGATGCATTCATTCTCCCCTGCTGAAATTCGTAAGATGCAGGAGGTTTCTGGATTAACATTAGAAGAAGTCGTTCGTGAGCTTCATGAAGCAGGGCTTGACTCTCTACCTGGCGGTGGTGCTGAAATTCTTGACGATCGTATTCGTAAGAAGATTAGCCGACTAAAAGGGACTTGGCGAGATTGGATGGATGTGATGCAGGCTGCGCATAAGCAAGGAATGAATACGAGTGCCACGATGGTTATTGGATTTGGTGAAACGATGGAAGAAAGAGCTCTGCACATGATGCGTATTCGGGATGCTCAAGATGAATGCATACAGAATAAGTATAACTCCAAAGGATTCTTGGCATTCATTCCATTTACTTTCCAACCGGATAATACAAATTTTGTGCGTGAACGTGAGACGCCTGAGGCTTATCTTAAGACTGTAGCAATGGGGCGGATACTACTCGATAATGTACCGAATTTGCAGTCTTCCTGGGTGACTATGGGACCGGAGATAGGTAAATTATCTTTGAGTTATGGATGTAATGATTTCGGTAGTACGATGATGGAAGAGAATGTCGTTTCTTCGGCAGGTGCAGTGTATAAAGTTAATATTGAATCTATTATTGGACTCATCCGTGAAGCAGGTAAAACACCAGCGCAACGTAATACGAGATATGATATATTGAAAGTATTTGAAGAAGGAACAACCGTTGATCGCGATTTCGTTATGCAAAATTAATATTTGTTAAATACCACCCCATTTTCCAAGAGAAAATGGGGTTTTTCTGTACTTGAGAAATGTTAGCTTGTTTTCCACTAACCCCTTCCGTATATCCTTTGTTCAGGGACCATATACTTAACAAGGATAACGAAAGGAGTGATCTCCATGATGATATTCAGTATATCAGCTACGACAGTGACATCAGAAGAAGAAGTGGCATTCCAACGAATTGTATCGAGAGTGAATGAAGAGCTACATAAAAAATACAAATCATTACATTTGACTTGTGTTTCAAATGATGGAACTTCATATTGGCATTGCATGGGAAATGAGCAGAGATCATTTAAAGGTGAGAGCTTGCTCTTTATTTATCAGCTCGCAGCCAAGGCTACTGCGGAACTCATTCTAGAAATAAAGGAACAACATATAATCAGATCTTTGATTCGGAATGAATTTAATTTCTCTGAGAAAGAGGAATCTGAGCCGATTATTGAACATTGTATAACTTTGTTAGAGAAAGGAAACGATTCACCGAATCCATCTTGGAATCGGCGTTATCTGATGCTGGCAAAAAGTTTGCAGAAATGCCTCCTTGAAAGCAATGAATTAAATATAGATGGATTTATTTCCTTTCGGCTGCAGGAATATGGTAAAGAGCTGAGGGAAGTTGTTGAGTATACGATAGATGAGTTCTTGGTCGATCAACAGTATGAGGAGTTTGTCGGTCTCCTTAAATATTTCGTGTACTTCCAAGAGCCACGAATACCATTGGCTCATGTCGTTCATAAGGGCGGACGGGAACTGTTGCTGTTTGACGATAAAATGAATTCATTGGATTGTAGAGGTGATGATGCTGTTTACGTAGAAAGAATTAATCAGCAGGATATGGAAATGGAAGATGTTGTAGTCAGTACGCTTATTTCCGTTTCACCGGCTAAATTAATTATCCATACGCGTGATGTGCAAATGCCGGCCGTGAAGACGATACAGCAGATTTTTGAGAAAAGAGTTGAGATATGTCACAATTGTCCCAAATGTCATGCATTCTTTAGGGAGAAAGAGAAGATTTAACTTGACGAGTAGTGTCAGCTAGAACTATAATTACTGTTAAATTCACTAATAGCGTTGAGAAAGACATGAGCCATCGTAATACGGGCTGTTCAGAGAGAGGGAACATAGGCTGTAATTCCCTTCAGTAACCGACGTTGGTTTACCCCTTTGTAGCTGCGATTATGAACTTCTTCATCAGTTGATTGAAGAACAGTAAGAAGCGCCGGTTCATTACCGTTATATAATGCTGATGAAGGACATGATTTTACATTCAATTTTCGTAAGAATGTATATTCAACTGTTAAATTAGGGTGGAACCACGGGTGATAACACTCGTCCCTTTACCGGGACGGGTGTTTTTTTGTGTGCCTTCTCGGAAATATACAAAGAAAATAGGAGGAATTGAAATGACAGTAAGCATCAAGTTACCGGACGGTTCAGTTCGGGAATACGCAGAAGGCAGTAACATTGAAGACGTAGCTGCGTCAATAAGTAGCGGTCTGAAGAAGAACGCAGTAGCCGGCAAATTGAATGGCGTTGTGGTGGATTTATCCACTGTGTTAGAAGAAGGAGCGCTTATCGAAATAGTGACGTTGGATTCGCCAGAAGGCGTTGAAGTTATGCGTCATAGTACAGCGCATGTGATGGCGCAAGCTGTGAAGCGTTTGTTCGGTAATAAAGAGGTACAGCTTGGAATAGGCCCGGTCATTGAGGATGGGTTCTACTATGATATGGATTTAGAGCATTCCCTTAATCCGGAAGATCTGCAGAAAATAGAGAAAGAAATGGAACGTATCATCGGTGCGAACTTACCAATTACTCGTAGAGAAGTCAGCCGTGAAGAAGCTTTACAGATTTTTGGTGAACTTGCTGACCCGTACAAGATCGAATTAATTAATAATTTACCTGAAGATAGCATCATTTCGATGTACGATCAAGGTGAGTTTTTCGATCTTTGCCGTGGACCACATCTTCCATCAACAGGAAAGATTAAAGTATTCAAATTAATGAATGTTGCTGGTGCATATTGGCGTGGGGATAGCAAGAATAAGATGCTTCAACGAATTTATGGAACGGTCTTTCCTAAAAAGGCGCAATTGGATGAGTACTTACATTTCTTAGAGGAAGCGAAGAAACGTGATCACCGTAAATTAGGAAAAGAATTAAAAATCTTCACATTTTCTTCATTGGTGGGTCAAGGTCTTCCAATGTGGTTACCAAAAGGTGCGAAATTACGCCGGACGCTGGAACGTTATATTGTTGATATGGAAGAAAGTCTAGGGTATCAACATGTATACACTCCAGTGCTCGGTAATGTCGAACTTTACAAAACATCGGGACATTGGGAGCATTATCAAGAGGATATGTTCCCTAAAATGGAACTTGATAACGAAGAATTAGTACTTCGTCCAATGAACTGTCCGCATCATATGATGGTATATAAGAGTGATATGCACAGCTATCGTGATCTACCGATCCGAATTGCGGAGTTAGGTACGCAACATCGTTATGAGATGTCAGGTGCACTAACAGGTCTGCATCGTGTACGCTCCATGACGTTGAATGACGCTCATATCTTCTGCCGTCCGGATCAGATTAAAGATGAATTCAAAAGAGTTGTGACACTGATTCAAAAGGTTTACGAGGATTTTGGAATCAAGGAATATCGCTTCAGATTGTCTTATAGAGATCCTCAGGATACAGAGAAGTATTGGCCAGATGATGCAATGTGGGAAAACACACAACGTATTCTCCGTGAAGTCGTTGAAGAGATGGGGCTTCCATTCTTTGAAGCAATAGGTGAGGCTGCGTTCTACGGTCCGAAATTGGATGTGCAGGTTAAGACAGCACTGGGTAAGGAAGAGACATTATCTACGACACAAATTGATGTTCTGTTACCAGAACGCTTCGAATTAGAATATGTAGGGGATGATGGACAGAAGCATCGTCCAGTCGTTATTCACCGTGGTATTCTTGGAACGATGGAACGAATGACAGCATTCTTATTAGAGAACTTTGCGGGTGCGTTACCGCTTTGGTTGTCGCCTGTTCAAGTGAAGGTTATTCCGGTATCTGGTGCCTTTGAAGGTTATGCGAATGAGGTTGTAGACAAGTTGAAACTTAACGGTATTTCGGTTGAAGGTGACCTACGTAATGAAAAACTTGGATACAAAATTCGTGAAAGCCAACTGGAGAAGATTCCGTATATGTTCGTAGTAGGTGAGAATGAAATGACAACTGGCACGGTTTCAGTTCGTAAACGTGGAGAAGGCGATATAGGAGCTAAATCCCTTGATGAGGTTATTTCCATGCTGAAAGATGAAATCGATAATCACCGAATCTCCTAACACTAAATAACAATTATTTATTTATAAACCTCTGTCATCGTATGTATACTTATCTGTTTATGTGGGAACCCTCGATAGTAAGGGGGAGATTTCCATATGAATCAGGTAACAACATGGCAGAGGATTTTGTTATGTGTATTTTTGCTAAGTATGATTGATGGGGGAAATAAGTTATATGCTTCGATGAGTTTCACAGAATGCGGTGAGTTAGGAATATCTACAAATAAATGTTACCAGCAACAGATGTATTATAGTCAACAAATGAAGAATAATGTTAACTTGAACAATGTTCGCACACAAACCAATAACGTGCAGAATGTTAAGATAAAACCAGGGAATACAACAGAGGATAAGTCACTTCCAGTATCTGCGCCTAGCCAAGAGCAAGTTATTCGAACGGTTAAGGTAGTGGCGACCGGTTACACGGCTGGATATGAATCAACAGGTAAAAGACCGAATCACCCACAATATGGAATTACCTATTCAGGTGTGAAGGTGCAACGGAATAAAAATAAAGTATCCACGATTGCAGCCGATCCCAAAGTGTTCCCACTAGGAAGTATTCTTTATATCCCTGGTTATGGCTACGGTATTGTTGCTGACACAGGATCAGCTATCAAAGGACATAAGATTGATTTATATTTTGCGACAACGAAGCAGGTATATAAAGAGTGGGGGAAGAAAGACGTTAGCGTACAAGTAATTAAACGTGGAAATGGCAAGTGTACTGAGCAAATGTTGCAGAGACTTGGTACAGCGATTGAGACTTATAAATCCCTACCAGCCTCTGTGCTAGAAGAAGCTATTTGACGGATTTCCAAGCCAGCGTGTACGAGTTCATGTTGGTGTTAAATCCTCTGCATAAATTTCTGAGTGGATGACATACTAATGAATGGGATAAGATGTGACCCCAATTCAAGTTGTCGACAGGCAGAAATAATGAGGAGGTGGATATCCGTGGAAAAGGGCCAAAACCAAAATTTTAAATCAAAACAAAAGAAAGTGCAAGAAAATTATAAAACTCCGAATGAAAAGTTTAACGCTGAATTTGCCGAGGAAAATGGTCAAATTGAGAAGAAGAATAAAGTTCAAGAAAACTATAAAACTCCGAATGAAAAGTTTAATGCGGAGTTTGAATCTAAAGAATAATGATTCTACATGTTTGTGTAAAGAGTGCCCATGCCGCTACTACAGCGGTATGGGCATTTTTGGTTTATCCATCTCATCCTCTAGACTGAGAGAATATCATTCTAGCGCATGTATCCGAAATAAAGAGTCTGTTGTACACTTATAATAATATATGAGGAAAAGGGGATTTGAACATGAAAAAGGGATGGGTTGATCGAAGTATCGGCGGATTAGTACTTATCGGAATAGGGGTAATATTTCTCCTTCAGCAAATGAATATAGTGGATATCAGTATTGGATCTATTATTTCTACGTATTGGCCGCTAATCTTAATATATGCAGGTATAAAAAATCTGTTGACGTTACGTAATGAAGGGAGTTCTTTTGTAGGAGGCTTCGTTCTCCTTGCTATTGGATGTTATTTTCAAGCGCGGGCGTTGGACTGGATTATCTTGACTCCAGGTGATTTTTTTAAGTTCCTAGTTCCTGGTTTTCTAATTGTGGCGGGTCTTGCCGTTATATTTAAACCGCAACGCCGTCATTCTATTTCGGGGAAGAAGATGAAGTCTACGATCGAACCGAACGTGCAACCACAGGAACCATCTGAGCTACCTAACTTATCTAATATATCGGATTTGCCGAATGGAGAGTCCCAATCAACATTAGATAAACAATTTGAAGAGAAATTCGGTATGTCTTTTGGAAGTAAGAAACATGTAGATTCGGATGAAGCAGAAGATTTCGATAACAATAAAAAGGGTAATTCCTATGATGATAGACGAAAAAGACATTATTCGAAAGAAAATTATGGTGACGGTGAGAAGATTAACAAGTCCACTTTCATTGGCGATACGCATATGGGACGGGAGTATTTCGAGTTGAAGCCTACGAATATCTCTCAGTTTATTGGTGACACAGTACTTGATCTGACGAAAGCTCAAATTCCTTATGGTAAGACTAAGATTAATATTTCAGCGTTCATTGGAGATATCAAGATCTATGTTCCCGATGATATGGATTTAGGTTTCAAAATTAATGCCAGTTCTTTCATAGGAGATATGTCGATATTATCCGAAGATAAGAGTGGATTTATTAGCAATATTTCATCCTCAACCCCATATTTCAAGGAAGCTAATAAAAAAATAATTATTACTGTTAGTGCTTTTATTGGAGATATTAAAGTGAATACGGTAGCTTAAGCCAATGCTGAAAATAATTAAGAGTACTAAATGGTTGTTGTTGTTGTATTTCTTGCTAAGTGGAGTTGTAATGGCTGGAGTTATCTATGCTGGGAGTTATATGGGATACATTGAGATCAAAGATAGTGTGATGTGGGTATATTATTCACTTGGAATCATTGTGTTTACTGTCGTCATAGGTTATATGGCAGGACAGCGTATTCAGCGGGGAATTGACGTTCTGGATCTTAATATGCTGCAGGTGGCTAAGGGCAACTTATCTGTGCGGATGCCACTTGCGGATGATCAATCCTTTGCACGCGTATATCACGAATTCAATACGATGATGGATGCTGTGGAGAAAAAGATGAAGTTATTGCAACGGTTAGGCGCTCAAGAAGTGATGGAGAAGGAGAAAGCAGCAGAGAATGCTGTTATTGAAGAGCGTCGCAGGATGGCTAGAGATCTCCATGACACAGTGAGTCAACAGCTGTTCGCCATACATATGTCTGCCTCAGCTCTGCCCAAAGTAATGATCCACAACGAAGAGCAGGGCAAGCTTGTACTGGAACAACTCATTGAAATGTCACATATGGCACAGAAGCAAATGCGCGCACTCATCGCTCAACTGCGTCCCGTGGAACTTGAAGGGAAGAGTCTTGCAGAGGCACTGGAGAAATGGTTCCCAGATTATTGTCGCCAGAATGGGCTAAAGGGGATGAAGGAGCTTGAAATGCAAGGGAATATGTCGGAAGCTATTGAGCATCAACTATTCCTTATTATTCAAGAGGCAATGGCTAATATTGTGAAGCATGCACAGGCGGGGTTAGTGAGCATGTCTTTACGTGAGGGAACACATCAGGTCGTGCTCAGTCTTAGTGATGATGGTCGTGGCTTTAATGGAGGCGTGCAGAAGCAAGGTTCTTATGGGCTTATGACGATGCGAGAGAGGGCGGAGAAGCTGGGGGGGCAAGTAGAGATTATTAGTAAAGAAGGTGCAGGGACAACGATTCGGGTACATATACCTAAATTTACGCCATTGGAACATGAACAGGATGACGCTATTTTTGAGGGGGAACTGTAAGTATGGAAGATAAAATTAAGATACTGCTTGTAGATGATCATGATATGGTAAGAATGGGTCTGAAAACATATTTAATGCTAGAACCCAAATTCGAAGTGATTGGTGAAGCGAAGGATGGTCAAGAAGTTCTCGGAATGTTGAGAAATGAATTATTAGAAAGTCCGCCCGATTTAATATTGATGGATCTTATGATGCCTATTATGAATGGTGCCGAGACAACCAAAGTGGTCATGAAAGAATATCCTGAGATGAAGATTGTTATATTAACTAGTTTCCTTGAGGATAATCTAGTGGTTGATGCTATCGAAGCAGGTGCTGTTAGTTATGTGTTAAAGACTGTATCAGCAGATGAATTGATCTATGCGTTACAAGGTGCATTTCGGGGTATGCCCGTCATGACAGGGGATGTTTCTCAAGCTCTAACTCGAGGAATTCGTAACCGCATGGTTGAAGCAGATTCCTCTAATCTTACAGAGCGTGAGAAAGAAGTGCTTCTCCTAATAGCTGAAGGGAAAAGTAATAAGGATATTGGTGAAGAACTACATATTAGTATTAAGACGGTGAAAACGCATGTTAGTAACTTGTTAATGAAATGCGAATTGGACGATCGTACGCAACTTGCCATTTATGCTCATCGAAAAGGATTGGTTTAGTTGTGAAATAAATACATAAGTCGTTTGAATATGTTTTATCTCTCTTTAAATTGTTTTTAATGTGACGTTAAGGTTCATAGTACATGATAAGAACAGTTAAATAATATCCCACTTACAACAGTAAGATTAGGGTATAGGAGGTAACAAAACATGGACGAACGCGATAATAAATTTGGACAGTTGGACGACGAATTGGATCAAGAAATGGCAAAAGGTAATGAGTCTTCAGATTCAGGTTCTTATTATTATTCCTACGGACCATTTCAATCCATAGGTAAAGATAGCGTGTTAAAGAATAATGCAGATTCCAATAATTATAAGGAACGTGAGGAAGTGGAGATTACTCAACCTCAACCACTACGTAACTTACCTGTAGAGAATTCATTTAATTCATTCCGGCATTCCCAAGATGGAGGCAATAATGGCTTTGGTGGGAATGGTAACTGGCAGTATAATCAAAAGCCAAAAAGCTCAGTTAAAACGATATTGGTATCCTTCTTAGCAGGTATGGTTGTGATTACGTCATTAATGTTCACAGCGGATCGAATGAACTTATTCACACCGGACACGCCAATAGCGGCGCTTGCTCCAGTTGAGACAAGTACAGCAGTAGCAACATCGCTGCCTTTAACGAATTCCGGAAATGTCTCAACGGTATTTAAACAGGCAAGTCCTGCGGTGGTGAAGATTGCAACATTCGTGAAGTCTGGAAATAGTAATCAGACTAATCCATATTCTAATGATCCTTTCTCCTATTTCTTTGGTGATCAATTCGGGGGGAATAGCAAAAACAATAATGGCGATTCATCCTCACAATCCGAATCAGATTCAGACAAGTTGATTGCTTATGGTATTGGTTCAGGATTTATCTATAACGCAGAAGGATATATATTGACGAATCAACATGTTATCGGTGGTGCAGATGTTATCCAGGTGACAATAGAAGGGATTACCAAGCCTTATGAAGCTAAGTTGCTTGGATCAAGTAAAGATCTCGATTTGGCAGTTTTGAAGATTGAAGGAGATAATAACTTCCCGATTGTTCCAATGGGAGATTCAGATCGTGCTGTCATTGGCGAGAGTCTCGTAGCTATCGGTAATCCTCAAGGCTTTGACCATACCGTTACGTCCGGTGTACTTAGTGCCAAGGAACGTACGATTGAAATCGCTGAAGAAGATGGTAGTGGTACGCGCAAATATGAGCATTTACTACAAACAGATGCTTCTATAAATCCCGGTAACTCTGGTGGTCCGCTTCTGAATCTGAGCGGTGAGGTTATCGGAATGAATGTTGCAGTTAGTGCAGATGCACAAGGAATTGGGTTCGCAATACCGACAACGGTTATTAAAGGAGTCTTAGATAAGCTTGAGAATAATCAAGAAATTCCGAAAACTCCAGTTCCATTTATTGGTGCATCTTTAATTACGATGACTGAAGAAGTGGCCAAACAAATGGAAACGACGGTGGAAGAAGGATCGCTAGTTGCAGATGTTATTTTTAAATCTCCAGCTTATGTAGCCGATCTTCGTCCATATGATATCATTACTGGAATCAATGGGACCAACTATGCTGCAAGGGAAGAGTTGATCGAATTCATTCAGAAACAGGGAATAAACACTGAAATAACGCTTAACATTGTAAGAGATGGAAAGAGTATGGATCTGCCAGTATCGATTGGGGATAAGAACGGATTTGATGTCTCGACAACACGGTAATAAGGTGGATCAATGAATAGCGGAAGGGAAATACTCCTTCCGCTATTTAAATATGGTTTAATAGTAATATGAATGAATCACGATTCGTTAATAATAAAGGGGTTGTAATCTATGCGTTCGACTATTTTACTGATTGATGATGATGAGAAGATTATATCTATGTTGCGTAGAGGATTAGCCTTTGAAGGGTATGATATATTAACAGCAATGAATGGTGCAGAGGGATTGAATATTCTATTAAGCAGTGAACCTGACCTTGTTGTATTGGATGTCATGATGCCAAAAGTGGATGGGTTTGAAGTGTGTCGACGACTTCGAGAAGGAGGGAGTAAGGTTCCTATTCTGATGTTGACTGCTAAAGATGAGATTGAACATCGAGTGAAGGGATTAGATCTGGGTGCAGACGATTATTTAGTTAAGCCATTTGCACTAGAAGAACTCCTTGCTCGTGTACGTGCATTACTTCGTCGTAAACCAGGAGCCAATGAATCAGGAGAGCCAATACTCAGCTATGAAGATATCATATTGGATATGGATGCTAGGGAAGTGCTTCGAGCAGGTATTCGGTTGGAATTAACAGCTAAGGAATTTGAGTTGCTGAATTTATTCATGCAGAATCCAAAGCGAGTGCTATCTCGTGATTTGATTATGGATAAGATATGGGGATATGACTACAGTGGCGAGTCCAATGTATTGGAAGTGTATATTGCCATGCTCCGTCAAAAAGTAGAGGAGCACGGAGGCAAGCGAGTTATTCAAACCATTCGAGGAGCTGGATACATTCTAAGAGGAGACACATAACATGTCTATTAGATTTAGACTTACTGCATGGTATTCGGCGATTTTAGCGGTGACGCTGATCATATTCGGCTCTGCCATCTATGGTGTTATCTACTTCGATACATACAATGAAGTGGAGAAACGTATTCAACAGCAGCGTCTACGCATTGATCCATATCCATCTATTAGAGTAGATTGGAATAAAGGAACATTTGATATCAGGTTTAAAGAGCCAAGTACCATTCAAGAAAATCAGATCTTTGCACAGATACACGATTATTATACAGGAGTAAATATAGCAGATCAAAACTTGAAGGGACTAGGGATAGAGATTCCTATTCCGTCAGTCGATCCAGAAAAAATCATGAAAAGTATAAGTCATGTCCAAATTGAAGGTAAACCATTCTTCGTATATCAGGAGCCTATTATTGCTGAAGGAGGGACTGTCATTGCTCTTCTCCAGATCGCTGCTTATACAGGATCTGAACAGAACCTATTAAATGGCCTTCAGAACATACTCGTTATGGGCTCGGCGATCATGATCATTATTGCTTCGAGCTTAGGATTATTTCTTGCACATAAATCTATTCGTCCTATAGGTAAAGTGATTGAGGCTGCCAATCAAATTCAGAAAGGTGCAGATCTTAGCTTACGGATTGAGTACAATGGTCCTCAGGATGAAATTGGTCAGCTAATTGGAACTGTCAATAATATGCTTAGTCGTATGAATGGATTCTATAAGGAGTTAGAAGATGCTTATGCAGCACAGCGGAGATTCGTCTCGGATGCTTCACATGAACTAAGAACACCACTTACGACGATCCGAGGGAATGTTGACTTACTCCAAAAGGTGTGGGATGAGGAGTTTGGCGATCGTCCTAATATGGATGAAGGGACATTACGATTGATGTCTAACGAAGCGCTTAGTGATATTGCCGATGAAGCTAAACGAATGAGCCAACTTGTGAGCGATATGCTGTCATTAGCACGCGCAGATACAGGACAGACATTTGAGAAATCACCAGTACCCCTTGAGCCATTAGTTGAGGAAGTTGCACGGCGTGCGCAATTTCTTCCTCATCAGGCAAAATGGATAATAGGAAATTTATCCACATTAAATGGAATTTATGTGCTTGGGAACAAAGATTATTTACAACAGGTGCTGTTCATTTTCATTGAGAATGCATTTAAGTATACTCCCGAAGGGCAAGTATCTCTGGATGCATTTCGTTATCAAGGACAAATTGGGATCCGAATAGCAGATACAGGGATTGGGATGAATAAGGAAGATGTTCCGCTTATATTTGAACGGTTCTATCGTGCTGATCAATCTCGAGGTATAACAGAAGGGATTGGACTAGGATTATCGATTGCGAAGTGGATAATAGATGAAATGGATGGCTCCGTTGAAGTGGTTACGAAACTTCATGAGGGGAGCACGTTCATCATCTGGTTGCCGATGATCTTTAATGTCCCTTTGGAATGAGGTATAATGGATAAAAGGTAAGCCTATGAAAAGAGGTTATTGATATGGAAGTACTTAGAATTTCTCCAAGAGGTTATTGTTATGGCGTTGTTGATGCCATGGTTCTTGCTCGCAAAGCAGCTCAGAACTTAGATCTTCCCCGTCCTATATATATATTGGGCATGATTGTTCATAATAGCCATGTCACGAATTCGTTTGAAGATGATGGCATTATAACACTAGATGGTACGAACCGTCTTGATATACTAGATAAGGTAGAGAGTGGGACTGTTATATTTACTGCTCATGGTGTGTCTCCAGAAGTGCGTAAGATTGCTAGAGACAAAGGATTAACAACAGTTGATGCTACTTGTCCTGATGTCACAAGGACGCATGTTCTTATCGAGGAAAAGGTTAAGGATGGATTTGAAGTGATTTATATTGGCAAGGATGGTCATCCTGAGCCAGAGGGTGCCATTGGTATTGCGCCTGAGCATGTACATCTTATTGAAAAAGAAGAAGAGATTGAAGATCTTCAAATAAATACGACACGTATTGTGATTACGAATCAGACGACGATGAGCCAATGGGATATTAAACATATTATGAAGAAGTTGTTAGAAAAATTCCCTACTGCTGAAGTTCATAATGAAATCTGTTTCGCGACACAAGTGCGTCAGGAAGCTGTGGTAGAACAAGCTGGGCAAGCAGATCTTCTTATCGTAGTAGGAGATCCGAAGAGTAATAATTCCAATCGTCTTGCACAAGTGTCTGAGGAAATTGCTAATGTTAAAGCATATCGAGTAAGTGATGTGACAGAAGTTAAGCGGGAATGGCTTGAAGGAATCGCGAAGGTTGCGGTCACATCGGGTGCATCGACACCGACACCGATTACGAAGGAAGTTATAGCCTATTTGGAGCAGTATGACCCCAATAATCAGGATACATGGGAAATTAAGCGAACAGTTAATATGAAAAAATTGCTACCCACTGTTAAAGCGAAGAGTGAAGCTACCACTTAAATGATGATGAATGAAGGAGTTATTCTAAAGGCCAAGAAAGCCTTTTAGGATAACTCCTATTTTAATTATAAAAAAATCAGCTGCACTTGATACTCTACTCTATTCCTTATATTTTCGCTGAAACAGGTGCTTTAAAGTGATACGACACCCACCAAATTCCATAAAACTCTTAAATTATGGATGTCATTCAGTGAAATGGGCATAGAATGAGGATGTTAGAGTGATGAACAAAGCTTCGCGCATGAAGGTAGTGAAAGTGAGGCTAGAATAGATGCATAGAGTACATTTAATTAGCAGAAAAATTAGGGGAAGTGAGTATTAGTTGTAAAAATACACTTAGAAGTGGAAATAACGCTGAAAAGTAGAACTTTCAGTAATTTAGATGCAGTTTTGCAATTAAAATTGGCTGAAGATGACAAAGGCAGAATTTAGATGTATACAATGCAGCTGGATGCATAGCGAAGCTAGAAGACAGCTATTGGCGAAATCCAATGACTGAAGCTCTGTGAATAACACAGTTACTATCAGTAGTAATAGGCGATTGAGAAAGGGGGCTGAGGCACGGTAACCTCAGTCCTTTACTCTACAGTGCTAATGG
The DNA here is from genome assembly GCF_056786435.1 of Paenibacillus sp. Y916. Lineage (NCBI taxonomy): Bacteria > Bacillati > Bacillota > Bacilli > Caryophanales > Paenibacillaceae > Paenibacillus > Paenibacillus sp. Y916. Next base: position 168,368 of record NZ_JBXCJA010000004.1, on the reverse strand, counting down.
ATAGAGGTGAAAGGTGATTATTAGTGTTGCAACACATACCTGCCAGCGATGCAAAGGCCGCTTCTGCACAACATGCTCTTGCGACGAAACGGAAGAATGGAGCCGTATGTTGCTAGAAGATGTCATTCAAGTTAAACATCGAATAGTTAAACTTCTACGTACCGATTATCCGCATTATTGATATCGTATTGTAAGAAGTCGATCTTTAGATCGGCTTTTCTTAAATAATAGAAGACAGTAGATGTTTCGTCTTTCACCTTGACGGCGAAGGGGGAGTTGATGTATATTTACTTTAGCGCTTAAAAGCTTAAAAGCGTTTAAGCGTCTAAGTGAGATGTGGATTGAATTATTAAGCGAATAAATAAAAAGTAATCACTATCTAAGCAGTGGATTAATTCTGTTGCCTTTAAATAAGGAAAGGATGATGAACATTATGATCGTTATTATGTCAAACGTAACACCAAATGAACAAATTCAGGAAATCGTGAGGGTCATTGAGAAAGAGGGGCTACAGGCACATGTATCCCAAGGAGCAGACCGTACTGTGATTGGTCTAATTGGTAGTGTTGATCCTAAACTTGCTGAGCATTTACGCCAGATGACAGGTGTAGAGAACGTAGTCAAAATTTCTAAGTCGTACAAATTAGCTAGTCGTGATTTCCATCCGGAAGATACCATTATTGATATTAATGGTGTGAAGATTGGCGGGAAAGAAATCGTTATTATGGGTGGACCATGTGCCGTAGAATCCGCTGAACAAATTGATGAAATAGCTGCATTAGTCAAAGCTGCTGGAGGCCAGGTGCTAAGAGGTGGAGCCTTTAAACCACGTACAGGACCATATAGTTTTCAAGGTGTTGGAGTAGAAGGTCTTATTATGATGCAAGAAGCAGGGAAGAAACATGGTTTGTTAACAATTACTGAAGTGATGACACCTGAATATGTGGATGTTTGCGCTGAATATGCCGATATATTACAGATCGGAACCCGTAATATGCAGAACTTCGACTTACTTCGTAAGTTAGGAACTTGTGGTAAACCCGTTCTTCTTAAACGTGGTTTCAGTGCAACGTATGACGAATTGCTAAATGCTGCAGAGTATATTCTTGCTGGAGGAAATCCCGATGTTATGCTCTGTGAACGTGGGATTAGAACATTCGAATCCTATACACGAAATACACTTGATTTAACTGCGATACCAGTATTACAACAATTGAGTCACCTTCCAGTCATTTCGGATCCAAGCCATGGTACTGGACGACGTGAATTGGTAGAGCCAATGTCGAAGGCATCCATTGCTGCGGGTGCAAACGGACTGATTGTTGAGATGCATACCGATCCCGATAATTCGATGACAGGCGATGGCGTACAGTCACTATTCCCAGATCAATTTGCAGCGTTACTTAAAGATTTAGAGAAACTAGCACCTTTGGTAGGAAGATCATTCAATACAGAGAAAGCACCTGCTGAGTTTTTCTCTACAAGAGCATAATTAATATATTTATATTACTCTTTGGCTTCATCTACCCAGTAAGTCCGGTTTAATGAACCGAACTTACTGGGTCTTTTGATGGATACGTTGATCCTATTGGATTACAAGTATTTCATTCATCATTCCAATAAATATAAGCAAATGAACCAATAAAAAAATTAAATGTCCCAGTATATGTTAGAACATGGGGAATATACTTGCTGAGGTGTTAGAATACTGCTATCATAACGTTATTATAATAGAAGATAGAGAAAGGGTGGGAGTACTGATGAGTAAGAGAGCCTATAATTTTAATGCAGGACCTGCTGCGTTACCGCTTGAAGTTCTTGAACGTGCACAAGCTGAATTTGTAGATTTTAGAAATACAGGCATGTCAATTATGGAGATGTCTCATCGGGGTAAAGTGTACGAAGAAGTGCATAATGAAGCAGAGAGTCGTCTGTTGTCATTACTCGGTGGTGGGAAAGGATATAAAGTTCTATTCTTGCAAGGTGGAGCTAGTACTCAGTTTGCTATGTTGCCTATGAATTTGCTTCCTAAAGGCAAGGTTGCTAGTTATGTACACACTGGAAGTTGGGCAGATAAAGCAATCAAAGAAGCGAAATTGATTGGTGAGACACAAATAGTAGCTTCATCAGAGGCTAATAAATTCATGTCTATTCCTGATCTGAGTGGGATTCAATTGTCTAATCAGACAGCTTATCTGCATGTGACTTCTAATGAAACAATTGAAGGTACACAATATCAAGTATTCCCAGATACAGGAGATATTCCGTTAATTGCCGATATGTCGAGTGATATTCTTAGTCGTCAATTAGACTTGAATCAATTCGGACTTATTTATGCAGGTGCTCAGAAGAACCTAGGACCATCAGGTGTAACAGTTGTTATTGCTCGGGAAGAAATGATCTCTAACTCACCGAAGGATATTCCAACGATGTTGCGGTACAGTACACATCAGTCGAATAACTCACTTTATAACACGCCGCCTGCTTTCTCTGTTTATATGGTTAATGAAGTTCTGAAATGGATCGAAGAGCAAGGTTCATTGGCAGGAATGGAGAAGATTAATCGGAAGAAAGCACAGTTAATCTATGATACAATAGATAACAGCGGAGGATTCTATCGCGGTCCTGTTGAACCAGGAAGCCGTTCCATTATGAACGTTACATTCCGTCTGACTTCTGAGGAGTTGGAGACGCAGTTCATTAAAGAATCAGAAAAGGAAGGCTTCGTAGGACTCAAAGGACATCGTAGTGTGGGTGGATTGCGCGCCTCGATCTATAATGCTGTTCCTTACGAGAACTGTAAAGCATTAACGGACTTCATGATACATTTTCAAAAAAGTAACGGGTAATCGAAGTCGATAGTTCTATTGATTAAGATGTAATCTTTGCCCTTCGCCAATGGTGGAGGGCTTTTGCTGTGGAACAAACAGGGGTATAATAACAATAAATCGAAGAGGTGGGGGATATCATCATGGCATTACATATTGTGCTCGTAGAGCCAGAAATACCGGCTAATACAGGGAATATATCAAGAACATGTGCTGCGACAGGTGCTCATTTACATTTGGTTCACCCGTTGGGATTCAATACTGATGATTCAGCATTGAAGAGAGCGGGTCTGGACTATTGGCATGCTGTTCATATTGAGCATCACGATTCTTTTGCAGAGGTTCAAGAGAAATATGCAGGAAGTCGCTTCTTCTATGCATCAACCAAGGCGACGATGAGATATAGTGACTTTGAATATCAGGATGGTGACTTTTTTGTATTTGGAAAAGAGACAAAGGGACTTCCACAACAATTACTTTCAGCGAATCTAGATACATGCATAAGGTTGCCAATGGGTGATCTGGTTAGATCATTAAACTTGTCTAATTCTGCAGCAATTGTCGTTTATGAGGCATTAAGGCAGCTAGATTTCGCGAATTTACAATAATTTTGTCGAGTGAAGCAGGATTCGACGTAATTATATCGAACTATTAGGTATTACCTATTTATTTTGCTGTGAAAGTATGATTTGTTTCTTTAGACCTATTTTTTTGAGTGTTTTATAATTAATTATTGATAGGAGAGTGTAGTACCAATATGAAACCTGCCGGTGTGGTTCGTAAAGTGGATCAACTGGGAAGAATCGTTCTACCTAAATCACTGAGAAAGAGATATCAGATGAATGAAGGAGACCCAGTAGAGATCTTGGTTCAGGGAGATCACATTATTTTGGAAAGATATCGTCCGAAATGTGTGTTCTGTAGTTCGGTAGCAGAAGTCAGCTTATTTAAAGAACGTTTTATTTGTGAACAGTGTCAGTCAGATATGATGCAATTAATAAAGGCCTAGTATAAGTAACAGAAAGCATTGCGACATTGTCGCAATGCTTTTTTTTGTGGTAGTTGCTCAATGAAAAAAAGAGGATTCCTCGAAGTGAGGAATCCTGATAGTACTTACTAGCTTATAGGCCTTTAGTTTTATCCTCGTTATAAGATGATGTGAGGATGCCAGTCATGAATAGAACGAGTACTAATGTAACAATCCAAAAAGTTAATGAAAATGACATCATGGACACCTCCTGTACAAATACATTGCTATCTGTATTATACCCAGACATCGTATAAAAATAAATGGTAGTTTCACTAAAATTTTATTTCATGAAAAAAATGGGGTATGAACGTGGCAATGTCTCCATCATATCATTTTAGACAAAGTGATGACAGTATAGGTGAACATTAGTATTTATGATGAATAGTCATAATTTTGTCTGCGTAGGAATACCTATTAGTGCGAGTTCAAAAAGTCAGCTTTTCAGCAAAATGCAAAGGAGGACGTACATGAAATATTCTTTTTCTTCTCGTATGGAATGGATAATGTCGGCCCCATTCAACAATATTAGATCGCATCCCCAGCAGAGCTCATTTATATCACTAGCAGATGAATGGCCAACTTCAGATATATTTCCTCTGACATCCTTGTATTCTGCTACAACGGATGTCCTCTTAAGTCTTCCGCAGGCTCTTCAATATGGTAATGTAGAAGGGTATACACCTCTTCGTGAATGGCTCCAGTCAGAGTGGAAACAACATAAACAGCTGGACTTGGATATGAACCAAATCCTAATGATAACAGGTAGTGAACAAGCGCTGGATTTGTTGATGCGGGTATACGTAGATATAGGAGATAATGTACTTATTGAGAATCCAACGTCACCCATTAGCTTACAAATTCTAAGAATGCAAGGAGCAAATATTATTCCGGTTGAGGGGGATCGGGAGGGGGTGCTCATTCAACGTTTAGCTGAGTTAATTGAGAGGCATCATCCGAAGCTTTTATTTGTAACTCCCAATTTCACCAATCCGACAGGAGCTCTATGGAGCTTGGAACGGCGCAAGCAGGTATTAGATTTATGTCGAGCCCATGGGGTATTCATTGTGGAAGATGATTCTTATGGTGATTTGTATTTCGAAGAGAATAAGGAGAATGAACCATTCAGCAGACGGTATCCGTCCTTAAGTGCACTGGACGATCACGGAAAAGGTGGACAAGTGCTTTATATAGGATCGTTCAGTAAAACGGTGGCACCAGGTCTTTGCACTGGCTTTGCAGCTGGTCCTAGCAAGTTGATTGATATGATGGGGGTAGCTAAACAGTGGTTGGATCAGCAATGCTATAACTTGAACCAACGACTGCTGTACCAAATGCTTACATCAACAACTTTTAATTGGCATGAACATATTACTTTACTGAGGCGTGAATATAGTACACGTCTAAGATTGATGACGGAGTTACTAAAGCGCCCTACCTGGAGGAAGTGTAAATACAACCTACCTTCTGGTGGAATGTTTCTATGGATTCAATTGCCCGAGGGCATGCGAAGTGAAACATTATTGAAGTGTTCTATTAGTAAAGGCGTATCATTCTGTATCGGGACGCATTGCTATACGGACAAGACTATGGGAATGGATGTCATTCGTCTTAATTTCACTCATCCAAGACGAGATGAATTGTTACTTGGTATGAATCTATTAAGTGAGGCAGTGAATGAATTTACTGCTAGAAGCTAGTCATTTTCTGTGTCCATGCGGTATTCTACCGGTGTAGACAATGTGTGAAGTGATGCAGATACTTCTAACACGTTTTGATACTTAATCAAATCAGAGATTCCTAATGGAGTGAGAACATAGCGACCGCGAGATACACGCTCAAACCAGCCATAATAGTTTTTCTGCAGGATTGAGGAGGCGGTACCAATGCCTGTCATCTCGCGCAATGAAGCTGGGGACAACCCACTAGAATCAGCATGTCGTAACGGTAGAGCGATACGCAGAGCTCTTTCTCGGTACGAAGTGATCAACTTAGTACGATTACTTCCACCTATATTATAATCACCGCTTCGTTCATGAAACTCATCTACTAAACGTGATTGACGTCGTTTACTTCTCGGTAGCGGTTTGACCTGATCCGTAGGTTGGGTGAGTATCTCAACAAATGGTTTCTTCGTTTTGTAAAATGTTATTGTAATTAATCCGAGTCCTAAACGTCGACAAAGCGCCGATAGCTCCCCCCAACGTTGGTTTACAGCCCCGCGCTTGGTTCGACTACGTTCAACAGCTAAATATACGTTAGAGCTCATTTTGAGGCGTTCCATTCCTTGCAGTAACAGCGAGAGATTGAATGTCTTCTTCATTTCCACAATTAATGGATCTGCTAACTCATCCTTCACTCCGACCAGATCACAAAGGCGAACTTCCCCTTTAATGATATACCCTTGTTGCTCAAAGAACTGCTTCAAAGGTTCATACAGTTCAGTTTCGTATTTCACAGCCATACGGATGCACTCCTCGAATGTATTTCAATCGTTTATTAATAATGATCCATTATACCATCTCCCAAAAGACAAACTCCATATATCAAAAAAATAGGTCAACTAAACCGACTTTCTAGCATAGGTATGTAATACACTTTTCAATCGAGATAGGAGTTCACAACATAGTTATAGGAGGTACCAATCATGGATATTTTTGAACGTGTGGCAGCGTATAGGGCAGAAAGTGATCAGTTGGAGTGGAGTGGCACATGTAAAGAATATATTGAATTACTGCGTAAAGATCCGACTCCGGCCATGACTGCACACGCTCGTGTGTACGAAATGATCCGATCTTATGGGGTTGAAGTGGTTAATGGGCATAAGCGGTATAAGTTCTTTGAACAAGAGATTTTTGGATTAGATAGTGCTGTTGAGAAGCTAGTGGAGGAATATTTCCATTCATCAGCAAGACGCCTAGATGTCCGTAAGCGGATACTATTGCTTATGGGACCTGTAAGCGGTGGGAAGTCAACCTTGGTAACACTTTTAAAACGTGGAATGGAGAAATTCTCAAAGTCATCTCAGGGCGCTGTGTATGCCATTGACGGTTGCCCCATGCATGAAGAACCACTACATTTAATTCCATTGGAATTACGTCCTGAAGTAGAAAAGGAACTAGGCGTGAGAATTGAAGGGAGTTTGTGCCCTTCTTGCCAAATGAGGCTTAACACGGAATATGATGGTGATATTGAGAAAGTGCGAGTAAAGAGAGTGTTAATTTCTGAAGAGGGACGTGTGGGGATTGGAACGTTCAGTCCTTCGGATCCTAAATCGCAAGATATAGCTGATCTTACGGGTAGCATAGACTTCTCCACAATTACAGAGTTTGGGTCAGAATCTGATCCACGAGCGTATCGTTTCGATGGAGAGTTGAATAAGGCGAATCGCGGGATAATGGAATTCCAAGAAATGCTCAAATGTGATGAAAAGTTTCTGTGGAATTTATTATCGTTGACTCAAGAGGGGAATTTCAAAGCAGGGAGATTCGCGTTAATATCGGCGGATGAAATGATTATTGCCCATACAAATGAATCTGAGTATAAAACATTTATCTCTAATAAAAAGAATGAAGCTTTACAATCACGTATGATCGTCATGCCTATACCGTATAATTTGAAGGTATCTGATGAAGAGAAAATATATGCTAAATTAATTGATCAAAGTGATATGAAACATATACACATCGCACCACATGCATTACGCGCTGCTGCAATCTTCTCGATTCTGACTCGTCTGAAGGAGACCAAGAAACAAGGGATGGACCTCGTCAAAAAAATGCGGATGTACGATGGGCAGGAAGTGGAGGGGTATAAGGAAGCGGACTTAAGAGAGATGCAGAGTGAATTTTTGGACGAAGGAATGTCTGGAGTAGATCCGCGTTATGTGATCAATCGGATATCAAGTGCTCTCATCAAGCAGGATCTCCATTGCATTAATGCACTGGATGTACTACGAGCAATCAAAGATGGGTTAGATCAGCATGCCTCTATAACGAAAGAGGAACGCGAACGATACCTTAATTTTATTGCTATAGCCCGTAAAGAGTATGATGAATTGGCGAAAAAGGAAATACAAAAGGCATTCGTCTATTCTTTTGAAGAGTCTGCCAAAACATTATTTGAGAACTACCTTGATAATATTGAAGCTTTCTGCAATTGGTCTAAAATACGCGATCCGCTTACGGATGAGGAAATGGATCCGGATGAAAGACTGATGCGTTCTATAGAAGAGCAGATTGGTGTGTCAGAAAATGCAAAAAAGGCATTTCGGGAAGAAATTCTGATCAGGATCTCTGCGTACTCACGCAAAGGTAGGAAGTTCGAATACAATCATCATGATCGGCTTCGGGAAGCGATTGAGAAGAAGTTATTTGTGGATCTGAAGGATATTGTGAAGATTACGACTTCAACAAAGACCCCAGATGGAAATCAGTTAAAACGAATGAATGAGGTAAGCAGACGCCTTATTGAAGATCATGGTTATTGCCCAATATGTGCAAATGAGTTGCTGAAATATGTGGGAAGCTTATTGAATCGATAGTTAAACGAAAGATGTTAACAAAAGTTTGTACTTCTACCCTGTATTCTCTTCAATGGAGATTACAGGGTTTTTATAAACACAAGAAAGTATAAGTTCTACTTGATTTGTAAAGTCATACCGTTTCAGAACGTTTTAAGTTATAATGATTGATAAATGACATGTTGTTCAGATATGACAGAGAGTAGGTTGAGTTAGTAGTGACTTCTATTCATGATGTTGCAAAGGAAGCAGGCGTTTCGATTGCAACCGTATCCAAAGTAATTAACAATTATACAGATGTCAGCGATAAAACAAGAAAAAAGGTTAAGTTAGCTATTGAATTATTGAAGTATCAACCAAATGTAGTTGCGCGAGCATTAGTCACAGGGCGTTCTTGGACCGTAGGTGTCTTGATTAATATTCCATTTACGAATCCCTATGTGGCCGAATTGTTAGAAGGAATTAAGACTGCTTTAGAGCATAGCGGATATGATCTTATGCGTCTTTCGACCCGACTTGATGACCCTAATTATTCTTTTATAGATCATTGTCAGAGTCGTAATTTAGACGGGGTTGTTGTATTTGGAGTAGAATATGATAATCCAAATTTGGAACAACTGATTCAATCAGAAATTCCAACTATGTTCGTGGATACAGCATTGATGGGGAAGCGCGCGGGATACATTACTACGGATAATGAAAAGGCAGTTGAAATAGCAGTTCAACACTTATATGATTTGGGGCATCAGAGAATTGCATATATATCTGGCGTATTGGGTCATGTGATGTCAGATAGTAGATATGGTGGATATAAACAACGATTAGATGTATTAAATATCCCTTATAATCCATCTTATTTTGAATTATGTGATTATTCATTTGATGGGGGAAGTCTCTCAATGAGGAAGTTACTCTCTTTGCCGGTGCCTCCGACAGGTATCATATGCACTTCTGATATGGCAGCTTTTGGCGCGATCCACGAAATCGAAGAGCAAGGGTTGTCTGTTCCAGATGATATTTCAGTTATAGGATTTGATAATACATATTACGCCCAAGTGTTTAAACCGGCGCTTACTACCATTAATCAGAATACGCATAGCATTGGGATAAGAGCGATAGAGAATCTGATTAAGATGATTGAGAAATCGGATACACCGCCACCTATTCTTACTGAGCCGTCTAGTTTGGTTATAAGGCAGTCTACTGGAATAGTAAGGGAACCGTAAATAAGGAACACTATAAGGATACCTAGGCTTATAGGTGACTTATAGTGTTCCTTATTATTTATTTACATAAATCTTCGGATACTCTTAGATCCGTCATAACTAAACAACACCGTCTTTTCCTCCATGATCGTTTCTACATGAATAGTTCTACCCCAAAGCTTATGAACATAAGGTAGCGTTCGATCGACATACTTTAAATCCAACTCAACACCTTCATACATGTGTTTGATATAGAGTTCGCCATTGTCCATATAATTCCCATTTTGAACAACTAGGTAAGGGAAACCGCCATTCACGCGGGAGTAGACAAGCTGATCTCGAATGTTCTCCCATGTTTTGTCGGTTATTTTCCACTCAACGCCCTTTTTCTCAAATACATATAAGTCTAGATCATTGACTAGATCTTTTGTCATATAATTGCGAATAAAGGAGGTGTCAGAATCTAGCTCTCGTACCTCGAAGATTTTGGCTCGACCTTGACCGGGTTTTCTAGAGGGTTGATGCGGATTTAAGTTCGAAGGCGAATCCCAGCGTTTCTCAATATCCTCAAATATTTTTAATCCTAAGTAGTAGGGATTCAAGCTATTCTTGGAAGGCTGTACAACGGAAGAATTGAGCTTAGCATACTCGATGGTTTCCTCTGATGTTAGGTCTAATTCGCGTAGAATTCTTTGATGCCAATAGCTGGCCCAACCCTCATTCATAATTTTAGTTTCCATTTGCGGCCAAAAGTATAGCATCTCATCTCGTAGCATCGTAAGGATATCACGTTGCCAAGGTTCCAAATGAGAAGAGTACTCTTGGATGAACCAAATGATATCCTTCTCCGGATGAGGTGGGAATACAGTCGTTTTGTCCTCGGGTGTTTGATCATGCTTATGTTCATTATCAAGATCCCATAAATCCTCAAACCCAGTTACTTGTTGAGCGGGCTCTTTATTGTAGGAATCTTTCTTACCATCACTATTTAGATCGTATCGATTCTGACGGTAAGGCCGAACTAATTCTGGATCTACATGCTCCTGAATAGCTAAGACGGCATCAAGAAATTCCTCAACGACTTGACTGCCATATTTTATCTCATACTGGCTAATTCGTTCCGCTGTGGCTGACATACTATCGACCATAGCGGGGTTTGTTTTGCGAAAACGTGCATTATTCTTGAAAAAGTCACAGTGAGCAAGGACATGTGCCACAATTAGTTTGTTCTGAATTAATGAATTTCCATCGAGCAGGAATGCATAGCAGGGATTAGAATTGATGACAAGCTCATAAATTTTAGATAAACCAAAATCGTACTGAGTTTTCATCTTGTGGAATGTTTTACCGAAAGACCAGTGGGAGAACCGGATCGGCATCCCGTAGGCGCCAAAAGTATAAATAATTTCAGCAGGGCATATTTCGTATCTCATAGGATAAAAGTCGAGTCCGAACCCAGTAGCAATCTCAGTGATTTCTGCAATGGCACGTTCTAATACGGTTATTTCATCTTGATGCATGTGAAGTTCTTCCCCCCTTTCTGGAAGGAGAAATTTAGATACCTTCTATGTCTATGAGGGGAAACAACGAGATATTCAATGGATTATGGGCATTCTATTCCTAACTACAAGAAAGAAGGATGTCTAATGATCACAAATAACGATATAATAGCTATATAGAGGAAGTTCAAAAAGTCACCTTTTGATCACGAAGTATAGCGAGGAGCGTATTCGACATCGAATATTGAATTCAGCCGGTCCTTCCGGTGCTCACGTAGGTACTGCCTACGCTCCGCTCCTCACTCCCTATCTTCATTCAATCTTCTCGGTGCTGAAAAACTGACTTTTTGAACACGCTATATAGTGTTTCTATTTTATGCTGGAGGATAACTCATGACATTAATTAATACGTTAACGAATCAAGAAGAGTTTACTGGATACTACTTATTGAAAGAATTAGAAGTGAAGCAAACGAATGGGACTCCACCGAAGGATTATTTCGATATCGTGCTTGGAGATGCCAGTGGTCAGCTTTCGGCAAAGTATTGGGATGTTAAACCAATGGAGAAAGAGACATTTTTTCCTATGGACCTAGTTAAAGTTCAGGGAGTCGCTCATGTGTATCGAGAAAGGTTGCAAGTGAAAATAATGAAGATACGGAAGGTAACAGACGAAGATGGTATTTCGATTACCGATTTTATTCGTGCTGCACCTGTTCTTCCGGTGGATCTCTTATTTACGATTAAGCAGGCAATAGAAAGTATCAATGATACTGAGATGAGAACGATCGTGAATTACTGTGTTACTAAAGTTGAAGGGAAATTAATGCATTATCCCGCCGCCAAAATGCACCATCATGCTTTTTACGCTGGTCTGGCTTACCATATTGTACGGATGTTGGAACTAGGAGACTTTATTTGCAAGCAGAGACCTTTTCTCAATGCGGATCTGATCAAGGCAGGTATTATACTTCATGACATAGCCAAAACAGAAGAGATGACAGCTGAACTAGGCATCGTGAAGGAATACAGTGTTCAAGGGAAGCTTCTTGGTCATATCTCAATGGCATCGAACTGGATTACGGAAGCAGCTATTCGAAGTGAGATTGATCAACATTCCGAGAAAATGATCTGTTTACAACATATGGTTTTATCTCATCATAACTTAGGAGAATGGGGTAGCCCTGTTCAACCACAAATGGCTGAAGCTGTAGCCCTTCACTTCATAGATGCGATGGATGCTAAGTTGCAAATGGTAGAAGATGCGCTAGATACAACACCACAGACGGAAGAATGGACCCCTTTTATTCGTGGATTGGAGAACAAGGCAATCTATCGTATGAAGTCGTAGGTCGTTTAATAGGAGCTGAACATGATGTCATTAGAAATAGAACGAAAATTTCTCTTACCTGAATTTCCTGAAGCACTGGTTAAGGAAGGAACACTTCGCGTACGCTCAGAGCAACGGATTGAACAGACCTATCTGGCGCTGGATGCTACGCAGGAATTGAGAGTTCGAAGAATTATGGATCTGATCACTGAAGAGGTTGAGTTTACACATACATTTAAGAGCGGGAATGGTCTCGTTCGTGAGGAAATTGAATACTCCATCACTGAAGAGATATATGCGCAGATTGTACAAGCCTTCAAGGCAGTGCCCCTTACGAAGAACCGTATAACAGCAGAATGGGAAGATACTCTCGTTGAAATTGATTGCTATGATCAAATCAACATGACTGTAGTCGAGGTTGAATTCGAGTCTATCAAGGCAGCAGAATCTTTCGTAGAACCAGACTGGTTCGGTAAAGATATTAGTTCGGAGAAGCAGTATAGCAATAAGAAAGTGTGGAGAGATCTTCAAGAGGAAGTCAAATAGCCGAGTGAATAAAGATTACGTTGCCTTAATAGCAATTGACATTATTATGCTATTTGTAGGGCATACAATAACACAAAAGACTGCGGAGAAAGATCGCAGTCTTTTGTGTTTCTAACGTATTCATAAATATCCCCAAAATTAGAATACACTCGAAATCTTAAGTTGCTCCTTTTGTAAATACTCTATGATCATGGGTAGAATGTCTAATGTTGCTTTGGATTCATGTAAGAGTATGATGGCTCCTGTAGATCTAGTTTGGGAGATATAATTAAGTGTTTGTTGCGGACTGTCATTATTCCAATCTTCAGGATCGTTGTTCCATAATACCATCCTCATGTTCTTCTTTGCTATTAACTCGGAGAGTTTATCATCTCGCGAGCCATAAGGTGGTCTGAACAGAAGTACAGGCTTGGAAGTGATATCCTGTATCAATTGATTGGTTCGCTCAAGCTCAGAAAGTTGCTTCTCCGCAGATAGATTAGATAGGTTAGAATGCGTCATGGAATGATTTCCAATCGAAAAACCATGGTCATGAACATACTTAACCGATTCGGGGAATTTCTGAACTTGTGTTCCCACAAAAAAGAATGTTCCACCAACATTATATTTGTTCAATATGTTGACGATATCCTTGGTGTAAATGGAAGGTCCGTCATCGAAGGTAATGGCAACATATCCAACAGGTACACTAAAACTAACGAAGTTGTCCAGTGTCACTGCGTGTTTCTCAGGTAGTTCGTTTTCCTCGGTAGGTTTCGTTACTGTAGCTAATGACACTGATGCTACAGTAGTAGGATTAGAATAAACCGATTCTTTCATCTCAAGCGTCGCTGCAGGTTCCAGATAGGTAGGTTCTGCTAAATCAGGAGCTACTGTAATGAACTTTGCGAATACTTTTTCACTTATATATGAATAACTGGGAAGGTAGATGAAAGATAGCATAGTTAAAATCATCGTCATAACTAATGTCCGAGATAAGATTGGTTTTAATCTGCTAACCATCAAAGGACGCAATCCATTTATCCCACTAGGTTCTTTATTAAATTCTGAGACATCTTGTTGATCTAAATTAGGAACCGCTGAGTTTAATTGGTTCGGACTTTCAATAACTCTCAATGAAGAGATCTTCGCTGCATAAGCTTGAGAACATGGGAACATTGTTTTATTACTATTCTCATGATCATATGTAGTTATGTAGCTGTAATAATGGTTGTGTGATGCATTATAATAACTTTGTAAAGAAAGCCTGTATTTGATATTATCAGCAGCTTCGGTTATAGCCATAATATGATCTGCAGTATATGAATCAATCTCCCATTGCAGTAAGAAGGTTCGCTCAAAGGTAAACTTGATATGGATGTAATTAGTACTGGATCCTTTATCCACGTATAGGAGCTCCAGCCATTTCTCAGTGTGAGTGTGGATAAGCTTGCCCTCCTTGTATGCAGAGATTAGTATTTATTTTTCTGAAGGGGGTGAAAATGAAAAAGACATGCGTTCGGTAAAATCGGTGACAGTCTGTAGTAATTGTGTCTTTTCTTCCATAACCTTTTGGAATTGGCTTGAAATTTGCGCATTCTCAGCTTCTGAATCTCGTATTGTTTCTTCTAGTTCTTTTATCTTCTGCATGCTATCATACTGATGTTTTGCAAACTCTTCATTTATTAGAGAGTATTTACTTTTTTCCTTCTCTAGTTGATATTTCAAGTTCTCGATCCCTGTATTTGAGGAGCTTTGATAGTCTTTATAATCCTCTAGAAGTTGATCATAGCTCATTTGTTTGTTTGTCAATTTATCCTCAAGTATTCTAAACTCTTTCTCCTTCTCAAGAATCATGTGTTCTTTCTTGTTCAAATCATTCTTAAGTCGGTTAATTGATTCATTAGCACTTGACAACTGGTCTTCCGTATCTTTACTTTTGAAATGGGATAATTGTCGGTCATTCAGAAGGTTCTCAACAGCAACAACAAGATCGAGAGCTGTTTTGTCTTGATCCAGAAATGAAAAGTCGAGTTTGGAAGAATCGACATCAGTTCCAATGAGTTCTCCTTCGGAAACCTCTTGTGAGGAAATAAGCTCATTTCCGGATTCAGAGCGAGCAGTTAAAACATTTTTCAACCATCCCCGTGTTTTAGTACTGGAATTGGATTTGTTAGTCACAATATTCATCTCCCATTGAAACGATTCTATTATATGATATCGGTATATAGAGCGTATGATTTTAGTTGAATAGCAATAAATGCACCTAGACTATTTGCTGAATAACATCTTTGAATATAGTGACATTACGATTGAAAAGATCAATGCGTGTCTCCCCAGGTTTCTGTGATGCCCCAGCGGTAACAATAATAATATCAGCATCCGTACAATCTTCATAACCCCCAGCCCATAGTTTAATGCCGCCAACGCAAGGAAGACCATGGTTCATATCAAGTGATTCGCCCAAAGCTTTTTCGTGATTTACGTCAATTAATACTAGTTCTGTCATACGATGTCTTTACAGTGATGTATATGCAGTAGTAGTTCCTACTGCGCCAGTACCAACAATCACCATTCGACTTGGTTTATGAGTTGGATCTATTACAATTACTTCACCCCTTGGAATGTCACATATTTTACTTTATTGTAACAAATTTCAGCAAACTTTTATATGATAGATTGTCTAAGTTTGTCACACTAAGCTTAATTGTACTATAGTCACCGTTAATTTAAACTATAGCTACTACAAATAACCATCTAATCACCATTAATTCGGTGGAATAGATGGTTATGGAATAATGATGTTATTTGTTATTTCGCCAATATTGTATCGCCTTGTCTAATCGTTGCATTGCTTCTACTGCGATTTCGCGCTGACATCCCATATTCATCCGTATAAAGCCTTCTGCAGTCCGCCCAAATGCCACCCCGTTATTACATGCAATTCTTGCGTTGTTCAGCATGAAAGAAGAGAGTTCTTCAGATGACATTCCAAGCTTACGGAAGTCAATCCAGAGTAAATAGGTGGCTTCTGGCATCGTAACTTGTAGTTCAGGCATGTGTTCCTTGATATAATGTATTACATATTCCATATTACCCTGGATATATAACAAACATTCATCAAGCCATTCTTCTCCATCATTGTAAGCTGCTTCTGTTGCAACTAAGCCGAATGGACTAATCGAACCTAACGCATACTTTTGAAGTGCTTCTACCAATTTACTTCGAATATCTGGATTAGGAATGATCATATTCGAAGTATGAAGTCCTGCAATATTAAAAGATTTACTAGGTGCCGTGCAAATAATGGACTGATTCCTTGCCTCCTCTGAGAGAAGAGCATAAGGAGTGTGTGATCCTTTATCGAAGAGAAGGTCGGCATGGATCTCATCCGAAATAACAAGAATATTCCGACGTGCACATAGCTCTGCTAAAGGTACAAGCTCTTCCTTTGTCCAGACGCGACCTACTGGATTATGTGGACTACATAAAATTAACATCTTCACTCGATCATCGATCTGTGCCTCTAGCTGAGCTAGATCCATCGTGTATTCACCATCTACTAAATGGAGTGGATTTTCTATAAGCTCTCTTCCATGGTTCTCTACGACTTGATAAAAAGGTGGATACACGGGTGTCTGAATGATGACTTTATCGCCGGGATCTGTGAAGGCTTGCACGATCAAGCTTAGTGCGGGTACGACACCAGGAGTATAAACGATCCAATCCTTTTCGATATCCCATTGGTGACGTCGTTTCATCCAGTCGATAATGGCTTGGAAATAGGAATCAGTCTGGAGCGAGTATCCAAATATGCCATGAGCTATTCTCTTCTGCAAAGCTTCAAGGACAGATGGAGGTGCCATGAAATCCATATCCGCTACCCACATAGGTAAGGCGTCTTTTACCCCGAAGATACTCTCGATTCCATCCCATTTTAATGATGCGGTATGATTACGTTGTGTAAGTTGGTTGAAATCCATGTTGTTGTCCCCCTAAGGTTAATCTAGAATAGAAGATAGTATAAGTTTGACCCAATACGCTCTCCTTGATAACAGTCATTATACTAAAGGAAAGTGATATATACTAATAAGAAGCAACTTAACTAAAAGGAGATCTTGTAATGCAATGGATTGCGATGTTAACGATGCTCATAGATCATATTGGGTATGTATTCTTTCCTAATGAGATGCTTTGGAGAATAATTGGAAGGGTGTCCTTCCCGATTTATGCATATGCACTAGTACAAGGACATTTGCACACATCGAATAAGTCAAAGTATATGATCCGATTGTTTATTATAGCGTTGGTGTCACAAATACCGTATCAACTAGCATTAGACCCCAATGGTATGAATGTCGTGGGGACTTTAGTAGTAGCAGTCATAGTCATGAATATAATAGATAGAATTTCTTCCAAGATGCTGTCAGCAGGGATTATTCTTTTATTTGGAATGGTGATGGAGGCATTTCCATTTGATTATGGAGCCTATGGACTTCTGCTAGTATTATTATTTAGATATTGTTCTTCTCATCAGTTAGTTGGTGCACATTTGCTACTTAACTTACTGTTTTTGTTCTCGAATAACTGGATATTACAAATGCTTAGTATTGTTCCGACGATAATTATGGTTTATGGTTCACAGCTTTGGAATAGGCTAGAATCGATGCGAGTGCCCAAATGGATATGGAGATCATTTTATCCTCTTCATCTTTGTATTTTAGTGGTTGTTCAAAAAACTATCATGTGATTAAGAGGGTGTCCCTAGCCATTTATAATGACTTATGGGACACCCTCTCTCTACACACCTGAATAGGCCATAAATCCACCATCGACTGGAATGGTTACGCCAGTAACAAAACCTGATGTATTCTCGTCACTTAGCCATAGAAGCGTGCCAAGTAAGTCCTTAGGTTCACCGAATCTGCGCATCGGTGTATGAGTGATAATTTTATGTGAGCGATCAGTTAATGTTCCATCCTCATTCTTTAGAAGTTTCTCATTCTGTTGCGTGAGAAAGAATCCCGGAGCAATGGCATTTACACGAATGCCACTCTCGGCCATATGGACTGCAAGCCACTGGGTGAAGTTATCGATAGCTGCTTTAGCTGCGCTATACGCAGGTACTTTGGTCATAGGTGAAGGTGCGCTCATCGATGAAATGTTAATAACTGTCGTTCCTTGTTTACCAAGCATTTGTTTCGCAAATATTTGCGTTGGAATCAGGCTGCCAATGAAGTTAAGATCGAGCACATTGCGAAAACCAGTAATACTTAAATCGAAGAATGTTGAAATATTAGGATTGTTTAAATCTTCGCTACTGAAAATTTCATTCGTAGTATTAGCGCTCGGATGATTTCCACCAGCACCGTTAATTAGTATGTCGCATGTCCCTAATTCTTCAAGAACTATTTCTGAAGCCTGAAGGACACTGCTATGTTCTGTCACATCGCATGAGACTGATATAGCTCGCCCCCCAATGGCCTGAATCTCAGCTACGACAGCAAGACCTTTCTCCATGGTACGATTTAGAATAGCAATAGATGCCCCTTGTCTAGCAAGTTCAAGTGCCATTACCCGGCATAAGACACCAGCCCCTCCTGTAATGACAACAACCTTACCTTTCAAAGATGGATGAACCGTTAATGAGTGAGTCATTGTTGCACCTTCTTTCCCTCAATTGTAGTTCCTTGTCGATAAGCATCCCAAAGTCCCCATAGGTACATGATACCGAGTGCTCGGTCATATAAACCGTACCCAGGTCTACATTGTTCATCCCATATATGTCGACCATGATCAGGTCTGCAATAACCTTCAAAGCCATTCTCATGGAAAGCTTGCACAATTCCTGTAATATCAACCGTGCCATCTTGCGTACGATGTGATGTTTCAATGAAATCTCCATTATCAAATACGCGAACATTACGAATATGGGTGAAAGGAATGCGATCGGCGAACTCGTGGATCATGCCAATAATATCATTATCAGGATTGGCTCCAAGCGAACCACTGCATAATGTAAGACCATTATAAGGACTATCGTGCAATTGTAAGAACTTACGGATATGATCTTGGCTAGTTATAATTCGTGGTAGTCCAAATATAGGCCATGGTGGATCATCCGGATGAATGGCCATCTGAATATCGTGTTCAGCCGCAAAAGGAATAATTGCATCTAAGAAGTATTTGGCGTTGTCCCACAGATCATCGACAGTGACATTCTTGTAAGCTTCAAAGAGTGCAGTCAAATGCTGTAAACGTTCTGGTTCCCAACCGGGCATCGTAAAATCTGAATTTTGGTTAATTTGTTTCACTAGCTCGAAGGGATCGAGACCACTAACTTTGCTCTTCTCATAGAAGAGAGCTGTTGAACCATCACTTGCTTCTTTATATAGATCAGTACGTAGCCAATCGAAGATGGGCATGAAGTTGTAACAGATCACCTTAACACCTGCTTGTGCTAGCTTAGCGATTGTTCTTTTGTAATTCTCGATATACTTGTCGCGACTGGGAAGTCCGAGCTTTATATCTTCATGAATATTAACACTCTCCACGACATGTATATGAAGACCAGCTTGCTCTGCCTGTTCTTTGATTTCGAGTATTTTCTCCATTGGCCATTCTTCACCGGGTAATTCATCATGAAGCGCCCAAGCGATGCCTTCAACACCTGGGATTTGTTTTATTTGTTGAAATGTAACAGTATCGTTATTCTCACCGAACCATCTGAATACCATTTTCATAATGCGTTCACTCCATTATATAATTTTGAAATAAGCTGGGTACTTTTCCTTTAATAGAGCTTGATCAGTAATCGTCAGGTGTAAGTGGTCGCTCATCAGTTGTTCAGCCTGTTGATGATAATGCCACTCTATGGCCTGAACCATTTGGAGATGTTGATTATAGAGCAGATCCCAATGTTGATCGGCTGCTAAGCGTAGTGTTCTAGTTCGATTCAAGTGTACGTTCATTTGTTGCATGATCGACCATGTGTTCAATTTATTACAACCATCAAATAGGATACGATGGAAGGCTTCATCAAGCTCGAACATAGTGATGTGATTGTGTTCCTCGATACATAATTGTTGTAACGCTAGATTACTCTTTAACATCGCTAATTGATCGGAGGGAAAACTTGTGCATGCGAGTTGAATAATGGCTTTTTCTAATTGTTCACGCATGAAGCGTGCCTCTTCAACAAGATCTAAATCAATGAGGGAGACGAAGGTTCCGCGTTGAGGGTATATTTCCAATAGACCTTCTTGTGAGAGTCTAACGAAGCTTTCCCTGACAGGTGTTCTGCTCACATTGAACTTGATCGACATTTCCTTCTCGGATATTCCGGTGCCCGGAGGAAGTTCTAACAACACAATCTGATCCCGTAGTGCATAATAGATAGCGTCTCGGGTTGAAATTGGTTGCGCTCTCATAAATAGATCCAATAGATCATCTCCTTATTAAGTAGGATAAATATATACTAGCATACTTGTATGCTAGTATGGTAGTAGGGAATTTCATCTGGATGGTAAAATGTGTCCGTATATTGCTAAGTTGGACAAAAAATATCCAAAAATAGGATTGAAATAATCCATATAAGCAGTTACAATATATGAAATAAACGCGCTTTCACAAAAGAGGGTTACTATGCGAAGTGAAGATATCGCCAAACTTGCGGGGGTGTCTAGAAGCACAGTGTCCCGCGTCATTAACAATTATTCAAACGTACCTGAGAAGACACGAGTAAAGATCATGAAGATCATTGAAGAACATCATTATGAGCCCAACACATCTGCAAGAGTGTTAGCAGGCAAGGGAACGAATACTATTGGGCTATTTGTTGTTAGTACCGCTGAGAAGCATAATCCGAATCGTATTTATCAGAATAATTATTTTGCACCATTTGTGGATGCACTAGTAGACACCGCTAATGCGCTTGGCTATTATGTGTTGATCCACACAATATACTCGGAGGATGATTTCCAGAAGGTAAGGCAAGCGTTCCAGCAGAAAAGAATTGACGGAGGCATTATTGTAGGTACCGAGAATAATATGGCTATGGCTAGAATCATAGCTGATCTGGAGGTACCTTTTGTTCTGATAGACTATGACATTGCAGAGTTGCTTGAGAATGGGCTAGACCGCAACAATTTGGCTGTTATAAACTCTAAAGATTATGAGGGTGCAGCAAAAGCGGTCGAACATTTGATTAGTCTAGGACATCGTGATATTGCATTTATTAGCGGTAGACAGAATACTTATTCTGGCCAACAGCGCTATCAGGCATATGTTATGGCGATGCATAATCATGGTTTGAATGTGGATAATGATTATATCTTAAGTGGTGATTTCCTAAGGGTTAAGGCTCAAGAGGAAGTGAGAAGGCTATTGCAATCTGATAAGAATACATGGCCGACTGCGATCTTCTCAGCGAATGATGAGATGGCTCTTGGAGCAATGGATGCTTGCAAAGAACTTGGAATTGCAATTCCGGAACAGTTATCACTCATTGGATTTGATAATATACCTGTAGCTTCACAACTGAATCCTAGTCTTTCATCTGTAAGTCTACCTATCTATGAAATGTCTCAAAAGGCAGCGATTAGTCTAGTCGAAATGTGTGAGAAGGGAAGCGTATCCTTCAGTACAATTAGCTTTCCAACACAGTTAATGATCAGGGAATCCACTAAGAAACTGGGATTCTAGGCTTTAAAGAAGAAGGTTTTTATAGTAACCATTTCACGATATTATTCTAAAGTGTTCCCCTTTACAGGGGATTCATTTAACGCGAAATAAACACGCGTTCATAGATTTATAAATTGAGAGGAGTTTTGTAAATGAAGTACGGATCTTTCGATGATAAGAACAAAGAGTATGTTATTAACACGCCTAAAACACCGTATCCTTGGATCAACTATCTTGGTAATGAGAAGTTTTTCGGTTTGATGTCCAATACGGCGGGTGGATATTCCTTCTACCGTGATGCTCGGCTTCGTAGATTAACTCGTTACCGTTACAATAACATTCCAGTAGATAATGGTGGTCGTTACTTCTACCTGTATGATGAAGGTGATTTCTGGACTCCAGGTTGGATGCCAGTCAAGAGAGAACTCGATTTCTATGAATGCCGTCACGGTCTCGGTTATACCTCTATTACGGGTGAAAGAAATGGAATTCGCGTTAATCAATTAGCACTAGTACCTTTGAATTATAACGGTGAAGTTCATAAAGTAACGGTATCCAATACATCAAATGCAACGAAAAAAGTGAAATTGTTCTCATTTGTAGAGTTCTGTTTGTGGAATGCATATGACGATATGACGAACTTCCAACGTAACCTAAATACAGGTGAAGTAGAGGTGAAGGATTCTGTCATTTATCATAAGACAGAGTATCGCGAACGTCGTAATCATTTTGCTTTCTTCTCGGCGAATCGGCCGATGGATGGATTCGACACGGATCGCGAGTCCTTCTTAGGTCTATATAATGGTCTTGATAACCCACAAGTGGTTGCTGCTGGACAATCATCCAATTCTATTGCAAGTGGTTGGTCACCGATTGCTTCACATTGTATGGAGATTGAACTTGCACCTGGAGAAGAAATAAGTTACAACTTCATATTGGGGTATGTAGAGAACCCAGAGGAAGAGAAGTGGGAAGCGCTGGATGTCATTAACAAAACACGCGCTGAAGCGATGATACAGCAATTCGCGAATGAATCAGACGTGGACAGAGCGATGGAAGATCTTCAAGCTTACTGGAATGATCTTCTGTCTAAATATACGGTTAATAGTGGAGACGACAAGCTGGATCGTATGGTTAATATTTGGAATCCATATCAATGTATGGTTACCTTCAATATGTCACGTTCAGCTTCTTACTTTGAATCCGGTATTGGCCGTGGTATGGGCTTCCGTGACTCCAATCAGGATCTACTTGGATTTGTACACCAAATTCCAGAACGGGCGAAAGAGCGTATCATTGATATTGCCTCAACTCAATTCGAGGACGGCGGAGCATATCATCAATACCAACCATTAACGAAACAAGGTAATAACGAAATCGGTGGTGGATTCAACGACGACCCATTATGGTTGATCCTCGGAACAGCTGCGTACATTAAGGAAACGGGAGATTTCAGCATTCTAGATGAAGAGGTTCCTTTCGACAGTGATCCGAATAATACAGCAAGCTTATTCGAACACTTGAAACGTTCCTTCTACCACGTCATTGAGAATCTTGGACCACATGGTCTACCACTCATTGGTCGTGCAGATTGGAATGATTGCTTGAACTTGAACTGTTTCTCTAACGTTCCAGATGAGCCTTACCAAACGACTCAGAACTTAGAAGGACGCGTAGCAGAATCTGTGTTTATCGCGGGTCTATTCGTATTCACGGGACCAGATTTTGTGGAACTATGTAAACGTAGAGGGCTTGACGACGAAGCTAATGCTGCGCAGAAACATATTGATACCATGACATCAATAACGCTTGAGCATGGGTTCGATGGTGAATGGTTCTTGCGTGCTTATGATCATTATGGTAATAAAGTGGGAAGTAAAGAGAATGAAGAGGGACAAATCTTTATTGAGCCACAAGGATTCTGCGTCATGGCTGGAATTGGTGTTGAAGAAGGATTAGCGAAGAAAGCCTTGGATGCGGTTGAAGAAAGACTAGATACGAAATATGGTATCGTTCTGCAGAATCCACCATATTCCAAATACTATATTAATCTTGGTGAAATTTCCTCGTATCCGCCAGGATACAAAGAAAATGCAGGCATATTCTGCCACAATAATCCATGGATTATGATGGCTGAGACGACTATTGGCCGTGGAGATCGTGCATTTGAACTTTACAAGAAGATTGCACCTGCCTATTTGGAAGAGATCAGTGATATTCATCGTACAGAACCATATGTCTATTCTCAAATGATTGCAGGTAAAGATGCGGTGCGTGAAGGTGAGGCGAAGAACTCTTGGCTAACGGGTACAGCAGCATGGAACTTTGTGGCAATCACACAATCCATACTCGGGATTCAACCAGAATTTGATGGACTTAGAGTGAATCCATGTATCCCAACAGCTTGGGATGGATTTAGTATCACACGTGTCTTCCGTGGAGATACCTTTGTAATTAACATTACGAATCCAAACCATGTATCCAAAGGAGTAGCCTCCATGACTGTCGATGGTAAATTGATCGAAGGTAACGTACTATCCGTTATTGGCGATGGCAAGACACATCAAGTGGACGTTGTATTAGGATAAACATAATATAGTTTATACTGAAATAGATCATGGCTTAGGCTATGGTCTATTTTTTATGGGAAAATGTAAATTCTTATGCATAAAAACCGATGTCATTCACTTAATTTTTAAAATATTACTTATTATAGAAGGTTTAAGCCATCAATAGGTAGAATGTATAGATTATTCAATATTGATATCTATAACTTTAATCTAAATATTACTACTGAGGTGCTGTTTACTATGAAGGTTGTACCCAAAATGATGGCTGTTATTATTGTGTTGATCATGATCTCATTAGTTCTTATCTCAACCAATAATAGAGAAGTTCAGCAAGATCAGCAAGATCAGCAAGAAAACACTATAACAATTAAAGAATGGCAGACCAAATGGGGCTCGCAGGCCGAGTTAATGGGAGATACAGCTTTAGAACTGCAGGAGGATTGGGTAGATGGTGACTCAAGCGAGCCAATACCCATTAAACCGAAAATCGATTCAACCCTATGGTATAAGATACAGTTATCTGAGATGCATTGGGGTACCCCAGCATTATTTATCAATAACAATTATAGACAGGATATTGCCCTTAAGACAAGTAATTCGCTAATATATGAATCGCAGAACATGGATGACTATAAAGTGAACGAGGTTATTAATCCCAAGAAGTTGAACGATTCTAACGAATTAATGTATGTAGGAACTGCAACAGACATTGGAAGAATAGGCATTCAGGATAGACTAGTGCTTGGGAACTTCCATGAACGGATCTCGAGATTTGTTAATCAGGATCTGATTGATGTTATTTTTGGTAGCTCGTTTATTTTTGTATCGGTCATAATGCTGATTGGCTCCATTTTTCTAAGAAAAGAATTTTTATCGATGTGGTTTTCATTGTCAGTCATTATTTTCTCTATAGGTATTTTACTGATGACCTATTCATCTTATTTATACATGTTATTTGGAAGCCAGGGGAAGTTATTTGATATTGCGTTTGATTGTTCAATGTTTGTTTTGTTGCCATCATTAACGTTCTTCTTTGAGGAAACGTTTGGTAGTGGATATCGTTCTATTGTGAAACATTTTCGAAGATTCCAGGTTGGATACTCTATTATTTGTTTTATGTTTATGTTAATGAATGAGTTTTTGAGAGACAAGTATTATGAATACTATTATTTTGTTTCTGTCGAGATTTTAGGGTACACGATTATCGTTCAATGTCTGTTATTGGTCATTACTTCGATTGTTTATGTCGTTAAGGGCAATAAGGATGCCTTAATTCTATCCATTGGAATCATGCTTATTGCAGGAACTGTTTTAATTGAAATGGTACAGTTTTATTATAGCTCGGGAAACTATGACTTTTTTGCTTGGAAATGGGGTGTTGTCGCATTTATTGTAGTGCTCATTATTATTAGTGGAAGAAGATTCGCTGCTAATCACGATCAAATTGTTCAATATTCTAAGGAACTGGAATTATTTAATAATGAGCTACAACGCTCCGAGAAGATCGAGATCATTAGTGAGCTGGCAGCATCAGTTGCACATGAAGTGAGAAATCCGTTACAGGTGACAAGAGGATTCTTACAGTTATTATTGGAAAGTTATGAGAAAGAACGGGAGCGAGAGTATTTGACATTGGCACTTGATGAACTAGATCATGCTTCGAATATCATTACTGATTTCCTGACATTTGCTAAGCCTGGATTCGATCGGACTATAGAGTTGAATATTTATGATGAATTGAAGCATGTTGAAGGTATTCTTTTGCCGCTTGCTAATTTATCAGGTGGAGAAATTAAGGTAGAGGTTCCTCAGGATATTAAGATCAGGGGCGATTCATCTAAGTTTAAGCAGGCTCTTATCAATTTAATTAAGAATAGTATTGAAGCTTGGAAAGGTGGAGGTGATATTAGAATATGGGCTTATCAAGATCATTCATCTGTGTCTATCCATATTCAAGATAATGGCGAGGGAATGGATCAGGAGGAATTAGCACGATTGGGAGAGCCCTATTTCTCGAATAAAACGAAAGGAACTGGATTAGGCTTAATGGTGAGTTTTAGAATAATTGAAGTAATGAAAGGAGAAATTCAATATAAAAGTCAAAAAGGGGTTGGGACAGAGGCGGTCATTACCTTCCCATCCATCTTGGATTGAATCCATGATGGATAGAGAGGTAGTGTGCCCCATGCCCAACCCTTAGCAGTAATCTATGAAGTGAAAGGTAATGTAACTAAACTACCACTTTGCTTTTGTTTGAGTGTCATCAGGATTGTTTCCAGAAGGGCTAGAAGGAAGGACTAGATAGAATACATCGGATGATTCCTCCACTGTTCTAAGCTTAATATGATCTGGAATAATAACTCCTAGTGCGTCTTTGATCGCTTTCTTAGGATCTGTTAAGAGAAGTGCCTTGAAACTTGGATCCTCCCATGCCTTGTTAATGACTTGTGTTTGAAGGAGAGCCTGTTGCGCCATTAGAATCACCCTTTCAAATTGGTTAATACTTACTTTATGAGGATAACATGGGAAGTGAAATAAATCTACCATTATTTCATATTTTTTGATAAAAAGTAATATAATCCACCATGTATTTGTAATGTTTTGTCTTTCTCAATCCGTTCAGCATCTTTAATCAAATCATTAACAAGTGTTTCATGAAAGGATAAAAGGTAAGGAAGGTTTAAGTTTAACTGTTGAATATAAGTGTGATTACGAATGGCGACTTCTGTATAACGCTTCAATACACCATGGACAAAGATAGCATTTTTAATATATTCGATAGTTATAGGTTCCCCTGAATCATTCTCCGTTTTAATCATGGATATCAATCCGTTGTAGTTGTTTTCATTGTAATCTTCCTGCCAATCAATCCAGTCATCAGCCATCTGTAAAGTAATAAGGACATGATTGATCATGTCTGATAAGGGGGATACGAGTTCAGACTGCCCTGATAGTAATAAGGTACCTGTACTAGACAGCTTCAGGGGAGCGGCTTTACTGGCCATCATAGCTAAATTTGTGTGAAAGTAATCCTGTTGCTTCTCATTGGAGACACCGTCTGCCCATTCGATTATGTATTGGTGAAAGTATATCCAGAATGGGGAAGTGGAAGGAAAATAATTTCTGTAGATTTGTTGGAAATGCATAAGAAGTAAATTTGCGAGTGGTATTTGATCTCGATCTAAGTCGTCTTTACTATCCATGATATCATCTTGAATGAAGAAGTAGAGCATGGCAAATACATTGCCAACAGATAATGCGACATAATCCTCATTCTTAAGATGACTCAAATCCTTTAACCAAAAGGGCAATAGATAGCAAATATAGTTCTTTGCGCTATCCTCTCGTCGAGCATCAAATTTACTTAGATAAGTTAAGCCTTTGTGATTTAGTGGCGGTGGAAAATTCTCTACTACGCGTTGTGAAGCGACAAAGACATGGGCTATTTCATTTTCGAAGTCTGTATACCAATTCATAGAATCACCTGAATAATTAGAATTTTTGATGCCTTGCTTCAGATTCAACAGATGAATGTATTAGATTGGATAATAAAAGTGACACCTCCCTTTTCAATATTTTACTACAGTTATTTTAGTAATCCTATGTGAAAATCGTTTATATTGATAAAATAAATTTTTATTTTCAATAATTTGGATTTTTTTAGAGGGAAGTAACGAAGTTTGTCGAATTTTGAATAATACTGAAAAATAAACGAAGAGAGAGTACTATTTATTTTATGTTGAGGTGTATTCATGAAGTGGGTTCTAAGAAGTGTGTTTGTTGTTATGTTTATGATGATTGTCGGTACATCTTTTAATACGATCTATGCATCTCCTCAAGAGGAGCCAAGGCATGATTCCACTACAATTACGAAATGGCAATATTATTGGGATCAGAGTTATAGGGAATCTATACAAAATATAAATACTGTTCATCCCTCAAATTCCTGGACTTGGCGTGACTCAAATCTGAGTATTTCAAATCGTGAGCATTTAAGTGATCATTTATGGATCAAATTTAGACTGCCGGCATTTGGAATAAATACTCCAGCATTATTCATGAATAAGCTTTATGCGAATAAGGTCCATATATATTTAGATAATGAGATCCTTTATAAGGACGATAGAACCTATATGTATGATTTGAACACGATCCTTTTGCCGTTAAATCCTCAGGATGCAGGTAAAGAAATAGTTATGGTCTTACATGCACAGAATAATCGTATAGGTATGGTTGAGGAGATTATTGTCGGAGATTACCAGACACTACTCCAACGTTTCATCGTGACAAACTTGATGGATATCATTTTAGGAAGTTCTATTATTTTTATAGCGATAGTAATGCTTATTTGTACCATATTCTTAAGAAAGGCCCAAATAGCTGAATGGGTCCCACTAAATGTCGTGTTATTTTCGATAGGTATATTAATCATTACATATTCGCCTTTTTTATATAGCCATTACGGAGAATATGGTAACTTGTATATCGCCCTATTTGATATAGCTCTATTTACCTTTTTACCAGGTCTGACCTACATATTTGAATCCATGATTGGTAAGGGATATGGTGGATCTATTCGTAAATTGCGCAAATTCCAGGTGATCTACTCCCTGTTTTGTTTGGTTTTTATGTTGATCAACAGTCTTTATGATAATGAACTGTACGAAGCTTATTATGTGGTCTCCGTGCTGCTATTAGGTATTCTAATTATAATTCAAGGTATGATACTGATGATTCATGCCATATACTACGCCATTAAGGGGAATAAAGACGCTGGAATTATTTTTTTGGGATTTATTATATTCTCATTAGTGGTGATAGCGGAGTTTATATGGTTTTATATGCAAGAGAGAAATTATGAATTGTTTCTATGGAAATGGGGATTAATAGGGTTTCTGATCTCACTCATTGTAGTGCTTGGAAGGAAATTAGCGTTAAATCATCGTCGAGTTATTGAGTATTCTAAGGAACTCGAACGGTTTAATAATGAACTACAGCGCTCTGAGAAGATGGATATTATTAGTGAACTAGCAGCTTCTGTAGCGCATGAAGTAAGAAATCCACTGCAAGTCACAAGGGGGTTTCTTCAATTGTTGGAGGAGAAATCTAAGGATAAAGAGAGAGATTATTTAAAGCTTGCTATTGAGGAATTAGATAGAGCATCCAGCATTATTACAGACTTTTTAACATTTGCTAAGCCTGAAATTGAACAGGTTACTCTGCTAGATATTTTTGTTGAGTTTAAACATATAGAAAGCATACTTTTACCTTTGGCCAACTACCAAGGTGGGCGTATTCAGATTGATATTCCGTCTGGATTGATGATTCGCGGAAATGTATCTAAATTCAAGCAAGCGTTCATTAATATGATTAAGAATAGTATTGAGGCTTTGGGTGAAGACGGAGTTGTTAGAATATGGGCATATCAAGATACAGGACAAGTTGTTATCCATATCTATGATAATGGAGAAGGAATGGAAGCTGATGAAATTAAGCGTTTGGGAGAACCTTACTACTCTAATAAGACTAGAGGAACTGGCCTTGGTCTAATGGTGACGTTCAGGATCATTGAAGCAATGGAGGGAAATATTATGTTTACAAGTGAAAAAGGGATCGGAACAGAGGTCGTCATTGGTTTCCCAGTGGGCTCATAAGGGGAATAACGCATAGCGTGGAAATTATGATATACGAAGGGGCTAT
This sequence comes from Paenibacillus sp. Y916, assembly GCF_056786435.1. Lineage (NCBI taxonomy): Bacteria > Bacillati > Bacillota > Bacilli > Caryophanales > Paenibacillaceae > Paenibacillus > Paenibacillus sp. Y916. The sequence goes on along the minus strand of NZ_JBXCJA010000004.1, from coordinate 138,481 downwards.
CTCATAAGCCATTAAAGGTCACTTATGAGATAGCCCCTTTTTTTCTGGAGGATTATCTATTATCTATTTTCTCTGGATACATGTCGTGATTCATGAGACGATGTTGTGCCATTTCCTCATATTTCGTTCCTGGACGTCCGTAATTACAGTAGGGATCAATGGATATTCCACCGCGTGGCGTGAATTTCCCCCATACTTCAATATACTTGGGATCCATCAATGCAATAAGATCATTCATAATAATATTCATGCAGTCTTCATGGAAATCTCCATGATTACGGAAGCTGAATAGGTATAGCTTAAGAGATTTACTTTCTACCATTTTAATATGAGGGATATAACTAATATAGATTGTAGCGAAATCTGGTTGCCCGGTAATAGGACATAAGCTTGTAAATTCCGGACAGTTAAATTTAACGAAGTAATCTCGGTAAGGATGCTTGTTATCAAAGCTTTCGAGAATGGAGGGATCATACTCTGTAACATATTTCGTCCCTTGATTTCCGAGTAACGTAATGTCTTCCATTTCATTAGGTTGTCTTCCTGACATAATATATGATACCCCTTTATTGTTTATTAAACGCCGCGTTTGTTCCCCCATACTAACGTATGAAGCTGAGGCAATACCCGCACATCATTAAGAATGGAGGAATCCATTACTTTATCAATAAGCCATTCATATCGCTGTAATAGAGTAGTCGTGAGTTGAGCAGAGTCCATTGTGTGGACATCTTCGTTCCCCACTTGTAGATACATAGTAGCATCCGGATAGCGAAGATGAACCTTAACAGCATATTCCAGATCATCCTCGTTAAAAACAACCACTTTTAGACTATGGGAATAAGCTGAAGGTCGAGAATTCAAGTTATCTATAATAACATCTAATACTTCCCATTCTGTACTCATGCCAGAACTTGGAGGCTTAGGGGACAATGTTACTTCATCAACGGTAGTGAGCCAATCTTGCCATTTGGAGCCTTGTGTTTCGACTGCAATTGTTATGTTCCGCTGGTGTAACAACTCAATTAATCTGCCAAGTTGCGGAAGTAAGGCGGGATTACCACCGGAGAGAGTCACATGTGAGAAGCGGTCTCCACCAACTTGGGAGAGTTCATCCCAGATCAGTTCAGGCGTAAGAAGCCTGATGTGTTCCTTTCCACTACCGTCCCAAGTAAAGCTTGAGTCACACCATGAGCAACGATAGTCACAGCCAGCCATACGAATGAACATCGTTTTTCTCCCGATGACCATCCCTTCGCCCTGGACGGTAGGTCCGAATATTTCGAGAACGGGAATGGGGCGATTTATCGTAGCGTTACTCACCCAATCATCCACTCCCGTCTTGCTTCGGCAAAGCTTGTAGGAGTTTCATAAAGTCGTACAAATTCTGTACGGATCTTTCTAGAGTGATTTATATCGTTCGGTTTATTGAAATGATCGGAGTTGTGCAAGGCATCTTCCATTTGCTCGAACAACCAGACGACCATATTCTCAGCCGTAGTATTCATTTTTGGTAAAGTTTCATTCAGATAACGATGGTCAAGAAAGGGCTCGATACGATCTTTCCAAATTTCTTTGATATCTCCGAAATCAATCGTTAATCCTATATCATTAGGTATACCACTAATTCCAAAGACGGCTTTGTACGTATGACCGTGTAGATTTTTACATTTCCCTTCATAGGCATGTAGGTGATGAGAGGCGTCGAAAGTGAATTCCTTACTGACGAGTACTCTTTTGGTGTGGTATCTGAGTTCATCACGCTGAATATCCCTTTCGAAGTGCTGAAGAGCATCTACGATGCGGAATTCCCCTGGTGTACGAGTCATCCTTCAGCACCACCCTTAAGTGATGCAGAATCGTTGCGTGCAACTAAATACTGATCAAGGCCTGCCTTTCGAAGCATGCATGCTGGACATTCTCCGCAGCCATCACCAATGATACCGTTATAACAAGTTAATGTACGATTCCGAATATAGTCGAATGCACCTAATTCATCAGACATTTGCCATGTTTCTGCTTTGTTCAACCACATGAGGGGAGTATGAACTACGAAATTATAATCCATAGATAGATTAAGAGTGACATTGAGAGATTTGATGAACACGTCTCTGCAGTCAGGATACCCACTGAAATCTGTTTCGCACACACCAGTAATTAAATGCCTCGCACCAATCTGCTTTGCAACGATCGCTGCGAAACTTAGAAATAGCAAGTTACGTCCATCCACGGTGGTGTTAGGAAGCTGGCCATCTTCGTGAGTGATATCAATATCGTGACGAGTTAGTGCGTTCGGAGCAAGTTGACTCAGCAGACTCATATCAAGTACGGTCTGTTTGACACCCAGATCAGCTGCAATACTTGCTGCGCACTCAATCTCTAATTTATGACGTTGACCGTAGTCGAAGGTAATGGTTTCTACCTCACTATAATTTTTCTTGGCCCAAAATAAGCATGTAGTACTGTCTTGGCCGCCGCTGAATACGACGACCGCTTTGTCGTTAATCATCACAAAAAACCTCGCAATCTTCTTTAAATTTCATAGAAGAATAGGAGATTCATGAACTGTATCCAACTCGAAAAAAGCCTCATTACATCGAATAAGGTAAATAGTTTTTTATAGAGGGAGTTCGCGAACCTCTTCCATGCAGATCAGCATAGATTATCTTCAATTATTATAACTTGTACAACGTGAACTTAGAACGGCATCATTATAACATGGAAGCAGTAAATAATCACGTTATTAACTTATCCCAATGTTTATCTGACGATCTACTATTTAATGAAAATCCCTCCAAATGGGATGACTTCTCTAAGTACACGCTTGATGAAACCATCATTAGCCCACTCTTTTTCCAATCGATGGTTTTGACGACCAGCCTGGAAAAGAACGGACCCTAGTCCAGTCATCTTCCAGTGATAGCTCATGTGCTGGCTGGCGAGTGTGTTTCCATATACGGTTAACTCAAGCTTAGCATTCTCAGGATAGGCGACCAGACTTCCAGCATCGATATAGACAGGTTCTGTAGGGTGTAGCTCAGTTTGGCACACAGGTCCTTGAGTAAGTAGGCCGAGGGTTCCTGTTCCAGAGAACTTCACTTTTATGACATCACGAGTGACGAGCATATTCTTGATTTGTAACAGCCGTGTCTGCATAGTAATGCCATCACTATAGAAGAACAGATTGCGAAAATCATAAAGGAGATCACTACCATTATGGATTTCCACAGATTTCATTGCAAAGCCAGGAGGTAGCGCTGCCACAAATTGAGAAGGACCGCTCATGTCTGATTGGATCAACTTCCCCTTGCGGTACATACGTTTCACATTCATGAAACGATCGCTGCGCCCGTTAGATGGTCCTCGATAGGAAACGATCTGTTCGGGATGAAGTATATGAATGAGATCTCCTTCTGCAAGAGAAAAGGTGACTGCTTGTCCAATGGGGGCATTACTGGGATTATCTATTCGTATATCCATGGGGTGAACCTCCTATGCAGAAGTTAAATAGACCTATCACTTATTTGAGCGCCTCATCACGAAGCGAGTCGTACGTGTAAGAACGAAATAACCTACAGCTAGAGCTATTGCCCAAATGACGATATTTTTTATTTGAGAGTAGCGATTCTGACGTGCTATCTCTGAATCATTCAATAGTTGAACCGTCTCTGTGAGTTGGCGATTCTGTTCTATCAGTTGTGCTGTTTGTTGTTCATAGGCTTTAATATTTGCTCGGGCATCGTTTAGATCACTATAAGTCTGCTCATAGTTTTTCTTTAGCTCATTCATTTGGGCTGGAAGCCCGGAGAATATTTCTAATCCTTCATAAAAATCTGTGAAGTAATTCGCATATGTCTTTTGTGGTAGAAGAGTGATCGAAATACATAGGACAAGGATAATAACTGTAGTTATACTGAATTTACCAAGGAGAATTCGTAACTTCATATTAATCACCACCTGATGTAATGTATACGAACTATGAACTATAATAGCCAATGTTCGACAATAATCTACTTCATCTACATCTATATTAATATAAGTTAGAAGAAAATACATTATGTTTGATTCGGCATATATATAACCTGAGATGAAGAACGTGGTAAAGGTGAAGGTGGCTTTGATTTATGTTAGAATAAGAAAGACATTTTTCGTAAAATTGAACAACTTTTAAGTAGGCTAAAGTTAAAGGAGGGTGAGCCGGTGAGTGATTACGTGCCGGATCGGGTACAGGAAGAATCGCCCAAACATAAGAATAGTTTTAACTTGAGGATTAATTTGTTTTTCTTCAGCACATTTCTTATATTTTGCGTCATTATTATACGGCTAGCTATATTACAATTTGTGGAAGGACCTACGTTAAAAGGGGAAGAAACAAGTAGAGATGTGAAGAATGTGCCTATCGCCCCGGCACGCGGAAGTATTCGAGATGCCACGGGTATAAAGTTGGCGTATTCTAAACCGGTTCAATCTTTATATATTACTTTACAGAGTAATTATAGTGATAAACCAGATGGGGAGAAACGAGATAATTATCCGGAAATAGAGAAGCTGGCTGAGGGGATTGCAGCAGCATTCGCGGAGTTTAAAGATGCTGATGGTGGGAACTTAACGAAAGAAGACGTTCTAACAGCGATGGATTTGAATAATAAATTGTATTTCGGATTTATTCCTAGACGTATTAAGATGGGACTTAATGATAAAGAGATCGCTTATTTCATGGAACATAAGACGGAATTCCCAGGAATAAGCGTTATTGAGGAGAACGTTCGACAATATGATCTGGACACCGTCGCTGTTCAAACGATTGGCTACATCAAGGATTTCAAAAGATCTAAAACGTTAGACAAATATCAAAATATTAATGAAGAGATGAGAAACGGTACACAGACTGACCCGGGACTCATGTATGGAGAATCCGAGTTCGTTGGGTTTGATGGCTTAGAATTGATGTATCAAGATGAACTTCGAGGTAAGAACGGTTATCTGAAGATACCGGTTGATCCACGTAATATGCCTGAAGGTATCGACGAGATAGTACCTCCGGAAAAAGGACATGATGTATGGTCAACGATTAATAAGGAGATTCAAGTGAAGACTGAGCAAGCGATTATGGACCAATTAGATTGGTTACATAAGAATCCTGTATCTGGGAAACTTCATAAGGATGCGACCACTGGCTTCGCGGTAGCTATGGAAGTGAAGACGGGTAATGTCGTAGCTATGGCAAGTATGCCGGACTATGATACAAATGTGTGGAGTTCGGGTAACATTTCATCAGAAGATTGGTCTGGCAAGGTAGAATATATTTATCAGAATGGAACGATTCGTTCTTTTAATCCTGGTAAAAAAGGAACTCATCCTGAATCTGTTGTCCTTTTGGGCTCCACGATTAAACCTCTTTCTGTGTTAATTGGATTAAATGAAGGTTTCTTCTCAAGAAACTATACGTATTATGATAAAGGTGCAGCCTATTTCGGTAAAGTAGGGCATCAGGCACGAGTTCAAAACTCAGGTGGAACTGTCTATGGTGCTATGGATCCAGCGAGAGCGATAGAGAAATCCTCGAATGCCTTTATGGTCGATATGGTGGGTAAACCTCTCACTAATAAGTATGGAGCGGACGCCATCGATGAATGGGATAGATACATGAAGGAGTTCGGACTTGGCGTTGTGACGGGCAGTGGTCTGCCTGGTGAATACAGAGGGTGGCGTGAGTATGTTGATGTGAAGGCGGCGGGAAGTACCCAGTCTGCTATGGCATATGCATCATTCGGTCAAGGTGGGAAGTATACAACGCTACAGCTTGCCCAATTTACAGCAACACTCGCTAATGAAGGTCAACGCATAAAGCCACAGCTCGTTAGTAAAATAACCGATAGTGATGGAAATATTGTTCAAGAATTCGGTCCGGAAGTATTAAATGTTGTTAATAATGGTGTTAATTTCGATAAATCATATTGGAATGTAGTGAAGAAAGGTATGAATAGTAGCGTGTCCGCTTTCAATAACTTTCCATACGACTTTGCTAGGAAGACAGGTACATCAACGCAGACAGTTGGTCCTAAGTCAGTGGATAACGGCGTATTTATCGCTTATGCGCCACGAGAAAATCCGGTATTAGCTGTCGCTGTGATGATTCCTGAGGGCGGATTTGGATCGAATAGTGCGGCTCCAATCGCACGGAAAATATTTGATGCGTATGATGAGGTTTATGGATTAGATGGAATACCTAAACCAAAGAAAGATATTACAGTTGATGATAATCCACAATAATGAACATCCTATAGCACAAGGTAGATGTTGGGATATTATGACAGGAGTGAGCGCGCCATGAACACAAAGTATAAATTGCTGGCATTGGATATGGACGGTACACTTTTGAATGACGAAGAGAAGATTTCATTAGAAACGATGAAATGGATTAGACAGGCGACTGAACATGGGGTGCATGTATGCCTATCAACTGGGAGGTCCTTCACAAGTGCCCTTCCTTATGCGGAACAATTAGGCCTTGATACCCCGATGGTTACAGTTAACGGGGGTGAGGTCTGGAGTGCTCCACATAAGCTTCATCGACGTTCTTTACTTGACGTTCCAAGGCTCAAGGAGCTACATGAGATCGCCATGGAGATGGATACTTGGTTCTGGGCATACGCAGTTGATACCGTATATAACAAAGAACATTGGATTAAGCAGCCACTAGAAGATAGTGAATGGCTGAAATTCGGTTACTATACGGAGGATAATGATGTTAGACATCGTATTCTTATGAAGCTACAAGACATGGATGGTCTTGAGATAACGAACTCATCCCCTTTCAACCTTGAAATTAATCCTAAAGGAGTCAATAAGGCTACTGGTATTGCTGAAGTATGTAGGTTACTACATATAGATATGTCTGAAGTAATCGCTGTTGGTGATAGTTTGAACGATTTGGCAGCTATTCAGCAATGTGGCTTAGGAGTAGCGATGGGGAATGCGCAGCAACATGTGCAGGATGAAGCAGATGTTGTCGTAGCAAGCAACAATGATGATGGTATCGTGGAAGTAATCAAAAATATTATTTTTGAGGGGCTAAACGGTAAATGACGATACTCGGGTGGAGTTTGATTATTGTTTTGTTTATTGTGGGACTTGCTGGAGCGATATATCCTATTCTACCGGGTGCACTCGCCATTTATTTAGCGTTCTTTGTCTATGGTTGGTTCTTTCATTTTGATTCTTTTGGAGTATGGTTCTGGATCATCCAGACGTTAATTGTGGTCGTATTATTTGTTGCTGATTATGTTGTAGGAGCGTGGGGGACTAAAAAGTTTGGGGGCTCACGTAAATCAGTCATTCTCAGCACCATTGGAGTCATTGTTGGTCCATTCGTGATTCCAGCTTTCGGTCTCATTATTGGCCCGTTTCTAGGGGCATTTATCGGTGAACTTCTGTCCGGTTCAAATGTATCGAAGTCTGCAAAAGTGGGCGTTGGCTCATTAGTAGGGCTATTTAGCAGTATGGTCATGAAGATCATCCTGCAAATTGCCATGGTTATCATCTTCTTCATTTGGATCATCGTGTATTAATGAACGGATGTAATGCTCGCAATTGGAGCTGTCTTGTCGTGAGAAAGTAGGGGAACGAGTTTGGTAAAGAAAGAATCTTTTGTTAAAGGAACACTTATTCTAGCAGCGGCAGCCTTGATCGCACGTGTTCTCGGTTTGGCACAGCGAGTACCACTGGAACATATGCTTGGTGATATTGGTAATGCTTCATTTACGATTTCCAATAGCATTTATTTGATGTTATTGACAGTAGCAACTGCTGGAATCCCGAGTACACTAAGCAAGATGGTATCCGAGCGCTATGCATTGGAGAAACCACATGAGGCACAGAGAATTTATCATGCGGCCTTAATCTTCTCTGCGGTCATGGGGGTTCTCATGACGGTTCTCCTGTACGTGGGTGCACCGTATTACGCTGCCAGCACGCACACACCTGAAGCAACCCTTGCTATTCGTACTTTGGCACCTGCACTCTTGTTGTTTCCTACCATTGCTATGATGCGTGGCTATTTCCAAGGTCGTAACAATATGATGGCTGGTGGTCTCTCGCAAATTGTGGAGCAAATTGCAAGAGTAGGAACGGCACTCATACTGGCATATGTGTTGCTACGAATGGATTACGATGATAGCTTGATTGCTGCCGGGGCATCGTTCGGAGGAGTGTTCGGTAGTATTGGTGCATTTGGGGTTATGTTATATTTCACAATCAAAATACGTAAACAGGATCGCACACTTCATCTTCAAGAGGGTCAAGGTTCGTCGATTCCTCTGATGCGTATTTATAAAGATATATTTACATTATCGATACCTATTGTATTGACCTCGTTAGCTGTTCCGGCTGTGAACTTTATTGATACTTCTATTATTAAAGATTTGCTAATAGGGCAGTCAGGAGATGCTTACGCAACTCAAGCTCTAGCTATTCTCGGAAGTCGGGCACAGCCAGTAGCAGGTATTCCTCCAATTCTAGCTATCGCCCTTAGTACATCACTGATACCAATCATATCAGCTGCATTTGCTCGCAGGGATCAGCCTTATCTCAAACAACAAATTACATTAGCTATGAGAATTGCCATTCTAACAGGAATGCCAATGGTTATCGCACTATGTGTGGCATCATATTCTGTCAATGGTCTGTTGTTTAGTAACTTAGATGGTAGTGGGATTATTATGTTGCTTACATTCGGAACTATATTCCAGATCACGATGATGACTTCTAACTCAATATTACTCGGCGTGAGTAAAGCGAGAGTGTCGATGGTCAACGTTATGATTGGTGTCGTTGTGAAGCTTGCAGCCAGTTATGCTCTAGCTCCATTCTTTGGAATCTATGGTATTATCGCAGCAACGGGACTTTGTTTCTTAGTAATTACGCTTCTCAACCTTAGACTCCTTAAGGTGATCGTGCCTTTCACGATCCTTGGGAAACGCTGGGTTAGCTTCATGATAACGATTATTGTGTCAGCTGGAGCGGGGTATGGACTGAATCAAGCTGGAATCCAACTTGTACATATCATGCCAGATAGATTAGCTTATCTAATCACCTGTTTAGTTGTAGGAGTCGCTGTCGTTATTATTTACTTGGTTCTGCTTATTGTACTTGGGGTACTGCGTCAAGATGAATTAACCAGCTACCCTCGCATGTTACAGAAGGTATTCTCACCACTTATGACTCTGCAACCGAAGCGTATTCGCAATCGTGCGAATAGTTAACACTGAAAGATTTACATTAATTAAAGTTTCTTATGATATCGTGTGCTAATGCTGCCTTTTGCAATGCGGCTCGGTGATCGTGACTCATCTCAATTAGAATAGGTCTCGAAGGTTTGGAGATATAATGGGTAATATTCTTGTCTTTAAGCCAATCGTATCGGGGAATGGGATCATAGGGCATATCGAACCACACGTCATTTAGAACGGGACTGTAAATACGTTGTCCTGACGATAGCCATTCATGATCTAACAGCTGTGAGCTCTCTAAGGGGGAGTTCACAGCTGTCTCTTTATCTGTAGTAAATAAATGTGGCCAATACTCGCTTCTTGAGCCCTGATGAATCATACTGTTTGCATATGAGGTAACTCGATCTAGGACGTCACTGTATCCGAAAAGAAGACCATATAATGATTTGCCAAGATTGATTCGTTCTTCGATATCTTTGAAACTTTCTAATACCAGACCTACGAGTCCTGGAGACGGGCTAGGATCAGCACACTCCTTGCTATTAGAAGGATTAATCTCGGCTAGAGGGAAGAGAATTTGATTCACATGGGCTAGATGATTGATCTTATATGCTGAACTCTGGAAGATCCTTTTCTGGAAAAAGGGTTGTTGAATGACTCGATCCTCAATATAATGTTGCTCATTAATAATTAAACCTACAGCGAGCAACGCACCGTTCCGATCAAGCCAGAAATGATTCCAAAAGGAATCCATGAACGTAGATACATGGAAATGTGGTAGTAGATGGAAGAAGCTGCAACCATGTTGCCTACTGTGCAGGTAGAGTTGAAGTTGAGGATAGGCATCTTGAAAAATAAGAGCATTGCAGCGTTCTAACATTCGGTAGATGTCATCTCTGAGAGATGAATCTGTCAGATCGGCCATTAAGCCACCTTTCAGGTCGCTCATGTTCCAACCTGCATTGCGAGATACCATGTGGGCTAATAAGGCCCAATGTAGTTCAGGATAGGCCTCATAGCAATGAAGATAGGCTTGAGTACGTGTGATGTTACTTTGGTTGGCGGTAGTTGTAGCGATTTGTATTTCATGTATGATGTGATGTTCTAAATCCGTTAAGGATCGATGAAGTTCTTTGTCCAAGTGAATATGATTATCTCGGTAGCGATTCAAGTCGTCTAGTGCTCTGTCTACTTGATCTCTTATTATTTGTGCAGTTGCCTCGTTCCATCCTAAGGTCCTACGATGTTTGTGAAATGGGCGTGATAATTTCCAACAGGCATATCTACCCTTTAACATCTCAGTAGCTTGCTGTGGAAGAGTTCTTACAAGGCTCAACGTATTGATGAATGAGTGGGTATTCGAATGCTTGTTCGACATAATTGAACATCCTTTCTAAGGATCTGTCTTTATGGTCAGTATGGCTCAAAAGTTTGACTTCCACTCCCCATTTTGGTTCACTTATATAAAAAGAAGAGTAGAAAGGGTTGAATTGGATGGAAAAGGTAAATTCAAAAGAACGATTTGACGCATCTATACAATCTCCAAATTTAACGGTTGCCATATTCAAAGCAGATTGGTGCTCTGATTGTAAGTATATTGAGCCGTTTATTGGTGAGGTTGAGGAGAAGTTCTCACAACAATTAACGCTCATAGAAGTCGATATAGATCAAGTTGGAACGGTGAGCGAGGAACAGAATATTATGGGTATACCAAGTTTTGTTGCGTACGCAGACGGAAGGGAACTCGTTCGCTTTGTAAATAAACTTCGCAAATCACGTGAAGAAATTGAACAGTTTCTGCAAACAGCCATAAACGTGTATAACACGATATAGTAAGCAAAAGATTTACATCACTTCTATAAAAGATAGGGGTGGTGTTTTTCTATTTATGAATGGGATTTCCGCAAAGGAACTATGGTAGGATACAATTATAGGTTATAATAAAAAAGCAAAAATAATTAGATCAGCAGGTGAACATATTGAATACGAAACAATTAAAATGGCTTAGTTATGTAACATTTTTCGTAATGTTTTTTGCGACCTTCGGTGGTACGGTTGTATCGAGAACAGGATCAGGGTTGGGATGCGGCCAAGAATTTCCGCTATGCCACGGTAAGTTTGTCCCGGCACATACGGTTGAATCATTCATTGAGTATTCACACCGATTGGTGAGTGGACTAGCTGGTTTATTAGCTTTGGCGGTCGTTATTGCTTTTTGGTTATATAACAGACGTCGTGATTTAAGGGCGTATGCTGTGATGACACTAATATTCGTATTGGTTCAAGCTGTTATGGGGGCTCTTACAGTCATTTATGATCAATCCTCTGCCGTAAAAGCGTTACACTTTGGCTTCTCATTAATCGCCTTTGCAAGTGCGCTAATGCTCGCGCTAGGTATACGTAGAGTACATAAATCGAAGGGTGACCTAGATTTTGTTAGAATGCAGCGGGTAAGTTCAACTTTCAAAAATATGACCTGGATTACGACCGGATATTGTTACGTTGTTGTATATATTGGTGCTTATGTCAGTCATTCTGATTCGTCTGGGGGATGCTCAGGCTGGCCACTCTGTAATGGAGAATGGATACCGGAACTGTCGGGTGGGGTTGGGATCGCCTTTATTCATCGACTAGCTGCGTTACTTTTATTTATTATGGTCGCGACGCTGGCACATTTGGCATATCACGGGAATCGCGGGAATCGAGAATTACAGATGTTGGGTATTTCGGCTGTCATTCTATGTCTTATGCAAGTATTAAGTGGTGCAGGGCTTATCTACACTTTGGGCAATGCTGAGCTCTATATATTTGCAGCTTTACTTCATAATCTGCTCGTGTCCTCTTTATTTGGTGTACTGTGTTATCTTAGTGTTAGAGTCTGGCAATTAAGAAAGTAGAGACGAACTGTGATTCGTAAATCTTCAATCCGATGGACAGACTATACCGTATATAGGGGGTATTACTATGCTGAGAGAATTACTTGGAGACACGTCAATGGAAGAAAGTAATCCCTTATTGGAGAATGCTTATGTTGCGATGAAGAAGGCGACTCACTTGCTACAGCAAGAAATGAATCGTTATAAGGACCCAACCCATAACCTACGTAAAATAGAGGTGTGGACTCGTGGTCTTATATCATCCTTGACTGAGTTGGAACAAAGCTACTCTGTATCATTCTATTTCAGGAAATCTGTAACAGCTGGATATATGGATGATATGACCTCAGATGAGCAACTCGCGTACTCTCGGTATGTTTATTTCTATAAGAACGGGTTTATCCGTGTATTTGCTCTTCTAGATAAACTAGGTACCGTGTTAAATGAAATTTATGATTTACGAACAGCAAAGGTTAAGTCTCAGTATTCTTTCTTTACGGTGTTACGACAATTTCCACGTAATAAGAAGCATAGTTCACTAGGGGTGATGCTGACTTCTATCAAGGAAGAATACCGTGAGCCGCTTAGAATTCTTAGAAAACGAAGAAATTCAGAAATTCATTATATGAATATGGAAATGCAAGATGATCTATGGCAACGACATCATGGACTTCATGATAAGCTTACACTAGAAGATCTGGACATGCATTTGCTAGAACTAAAGCAAGGTCTAGATATGATCTGTAGAACGCTTTCCACTGTTTATCTTTATACAAACAAACAATGGATAGATAAATCCATCAGGACTTGATTGTTTATTTGACATTATGGAATAAAAATAATTTTGACAAACTTTCAGAAAGATCATATAATAACAACAATTAATTTCATACGTTTTTTCTTATCAAGAGTGGCGGAGGGATAGGCCCGATGAAGCCCGGCAACCGGTTTGTATGAACAGGGATAAATGTCCCTCAATATCTGCAAATGTCATGGTGCTAAATCCTTCAGAACCGTGTTATATCGGCGCTGACAGATGAGAAGGCATCGTCTTTACATAAAGAGCGCCCTTTTTCATTCTGAAAAATGGGCTTTTTATATTGTTTGATATTTATACTATTGTCACATCGAACGTGAGAGGAGGGCTTGAGCTTGATTGAATTAAAGCAATTAACAAAGGAGTACGGCAAAGGTAATCGTGTAACGACGGCATTAGCTGGACTTGATCTTTCGGTTGAAAAGGGAGAAATATTTGGGGTTATCGGTCATTCCGGTGCGGGAAAAAGTACGCTTATACGATGTATTAACTTGCTTGAACGACCAACATCAGGTGAAGTATGGGTGAATGGCGTTAATCTGACCTCTTTGAGAACGAAGCAATTGCAGGCTGAGCGTCGTAAGATAGGTATGATTTATCAACATTTCAATCTGCTCTCTTCGGCGACCGTCTATGACAATATTGCATTTCCATTGCGCCTTGTTCACACATCTAACAGTAATATTGAGACGAAAGTGAATGAATTACTTACTCTTGTTGGTCTAGAAGATCATCGTGATAAATATCCGGCACAGCTATCTGGTGGGCAGAAGCAGCGTGTAGGTATAGCACGTGCATTGGCAAGTGATCCAGAAGTGTTGTTATGTGATGAGGCAACATCCGCATTGGACCCGCAAACAACGAACTCTATTTTGAAACTATTGCTGGATATAAATAAGAGATTCAACTTAACGATCGTACTTATTACGCATGAAATGCATGTCATTCAGAGTATTTGTGATCGCGTAGCTGTTATTCATCAAGGCGGTATTGTAGAGCAGGGCACAGTGTCAGATGTATTTCTTAACCCACAACATCACATCACACGTGACTTTACACGGGGAGATTTGGATCATAGCGACTTACTTAAACAAGCAGTAAATATGAGTTCTATATACCCTCTAGTTTCTCAAGTTGCTAAGATTACTTTTCTAGGTGGGAAAACCTACGAATCTATTCTTTCAAGAACAGTGAGAGAGACAGGAGTAGATTTTGCCATCCTACAAGGGACGATATCTACTCTGAAAGATACCCCTTATGGTCAACTTATTGTTCGACTTGAAGGTGAGTCGGCTGATATTTCTAAAACAATGGATAAGCTAGTAAGTCAAGGGCTTGACGTGGAGGTGATAGGCTGATGTGGGGATTAGATTTCTCTAAAGTAGAATGGAATGAGATTGGAATAGCTATAATTGATACACTTAAAATGTTAGGAGCGTCCGCTGTATTTACATTTATTATTGGACTTCCATTAGGTATTATTCTCTATCTTGCGGGACGATCTTCTGATCGTAAAGTCTATTTCTTATATTCAATCCTTTCGGTCATTGTGAATATATTACGCTCGGTACCTTTTATCATTCTAATCGTTGCTATGATTCCCATTACAAGACAGATTGTTGGGGTGTCGATGGGGGTATTAGGGACGATCCCTCCACTGGTTGTTGGAGCGGCTCCATTCTTTGCGAGACTCGTTGAGACGTCTCTTGGTGAAGTGGATCGTGGTGTGATTGAGGCTGCAGAGGGAATGGGTGCTTCGATAGGGCAGATTATTATGCGTGTACTGTTACCGGAAGCTAGACCAGGTCTATTGGCAGCGATGACGATTACAATCGTTACTCTCGTCTCCTACACGGCGATGTCGGGTATGGTGGGTGGAGGGGGTCTTGGAGATCTGGCCATTCGATATGGCTATTACCGTTATGAAATGGAAGTTATGATTATATCTGTGTTGTTAATGGTTATACTTGTTCAGTGTCTACAAATGGCAGGCGATCGTCTTGTGCGTCATTTTACACGAAAGTAAGGATTTCATTCATATGGCATCAACCGAATATCTATTCGGACGCATATATATCACATTATTCATATCAAAGAAAAGGGGAATTACAAATGAAAAAATGGTCACTTGCTTTTCTTAGTTTGTCACTAGTTGTTGTATTGGCTGCTTGTGGTAACAAATCATCAGATACATTGAAAGTTGGGGCAAGCTCTGTACCTCATGCCGAAATTCTAAAGCATATTCAAACAGAATTAGAAAAAGATGGCGTAAAGTTAGAGATCATCGAATTCACAGATTATGTTCAACCTAATACTCAATTGTTCGAGAAGCAATTGGATGCGAACTTCTTCCAACACCAACCGTATCTTGATAGTGAGAATGGGAAACGCTCAATGGATCTAGTATCCATCGTAGCTGTACACATTGAGCCTCTAGGTGGATATTCTAGTACAATTAAATCAATCAATGATCTGCCAGACGGTGCTAAGGTTGCAATTCCGAATGATGCTACCAATGGAGGGCGCGCTCTTAGTTTGTTAGCTAATAACGGTCTAATCACGCTAAGTGATCCGGATAAAGTGGAAGCGAAGATAAGTGATATTACAGAGAACCCGAAGAATCTTAAAATTACTGAACATGATGCTGCTATTCTACCACGTCAATTGGAAGAAGTGGATCTTGCAATCATTAATACGAACTTCGTACTAGATGCTGGATTAGATCCTGTGAATGATGCATTGATCATCGAAGGTAAAGATAATCCATATGCGAACATATTGGTTGCTCGTCCAGATAATAAAGATTCTGAAGCTATCCAGAAGTTAGCGAAACTACTGACTTCCGACGATGTGAAGAAATTTATTGAGGATGAGTATAAAGGGGCCGTGCTTCCAGCATTCTAATTGATACTTTTATGTGCTAAAAACCAGACCTTTTGAACTCAAATTTATAGTGATTTTCTTATAATCCCACAGAACGATTTTTAGTTCTGTGGGATTATATTTGTAGAGGGCTATTAAATCTTCTATAATTAATGGATGACCACTCTTTGAGGAGGGAAAGCTTTGAATGGAAGAGTAGCCCTGATTACCGGAAGTGCGAAGGGACTAGGTAAGAGAACAGCACTAACCTTGGCGGACCAAGGCTGCAATATCGTCCTTAATTATGTTCATAGTGCGAATGAAGCAGAGGAACTACGTAGCATTATTGAGCGCAAAGGTGTACAATGTATCGCTATTGGGGCTGACATTGCTGAGCCCCAACAGATCGAGAGATTGGTAGATCAAGTGAACACGCAATTCGGTGGTGCAGATATAATCGTGAATAATGCGGGTCCTTTTATAAGAGAAAGGCGTTCATTTCTAGAGTATACCCAAGCGGAGATTATAGCTCTTATTCATGGAAATTTACTTGGTGCGATGTTGCTTGATCATATGGTTATTCCTGCTATGCGGAAGAAGAAATGGGGAAGAATTATCCACTTTGGCTTCGGACATGCAGGTGAAGCGAGAGCATGGCCTCATCGGGCAGTGTATGCAGCAGCGAAGACAGGGTTGGTTTCGTTCACCAAGACATTAGCTGTAGAAGAGGCTCCTTATGGAATTACGGTTAATATGGTGTGTCCTGGAGATATTAGAGGAATGAATAAAGAGAAATCAATTGCAGAAGTTGAAGACATAGTGGATCTAGAGACTCCTAATGGAAGACCTGGTAGTGGTGAGGATATTGCCCGAGTTATTCAATATTTGTGTCAGGAAGATTCCGACTTCATAACGGGTAATATTATGGATATTACGGGTGGGCTTGATCCCATTAGACCATGGGTATAAATTGCATAAAAAAAAGTCTTGGTCTCTTCTATAAATGAAGACCAAGACTTTCTCTAAATATGATGAAGATTTCTTACTTTAGAAATTTGGTTTAGAATACTTGGATTACATCCTGAATGTCATCAACCTCTTCAAGGAGAGCACGTTCTATACCAGCTTTCAAAGTAATAGTGGAGCTCGGACAACTGCCGCATGCCCCCACCAATCTTAGTTTTACGATACCATCTTCTACGTCGACCAATTCTACGTCACCGCCATCACGTTGAAGAAACGGACGAAGTTTATCTAATACATCCAATACTTCATCATACATGGTGCTTTGTGCGTTTTCACTCATAGTGTTCAACTCCTTCCTATATACTCATTATAGTACAAATGCAGACAAAAACAAAACAGAAAGTAAAGCAGGTGGAACCAATTGAGACCGATTATTGAATTTTGTACGAATAATTTACATTTTGGTACGGATAAAATCATGGCAGAGCTAGAGCTTAACCTTGATTATGACGTTGTTGAATATGGATGTCTAACGAATTGCGGCCAATGTTATATGATGCCATATGCTATGGTAGATGGTGAAATTGTGTCAGCGGAGACTGCGGAAGAACTCCGTACTGCTATTATGGCAAAAATTAAAGAAGCTGAAGCATGGGAAGAGCTGGATCTGGATCTAGATTAACCAAAGTGCCGTTTAGACATCCAAAGAACGCCACTCTTTAATATACGGGGAACACGCCCCATAACAGAGGATTTACCCATGAGTCCGAAACCAGCCTTTTTACCGAGAGCGCCGAGAGTGCCCTTTAAGCGAATGGGTTGTAATTTAGGAGTTTCTCCACGCCATAACGAATGAATAACCTCGGCGACTTGCTCGGCTTGAGCACCAGCGGCCTGTGCGCTTGGTGCGAATGGCAGGCTTGCACAGTCTCCAATAACATAAACTTCAGGGTGTTGAGCGATTTGGGAATAACTATTTAGAATAATACGCCCACCGCGGTCTTTGACCACTTGAAGATCTTGTACGATTTGGACAGGTTGAATACCCGCAGTCCATATCGTTACATCACTATGAATGATTTCAGAACCATTATAGATGACACCATCTTCCACTCGCTCGACTGAAATAAGGGAACGAATATCTACGTGGTGGACTTTGAACCAGTGTTCTACATAAATAGACAACTTAGAGGGGAAAGTAGAGAGAATACGACTTGGGCGGTCAAGAATAGAAATATTCAGATCGGGTCTACTTTCTCTTAATTCGGCTGCTAACTCAACTCCGCTAAGACCGCCTCCCACAATGTTCACACGACCGTAAGGTGAGAGATCATTAAGTTGTCGATAAGTTTTACGGGTATTGGAGAACGATTGGATACTATTTGTATATTGCTCGGCACCTTCAATTCCGTGGTAACTATCTGTGCTACCAAGAGCTATGACAAGATATTCATATGAAATGTCCTCGGCGTGTGCTATATGGATAGTTTTGTTGTCTAAATCAATGGAAGTAACTTCGCCATATTGGATTCTGAGTTGCGGATGCTTGGGAAAAGGGACCCGAAGATCAATATCTGCAGCGGTACCTGCAGCCAAGGCATAATATTCTGTTTTAAGTCCTTGAAAGGGCATTCGATCTATTAATATGACTTCAACATCATCAGGTAGGTGGTGATTGATAAGACCTTGTATAATTGCTTGACCACCATATCCACCACCAAGAATAACTAGTTTCCTCATGAATGCCTCGTCCCCTTTATCTACTCAGATTATGGGTGAATAATTATTCGTACACTTGGATTTCGTTATAGAAAGTATCGCGTTCAACGGGAATTCGTCCAGCACCTTTAATAAGCCAGATTAATTCTTTGCGTGTCAATCCTTCTGGGGTTAAAGCACCAGCTGCATGACTAATACGTTCATTTATGATTGTACCGTGAACGTCAGAAGCGCCAAAGCTTAAGGCCATTTGAGTCAATTGGGCCCCTATATTAATGAAGTATGCTTTGATATGGTCAATGTTATCCAACATTAATCGGCTAATGGCAATGGTCTTGAGATCCTCATAGGCAGAATTACGTCGCATAATACCAGCGTTTCTATTCTTGGGTTGCATGGACAGTGGAATGAATACCATAAATCCGTTCGTTTCATCCTGAAGTTCACGTATTTGAACCATATGTTTAATGCGATCTTCATGACTTTCAATAGAGCCATATAACATCGTCGTGTGTGTCTTCATTCCCAATCGATGAGCTGAACGATGGACGTCTAAATACTGCTCAACATTGGCTTTATCGACCTTCATCTTTTGACGATATTGATCGGATAGAATTTCAGCTCCGCCACCTGTTAGAGACTTCAGACCCGCTTGCTGAAGCTTCTGAAGTACCTCAGTAGTACTAAGACCGCTTATACGTGTAAAGAACTCGATCTCGGCTGCGGTATATGCCTTTAAGGTGACGTCAGGATAATGATCAGTTAAGGTTTGTAAAGAGTCCACATAGTATTGGAAAGGGACATGGGTATTATGACCTCCAACAATATGAAACTCGCGGATACCAGGATGAATATGCTGATTCACGTGTTGAACCATTTCTTCGCCTGAGAGGGTATAAGATCCTTCTTCTCCTTGATCTTTACGGAAGTTACAGAAGGCACAATAGGACTCACATACATTAGTAAAGTAAAGACTCATATTCTCAATAAAATACACCTTTTTACCATTCTTACGAAGATTGACTTGGTTCGCAAGTTGTCCAAGGGTCAATATATCATCTGTTTGATAGAGATAAATACCATCTTCAATCGTTAAACGTTGTCCTAATTGTACCTTTTCTATAATGGCAGCCATGTGTTGATCTGTATTAGGTGTAGTAAGTGTAGACACAATAATTCCCCCTGTTCAATCGAATTCATACTATCTTATTATAGACCTACCTTTAAGTAGTCGCAATATGAATAGAAATGAATAGGTAGACGGAGAAGAACTATTTAGTCTGTACTCACTTGAGGGTAAATGCGTTGTGAAGTATAATTGATGTATGACTCAAAAGGAGGCTGAAATAATGATTAATATAAGTGATCTAGCTACAGATAGACTGAAAGTGATGTTATCAGAACAAGAAACACCGAATATGTTCCTAAGACTTGGCGTGCAAGCTGGTGGTTGCAGTGGTTTCTCATATGCAATGGGATTTGATGATGACGAGGCTGAGAATGACATATATATGAATGTTAATGATATGAAGATCGTCGTTGACAAGGAAAGCTTGATCTATCTTGATGGACTCGAAATCGACTTCGAGGAATCCGGCATGACAGGTGGTTTCACCATCAATAACCCGAATGCATCCGCTACGTGTGGGTGTGGCTCAAGCTTCCGTACGGCGTTGGATGCAGGGAAACCTGCTCCTGAGGGCGAGTGTTAGTAAGGGGATAGAGCGTTTTGAGGAGATATTTAAAATAGTTCTTTAATTGTTTACTGTGGATTAAGGATTGCAGGAGAGAAATTACAATCCGCGATCTTCATATTGTGTAGTAACAACCCTAGAATTGCTGTTTATGGGTTGCGGATAACTACCTCCAAGCTTGTGTTGATTGCTATAACATAAACTTAGGAGGTATTTTTTATGCTAAAAAAGAAAGAACGTAGAGTTCCAATGGGTAACCGATTGATCGATGTTGAAGATTCTCGGTATTTTTATGAGTGTGAATTCGACATACACACAAATTCTCGACAAATATTTACAAATATGATAACCTAATAAGTAGGTAATTATAACCATATAATCATTGGGGGAATAATATTGTCTAAGTTAATCAAAATGTTGGGCGTGTCTTTAGTACTAGCACTATCTCTTTCTGCGTGTTCTGAGCAAGTTGTTACAAAGGAAAATGCAAGTCCAGAAGTACAAAAGAAAGTAGAAGAAATTGCAGGAACAACCTCATCTAACGCAACTGAACCAGTTGTAGCAGATAAAGAATCAGTTGTAGTTGAAGAACCAGTTGTCAATGCCAAAGTGGGTGATACACTGAATGTTAATGGTATCAAAATCACCGTTGTAGATATAACAAAGTATGATGGTAAAATCAATCAATTCCAACCACTTACAGAAGACCATGCTGTTAAGATAAATGTTATTATCGAGAATACAACAGCAGAAAACATTTTAGTTTCAAGTTATAATTTCAAAATGTATGATGTAGATGGATTTGAATTAGCACAGGCTTTAGGAGATGAGATGAATCTTACTGCCGATGTACCTAGTGGGAAGAAAGCTAAAGGTGTAGTGTTGTTCGATGTTCCTGCACAAGAAGGTGTCTGGGAGCTTCATTATGAAGAAATGTTCTCGCTCAGTGGCGACTCTGCAATATGGGAACTTGAAGCAAAATAAGACTCAAAAAAGTAGATCAAATATCCCCAAAGGATGATGGTCTACTTTTCTATTTAGATATCACTTTTGATAAATTCCAACCGTCTTTAAAGCGGTAAATCGTGTAGCGAGTCGGGAGATGTAACAACATCTTCTGACTCGTTTTCTTTATTTAGTTTAATATTACTATAATATGAGCGTAATGCTCAAGAAGATACGAACTGTATCTCATCTAATTTTTGCTGAAGGAAGCTGGATCCGCCAATATAGAATCAATCTACTTATTCTTTCAATATGCTGTGCTACTGATACTCTTCACTCTAGTGAGGTACATAGAAGATGCAGTACAAATGGAAAATAGGTATTACTTAAGGCGAAACTGTACCTTCAAAGTCAAACTTATCTAATGATGACGAGGTCAATGATTCTGATCGAACATGTTAAGGGTATCAAATTACAAAACCATCAACTTCACTTCGCTAAAATCATTTACCATAAACATCATTCAAGTGGCTTTTAGCTGGTTGCTGCATAGGTAACGGTCTTATCATGTGTTCAAGAGAAATGTGTGATTAACCATCAATACGATCATAGTTGCGGCTGCAATGGAAAAGGCGATACAGCCCATTCCTAAAATATTTCGTTTGTTTTTAATAAATTTAAACCCAATGGCAAAGATCATTAAAGTGACTAGTGCCAGAACTGCTGACATCCCAACAATTGCGATCCAATATAAAATTTCGAAAAACTGTGCCACAGTTTCATCTTCCTTCCCGTATCTTCATATCCATTTACACTTGATTATATCCGATTTAATAGTGTAAGCCAATCATCCAAGAATTATTGGCAACGTGGGAGTATGTTACTATATACCAGCCAGAAGGGATGGATGAAGATGGCAATAAGACAGTTGGCAAGCAAGTGGTTAAAGACGAAGGCACTATTGAGTAATCCTAGTGTCATAAAGTTTATTCCACTGACAAGGCACTTAACTGATTCTAACATGCGAAAGATGCTTCGTAGATTTGGAATGGTTGTTGTGAAGCCAGTTGTTGGTGGGGGTGGATATGGGGTCATACGAATAAGTATTAGTGCGAAAGGGTATAAGCTAACACATCATTCACAAACTTTGAGTTTTTCGAGTTTTGACAATATGATGATAGCATTTCGCAAAATAAAAGCATCTAGACCCTACTTAATACAACAAGGAATCCGTCTGGCAACCATTAATGGGCGACCTATTGACTATCGGGTAAAGGTAGTTAAGTCAGGGGGGGAATGGATATTCCGTTCTATGGTAGGGCGTCTTGCAAAGCCAGGTCTGTTTGTTACGAATCTGAGTAAGGGAGGGACATTGCTTAGTTGCCACGAGGGATTACGTCGGTCCATGCCTAATAAATCGACCAAAGCTAAGCGTCAAGAAATGCGTCAACTGACAAGAGTGTGCACAACCATTATGGAGCGACATTTCCCGGGAATTGGTGAGCTCGGATTTGATTACGGGGTGGATATAAATGGCCGGATTTGGATTTTTGAAGTAAACACTCGTCCACAATAAGAACTATCGAAAAGTTGAGTCACGGACTTAATAGAGGGTAATTTAATAGAGTAGATAAAGAATAAAAAAATATTTTTTTTGGAAGTGAAAGGATTCTGCCCTGTGCATAACAATTGTCCACATTATCCACTGCTATTTGACAGTCTATTTGACTATTATCAACAAAATATACACAGGTTCTCCACAGTGTCCTGTGGATAAATAGAACGCTTGTTCTGCTATTGATTGTTTGATATGATAGTTTTAGGAAGAAATAGGAAAGGATATGGTTGTCATAGCTATATTAACGGATGAGATGTTGCTAGATTCCTATGAGCTGGCAGTTCAGTTAAAGCTAGAGCGTGATTTCATAAAGCTACTATTAGCTGAAATAAACAAACGTAATTTAGGTATTTAGGTAGTGATCGGTACTTATAAAGTTGGAGTTTCGGAGGTGTGCGTGCATTATTAACATACATGATTATGACAGACTAATAGAGGGTATCCACTTAACGATAAAGCATGTCCGTTAAGAAGGGATACCCTTAAAGCTGTTTATTTATAATAATGGAAGTTATAGCTTCATGTTACTGCTATGGCCTGGAGAGAGACGTGCTTCAGGATCAATATATACTTTGGCATTATTTACAGCTGTAGGAGCCTCGCCAAATCCTACGGCAATGAGTTTTAACTTCCCTAAATAAGTAGTAATATCTCCTGCTGCAAATATACCTGGGATATTAGTCTCCATTCGTGAATCTACAACAATTGAATTACTTTCGATGGTGATGCCCCATTCAGATATAGGTCCTAGAGAGGATATGAATCCGAAGTTAACAATAACCTCGTCTACTTCGATCTCTTGCGTTTCTTTTGTTTTAACATGTGAGAGGGTGACTCTTTCTATTGTGTTCTCTCCGTGAAGATCAGTGATTTCTGAAGGTGTAACTACATTTACTTTGGAAGACATTAAGTTCTCAACACTGTGTTCATGTGCACGGAACTTATCACGACGATGGACAAGAGTAACTTGTTCAGCAATAGGTTCTAGCATAAGTGCCCAGTCAACTGCGGAGTCACCGCCACCATTGATCAGTACCTTTTTACCTTTGAAAGCTTGAAGGTCATTCACAAAGTAATGAAGATTCGCCTTCTCGAAACGTTCTGCCCCCGGAACTTCTAGTCTGCGAGGTTCAAATGCGCCCACACCTGCTGTTATGATGACTGCCTTAGAATGATATTCACCTTGGTCAGTTGCAACAATGAAATGGCGTTCATCTACTTTAACGACAGAGATGACCTTTTCTTCAAGACGTAGAGTAGGCTTAAAGAGATCCAATTGCTGTTGTAGGTTATCTACAAGTTCTTGAGCTGTCACTTTAGGGAATCCAGCAACATCATAAATGTATTTCTCTGGATAAAGAGCAGCAAGTTGCCCACCAAGCTGAGGCATACTTTCGATAAGAGTTACGGACGCTTGACGCATACCACAATAAAATGCAGCAAACATACCAGCAGGTCCGCCCCCGATGATAATTATATCGGTCATTTCTTCGTTAATTGGTTCGGATGTCATTCGGTAAAGCACCTCCAAATAAATAGTTATTGTTTCATAATTGATCTTATTCATTATAATCTGATCGACAAGATAAGAAAAGTGTCGTCCTTTACAAATAAATCTTGATATTTACTTGCAAAATGGCTAGTATTTCTATGTATATGTGATGAGCTAGATCAATAATGAAACATACCTTTGATTATATCTTATAAAAGGTTTAGTATATATGTGATAAATATCTCATTTCTAGAATTGAAGTGTTTTATTATTGATATGTAAATTTTCACAACATAAGGTTTGAAAAGCTTAAAACTATATAAAGAGGAAAACTTGGAAGGAGTAGGATCATGAGCAACATTCCCAAAATTGTAATTCTAGGTGCTGGATACGGAGGAATCTTAACAGCGCAAAGACTACAAAAAGAATTAAAGTATAACGAGGCTGATGTTACGCTGGTAAATCGACATGACTATCACTACATCACAACACATCTGCATATGCCAGCTGCAGGGACAGATAGTATAGAGAATACACGCGTTTCAATTTCGAATTTAATTGATGAATTTAAGATTGATTTGGTGAAATCATCTGTACAAGAGATTCGTCCGCAAGAAAGAAAGATTATTCTTGAAGATGGTACGCTTTCTTATGATTATCTTATCATCGCATTGGGAGGAGAGCCTGAAAGTTTCGGTATTCCTGGGCTTGCTGAACATGCGATGTCCATTCGAAGCATCAACTCGGTCCGCCTGATACGCAAACATATTGAATATCAATTTGCACAATATAAGAATGAGAAGAACGCACAAGAACGCATTAATTTCGTAGTTGGGGGAGCTGGATTCAGTGGTATTGAATTCGTAGCTGAGCTAGCTGATCGTATTCCGAAGCTTTGTAAAGAATATGATGTGGAACCTAATCTTGTGAATATTTATAATGTTGAAGCAGCTCCAACTGCATTGCCAGGGTTTGCTCCCGAATTAGTGGAGTACGCTATGGAAGTACTTAGAAGTAAAGGTGTAACGTTCAAAATGGGCGTAGCCATCAAGGAATGTACAACCGAAGGAGTTCTTCTTGCAACAGGTGAAGAGATCAAAGCTTCTACTGTTGTATGGACGGGTGGAATTCGTGGGAATCATATGATCGAAGCTGCAGGCTTCGAGACGATGAGGGGTCGGGTCAAAGTTGATGAGCAATTACGCGTCCCAGGTAGTGAAAATGTATTTATCATTGGAGACAACTCACTTGTGTTCAATCCAGAAGGTCGCCCATATCCACCAACTGCACAAATAGCGATGCAACAAGGTGTGTGTTGTGCACAGAACGTGGTAGCTACGATACGTAAGCAACCGCTGAAGAAATTCAATTATAGTAATAAGGGTACAGTCGCTTCTCTAGGTAAAGGTGAGGGGATTGCAATTGTAGGTAACAAGACTTATAAGGGCTGGATCGCAGCTCAACTGAAGAAAATTGTAGACATGAGATATCTATTAACTATCGGCGGCATTGGACTTGCGCTGAAAAAGGGAAGATTCTTATAGGATGAGACATTGCAGCGTTCAAGTTCGTGGGTTACTTACGAGGGATGAATTGGATCGTTATAATGCACTGATGGAAGTTGGATCTTACTTAGAATCACAAGATGCTTACGATATGGCTTATACGGTTCAGAAGGAAGTTGATATTCTGATTCTACCAGCTATTGAAAGGCTCAAGGAGAAAGGTCGTGCTCGTGATGCAGCTACGGCGGAATATCTGAATTCTAGGAAAGAAACAACGCAAGAATAACAAGAAGAAAAGGATTTGTCACCCGTTCATTGGTGTGACAAATCCTTTTTTTATAATGAAGTAATTAAAGCTTATAATTTAAGCATATCTTGGAAAGATTGCTCGTTCTGCAGACTACCTACATAGAATGCTCCAAATTCGCCATAGCGAGCACTAACTTCATCGAAACGCATTTCGTAGACAAGTTTCTTGAATTGGAGAGCGTCATCGGCGAACAAAGTGACTCCCCACTCCCAGTCATCAAGTCCAACGGATCCAGTGATGATCTGTTTCACTTTACCAGCGTAGCTGCGACCGATCAAACCATGGCTACGCATTAATGTGCGACGTTCCTCCATGCTGAGCATGTACCAGTTATCTCCGAGATCGCGTTTCTTGTTCATTGGATAGAAACAGATATATTTATTTTTTGGAAGAATAGGTTTAAGTCGTGCGACTACTTCCGGACTATCCATAGGGTTACCGCCATTTGCACTAGCCATATAATTGCTGAGTTCAACAACACTGACGTAGGAATAAGCTTTGGTCGTGTATTTAGCAAACATTGTTTTATTAAATGCCGTTTCGACAGCATTTAAATCTTCTAGTGTTTCGCGTAGGTGCATAAAAATAAAATCAGCCTTCTGACCGACAATGGAGTACACAGTACTACTCCCTTTTTGAGCAGATTCTACATGAGTCCACTCTTGCAGAAATGCATGAAGTTCATCTAGTGCCATGGCACGGTCTTCGTCATCAGCAGATTTCCAGGCAGCCCAATCTATGGAACGTAAATCATGAAGAGAATACCATCCTTCAAGGGTTTGTGCGACTTCACTCATATGATCAATCACTCCTAATTTTGGTAACATCCTATTACAATAATTATATTGTATCTCAAGTGGAAGCCATTGAGCAAACGATGTCACAATCAATTCACGCAATGTTCATTGCTTCGTGACAATTTATTTAGTAAACTAGCTACTAGCTAGTCTTTTGGTGATGTTTTTAATTGAATAGTTGATATGAAGAAGAGGTGAGCTAAACCAAGTGGGATTTATACCTATGATCGTATTGATGGTGTTGTTCTTTGTAATGATGTTCGGCATTGGCTTTATTCTTAATATGTTAATGAAGACAACGTGGTTTCCTTGTTATTTATTCATTATCGTGATCTTGCCCGTTGTTCTATATTCTATGTGGGATCACAGTATGTCCTTTTGGACTCATCTTAGTTCGTTTCATATAGGAGACTATCTTACGGGGATTGCTGGTTTAGTAGGGGCCTATGTTAGTGGTTGGGCGATCAAGAAGTTGCGTCAAGGTGGATATACCATGTTTTGAATATGTGTCCTTATAAGCGGTCCTTCCTTACGGAGGGGCTGTTTTTCTATATATGGAAAATGATGTAATTTAAATAATAAACATGGAATACGTCGAATGCACTATTGAAATTATGATAGAATAGAAGAAGTGTACGTAATGAGTGGGAGGTAAACAATGCGCATAAAGAGTCTTCTACATTATACTGAGAACCATCTATACTATGTGTATCGTAATTTTAGTTTAAGCAGCTTGGATGAAAGAATGCTAAGTTGTATCTATCAACCGATGGTTGGTGCATTCGCTATTAGTTTCTATCGTCTGCTGTTTCAACAAATACCTGTAGAGAAGATAGGTTATTCCAATATAGATCAACAACGCCACCTGTTTTTAACACTGGGGATGGATCCTAGTGAGGCGGGGCGCAAAGTTCTTATAGAACAAGCTTCGAAGCTTGAAGCGGTAGGTCTTTTACAAACAAGTCGTATTTATATACCAGATAATGATGATTATATGTACGAGTATGAATTGGCAGCCCCATTATCACCGTCTGATTTTTTTAATACGCAGCACTTAACACTTTTATTACGCGATAAGATTGGTAAGTTTGCGGTTCTTTCTTTACGTGAGGAACTGTGGGCCAAAGAACCTGAAGAATGGTCAGGAGCTACGCACAATAAAGAGAATATTTCGGTGCCCTTTTATGAAATCTTTGAATTAAACACACATGTGATAGATTATGAATTGGAGCAAGCACTATCTGAAGTTTCTACCACAAGACAATCGGTTCTACAGGCAGGCGATGAAAGTAACGGTCTGAACTATGCTGATATCATTCTTCGTTTTCCGAAAGAATCTGACAATCGCCAGTATGTCGAGAAGCTTCGTTTCAACTTTGAACAAATGGGCATTGTGAATTACGTTGTCAATAAATATGATCTGAGTGTTCAGGATTTATGTCGTCTTCTTGATGAAGATGGAATATTTACTGTACAGGGGGATATCAAACTGGATGAATTACAACATCAGGCTAATTTACATTTTCGCCAAGGAAAGAAAAGACAAGAACAACGAGAAGTTCAAGCAGGTAAAATAATATCTATTCGTCAAGCGCAAGAAACATCTACAGCGTCCCTTCAAATGGAACATGCTGTGCAGATGGAGTATTATGTTGAAGTTCCGATGCAATTTAAGTCTAAATGTGATATACATCAGTATAATATGATGCTTCGAAATGAACCATATACTAAATTACTAAAGACGCTATTTCCTGGTTCTGTGCCGGATAACTTCGTAGATATATTTGAAAAGATTGATCTGAGTTATAAGCTTCCTGGAGAAGTTATTAATATACTCATTCACTATTTGATCTCACTATTGGCTTCAGGTGGTGATCAGCGTATTAATCGTAATTTTGTAGAGGCTATCGCATCTAATATGTTGTTGAAGCAGATTGATACCTATGAGAAGGCAGTGCAGTACATTAAAGATCAGTCCAAGGTGAAAGGTAAGCAGGCGCAAGCCTCAGGTAACACACGAAGTCGGACATATGGCAAAACTACGAAGGTGAAGCCGGAAATTCCTGTAGCTCAGGATAACAGTCCGGCTGAAGAAGTGTCAGAAGCACAGTTTGAAGAAATGATGAAGATGGCTGCCGAAATTCAAGCGAATAAGAAACAAGGCTAAATCCGAATAGAGTATTAAATAATCATTTTAAGGGGGATAAGGGATGGAGTCTTTAGGTGAACTTCTCAAGCAGATGAAGAACCCTTCTTTCCGTCGTCAGCAACAGGAGCTAGAAGAAGAACTGTTTAATCATCCGCGGATTAAGGAGTTACGTATACTTCATCCTGAATTAGATGATGCTAAGCTACGTCTCAATATGAGTCGTTTATATCAGTATGTTGGTGATAAGCGTAACTGTGATAACTGTCCCGGACTTGCTAAATGTCCCAATGACTTTCAAGGCCATTTTACTAAACTTGAGGTGCAAACAATCAATGGAGTGGCAGAGTTAAATGAACGGAAGGCCCCCTGCGCACTCTATGTCACTAAACAACATGAGGATCAAGTGAAGAAACGTATTCAGAGTTTTTATGTGGATGAGCGGGCATTGAATGAGGGGTATAAAGAAGTAGAGATTATGGGCAAGGATCGTTTGCGTGCACCTGCAGTACAACAGGTGTTTCAATATATTAGCGAGACTAAGGAGAATGGATTATCCATACGTGGATTGTATCTCTATGGTTCATTTGGAACTGGGAAGACATTTCTTATGAGCTACATGCTGCACGAATTAGCGATTGCGGGCTTCACTGGAGTTATAGTCTATATGCCGGAGTTCGTGGAGGATTTGAAATCGTTAATGATGGATAATGTAAAGCTTAAGGAAACGACTGAAATGATGAAGAATTGTGATTTGCTTATTTTTGATGATATTGGTGCGGAGAATTTGAATCCATGGGCTCGCGACCATATCATGGGATCTATTCTAAATTATCGAATGAATCGCAAACCAACATTTTATACTTCGAATTACAACCTCGAGAGTCTAGAGAAGCATCTCAGCTTTACGAATAAGGATGGGGAAGAAGGATATAAAGGGCAACGTTTAATGGATCGAATTGCGCCTTTCGTTGATGTAGTGAACTTACATGGAGAGAACCATCGTGGCAATCGATAAATGAAACAAGCTGAAACGGCTGCGCCGTCCTTTTGAAGGGGTTCATGCTTCCGATGCTAGCGATACTTCGTATCGCTTTAAGGTTTCCGTCTCTGCCGAAATATAAGAAATGGAGTATGAAGTGAAACTTATACTTTCTTATATTTTTACAAAAAGGGGCTGACTCGCTAGGTCAGAGTTAAGACCTTTCGGGACAGCCCCTTCCTGTATTGTCCTAACATGAGCTACGATTAGCCAACGACAATGAACTTGATAATAACCATACCGAAGAATAGAACGGTCATGAGTAGGAACATACCACCAAAGCCAGCCATTAAATCGCCCAAATCATCACGTGGCTCTTCATTGATATGTTCACGTGGATCTTTGAAATGCACATTTGCTTCCATGATCAAATCCTCCTCATAAAGATCACTTTTTTTGCACATGATAATAATCATAGACAAATAGACCTAACTTACTTCAAGTATACTCAATACTAAAAGAACTTGTAAAGAATATCTAGAAAAAGTGAGTGTGGGCATTTCGCATTGCTAATTAAAATGTGCTATACTTAGAACTGTCCTCAAAGACATATCAGTTTAAATTCATGGAACTTTCCTAAATTAAGGAGGAAATATAATGGCTATTGTTAATGTATCTGATCAATCCTTTTCCGGAGAAGTAGAAGGTCAAGGAATAGTATTAGTAGATTTCTGGGCACCTTGGTGTGGTCCTTGTAAGATGATCGCTCCTATTCTGGATGAACTATCCACTGATTTAGGTGATAGTGTCAAGATCGCTAAAGTGAATGTGGATGAGAATCCAGAAACAGCATCTCGTTTCGGTGTCATGAGTATCCCAACTTTGATTGTCTTCAAAGATGGTCAACCGGTAGATAAAGTGGTTGGATTGAACTCGAAGGAAGCATTAAAGAACATGATCACCAAACACCAATAAGAATGATGTTATATTCTAAGCGTCTCCGGATTCCGGGGGCGCTTTATTACAATGCGATGATGATAAGAGGTCTGAAGGGAGGAAATGAGAGTAAATGGAGCACCAGATCCATTCTGAACAAGAGAAAGAGAAAGCTCAAATTCATATCAGAAATAAATTAGCCTTGTTACCGGATCTTCCTGGATGCTATTTGATGAAGAATAGCGAAGGAACTATTATCTACGTGGGTAAAGCTAAAGTGCTTAAGAATCGGGTTCGCTCTTATTTTACAGGGAGTCATAATGCAAAAACCCAACTGTTAGTATCTGATATTCGAGATTTCGAATATATCGTTACAAGGAGTAATATAGAGGCGCTTATTTTGGAGTGCAATCTGATTAAGGAACATCAACCCCGATATAATGTTTTGCTAAAAGATGATAAGACATTCCCCTATATAAAGATTACAAATGAGTTACACCCTCGCTTGGAAGTGACACGTCGTGTACTGAAGGATAAAGGAAAGTATTTCGGACCTTATCCGAATGCCTATGCGGCGCAGCAGACAAAGAGGCTTCTTGATCGTATGTATCCCCTTCGTAAATGTAGCTCGAAGCAGAAGGAACCATGTCTCTATTATCATATGGGACAGTGCTTAGCGTGTGGCACAGATGAGGTGCTTCAAGCGACATATGATGAGATTATACAAGAAATTAGCTCTTTTCTAAATGGTGGGCATGAAGTCATAAGGAAGGAACTGCAGCGTAAGATGCTTGAAGCTTCCGAGGAACTTTATTTCGAACGTGCGCAAGAGCTTCGTGATCAGATTATTAGTATAGATACGATTATGGAGAAACAGAAAATTACAACTTCGGACGCAAGAGATCGAGACGTACTCGCGTTTGCTGTGGATAAGGGCTGGATGTGTGTTCAGATTCTTTATATGCGCAAAGGGAAGATGATTCACCGCCATGCTTCGGTCTTTCCGTTCTATGGGGAAGCCTACAGTGACTTTATGACTTATGTTACGCAATATTATTTGGACAATCCGGCATTACCACAAGAGATTCTACTCCCTGACATACAGCGGGAGGAACTTGACATAGAGGCTACAAGTGAGGTTATTGCCCCTTTATTAGCAGGGAGTTTGGATGCTAGCAACGTTGTTTCATCCCTTCAGGAGTGGTTAGGAATTAAAGTATATGTACCACAGCGTGGGATGAAGAAGCACTTAATAGACATGGCGATTGAGAATGCGAAGGTTGCTTTAGATGAGAAATTCAGACTTATTGAACGTGACGAAGAGAGAACATCTATAGCGGCTGCTAATTTAGGTCAAGCGATAGGAATTGATTCACTACACCGAATAGAAGCTTTCGATAATTCTAATATTCAAGGAACGAATCCTGTATCTGCCATGATTGTATTTATTGATGGTAAGCCTGAGAAGAAAGAATATAGAAAGTACAAAATTCGTACGGTTGCGGGTCCAGATGATTACAATACGATGCGTGAGGTCATTCGTCGTCGCTATGAGCGTGTGTTGAAGGAGAACTTGGAAATGCCAGACCTCATCGTAGTAGATGGCGGAAAAGGGCAAATCTCGGTCGCTGTGGATGTGTTACAGAATGAATTAGGATTATTTATACCTGTGTGTGGGCTAGTGAAGGACGTGAAGCACAGAACTTCTCAGCTAATGATTGGTGACCCGGCTGAGACGATTCAGCTTCCACGCGATAGCCAGGAATTCTATCTTTTACAGAGGATTCAAGATGAGGTCCATCGCTTTGCCATTACCTTTCATCGTGAACAAAGAGGTAAATCGATGGTTACTTCGCAACTCGATGCTATTCCCGGAGTGGGGGATAAGCGTCGTAAGCTTCTGCTGAAGCATTTCGGTTCACTCAAAAAAATAAGAGAGGCCAGTGTCGAAGACTTCCGGTCTCTCTCGATAGGCGAGAAGCTCGCCTCACAAATTATTGCAGCACTTCAGGAGGAGTCATAACATAAGGCTTCTCTTTTTTTCTGGAACGAAACATGTAAATGAGATAAGCGACGATGAATGGCATGATCATAGAAACAATTCCAGCTATGATATTGGTAGTGTCCCCTAGCATGAGTAGGCTCAATCCCATAAGGATGCTATTGAACACAACATGACTGAACATGACAGCGATATAGCCATAGCGTAAAAAGATGAAACTGAACAGTAATCCGATGATAATAAGCTCTATTGGCCGTGAAATAACGGGATAAATAGGATAAAGTGTATGACCGAATGCCCAGATGATGGATGGAATCAGGCAGGCTACAAAGGTATTTTTAACAAGCTTCTTCATCATCTTTATGCCGAATAAACGATAAACAGCTTCCTCAGAAATTCCAGCCACCCATGCTAATAATGGCAACATCCAAGGGTAGATCATGTTAATGGGAGACTGTGTTGCGTCTGTCGTGGACCAACTATGGATCGTTAGATCTAAAGTGAAATAAATAATAGATTGTATTCCTAACAATATTAATGCCCATAAGTATCCAACGAACATGCTATGAAGTACATAATGTCCATAACCTGTTTCTTTCCAGCGTGGCCAAGGATTCAGATTGGCTTCCTTTCTCCATAAGCCATCTCCGCCGACAAGAGAGAAGTACAATAAGGCAGCCATAACTAAAGTGAGAGCCCCTTGCACGATCAATCCGATGATCAGAGCAATACCTGTAACCCCTTGCGCTTCCAATGCGGGTAACATATTTAGTGTGCTCAACATCGATACAATGAAGTAGAAGGAACTCAGGAATATACCTCTTACAAAAGAAGTATGCCTTCTAGTTAATGCACTATAAACGATAGCGAGTACACCTAGTACCAGAGTCAGAAACCCATATCCAAGGAAAGTCATCCAGAGTGCTTTCGTGCGTTCGTTGTTCACATAGGAAGAATGCTCTTCTGGAACTGAAAATGAAGGTTGGAAGGATTGTATTACTTCAGAGCCGAAGGTGAAGTTAAACTGTAGTTCAGCCTCACCAATCATCGTGGATGAATCAGCATACGTGAGGTGAGAATCTTCATTCGGAACGATGTGGAAATCACTTGGATTATAGCCTGATTTACTCAACCATTGTACAGCAAGAGCCTCTTGATCTCTTGAATTCATGGGAACTTCCATAGATGGTGCAGTAAGAGATTTCACCTGAGCAAAGGCTACGATTTCACCTGTGTTCATATGTATATCAATATTGAAAAATGTATTTGAATCGACTTCCTTTAGACGGACGCGATATACGTCGTATGGATATTTACTTGCAAAAGTCTCATCATATTTCTTTACGAGTTTCTCTTTAGCAAGATAACCATATAATTCTGAATGAGATTGATATGTGACGAGACTTTCTTGAGAAGATGCTACTTCAAGTTGAAGTTGTGACTCAGCATATTGTGTTGCAACTACTCTTGCTTGTTCCTTACTAATTAAATCCCTGCTCTGCTGCTCCAATGTATCTGAAGCTGTACTAGGAAAAACTTGCACAATCATGAATACAAGCAGACCGATAGCTGCGCAGATACTCAAAATCTTATAATTAGCTTTCAGTTTCAAAGGTTGCCCTAACGAATTCATTTATTTCCCTCCCAAATTTTTATGTAGCCATTAGAATAACGTAAACATAGCATAGGTTCAAGTTGTTAATCCAGTAACTGTAAAATGAAAATGCGAAAACATGTTAAAAGCGAAGATAATAACATATAAACAGAGAGAATAACCCTTGGAGGACGCCCCTTATCCTCTTTTAACGTTATATTGAATCATTTATACGAAAAGGAACTTTGTACAGTTTCTAAATAAGGATTATAATCGTGATGCAAATAAATAATGCGCCGAATTTTCATATGAAATACGGTGGAACCAACCCGAGAGGCATCGGATTTCCAGTGTCTTTTTTTGTTGGTCTTTTAAGGGGTGAACGTGTTGAAGTTAAAGTTGAGTTGGATTAAATTAGCCCCTCCGCAAATTCTAGTATTGGGTTTCGCCAGTATTATTATGTTAGGAGCTTTGTTACTCACGTTACCTATCTCTAATACAACAGGAAAGCCGCTAGCTTTTATTGATGCATTATTTACGGCTACATCGGCTACATGTGTAACTGGTTTGGTAGTTAAGGATACAGGAATATTTTTTAGTACATTTGGTCAAATTGTCATTGTTGCACTCATTCAAGTGGGTGGTCTTGGCTTTATGACGATGGCGACGATGTTCTCATTAGCTCTAAAAAGGAAGATTTCGCTTCGGGATCGATTACTACTGCAAGAAGCGATGAATCAGAATACAATGGAAGGTATAGTACGTTTGATTCGAAAAGTATTATTGTTTTCCTTCGTGATAGAAGGAACTGCAGCAATTGTGTTGACTAGTCGTTGGGCATTTGACATGCCTTTTGGAAAAGCTTTATACTTTGGTATTTTTCATGCGATCTCGATGTTTAACAATGCTGGTTTCGATCTATTCGGTCATTTCCACAGCCTCACAGGTTCTGTATATGACCCTATAGTTAATTTTGTAGTTATGTTCCTGATTGTGTCAGGTGGGATTGGATTTATTGTATTATCTGATATAGTAGATTTTCGAAGAACACGCAGATTATCACTGCACTCTAAAGTTGTGCTGTCCATGACAACATTCTTGATCTTATTCGGAGCGATCATTATATATGTTTTCGAATTTACAAATACCAAAACGTTGGGATCGCTGCATGGAGGAGGAAAGATCCTCAGTTCCTTTTTTCAATCAGTCTCGACACGTACAGCTGGAGCGAACACGATTGCTATTGGGGATATGCGACAGGCCTCTCAATTTTTCATGGTTATACTTATGTTCATTGGTGCTTCACCAGGATCCACTGGAGGTGGGATCAAGACGACGACGTTTACAATTATTATTGGAGCTGTTATCGCAATGTTACGTGGTCGAGATGATATTGTGATGTTCCGTTACCGTCTTGCGCAAGAACGGATATTCAAAGCTCTGACGATTACAATACTTTCACTTTTGCTTGTCATAGCTGTAGTCATGGTACTCTCTACGACAGAAGACAGTAGCTTTTTGATGATATTATTTGAGACTACATCTGCCTTCGGTACGGTAGGGCTCTCCATGGGGTTAACGACGGACTTAAGTTTTACGGGCAAAATCCTCATTATCTTTACGATGTTTGCTGGTCGTCTAGGACTGATTACACTTGCTTATGCACTAGGACCGAAGAAAGGAAAAGAATTATACCGTCATCCTGAGGGTAAAGTGATCATTGGATAAATGAGAAATTGAAGTATGAAAAAGGGGCATTGGGATAAAAATGAAAAAGAAGCAGTTTATTGTTATTGGGTTAGGCCGGTTTGGATCGGCAGTAGCACTTGAACTTATTGCACTAAATTATGAAGTGCTAGGTATTGATAGAAATGAAGAAATTGTAAGTAATATGAGTGAATTACTCACTTACGCTGTTGTAGCCGATGCATCAGATGAAGAAGTACTGAAATCGTTAGGTGTTCGTAATTTTGATTGTGGGATTGTAGCCATTGGAGACGATATTCAAATGAGTATTCTTGCGACCATCATCTTAAAAGACTTAGGGGTGACCACTGTCATAGCTAAAGCGATATCTGTTCTGCATGGGAGAGCACTTGAGAAGCTTGGCGTAGATCGAATTATTTATCCCGAGCGGGATATGGGCATCCGGGTGGCACACCAATTGGTCACTCCCAATCTGTTGGATTATATTGAGCTTTCGAAAGATTATAGCATTGTCGAGATTAAAGTACCGGTTCGGCTTGATGGAAAGACATTGGCAGAAATAAATACGCGTGTGAGATTTAGCTGCAGTATCGTAGCCTTGCATAGAGCAAATGGAATTATTATAGCTCCTACCGCTATGGATCAGCTTCGGACTGATGATATTATGGTCATTATTGGATCTAACGAGAACATAGCACAATTGGAGAATGAACTAATGATCGACAATTAAATGGATTGGGGCTAACCCAGAATCTGATGTAATGGATTCTGGGTTTATTTTTGGGCTTATTGATAAAGAGTAGATGAGTTGAATAATGATGTCGTTTCTTCGGTCCATTGTTGGGCGGCTTTACTTAGCTCCGAATAATCCCCGTAAATTAAGGAAGTAGTCCGTCGAGTCTCTTTGAGATCGGGGATATGGATAAGTATTAGTTCATTGTCATCAAGTAATCTTTGATGTAAATAAGATTTGGGAAGTAGTGTTACAGCCTTACAAGTCGGTAGTAAGCGAACAATGGCTTCGAAAGAATCGATCTCCATCCGAATATCCGGAATGATTCCCGTACTTTGAAATAGCTCGTCTGTTAATTTGCGATACCATGTTCCGCTGGAGAAGATAATCATCGGTATTCCTTGCAAATGATTCATGTTGACCTCAGTCAGTTCAGCTAGAGGATGGTTTCTCGGAAGAACTAATTCCAAATGGTCATCAAATAATGGGATGCAGGTTAGACCTGGTTCATATATAGAAGAAGCAACAATCCCTACGTCAATCTTCTTCTCGCGAAGTGCGGAGACGATCTCGTGAGTTCTCCCTGTAACCACTTTGATTTCAGCTGTCGGATACTTTACCATAAATGTATTTATTAATGGCGGAAGAGTAGTTTGGAGAGTCGTTAGACTGGCTCCGAGAGTGACAGAGATTTGGCTTCCATCTTGATGTTGGGAAATAGTTCTCAGAAATTTCCTTTGTTGCTTACCTTGTTCCTGGGCAAAGACATAGGTTAAATGTCCGATGGAGGTTAACTCTAATCGTTTGCCGCGTCGATGGAAAAGCTTGACCCCAAGATCGCTCTCCAATTTTGCGATTTTGCGTGATAAAGCAGGTTGAGAGATATTAAGTAGTTTGGAAGCCTTATTAAGGCTGGATTGTTCCACGACAATTGCAAATACATCTAATGATTCAAACATAGTACACCTCCCTGATTAAAATATAAGAAAACATAAGCTTTTTTGAAAAAAGACGGCATAGCTGTTTCTACTTGTTTATATATTAGCATATGCGTTTTAGTTATAACTAATAATACTTATATTGCAATTCCATTATAAGATGAAATGGAGTAACATGAAAAGTGCCACAAGATGTTCACAAAATAGGGAGATGAATAGAGGTTTTATAGCAATCTCTGTGGATTATGTCATGTTTTAATGTGGTTTTATAATAAACTATGAATTGAAAACGCTGTTATGGAAAGGGGAATACTCGTCATATGAAAGGGTATTATGCCAGAAAGATTCACTCGTTACTCGGGGTTATTCCATTAAGTTTCTTTTTACTGGAGCATCTAGTGACGAACTTCGGTGCATTTGAAGGAGGACTTGAACAATTTAATGAGGGAGTTGCCTTCCTAAATGGCTTGCCATTTGTATTCTTCATGGAGATGTTTCTCATTTGGTTACCACTACTCTATCATGGGGTGTTTGGCTTATATATTGCTTATCAGTCCACACCTAACGTAGGTTCATACAAGTATGAGCGTAACTGGAGATACACGTTACAACGAATTACAGGCGTACTTACATTCATGTTCGTTATTTGGCATGTATATGAAACTCGGGTGCAAGTAGCTCTTGGAAATGTTACACATGAAGAACTGGGAGGCATCATTCATGCCGTTGTAATGAACCCTATTACCTTCACATTATATCTAATCGGTGTTCTATCTACAGCTTTTCACTTCTCCAATGGCATTTGGTCTTTCCTTGTAAGTTGGGGAATTACTGTGGGCCCACGTTCTCAACGTGTATCATCAATGATGTGTATGGGGCTATTTGCTATCGTATCAGTACTGTTCGTATTGTCACTTATTGCCTTCCGTAATGTTGAATTTGCGAGTGCAATAGATGTTATTGGATCATTAAAGACAGTCTTAAGTTAAGGGGTGCTCAATTATGGCAACAACAAATATTATTATTGTGGGCGGTGGATTAGCTGGGTTGATGGCAACCATTAAAGCAGCTGAATCAGGGACTCACGTACACTTATTCTCATTAGTTCCAGTTAAGAGATCACACTCTGTATGTGCGCAAGGCGGAATTAATGGAGCGGTTAATACGAAAGGGGAAGGCGATTCTCCTTGGGAGCATTTCGATGACACTGTTTATGGTGGAGATTTTCTAGCGAATCAACCTCCTGTCAAGGCGATGTGTGATGCAGCACCGGGTATTATTCATCTCATGGACCGGATGGGTGTAATGTTCAATCGTACTCCAGAGGGATTACTTGATTTCCGTCGCTTTGGGGGTACCAAATATCACCGGACAGCGTTTGCAGGAGCAACAACGGGTCAGCAGTTGTTATACGCATTGGATGAGCAGGTACGTCGGTATGAGGCAGACGGATTAGTTACTAAGCATGAGAATTGGGAATTTCTATCTGCAGTTATTGATGATGAAGGTATATGTCGGGGAATATGTGCACAAGACCTGAAGAACATGGAAGTTCATACTTTCGTTGCTGATGCGGTGATATTGGCAAGTGGTGGTCCAGGTATCATATTCGGTAAAACAACGAACTCTGTCATTAATACGGGTACAGCGGCAAGTGCTGTTTATCAGCAAGGTGCCTATTACGCTAATGGTGAGTTCATTCAGATTCACCCGACAGCTATCCCAGGGGATGACAAGTTACGTTTAATGTCAGAATCTGCACGTGGGGAAGGCGGACGAATCTGGACATATAAGGATGGAAAGCCTTGGTATTTCTTAGAAGAGAAGTATCCTGCTTATGGAAATTTGGTTCCACGCGATATTGCGACACGGGAAATATTCGATGTGTGTGTCAATCAGGGTCTTGGGGTAAATGGAGAGAATATGGTATATCTTGACCTTTCTCACAAGGATCCAAAGGAATTAGATGTGAAATTAGGCGGTATTATTGAGATATATGAGAAATTCATGGGGGATGATCCTCGGAAAATTCCTATGAAAATATTCCCTGCGGTCCATTATTCTATGGGTGGAATATGGGTTGATTACAATCAAATGACGAATATTCCAGGACTGTTTGCTGCTGGAGAATGTGAATATCAGTATCACGGTGCGAACCGCTTAGGAGCTAATTCACTCGTATCTGCAATATATGGTGGTATGATTTCTGGACCGAAGGCAGTCGAATATATTAAGGGCTTGAAGAAGAAAGCGGAAGATGTTCCTTCCTCTTTATTTGAGCGTTATAAGAAAGAACAGACGGATATATATGAGAATCTGCTCGCGATGGATGGAACAGAGAATCCTTACGTCATCCATAAAGAGCTAGGCGAATGGATGACGAATAACATGACTGTTGTTCGCTATAATGACAAGCTTGAGGCTACTATTGAGAAGATTAAAGAATTGAAGCTACGCTATAAGAATATCAATATGAGTGATAAATCTCGTTGGAACAATCCAAGTGTGGCGTTTACCCGTCAACTATGGAATATGCTTGAGCTTGCTCAGGCAATGACACTAGGTGCACTAATGCGTGATGAAAGTCGTGGTGCTCACTATAAGCCGGATTACCCGGAGCGTAATGACGAGCGGTTCCTGAAGACAACCAAAGCGAAATGGACGCCTGAAGGTCCGCAGATCTCATACGATGAGATCGATGTATCTTTAATCCCACCGCGAATTCGCGACTATTCGAAAGAAAAGTAGAGCTTATGCCTTCGATGTATGTTTGTACGAACGACGTACATCAAGTAGAAACGCTCAAAACATTGGGGAGGAATTGATATGGCGGAAACAGCTGTAGCTAAGAAAAATGTTAAGTTTATTATTACTCGTCAGGATTCACCGGATTCCAAACCTTATACGGAGGAATTTGAAGTTCCATACCGTCCGAATATGAACGTCATTAGTTCACTCATGGAAATTCAGCGGAATCCAGTGAATAGCTTAGGTGAGAATATTGCTCCTGTATGCTGGGATTCCAATTGCTTGGAAGAAGTGTGTGGTGCTTGTTCAATGGTTATTAACGGTAAGCCACGGCAGGCCTGCGCAGCACTTATCGATAATTTGGAACAACCAGTACGCTTACAACCGATGAGTACATTTCCTGTCGTTCGTGACCTTGTGATCGACCGTAATCGAATGTTTAAGGCACTCAAGCAAGTGAAAGCATGGATTCCAATCGATGGAACATACGATCTGGGACCTGGACCGCGTATGCCAGAAAAGAAACGTCAATGGGCCTATGAATTGTCTAAATGTATGACATGTGGCGTATGCCTTGAAGCCTGTCCCAACGTGAATGAGAAGACGGACTTCATTGGACCTGCAGCTATATCACAGGTGAGGCTCTTTAATGCCCATCCTACGGGTGAAATGAATTCTGAGGAGCGGTTGGATGCTTTAATGGAGGACGGCGGTATAGATGGCTGTGGTAACTCACAGAACTGTGTGCGTTCCTGTCCCAAAGGTATTCCACTTACAACTTCCATTGCTGAAATGAATAAAGACACAACAAAACATATGTTTAAGCGTTGGTTGGGAGTATAATAAAAGCTTGAAATAATAACACCTCTACGATTCGCAACTTCTGCGATACTATAGAGGTGTTATTTGTGGAGAATGGACAGCTCACAAAATTTAGGAATGGAGGAGAATATATTGATTATTGATCGACCGATAACGAGCGCCGATATGATGAGAGATTGCAAAAAACTCGGAATACGTCCTGGTATGTCTTTATTAGTTCATTCTTCCTTGAAAAGCATCGGTGGTTGGATCGTAGGAGGAGCAGAAGCCGTGATTCTGGCATTAGAGAATGTACTAGGAGACGAGGGTACACTTATTATGCCTACACAATCGTCTAATCTTACAGATCCAGAGACTTGGATGAATCCGCCAGCAGACCCTCAGTGGTGGCACCTTATCCGCGAGAGTATGCCTCCGTATGATCCGGATTTCACGGTGACCACAGGAATGGGGATGATTCCAGAAACATTTCGCAAACAGTCTGAAGTTTGGCGTAGCGCTCATCCTCACACATCTTTCGCTGCTAGGGGGAGACTTGCTAAATACTTCATGGAGTCTCACCCGTTAGATTATAGTTTAGGAGAGAGTTCACCACTCGCAAAAATGTTTGAGATGGATACCTATGTGTTATTGTTAGGAACGACTCATGATAGTAATACGTCTTTTCATCTGGCAGAATATCGAGCCTCATACCGCGGGAAGAAGGAAATTGAGTCCAAAGCACCCATAAAGGGTAAACAAAATACAGAGTGGAGATCATATCAAGACATTAATTTTCATTCGGATGATTTTCAAATCATAGGATCGGATTTCGAACGGTATCGTTCTGAACAATGTATACGTGGGAACATTGGTAAATCGCCTTGTATGCTTGCCAAACAAAGAGATTTGGTGAATTATGCGGTGTCTTGGTTAGAGAATAATCGATAATCACACTTCCTAAGGAGGAATCGATATGATATGCAGAGAACGTAAAGAGGAATGGGTCATGATTACGCAACATGACCACGGAGTGCTCGCAGGTCAATTTGCTAAGGCATTTAATTCAGTAAGCTTCCGAAGTAGTAAACGTTGGGAAGAAGCTATATTCGCGGTGACTGAGCATGATCGGGGATGGATTGATTTGGATGACATGCCTTTTTGGAATGATGCACAGAACGCACCTTATACGTTTATTGATTTACCCCTCGCAACGAAGCTTGCATTCTACAGAAGAGGATTAGATGAAATCGAATCGACAAGCCTATACGCAGCATTAATATGTAGTTTGCATTTCGAGAACCTTCTGAACCAAGCAGACCTTGAACATCCAACACTTACGAAGTATATGCAACATGAACAGAAGCGTAGAGATCATATACAGTTATTGCTGGGTGGAACCGAATTAGTTGTAGAAGGCGAACTTACTTACGATCTTCAAGTATTGAAATTCTGTGATGATTTATCTTTATACCTATGTTTGAATGAACCGGGAATTGCTAAGGAACATGAGCATCCTTGGTTTCGTGATGGATTCGCTGTTTCGAAACAATTTGATTGTACTCATGGGGGAATGATTCAGGGATTCTGGAAGGACCAATCGACAGTGGAATTAACCAATTATCCATTTGACTCTACCTTTTCAATTAAGTTACCTTGTAGATATGTATCCAAGATGGATATTCAAAAGATGGGTATAGTCGAAGCTTTCTTGAATAGTGAAGAAATAAATTACTCTATTCAAATTCAGAGTAGGTAATCAATATTTAATATATTGGAGACGATGTATCATGATGAATAATGAGAAAGCTCAATATTCCTCGAAGAAGATGTCACGAAGACAGTTTCTACAGATAAGTATATCAACGGTTATGGGTGCAGGGTTGCTTACAAGTGGATATGCATGGCTATGGGAACCGAGGCAGCTCTCTGTTGAACGGGTACAATTATATTTCAAAACGCTTCCGTCAGCCTTTGATGGATTGAAAGTGGTTCAGTTTAGTGATGTACATCTAGGTTTTCACTTCGATAGTAAGAGGGTGAAGAATCTAGTTAAAGCGATCTCAAGTCAATCGGCAGATATTATTTGCTTCACGGGAGATATGGTTGATCGCGATTCAGAATCATTAATCGAAGCCATTCCAGACTTATCTT
Source organism: Paenibacillus sp. Y916 (assembly GCF_056786435.1). Classification (NCBI taxonomy): domain Bacteria; kingdom Bacillati; phylum Bacillota; class Bacilli; order Caryophanales; family Paenibacillaceae; genus Paenibacillus; species Paenibacillus sp. Y916. The sequence continues at coordinate 94,909 of NZ_JBXCJA010000004.1, read as the reverse complement.
CACTTCAGGCTCCGTTAGGGAAATATGCTGTATTAGGTAACCATGATCATTGGGGGCAACCCGCTGAAGTTAAGCGTATGCTACAACAGTCTGGGTTCACTGTCCTTGAGAATACTCATGTGATTGTGAGGAAACAAGATAGCATGTTTGCTATTGTAGGATTAGAAGATCAACTACACGGTAATCCTGACCCCAAGAGAGCACTGGAGGGTATAACGGAAGGTACCTTTTCACTATTACTCATGCATGAACCTGATTATGCTGATACTGCGGCGCTATATCCATTTAATATTCAACTATCAGGACATAGCCATGGTGGGCAGGTGAGGTTACCCTTCCTCGGAGCAGTAATTACCCCTCTGGGTTCAAGGCGATATATACAGGGGCTCTACAAGCTGGAATCCAGTGGAATGCAGTTATATGTGAATCGTGGGGTGGGAGTTACGCAATTGCCAATAAGATTTCTATGTAGACCTGAACTAACTGTATTTACTTTGAATAAGTCTGGAGAGTGAACAGGTATGTTGGGGAACGTTGGGCCTATGGATTTGTCTGATCTACATAGCGAAAGGATACTGCTAAGACGGATTGAGCGATCGGATAAGGAACAATTATGGTCAATTCTTTCTGATCATCAAGCGATCCATTCTGTAGCAATATATAAGGATCATACTTATTATCAATCTAGAAAGATACTTGACCAAATTTTAAGTCGTGACGTGGAGCATAATCTTCATTTCGGAATCTGTCTGGGTAAAGAGGATCATCTCCTAGGGTTCATCTCCCTCCAAAGTTGGAGTAAGATTCAATCTATGGCGACGTTAGGTTACATGCTTGATCGATCATTCTGGGGACAGGGATTGGCTACAGAGTCGGTGGGGATTCTGATGAACTTCGGTTTCATGGAGCTTGGATTGAAAAGAGTTGAGGGAAGATGTCGTGAAGATAATATCGCTTCGGAAAAGGTACTGATAAAGAATGGATTCATTTGGGATCGAATACATCCGAAGAGGTATGGAGAACAGGATCTAACGAGTAAGATCAACATATTCAGTCTGAACGCAACATGTTTTAGAGAATATAGAGAAAGTAATTGTTACACAAATGAAATATAACAGTTACGTAACTCTAACAGAGAGTGGTTATACTGATTACATAACCCCCTTTTGAAATATAAATACATTTAGGACCCGTTGATAACGGGTCCCCTTTTTTTTATCCTTATTTTCAAATGAAAGGGACAACATGCTTCTGCTTCTGTTTATAGTATACCCATTCTTTGAAACCGATCTCCTTGAGTGTTGAGCGTACTTCTAGTAATTCATCTCCAACACGTTCAGGAATATGTGCATCAGATCCGAATGTGACATCCACGCCATAATAGAGTGCTCTTTCTAATAGGGCATTTGAAGGATACCATCCCCCGCATTTCTTTGTCTTACCTGATGTGTTAATCTCTATAGCCACACCACATTCAGCTATGGTCTTCATAGTTTCATCGATGACTTCATTAGCTGGAATGTCGGAAAATGCAGGATAATAACCTTTCATGGCATCGATATGTCCGAGTATTTGGAAGATACCACTTTTTGCAGATTGCTGTATCAATCCATAATATTCCTTTTTAACGTCAACCTGCTGTTTAGTATTTAAGCTAGACCAACGATTCTTGTTGAAAATGCTAACATCATCTACTTGATGAACAGATCCAATAATATAATCAAAGGGATATTCTGAGAGCGTTTGTCGATAAAGATCAGCTTGTTCCTGGAAAAAGTCAGATTCAATACCGAGCAAAACATCAATTTTACCTGCGTATTCCTCCTTAAGCTGAAGGACTTCTTGTACATAATTCGCCAATTCAGATTTTGCCATAGTGATTAACGGAAACGCCCGGTCTTCTTCTCTATGGAAGTAAGGAGTATGGTCAGAAATACCGATCACCTGAAGTCCAGAGGAAATAGCTGATTCGATATAATCTCGGATATCGCCATCGGCATGCCCACAACGATAATGATGTGTATGAATATCAAATTTCAAGGGTTGCACACTCCTCTTAATTATATATAAATTATTCAGAACTGATAAATTCTGTCTCAGGCATTCCTTTTAGATCGCTTAGAAATTGCTGCATGGCAGAGTTAAGATATCTTCCTGACTTATAAATGACACCAACAGGATGAGTGACCTCAAGTTCGAAGAACGGGATGATCTTTAGTGTGCCCAAACGTAGTTCTCTAGAGACAGATAATTTGGAAATAATACCTGCACCTAGGTTAAGCTCCACCATACGTTTTATTTCTTCACTGCTAGAAAGCTCCATGATTACATTAGGAGTAATATTATGCTTTTTGAAAATTTCATCAACAAATTTACGTCCAACCGTATCGCCAGTAAGTAAAATAAGTGGTAAACCATGTAGCTCTTCGATCGATGCTACAGGTTTTTGAGATAGAGGGTGCTTGGGAGTGACGACAAGTTCAAAAGTGTCATAGTAAAGTACTGAAGTAATTAAATTAGGATTACGTTCAATAAGATATCCAATTCCAACATCAATTTGTCCATTCACTACGCTATTGTACACTTGGGACGATGCCATAGATTGAATTCTGGTTTTGATGAGTGGGAACTGGTCTTGGTAATAAGATAGGACTCGGGGAAGTATCTGTATAGCAATGGAAGTGGTTGTTCCAAGAACGATATGCCCTTGAGGTGTGTCATTCAAATCAGAGAGACGTTGTTTTAATTCCTCAACAATGGACAGAATACGCTCGGTATGATCTAAGAATACTTCACCTCGATCTGTTAACGTGACAGGCTGACTTCGATCCACAAGTACCGTGTTAAACTCATCTTCGAGACTTTTAATTTGAGCGGATACGGCTGGTTGTGTTAGATTAAGTAATTCTCCTGCTTTTCGAAAACTCATCGTTTTTGAAATGGTTACAAGTGTCTCCAGCTGACTGATATTCACGTTATTCCTCCTCTTTATACGCACTTAATTCATATTATCGTTACAATACGTTATATAAAATTATAGATGATACTCTAATTCAGAGCAATGGAAGTCTGGATATATTATTAATTTAATGTTTGAGTACCATTCAGAAACTGGTATTAAAGTCCGATAGATATAGATATGTACTTTTTCGAAGAGTGTATAGAGCACGGATTATTTAGGTATAAGGGATCAAAAACATTAAATATTATATAAATGGTGTCATAATCTTGGGATTAAAGTATAATTATTTTGATGAAATATAGGGACTTTTGGCTCCATAACCATAAGTTCAATGGAAAGAGGCGCAATTAAACGATGAAAGCTGAGATTATTAATCCATTTCTAGAATCTGCTAGGGTTGTTATCGAGCAAGTTATTCAAGTATCTCCTTCTACTGGAATGCTAGGTATTAAGACAATTGAATTTACTAAAGGTGATATATGGATTCAAGTGGGTATGACAGGGCAGCTCTCTGGTAATATAGTATTCGGATTGAAGGAGACGGTTGCATTAAAGATTGTATCGGTTATGATGGGCGGCTTTATTCTAACGGAAATGGACGAAATGGGACAGAGTGCAATATCTGAACTTGGAAATATGATTAGTGGTAATGCTAGCACCATTCTTTCCAATCAGGGTGTAACGGTTGATATTACACCACCTAGAATTGTTACACCGGAGAATAATTCCCTGATTCTAACTAAAAAGGCACTAAGTATTCCACTCAAGATGGATGGAATTGGAGAGATGGATATTCAAGTGATGATATCTTAGAATAGAGAAACAAGGTAGTTCTAGGGGAAAGGAAAAGATCATGTTGAAAGATAAAGTAGTTGTTATTACGGGAGCCTCTAGTGGGATTGGTGCATTGGCTGCGAAGTATCTTTCAGAGCAGGGTGCTATTCCAGTGTTACTTGCCCGCTCGAAGGAGAAGCTAGAGTTCGTAGGAGCGCAGTTAACGGGGAAATACGAGCTCATTGTGATGGATGTAACACAACAGGAACAAGTACAACAGGTGATCAACGGAGTGATACAACGATACGGAAGAATTGATGTTCTTTTGAATAATGCGGGGTATGGTAAATTTGATTCTATTCTAGAGATGAATGTAGACGAATTCAGTGAAATGATGGATGTAAATTATATGGGAACAGTGAGATGTACGAAGGCGGTTCTGCCTGATATGTTGATGAGGGGAGATGGGCATATCGTGAATGTAGCCTCCATGGCAGCTAAGATTGGAACAGCGAGGTCTACTTCATATACGGCGACTAAACATGCTGTTTATGGATTTAGTAATAGTCTGCGCCAAGAGCTGCGGGGGACTGGGATTACGGTATCTACGGTCAATCCGGGACCGATCGATACGCCATTCTTTGAATTGGCAGATCCTTCAGGGAAGTACTTATCTAATATAGGTTGGTTTGTTATGAAGCCTACGCATGTTGCTCGTAAGATGGTTAGACTTATTGAACGTAAACAGGAGGAGATTAACCTTCCCTGGTTGGCTGCGGTTGGGATGCGTATATATCAACTATTCCCTCGTTTGGCGGACAGATTAACATATAGAATGATGAATAAGAAATAAGAGAACCGGCTCATATGGGACGGTTTTTTCTAATTATTTGGAGGGATTTCTATTTTAGCATATAATGTATAGATGCGAGTTCAAAAAGCCATATTTTTTGAACAACCTCTAATTAGGAATGATTTGAACATAAAGGATGGACTTACATGAATATAACTACTTTTAGTGAATTAGGTATTCGAATGGATTTAGTGAATAAACTATCTGAATTTGAAATACACGAACCCTCACCTGTACAAGCTGAGGTTATACCAGCAGTATTGCAAGGAAAGGATGTGCTCGCTCATTCGCAGACGGGAACAGGAAAGACGCTTGCTTATTTGCTTCCTATTCTCGAAAAGATTGATCCTGAACTTAAATTCGTTCAAAAGCTGATTATTGCGCCTACGCAAGAACTGGCTATGCAAATTGTGCGTGAAAGTGAACGGTATGGAGAGGATAGAGGTGTTCGTGTTCTGGCACTCATTGGTGGAGCGTCAACGAAACGTCAATTGGAGAAGTTGCGGCTTAATCCCCAATTAATCGTTGGAACTCCCGGAAGAGTAAGAGAATTGATCGAAACGCGCAAGCTCAGAATGCATCAAGTTAACATGATTGTTGTAGATGAAGTTGACCAAGTGTTCCAATTGGGTGCAGCGGGTGACGTAAGTCGTATTATTCGCAGTACTATGCGTGATCGACAACTGGTGTTTCTGTCTGCAACGATTAGTAAAGAGTCGGCAGCGCTGGTAAGTAGAGAAATGAAGGAACCCGTAGTAGTTGGGATAGCTCCTGAGCAAATGACAGCTTCCGGGCTAGAGCATTTCTATTTTATTGCAGAAGAACGGGATAAGCCAGACACGCTACGTCGTCTAATCCGTCATTACAATCCTAAAAAGGCGCTCGTCTTCGTGAACACGACAGAGGATATAGCGGAAGTAGAGGCGAAGATGAACCATTTAGGGATTACGACGCAGGCACTTTATGGGGATGCTGACAAAATGGCCCGTAGTGGGGTGTTGGATCGATTTCGTAAAGGTAAATTTAAATTGCTTGTAGCTAGTGATTTAGCAGCGCGTGGATTGGATATTGAAGGGTTAACGATGGTTATTAACTATGATCCACCAACAAATTCGGAGCATTACGTGCATCGTGCAGGTCGAACAGGAAGAATGGGACGTAGTGGAACGGTACTCTCCATCATTACGGATCGTCAGACATTTATTATAAAGAAGTTTATCAAAGAGCTTAAGACCCCGATTGGACTTCGAACGATGTCATTGGGCAAGGTGATTGAACCTGGCAAAGAGAACTTAAAGGTTAGAGAAGTTCCAGGTTCATTTAAGGAAGCGAAAACAGCCAATCGTTCAGGTGAAGAAAGTAGTAAACGTAGGGATGAAGCTCAGAAAAGACAAGGAAATCTTACAACAAATGAGCGGAAGCCATCCATCGATAATAAGCCAGTACAGATTGAGGCCATAGAATATACACAGCAAAGTGCTAGCAGTGAGTCTTTCACACCACCAGTTCAGATGACGGAGGCCCCACGTAAGTCAGCTCGGAACTCTACTGGAGCTAGTAAAAGTGAGCGGGAGCGTATACGTAAAAACAAAGGTGCACCGAAATGGTTGAAAAATAAGCCGCCGCGCACATAAAATACGAGTTTGAAAAGTTGAATTTTGAACAGCCTGCTAAAATGTATCTCTGCTCCCATGAGCCTGCAAATGGATTGTATTTATCAAAATTGAGGTGATAATAATGAGTGAAACACCAGTATTAGATATTCAAGGATTAACTGGAGGTTACAGTCTGAATCGTCCTGTATTGCATGATGTTCAGCTTCAGGTGGGGACAGGGGAAATGATCGGTTTAATCGGGCTGAACGGGGCCGGTAAAAGTACAACGATGAAGCATATTCTTGGTCTCATGACACCTCAAAAAGGGGATATTCGCGTTAAAGGAAAGAAGCGGGAAGAAGATTCTGAAGCATATCATAATGCTCTTGCATTCGTACCGGAATCTCCGTTACTTTACGAGGAAATGACCGTTAGGGAGCATTTGGAATTTACCGCAAGAGCTTACGGGGTGTCCAAGGATGACTTCGAGGAACGCTCCCAGAAGCTAATGGCATTATTTCATATGGAAGATAAGATGGATAGTTTATCGATTCATTTGTCTAAAGGGATGAAACAAAAGGTGATGATCATGTGTGCGTTTGTGGCACGACCATCCCTTTATATTATTGATGAGCCTTTCCTCGGTCTTGATCCACTTGGGATTCGATCGTTGCTGGATTTCATGGTGGAGTTAAAAGCAGGTGGTTCCTCGATTCTACTAAGTTCACATATTCTATCGACTATTGAGAATTACTGTGATCGATTTATCGTCTTGCATCAAGGAAGCATTATTGCGCAAGGCACACTTGAACAAATTGCTGAACAAGTAGGCAAGCCAGGTGTCCCGTTGGAGGAACTTTTCTACACGCTTGTACAAGGTAGGGTTTGATGATGGATCTGAAGAGTCTCCGTATTCAACGACGTCGTCAATTTTGGGGAGAGATCATTCCCTATTTAGGGTATGTCATGCAAAGTGGCGTGGCCGTCATGTTCCTATTTATGTTTATTGCTTTCTCTGCATGGTATACATCATTAGTACAACATATTCCAGCAGAATTACCTATTCGCTGGATCATGTTGGTTGTATTACTTCCGCTAACTGCTCAGAGTAATTTCCGTACATATCTACAATTTCCTGATGTTGTATTCCTTCTCCCGCAAGAATCGAAGATGAAGAGTTATTTATCAGGCAGTTGGATTAGCAGTGTGATGTACAAGCTAGTTGGACTGACACTGGTATTTCTGACAGCATGGCCACTGTACTTTCGAAGTGATATTACACCGAAGCCATTTTGGATTTTTCTGATTCTCCTTTTTATATTGAAGATCATATCAAGCTATGGTGGCTGGAAAGAGCTCTCAATGGTGTCTATTCGAGCTTCTAAAGGATATCGCTTACTGCGGTGGGTAGTGATGGCATTGGGCCTGTCCGCATGGCTATGGCAGCCCGTGGGGAAGAGTCTTATTTATGTTCTTCTACTTCTAGTAACCTATGTCATATCATTGTCATTCCCAGTGAAGCATTTAGTTGCATGGGAGCGATTGATTGCGAAAGAACAATCTCAAATTGGCCGAGTGATGATGGTGTTAGGATGGTTTGTTAATGTTCCAGAGCGGCAACAACGTGTGTATCCTCGTCGTTTACTCTCTAAAGTGGGAAGCCAACTCTCATGGGTACGAAGTTCCGCGTATAGATATCTTATTACGAAGAGTTTCGTGCGTAGCGATATATTTGGAATTGTTATGCGTGCTAGCTTACTAGGTATATTACTAGCATGGTGGACACGTGGTAGCTTGCTGGGAAGTGGCATTTACTTATTCTTTCTGTTCTTGGTTGGCGTACAGTTATCTTCGCTACAAGGTTATCATCGAGATTCCTTTTGGCTGAATATTTATCCGATTCCGAGTAATAGCAGACAACGTAATGTAACGATATTTGTATTTCAAGTTCATTTGTTATTGGCGATTATTCTTTGGTTACCCTTATGGGGGGATGGATGGGCGCATGTAAGCTTGACGATGAGTACGCTTGCTGCTGGAATCGTTATGTCATTTCTCATTCGAGGTGTACTCTCTCGTAAGATTAATAAGGAAATTGATGAAGATTAGTTAATATATGAACAAACAGGCCGGGGAGTGATCTCTCCGGCCTGTTATTAATTACGATGTTAAATTAGATCCAGAAGGATTTAGTGATAATAACCAACAAAATGAACAGGACTAAGATCGCGCCAGTATTAGTAAACATTCCCCCACCATATCCGCCTCTAACTTCTTCTACTCCGCTCATATTAATTCCCCTCTCATACATGATGTGTTTCGGTACTACACCGTATTGTATGAAAGTAAGGAATTGAGTGCTTGGGTATTACCCCATACTTGTTAAAAATGAAGTCATGATAGAGGTTGTTCAAAAACTCATTCGTTAGAGCTAGATTGTAAATCCTGAATACCTTTATAAATCAATTCGTATAAATCCTCAAGGTATTCTTCGTCAATACAGGAGAAAGCAATTCTCAAATCATGCTCCCCTAAAGCGATAGTTCCCACACCGTATTCTTGAATCAAATGGATACGTAAAGCTTCAGCCTTTACTGTCTTCAATTTCAAGCACATGAAATATCCGGAGTTGAAAGGGTAGTACTCCCATACCTCATTGTATGCGTCATTATCGAGCAAGGCCTTTACACGATTGGCGCGCCCCTTCATAATTTGGAATTTTTCTTCCTTTTGGGCTGCAAATTCAGGAGCCTTCAGAGCTTCGAGTATAAAGGTTTGAGAAGGGTGTGGCCCGCTTGAGATCGTCGCACGGATAATGCCTAATGTCTTTTGTTCAAGAGCAACTAGCACATCTGTATTATCAGAGGCATAGGTGATGAATCCAACACGGAAACCCCATACGAATTCTTCCTTGGTAGCTCCGTCTATTTTGATTGGAAGCACGCGAGGATGGATTCCTGCTAGCTTACCAAATAATGATTCTTTCATGGAATCTTCAAAGAAGAGGGCAAAGTAGGCATCGTCTGTTACGACAACAACATTGATTCCAGCTTCTGCAGCTTCTTTAATGACGGCAACAATTTCTTCGCCTTCTTTGAGACCTGGCGTATAACCTGTTGGATTGTTAGGGAAATTGAGCAAAACAATAGCTTTACCCTTGCTCTGTTGAGCTAATAAGGTTTCCCGAAGTCCAGCACTATTGAAAGACATGTCATCCGTAAATAGTGGGTAGTTAATGGTCTCACCATGGCGACGAACACCAAAGGTTAGTTCATAATTCTCCCAATTTTTATCAGGATAGATGACAGCATCGCCTTCATCAACAAATAAATCGGCGATGATACTAAGTCCGTGTGTCAGTGCATTAGTGACAACGGGATTACCAAAAGACTTATCATGTAGAGAAGGATTCTCTTGTAGCATCTTGCTCCGCCATACGCTCCGAAGTTCCGGCTTTCCTGCCGGAGGAGCATAACTATATAGATCTTTAGGTTGGAATGCGGATAGTTTGTCTTGAATGACTTTCAGATGCATGGGAACTCCGCCTTCAGTGGCAATGCCTATCGTTGCATTATATTTCTTCGCATGGGCTGTTGCTTCAGCGGATTGGCTAAGAATCCCCTCTTTAGGAAAATAAATCTCTTTTCCAAGGGTTGATAACATGTCATACACATGCGTATTTCCAGCTTTAATATTCTCATTTAACTGTTCAGCAAGTTGGTTCATAATGTCCATCCTTCCAAGTTTGTATAATGTGAGGATTTTTCCGTTTTCGCTGGACATATTATACCACCTAGTAAGTAAACAGTCACTGATAATTACTGAATCACTGCATATGAGGACAGTATTTCTTCATATGTTTAATTGTCTCTTGATCACGCTCTCGTCCTCTATGTTCGAGTCCAGTGATCACTTTATCCATGGCAGTCTCAGATAAATTCTGTCCGAATTTAAATTTAGCCGATAAGTGGGTCGTTATTATTTTCATGATGGCCACTCCGCGAAGTCGTGAGGCATATCGAGGATCCACAGGATCAATAGGATCGAATCCTCCCTCTGGTTGTAGTTTTTTCATGAATAAAGTAAATATCCTTCCTTTTTCTTCTAGTCCATCAACGACTTCAGCCTTTCCGCTGACCGTTACACTCTTGAAGTAAGCTGTAGCAGGACAAGCTAATGTGGGATCACTGAAATAGGAAGGTATCAATGCGTATTCATCAGCAACTGTAAAGCTGACTTGATCATTGGAACGCATATGATTCATTTTTTCTCCGACACGACTTCCATGGAAATAAAAGCAACCTTGATCATATATGAAATTGAGCGGAGTCACTCGTGGGCTACCGAATTCATTGACAGTTCCTAGAAATCCGAAGCTCATTCCTGATAAGAATTTCATTACTTCCCCCTCTTCTTGTACACTAAACTCTTGTCTTCTCATGGCAACGATCTCCTAATCTGTAATTGGGTTGGTTGAATCACTATGATTCATAACAATATCGTATAATAATAATTGACAAGTAATAAGATCCAATTTGGGTTATATTTTATAGGCCACTCAATTTACTAAGGATAGAAGAAGGTGATGGAATGGAGTTGTCTTTGCCATTAGACTCCTATTTGGAGAAGTATCGATATAAATATGTAGCGATCTATTATGCATTACGTGACGCTATTCTCGAAGGGAGATTGTCTTCAGGCTCCAAGCTTCCTTCTACTCGTTATTTAGCGAATCTGTATAATATCTCGCGCGGATCTGTTGCCCAGAGTTACGATATGTTACTTGCTGAGGGGTACGTTCAAATGATTGTAGGAAAGGGAACCTTTGTTACTCATGCGGGTCCCACTCCGGCAACTGAAGAACAGGACTTTAGTGCAGATATCACGCTCTCTTCTTGGGGGAAAAGATTGCTAAGTCAGCATCGAACCCATTACGATAAACCGAAACTTGAAGGAGGAATTAGCTTTCTGCTTGAAGGGATGCCCATGGAATACTTCCCTTATGATGAATGGCGAAGTGCGCTAGCTTACGCAGGTGGTAAAGGTGGCGGAGATTTAGCAGTTATTGCTCGTCCTGAAGGAGATGCTGAGCTACGCGAAGCTATTGCAGGGCATCTACGGATTACCCGTGGTATTGCAGTAGAAGCTTCTAACGTCGTTCTATTTAGTGGCTCTATGCAAGGGATTGCCATTCTATCACAGCTTCTGGTGAATGAGGGGGAATCGGTTGTGGTGGAAGATCCAGGTTACCATGGTATTCGTAATGCGATTCAAGCGTGTGGAGGCAAGATTGTAAGAGGAGATGTAGATGAGGAAGGATTAATACCGAAAGAGTGGAATGCACGGGTACTCTTCGTGACCCCTAGTCGTCAATTTCCTACGGGTGCTGTACTCTCATTAGACCGACGTAGGCAGATATTGAAATGGGTACAGAAGCAAGAGGGTGTCATTGTTGAAGATGATTATGATAGTGAATTTCGCTGGGGAGGTCGTCCAATTGAGCCGCTCAAGGCATTGGATTCGGATGGTAGAGTCATCTATGTAGGCTCCTTTTCAAAAACGATGTTCGCTGGATTACGCTTAGGTTACGCAATATTACCGAATGCACTTGTTGAGCCTGTCGTGCAAGCTAAAGCGTTATACGATCCCATTTCTCCAGGGCTATTGGAGCAGAGGGCACTTGCACATTTCATGATCCATGGACATTATAACCGGCATCTCCGGCGAATGAGACGGATATATAGAGTGCGGTATGACCGACTTTATTCTCTAATGTCAGATCATCTGAGTGATATATTCTGTCTTATTAAAGGAGATGCAGGATTGCATATTTATGCGAATTGGCAGCGTTCAGCAGAGGAATATGAAGCTTTTAAAGTGGCAGCGAAGTTGAGAAATGTGGACTTTAGGGATGCTTCAACATATAGAATCATACCTGGGCCTTTAGGAGCTTGCTTTGGGTTTGTTCACCTCGATGATGATCAGATGGTAGAAGGGGTGCACCGGCTTGCGACAGCATGGATGGATGTGCAACAATGATTTGAAATAGCATGAGATGAACTGCTAGTAGAGTTAAATATTTTAGATAGGAGAGGATTAGGACATGCTACATGCTTCGCCGTCTTCCTTTGAGATCAAGCCCTCTGTAGCCAAAATTGTATGTGAGCCTACATGGAAATGGCAAAAACGAGAGAAAGCATTGCCCAATTACGATCTCTTCTACGTCTGGGGTGGCGAAGGGACACTAATAAGGAATGATAAATCATATGAAATAGCTAAAGGAAGTTGCTTTCTATTTCGACCTGGGGATCATACGAGCGCTATACATAATCCAAAGAAGCCATTGATCCTGAGTTATATTCACTTTGACGTGTTGGAACCCATAACGGGTGTTCCTCTTCCCTATCGAATCATTTGTGAGACAGTTGACTTTGAATATATGTTAGCTCGTTACGTGCGTTTGTTTCTAGTGGCAACCTATGCTGCTAAGGAGGAAGGTCAGCTTATTCTTAAGCAGCTTATGATCCATTTAATGCGTGAAGATCAGGAGCAACCTGTTCAGAGAATGGTAAGTAATCATTTATCAGAAGCTATACACGAAATTGCTAACTACATATTACAACACCCCGGAACTCAACATCGTGTGGCAAATTTAGCAGCTCGTGCAGGATTGTCACCACGCTATTTCTCTATTAAATTTAAAGAAATCATAGGTTCGTCTGTTCAGTCCTATAGTATTAAGATGCGAATCGAAAGAGCACAGCATCTACTGCTGTATGCAGGTATGAATGTGACAGAAGTGGCAGAGACTCTCGGGTATCGTGATATCTTCTTTTTTAGCAGACAATTTAAACAATATACAGGTCATAATCCATCAGAAATCCGTTAGAATAGGAAGGGAATGATCATGAGTTATGAACAATAAGACAGATCGGATTGCACTTGTGACCGGATGCTCGAGTGGCTTCGGTCTACTTACCAGTGTAGAGCTTGCGCGGAAGGGGTTTACCGTTGTATCAGGTATGCGTCGACCAGAGGACAAAGATTCGTTGATGCGAGCGGCCCAGATGGCAGGCGTGGAATCTTTAATCGAAGTAGTTGAAATGGATATTCAGAATGAAGAACAGGTACATCAAGTAGTCAAACAGATTAAAGAACGGTACGGGCGACTAGACGTATTAGTAAATAATGCTGGTGCAGCTTACGGAGGGATGATTGAAGAGGTACCTCTTTCCGTATGGAAGGAGCAGTTTGAGGTCAATTTTATAGGGATGGTCTGTGTTACTCAAGCCGTACTCCCTTTAATGAGGGAGGGAAATGGAGGACGCATTATTCAGATGAGCAGCATAAGTGGGGAGGTTGGGTTTCCTGGATTTGGACCCTATGCATCCTCTAAATTCGCATTAGAAGGATTCAGCGAATGCCTCGCCATGGAAGTGAAGCAGTTCGGTATTCATGTTGTATTGGTGGAGCCTGGAGCTTATGGGACACCGATCTGGGGGAAGAGCTTCTCTCAATTAAGAACAGCATCCCATTCTCCTTATAAAGGTTTACTGGATCGTATTCTACAATATTCGCAACGGAGTGCGACAGGCGGTGGTGACCCTGTGGATGTGGCTCTACTCATCACAAAGATTGCCACCGTACACTCTCCAGCATTTCGTTATCGAATTCCTCGGGGGACAGCTTTAACGGTGATTGCCAAACATGTATTACCAGATCGTTGGTTCCAATTCATGATCCTGTATATCCTAAATAAGAAGAACTAGCGATGCCCAATTTGTGGACAAGGATGAAGCTCACCTAATCGTTGTCCCATTCGTACGGCATCTCCAGGTTTTAGATCATCACGGGGAGTAAAAGTACCGTTCTCCATCAATAGAACTACAGTGGATCCGAATTCGAAATAGGCAAGATCATCGCCTTTACTCCATTGGCTCACTGACTTGTCGGTGTATTGGATACTGCTGACATTCATCGCGCCCACTTTTATGACAGCCACTTCCCCAAAAGAATGTGCTATGTACGTGATGAGTCTTTCGTTACGACTTAGTACTGAGGGCATATGTGTCATTCCGAAATCATTCACGGGATAAACACGACCACGAATATGTTCACTCTCCGTCTTCACGCCCGTTACTGGTGAGTGAATACGATGATAATCGGTTGGACTCAAGTAAAGAACGAATACATAACCGTTCTTGTACAGCTCTAAATGTGGGGAGTGATGAAGAATGTCCTCTACAGAATAATTTTGTCCTTTTACATTTAGAATGGTCCCTGATGAAATGTCACCCATTGCCGTGATTCGGGCATCCACGGGACTAGTTAAGGAATGCTCACCCGTATCAATGGGTCTCATTCCAGGTTTTAGCTTGCGAGTAAAGAATGCATTAAGAGAATGGTATTCACTTATATCTTTTTCCGCTTCAGATGCGGGTATTTGATAGTTTCGTATAAACGTTGGGATGACGTAGCGACTTACACCACTATGAGAAAAGCGACCCATGATTCGGGATAGCGATTTTCTTGAGGAGAGTTCCGTCATCAGCCGAAGTATTTTTTTTGCCATCGTTATTCTCCCTTCAGAGGTTACCTAATCGTTCTGTAATATACTGGCATAGATTAGATGTTAAATCAATAAAAATGGTTAATATTATTAGAGGTTGTTCAAAAAGTCATCTTTTGATCACGAAGTATAGCGGGAGGCTAATTCGACATCGAATATTGAATTCAGCTGGTCCTTCCGGTGCTCACGTAGGTACTGCCTACGCTCCGCTCCTCACTCCCTATCTTCATTCAATCTTCTCGGTGCTGAAAAGCTGACTTTTTGAACACGCACTATTACATAAGAAATAATCCGAACCCTGATGTGTTGGATAGAACTCGTGTATTCAGCAGAATGGCGAACTAATGGAATGGCAAGATTACTATTTTCATTCAAAATGGTGACATCAGCCTAAGTGCCTGCATAGGATGCCAAAGATCGTTATGTCAGGAAGGAGAGAATGCTTTGAAAAAAAGGATGAAGAACTATTCAGCGAAAGCTAATAAGCGGCTCTATTATGTAGATAATCCAGATATACAAGAGCTGAATTTGATGAGTAAATCCAAACGATTGGAAAAAAAAAGAAATGTAGCTAATATTAATTCCATAGCAACGGAGGTCTCAATAGAGGAAGATCCCTCACTTGCAGTCCTCTCAAATATGGCTGGACCAAATTCCGAAACAGTAGATTCGTGGCAAGAATACTTAAATGAAACAGAAGTTACAGAAACGGAAATTACAGCATATGAAGAAGGGAGTCATTTGGAGTCGATTTTAGCAGAGAAAAAGATGCCGGGTTCCCCGCAAGCGTTCATTTATGCAGACGACCTCAGTTACGCATCTGTGACAGGTGATAAAATAGCGATTGGGGCAATTGATAGCTCCAAACTACAACCAGGGATTATCGGGAGTGAGGCTATTGCAGATCATGCGGTGACTCACATTCAACTTGCGGACGATTCAGTTATTTCTTCCAAAATTGCTCTAGGGTCAATTACAGAGGATCATATTGCGGATAGCGCTGTTACAGGAAGTAAGATCCGTGATCGTTCCATCGATGAGGATAAGATTAAGGATGGTAGTATCACCTCATCCAAATTAGCCGATCAGATCATCGATGCGAGCAAAATTGCGGATGGTTCAATAAGACTACGCCATCTTAGTCATGTATTTATTTCCAGTGATATGCTGCAGGATCAGTCCGTGACAACTAACAAAATTGCTGGATCTAGTATTCAGGATCACCACTTGATGAATGAGTCTATTACGACTTCTAAGCTAAGTGAAGGAGCAGTTACAACTTCTAAGATTCGGAGTGGTGAAATAACGGGTGATAAGCTGCAGGATAATACGGTTGAAGGACGTCATTTAAGTAAACGATCCGTAACTGCAGAGCATGTGGCGTTTGAAGCCATTGGCAGGGAACAACTGGCTCTCGAGAGTGTCAGTTCAGAGCATATCGCTGCTGGTTCTATCGAGAGTATTCATTTACAACAAGGGGCCGTAACTTCGGAAATCTTAGCGCATGATGCAATCACAGAACGACATTTAGCAGAAGTAATCTTGAGTGGGAATCAAATCGGGCAAGGTGAAGTGAGTAACAGACACCTTGCTGACCAAAGCGTTGGCTCTACCAAGCTCGCAGATCAATCGGTGAGTACGAATCATATCGTAGAGCAGACGATAACAGCATCCAAAATTGCGGATCAGAGCATTCTTCCGAACAAGATTGTAAATGAGGCGATCATGGCAAGGCATATCGCGAAATCAGCAATACAAGACATCCATATTGCGAAGGATACTATAAATACTAGTCACATTCGTTCAGGAGCGATTAGAGGCGAACATATTGATGTAGCCAGTATTGCAAAGTTACATCTAGAAGATCATGCAGTCACCTCTGATAAAATAGACCTTTATTCAATTGAGGGTAAACATATTACAGATAGCTCAATTGAAACGCGTCATGTCAAAGAAGGTGGAATTACGACTGAGAAACTTGCCGATAGGAGCGTGACGTTCGGCAAAATAAGTACGGGAGCAGTCGGAAGTAAGGCCATTGAAGAACAGGCTGTGACTTCCAAGCATATTGCTTTGGAAGCTGTTACTAATGAGCATATTGCAGTCAATAGTATTGGTTCAACAGAGTTGCAAAAAGATGCTATTCATTCCCTTCATATCGCGCACAATACTATATATAATCAACATTTACAGGCTGGAAGTGTGGATACCGCAAACTTGAAGGATGCGTCTGTAACCGGAGAGAAATTATCCTTGGGTAGTGTTAAGACAGAGCAGTTAGGACATGGGATTGTGTTTTCACAGAATCTCGCCGACTATGCGGTTACCTCGCTTAAGTTATCACCTGAAAGTGTCTCAACTGACAAAATTCAGGATTTATCTGTGACTTCGTCTAAATTTGCGGATGGGAGTATCGGTTCGTCAAAGATTGCCCTTGCCTCTATCTTAAGTGAGCATATCTCGAGAGCAGCTGTAGGGGGAGATGCCTTGGCAGAAGGGGCAGTGACAGGGGAGAAACTCGGAGCGTCAGCTGTAGGCAGTGCTGCGCTGCAAGATGGGGCGGTAACGGTAGCGAAGCTTGGTGCAGAATCCGTAGGAAGCGCGGCGCTACAGTCAGGCGCGGTAGCGGGAGAGCACCTGCAAGCGGAAAGCGTGCAGGAGTGGCACTTGGGGCCTAGTGTAGTGGGTATGGGACACTTGCAGGAGGATGCTGTTAAAGGTATACATCTAAGTTCGAAATCTGTAAATTTCGAACATCTCACGTTTACGCCTGTGTATAGCAGTTCCGAGAAGCCCACGCTGCAACAGTATGGTATGACACCCTTTATGTTCAAGGTGGGAGAAAGTAGTGTAGAAGTCCCTATCTCTATTGAAGAGCCATTCATGAATATTCACTATGTGATTGTTGCCATGTGTAATCATCCTGATTTCTACGCCTCACTACAATCTCAGGATGTAGATCATGCAATTATAGAAGTTATTCGGCGTCCTGGGGGTTCGCAGTTATTGGGGTATTTATCTTGGATAGCAGTTGGAACAGCACCCCATTCATAGAATATGATTGAGGAAGCGTACACTCCTTTACTTCAACATAGTAAGGGAGTTTTTTTGGGGATAAGTTAAAAAGATTGGGAATTATCGTGACTGTCCTCTTGCAGAAGGCATATGATATTGTAGGCGGAAGCGGATGGGGTAGGGAACCAAACCATCTATTTCGAAGGGGTGTACATTTTTTTAAAATATAAGGAAGTATAAGTTTCACTTAATACTCTATTCCTTATATTTCCGCTGAAACGGGTACCGTCTTTGAAAAAGACGGCACAGCCGTTTCTACTTGATGAATTAGGGGGCCTTTTTTGTGCAATCCAAAATCGACGAAATGCTAACTCATATGTCAAATTCCCATCAACAAATGGCAAGCATCTTGGATGCTGAGCGTCAGATGGCTACCCATATGGCTCAGATCATTCATGAATTGCCAGATTCTAATCTGGAATTCGACGACATCAGCGCTTTAATTAATCATTCGGGGGGAATCAATAAAAGCATCATCGCATACCTGTTTAGTCTTGCAGACTTGGAGGAAGCCTTAGCAGAAACCTTGGGTCATGTTATTAGTGAATTGGGAAATCATGAAGAAGAATAAATTAATCCATACTGAGGGAGGACTTAAATGAGCAGAGAACGTACCTTTTTAAGGATGCTTGATGCAACCTCCAAAATACAATTTGATATTTCTATGATTCTAGAAGCTAAAGCTATTGAAGCCGAAAAGATTCGCAATTGGACTTTGAATCATTTTAATTCGGATGCGTTTAAGAGCCATGATAAACAGCTTCATGAGTCGCTACTAATAAGTGGACAGATTGTAGAACTTATTAAAGGGCTAACGAAGCTAGAGAATGGAATATGTAATAATCTGAAGGTTGTATTAAGGGGGGGAGAAGTGGGTGAAGACAGTGGTGATATGAATGGCTTCTTTGGTAGTCATTATGATCAAGGAGATCAGGAGAGATGAGTTATCTAGACAAACAACTTGAAGCTAAGATTGCACTTGTAAATGCAATTGCTCTCAGCCAACATGCGCTAGCCCGTATACTAAGCAGCATAGCGGATGTATCTTCCCATTCGGAAATCACAGCGCGCAGCTTACAAGAAAATATTAGATTGCTGACGGAGTATCAAAGTACGATGAGCCTGATGATAACAAGAATACCACTTCGGCGCAACAAATATGGAACTCCTTCATCACCCTGGATAAATGCATTTCATATCACTGCATTAAATAACTCCCGTGGAGTGCGGAAGAAAAGCGAATGAATACCCATAGGAACCATGAATAAATAAAAACCCGCTCGGGATATACCAGCGGGTTTATTACTTACAAGTCTTATTTTTCTATTACAAAGGAAAGCGTTACTCTGCTATTATTTCCGTAGGGATATCAATCTCGACTCGAGAGCTGTCATGATCATCAGGTAAATAACTCGTTATTAATTCATCAGTCAAATGGTTTGCTAAGGCCATTGATTCGTCATGTTCCGATTTCCGTGTTTCTTGTTCGCTCAACTGACGGATTAGATAAGCTGCATAGTAAATGGGTGTTGCAAATGTTGCCCGCCATGTCTCCTTATCTCCAGCATCCCGGAACGTAATCCGTAAATCACGGAAGTTAACTTCTATAAGCCATGGGTGTTGCCACTCATCTAGGGCAATGTCCAATCCCAGGTCAGCAATATAAGGGAGTTCTTTTTCAAGTGTTTTTGCAATAAGCAACCCAAGCTTTGCGATAGATTTTTCAATTCGGGGTCCATTCCAACCCCAATGTTGAAAAAGTTCGGTTGCCTTCAGCGATTGTCCGCCGCAGTGAATATTGGTAACAATCGAACCTTTCTTTGCTACTCTCCCGACCATTCCAGTATACTGCCAGTGGCCCTTACCGTTCTTTTGCATGGATACCCGAAAATCAACAGGATTTCCATTATACGTTTTGAGAGAGACACCGCTCTGTACCAAGTAGTCTCGTTTCTTTCTTTTGATGAATCTAACAATTTGATGGATACCAACTTTATACATTTTAGTCCGCCCAAGTGCGTTGATTTCGGCTACTGTGTTGTTATTTATTTTACGGATGCGAATGATTCCGTTTCCGACAGATGATGTACTTGGTTTCAGAAACAGACATGTGTTTTGTTCCAATAGATCTTTGACCGAATGATGCGATACTGAATCTGTTGGTGGAAGATAGGGTAGAAGTTTATTATTCTTAGTTAAAATATGATGAACTTCCAACTTAGAAATGACGTTATGTTCGTTGAAGATGATCTTTCCCATCTTCTTCAAACGCTGAATCAACATTTTTGTGTTAGGATGATTCGTTCTCGTTCGGTTTATGATCACAGGAGGAAGTATACTTTTCACTCGAATAGATTCTATTCCGTCCCAACCCTGAACTGTACCCGTTCTCCAATTGATATCAAACAACGAAAAAAAAATAATTTTTTCCTCTATTTTTCTGGCGGTTTCCATATAGAAAGCCGGCTTTTCAAAGCTACGTTTACCTTTCATTAATTGGCTTAGCATTGCTTTTGAATACAGTATTCCGATCAAGCGTTTCACCTCCGATCACAAGTAAGAAAGATTTGTAATAGTGTATGTCCCGCAATCTGTTCGGAAACCCGATAAATGACTATTTTTCCTTTCTATAAAGATTAGATATATATAGCCATTGCTCAGTCAGTCCTTCGATCAATGAAACGATTGGATCATACCCAAGTTCCTTACGGGCAAGTGAAATGTCGCCGCGTGTTGTAAACGGGTCGCCTGGTTGCTCGGGTAAATAACTTAACCGCAATTTTTTTCCAGAGAGGCGTTCGATAGCTGTAATTACACCATTGACTGATGCTGTCTCGACTCCACCGATATTAAAAACAGTCCCGTGCTTTGTATAGTTCATCGCTTTAATATTTCCTTCAACTAAGTCGCTTATATAGGTGAAATCACGTGTTTGCTCACCATTTCCATAAATGGTTAATGGTTGGTCGAGCACAGCGGCCTTCATGAAACGGTGAAATCCCATATCAGGGCGCTGTCTTGGCCCATATACGGTGAAATATCTTAAAGCCGTATAGGGAAGTCCGTACTGTTTATGA
Organism: Paenibacillus sp. Y916; assembly: GCF_056786435.1. Lineage (NCBI taxonomy): Bacteria > Bacillati > Bacillota > Bacilli > Caryophanales > Paenibacillaceae > Paenibacillus > Paenibacillus sp. Y916. The sequence goes on along the minus strand of NZ_JBXCJA010000004.1, from coordinate 74,004 downwards.
TAAAGAGAGCAGAGATGCTCTCCTGCTAATTTCGTTAATCCGTAGGGGGAAATCGGGCTAGTAGGTGAATCCTCAGAACTGAACGGTCCGACTCCGCCACCATAGACGGAGGATGAGGAAGCGTACACTAGCTTTTTTAACCTTGAAGCTTTTTTGCATGCCTCAAGAATTTTTTGTGTCAGCAGAACATTTGCCTGTAAATAATCATTGAAAGATAGACCCCAACTATTTCTTACACCCGCTATACCTGCTAAATGAAATACAACATCGGCATCGTTAACGAGATGCTCCAAATCTGATTTCAATAAATCAACAGCATGCCATTGGAATTGAGGGTGTCCTAAAATGTTCTTCAGATTGTCTTCTTTGATCTCCCGATTAGCAGTGTGCTCCATATCGTCAATTCCTATGACAATATGTCCTCTCTTAAGTAGTTCTTCACTTAAATGAGAACCGATAAATCCCGCAGCTCCGGTAACAATAATGTTCATTTTACACCTCTGGCAATTCCGACATAATGCCAACCAAATCGACGCATTTCTTGTGGATTGAGAAAATTACGTCCATCGAATAAATAGGGGGACTCCGTTAGACCAACCCATTGTTGCCAAGGATATGTGGAGAATTGTGGCCATGTGGTTGTCAACATGACTGCATGAACTCCGGTTGCCGCTTCGTCTTCGTTCGTGAAAATGTTCACTCTTTTCTTTTCATGATCAAGGAGATCTTTTGACCAATGAATTTGCTCCACGGAAGTGACAGTAGGATCAATGACCCTTATTTCATCAACCCCTCTATCAAGCAAATGCTCAATGAGTCGAATGCCGGGAGATTCTCGTTGATCATCGGTATCTTCTTTGAAAGTGACACCCAGTACGAGCACTCGTTTGCCCTTTAAGGGAAGCGAAGATTCGATTTTTTGAACAAACCAAGCAATTTGTGAATCATTAATACGTTTGCCTTGCTTAAGCAGATGAAGATTTATTTTTTTTTGCGTTGCGAGATATAGAAGCTCATCAACATCTTTTGGAAAACAGGATCCACCGTAACCGATACCGGCGTGCAAATGATGCGGGGAAATACGCGGATCCATTCCCATGCCTATAGCAACTCCATCGATATCCGCTCCCACTACATCAGCTAACCGAGCAATTTCATTGATGTAAGAGATTTTAACCGCTAGAAAACCATTGGAAGCATATTTGATCATTTCAGCCGTTTCGTAGTTACAGATGAAATAAGACGTTTGTAGGGAACTATATAGCTGTTTCACTTTCTCAATCGCCGAATTTACTTCTCCGCCGATCACCGTTCGGGAAGGATGATATGAATCATGAAGAGCCGATCCCTCACGTAAAAATTCAGGGTTCGAGACCACTTCAATGTGATACTTATTCGTGTTGATTCTCGCTTCTAACTGCTGCTGCATCCAACGGTTAGTTCCAATGGGTACTGTACTTTTGGTAACGACAACTTTAGGTTCATTGATGTGTGTGGCAATGACCTCGATGACTTGTTGTATATAAGTTAAGTCTGCATTTCCGCTTAAGGTGGAAGGCGTACCAACCGAAATCATTAAGATCTCGCTTTGAGTGATAGCGAATCGACTATCTGAGGTGAAAATGATTCTTCCGCTTTTCAGTTTTTCTTGAAGCAATTGGTCCAAGCCAGGCTCACGGAAAGGAAGAATTCCATTGTTTAACATTTCAACTTTGAGTGTATCGACATCGTAGCCGATAACTTCATGACCCAGATCGGATAATACAAGCGCTGTCGTTGTACCGACATATCCGGAACCAATGACGGTAATCTTCAAATCGCAATGCCCCTTTCTTATGAGTACTCGCGTTTATCTAAATATTTGGGCTTCCATGGATTAACTTTTCGATTGCTTGTGACCATGAATACCGCTGACTTTCCAAAATCAATCGCGATTCGTCCCTGTTCCTCTGCCAATTTCTGCGCTAATATAACCGCATTAACTCCCGCAGAAATAAATACAATGTCACAATCTACAGATTTCATTTTGAGCAGAACTTTTGGAATTTGTTCATAACGATTAATAGAAATCGTTTTGATTATATCGATGTCGAAATCATCGTATGCTCGGCCGACCAAACTTTTGAAATCGTCAGCCCAACGGGAAATGACGACTGCTTTTTTTCCTTTCAGAATCTCCCAAAATTGCTGGTGTTCGACCATGTGACGATTGACGAACGTGTGGCAACATTTTTTTGGATGAATATTGAATCTTCTAAAGCAAGCATTCGTCAAAGGGCGTAAAAATTGTTGTTCAGCTAATATTTCATTGTCCTTATAGTAAGGAATACCTACAATGTCCGCTTTTTGGATCGACTTAATCAATTGATCGCGAAGTCTGACATTCGGTAATGTAACTCCTTTCCAGTTGGTACTTCGTGACAACCTCGCCCAGCGGGTGGACAGTGTTTTGCGAATCGGCCATACTTTGTATTGGGACAGTGTAATATTTTCACCATCCCCGACACGGACTACAGAAAGGGGCTCCTTTTTATCCAATGCCTTCCCGATTTCATCAATGACATCTAACGTCGTCAACCATTTTCTATCTTTCGGCCTGTTCACATATTTCCCTCACTTTAAATCTATTTTTTTATTAGCCTACCTACTTTAAGGCGGCCACGAACCCATATAAATTTAGGTTTATACTTATTTCCCCATCTTTTTAATGCTTTTGTATACAGGTATCTTGTAACATGGGCGTATTTATCACGGTTTTCTATTCTTGAATTATTTTTTTTATGCTTTAATCGGTTATATAATGGTTTGTTCACCCATTTAAATGCATAGCGTCCTGCTAGCTTGAGAAGAATTTGTCTATCCTCAGCAAAACGGCCGTTTTCCGGTACATTTCTCGACCAACCTCCAACCTGTTTTAGAGCTTTCGTTCGGTAAAATCGAGGATAAAACATCGAATGGAAAGTAATGAAGTCATATTTACCGTTGATTTGGCGTTTTCTTTTCGTGCCTTGATACTTGATCCTATCTCTTTTTTGGGCCTTCCAAACTTTGTCATTCCCATAGATAATTGCAACTTTACTGTTACATTTTTCTATTTTTTTCAGACAAGTTGCGAGTGTGTTCGGCTCATACCAATCATCTGCATCGAGCTGTGAGAAATATTTGGTATCCACTAAAGACAACGCATGATTCAACGTAAAACAAACGCCTCTGTTCTTCTTTAATTTCACATAAGTAATTCTTGGATCTTTTAAAAAAGGTGTAACCACTGCACTTGTATGGTCATTAGAACCATCATCAACAATTAATAGTTTCCAATTTTCGGTGGTTTGCCCTAATACACTATTAATTCCTCGGGCTATAAATTTTGCACGGTTATACGTTGGAATAACTACAGTAATAAGAGGTGAATAGCTGTCCGAGTGCTTATTCGTTAGCTGGACCTGTCTTACCTCTTGGATGTCATTCATGATATTACCCCTTTCTGATTAAATTCGAATAAATAGACTCTAATTTTCTTACCTGTTTCGAAGAATCGAAGTTACTTTCCACCTTTTTACGACCTTTTCTCCCCATTTCTTGTCGTATACTCGGATTTTCTATTAAATATTTGAATTGTTCCACTAATCCATTGATGGCTTTTTCAGGTACTAAGAGTCCTTCCTGTCCATCGGTAACCAACTCAGGAATACCTCCATGGCGTGTGGAAACGATGGGCAAGCCCGTCGCCATTGCTTCTTTTATTGCGTTAGGGATTCCTTCATGGTTTCCATCCTTGGTCGTGATGCTGGGCAGGCAAAATATATCTGCTCGGTACAACAACTCGGTGAGTTGGCTATGTGCAACGAGGCCTTTCAGTTGTACATATTTGTTTAGCTTTAATGATGAAATAAGATGTTTTATTTTTCTTTTTTCACTTCCTTCACCTACGATGACAAGCCGAATGGAAGGATATTGATCATGTATCTTTTTGAAGGCATGCAATAGATAGCGGTGCCCCTTTTTTTTATGCAGACGTCCGACAGAAATGATTGTTAGTTGTGCGGTTTTGTGATCGCGCTGTTTGTATGAGAATTTCTTAAGATCAATTCCGCTATACATAATTTCAATTTTGTACCTAGGACATCCCCATCTAATCAACTGTTGTTTCATATGGCGAGAAGGAACCGTGAACTTGTTGCCAACTCGGAACAATACAGGTAGCTTTCGATGATAAGATTTTCGTCTATTTCTTTTTGTAGGTAGATCAAACCCATGGAACGAGGTGATCATGGGAATACGAAGCTGTTGTTTCACACCGATTAGTCGGACACCAGCATTTCCAAAACGTGCATGAATGAGTTTAATTTTATTCTTCTTAAATACCATGGCAGTTTTTCTAGGGTTTTTGGGTAATCGTTTAATTCTAGAAAAAGGGAAAAGTTTTAAATTCATTTGTTTTCGTGCGAACACGATAGGTTTGAACGTTTCAATATTTTTTAACTCTTCATAAATAAATGTTTCCGAGGGTGGAAGATAACGATGACGAACAAAGGCAATTTTAGTCAAGACTGTTCCCTCTTTCTTGATACCGTTGTTTTCTAAAATAATGATTGTGAACAAATAACGATTTTTTCTTTTCCTGTTGAATCGTGAAATGAAGTTGATCAATGCTCATTCGGGAATACTTTTTCTTGCGTAGCATTCGTTCAAAAATATGAGGAAATAACAAGTCGATAGTTACAATATTTTTTACTTCAGGGGATAGTGGATTGTTGTCGTTGTAGATATTCATCATTCTTAGGAATGTCTTTTTTTTAAATGGCTTTTTTTTTGTATACATGCTGTAAATACGAAGTAAATCTTTGGAAGGAAGATCATAGCGAACATCTTCAAAATCGATCAGTGTTAGTACATTCTCCTTATTAATTAGGTTTTTATGATGAAGGTCTCCATGCACCAAACCTTTGGCCGAAACAAGATCTTTCATGTAGTCTTGATAGCGACTTCTTTGCAGTTCTTTCAGTGCTCTTTTACCAAACTTATAAAAGAAAGAAAGGTTACTGTTGATGATTACATCTTTCTCTGACTTTGATTCTTTGTGTTTGCTGAACCAAACTTCTAATGACTTTAAACGCTGCTTATATTCCTTCTTCCAATGGAGATGATCATAGATTTTTACATCTGGAGGATAATCCAGTTCGCGGGAAGCATAGTGTAATTGGCTCATAATCTGAACAATGGATTCAAGGTCATTCCGGTCCTGTAAGCGACTTCCTTTACCTTCAATCCATTGGTATAGAACGTAAGGGACTACATTAAAGATCATGTACAGGTCACCATTTAAAGTCGGAATAGGAAGAGCCAGCCTTACTCCTCTTTGGGATAACAAATATTCTGATGTAGCGATGAAAAGTTGCCGCTCAGGTTTGATATAAAGGCTTTTGAGAGCATATTGTATACCCTCATTTGTGACAACTCGAGCGACGAAACTGGAGTTTTTTATGTGTTTGATCACATCCCAGGTTTGGATTTTAAATCCGAAGACTTTCTCCAATTCTTGTTTTAGTTGGTCTATTGCACCCACGATCCTCTCTTCCTCATCCGCTCTTTATACCACACTATGCACAACCCCTAAAAAAGAGTGGGCAAACCTATTCTAATTTATAAAAAACGATGTATCCAAGAGCGTATACACATTCTGTTTCAAGCACTCATAAATTAAAGATAAACAAGATATAATCTTGAGGGAGGAATACGTTTGCAACACATCGCAGTGGTACGATCCGTTTATTTGCCGATTAGTGAAACTTTTATTTACGGCGAGATTCAACAAATGAAAGTCTATAAACCATTCGTTTTTTGTGAAAAAAAGAAGAATATAAGTTTATTTCCATTTAAAAATGTAACGATTGACCCCAAATATCATCAATTGAATCTGATGTTGCAGAAGGGATTTTTTCAACTGATTCATGCTAGGTTTGGGCCCTCTGGCATTAGAATGATGCCGTTAAAAGAAAAGTGGAGGGTACCACTAATCACATCTTTCCATGGCTGTGATTCGCCTGGTAGCAAAAGGATGAAACTACAGAAAAAATCATTAATGCGACTATTTACTGTCGGCGATTGCTTTACAGCCCCCTGTCAAGCAATGAAAGAAGATTTAATTAAACATGGCTGTCCGGAAGATAAAATTGCTGTCCAATACAGCGGAATTGACCTTGAACAATTTGCCTATAAAGAGCGGACTATACCAACAGAAGGCCCGGTTCGGATACTATATGTCGGTAGGATGGTCGAAAAAAAGGGTGCTGAAATGCTGATAAAAGCTTTTAAGCGCGTCCAGCAGGTCTATCCAAATACTAAACTCTGCCTGATCGGCGACGGTGAGTTAAAAAATAAATTGCAACAGTTGAGCAAAAAGATGCAGCTTGAACAGTATATTGAATTTAAAGGTGCTCTAACGCATTCTCAGGTTGTGGAGCAATTGGAACAGGCACATATTTTTTGTCTACCTAGCATGAAGGACCGATCCGGAAATCAGGAAGGAATTCCGAACGCTATTAAAGAGGCGATGGCTTGCGGAATTCCAGTTGTATCCACATATCATTCAGGAATCCCAGAACTTATTGAAGATGGTAAGAATGGATATCTGGTTTCTGAACAAGATGTCGATGGACTAGCAGAGAAATTAATGTATTTAATGGGGCATCCAGAATTATGGAAAGAGTTAGGGAAGAACGCTCGAATTAAAATCGAGACAGACTTCAATCGTCAAGTACAAACGGTGAAATTAGAACAACTCTTTGAACAAGTGATCCAGACTCATGCAATCAAGATGCGGGAAAGACCTCTTTTCAGTGTCATTATTCCGACATATAATCGCGAAAGGTTTATCGGCAGAGCCATTAAAAGTGTTCTGCAACAGACCTGCACAGATTATGAATTAATCGTGGTCGATGATGGTTCAACGGATCAGACTTCAAAGATAGTGAAGTCGTTTGGGGAACAAGTCCGATATGTGTACAAAAAAAATGGTGGTCCTTCTGCAGGAAGAAATAAGGGGATTACTCTGGCAAAAGGAAGATACATCGCATTTTTGGATTCTGATGACCTCTTTCTTCCGGATAAATTACAAAAGAACAAAGAGTTTTTGGAAACCCATCCAGAGTGCCGTTTTCTATACAGTTGGTATTACAGTGTTAGACGAGGGAGGAGAAAACAGCTTATTAGTAATGCCAAAGGAATTCCTAATTTGAATAAGTTTCGACTTCAATTGTATGAGAGAAAGTTTACCATCCGAACCTCGACGGCAGTCATTCACCATAGTTGTTTTGATAAAGTCGGACTTTTTAATTCTAAATATCGTTATTCACAAGATTGGGATATGTGGCTTCGGTTAGCCTGTCATTATCAGGGGTACTGCCAAAAAAGACCATTAGTTTTGTACCGCAGACATAATCGAATACCTATCCCAATGGGGAATCGACACCGGCTAATTAGGAAAAATGCCTATAAATTATATCGTTGGGATAGGGAGGCCTTGTTAAGTCTGAAAAAAAAGTATTAAAACTAATATGAACATAAAAGGGGAAATTGTGCGTGGGAAAAAATGATCCTACTATTCTGCATCATAAATATTCATTGGCAGACGGGCATGTAGCAGCGCAAATCACGGGTATTAAAGGTTATAACGGAGTTATGGTAATGAGCAACTCGAAACAAAGTCGTACACATTCACCGTTTTCTTCCGTTCTTTCTTTAGAAACTATCAAACAAGATCAGAAGCTATTGAAAAAACATAATGTCGTTGGAGTTCATATTCACCATGGTACATTAGCATCTAAATTTCAATTCCTTAAAGAAGAACATGGAATCCCCTTATTTATCGGTTTTCGCGGGAAGGATGCTACCGCGTACCCTAAGGATGAAAAAAATCTAAAAAAATTAAAAAAGTTATTTCGATTGGGTGATCGGTTTTTCCCGGTATGTGAACATCTTAAAAAGGAGATTATCAAATTAGGGTGCCCAGAAAATAAAATTCGTGTTCTATACGGTGGCGTTGACTTAGACCGATTTGAATTCAAGTCCCGTAAATTAGATAGTAACAACAAAGTTCAGTTTTTGGCTATAGGACGTTTCGTAGAGAAAAAGGGGTTTTCGGATCTGATTCGTGCATTTTCACAAGTGAAAAAGAAAAATAAAGAGGTCAAACTAATTTTAATTGGCGAAGGACCTTGTGAAGCGAAATACCGTGAATTAATCAAAAAATTGCAACTTGGCACCAGTGTTGACATTATTCGATGGATTGATTACCGCAAAATTCAGAGGAAATATTACCAATCCCATATCTTTTGTGCTCCGAGTTGTACGGATCGGGAAGGGAATCAGGAAGGAATTCCGAATACGTTAAAAGAGGCAATGGCTACCGGGATGCCTGTTATATCAACGAAACATGCTGGTATTCCTGAACTGGTTGAGAACAAGGTATCGGGACTTTTGGTGTCGGAAAGATCGGTTAACGATCTAGCAAGAGCAATGTTCTGGTTAGCTGAACATCCTGAAAGATGGGATGTTATGGGACGGAAAGCACGAAAAAAGGTGGAAAAGGACTTTAATTTGACACATCAATTGGAAAAACAAAAAAAGTATTATGATGAAGTCCTCTTGAAATCGAAATGAATAGTAGCAAAAGGGACATGGTATGATTATAACGAAGAAGGCGGTGACTCTCTATACCAGTAGAGAGTCACCGCCTTCTTATTCTATTATTAGACTTATTATGAGCGCTATCAAGAGTTTTAGCAGGGGAAATTGAGATGCGACTTATCGCCTATCCATAACTGAATACATTGAGGCTTTTTCGGTTGTCCGATCACTTTCACTTCTCGGCCGATTAAACTTTCATCCACGCGATAAGGAATACTGTCGAGAACTGTATTCTCCATCACAATGCTATTCTCTATCTCACAGTTATAGATGGATACATTGTCAGAAATAGAAGAGAAGGGACCAATATAGGAGTTTTCAATAACCGTGTTTTGTCCAATAATGACCGGCCCGCGAATGACACTATTAATAATTTGGGCGTTCTTTCCGATCGAGACTGGTGAGGAGATGTTTGAATTTAGGTCGATCAATCCATTGATATCAATACTGGTCATTTTTTTTAATAAGTATTGGTTACATATGATCAAATCGATTGGATGACCTGTATCTTTCCACCAATATGGGGAACGATAAACCCCTAGTTGATATTTGTCGTCAATCAATTGTTGTATGGCATCGGTTAGTTCATATTCTCCACGCGGTGAAGGAGTGATTTTTTCAATCGCATCAAAAAGGGAATGCCGAAACAGATAAACTCCGTTGATGGCAAGATTACTTGGAGGATGTTTAGGTTTTTCGACTACTCTTTTTATTGTCTCACCTTCTAACTGAACAACACCGAATTGTTCCGGAAAATCTACGTGGCTTACGGACACCAAACCATCAAGATTCTCTGCTTGGAATTTGTCAATAAGGGGTTGTAACGGTCCGTCGATCACATTATCACCCAAATATAAAAGAAAGTCGTCATGCTGAATAAAGTGCTTTGCAACTCGAATGGCATCAGCCAATCCCCTCGGTTGAGGCTGATCTATTAAAGAAATGTCGATATTCCAAGGCTTCCCTGCTTGCAACTCTTCATCAAAGATTTTTCGATATATAGGAGAAACAACGACGGCAATTTCCGTAATACCTGCTTGAATCAATGATTCAATTCCGTAGAATAGAACTGGCTTGTTCATCAATGGCAAGAGATGTTTTGGGCTAGAGAAGGTTAAAGGACGCAAGCGAGAACCTTTTCCGGCACATAAAATCAAGCCTTTCAATAAGAAAACCTCCCCCTATAAAAAAGTACTTTCCGTTCATCTGAACAAGTGATACCAATTTGGATATAGAACCTATTATGATGCTTCTTACTACTGTATGGGAGCTGGCTTTCTTTTGGCACGGTACTTATCATGGGAAGCGTAACAAGTTTTTAATGACTCACATTCCAAATTGTTTCAAGCATAGCTCTATGTTAGAATGGTCATCCTATTTTATGTGAACGAACAAATTGTAGAGATGGAGGATGAATTCATGATACGATCCAAAACGATAACGATGTCCTTATCCGCTGCTCTCATCGTAGGTATGATTGGGGTAACGGGATGTGGAACCAAAAACACGGATAATCAGAATTTACGTACTAAAAGTGTGAAGTATAATACGAATTCAATCAATCAAAGCAACCTCAGTCGATATGGTAAAAATTCTGTGAATAATGATAGAGGTCTCGCTACACGCAGTGATAATCGGATGACGAATTTAAGGCACAGTGAAGAGCTTTCGAGTAAGATTGCTAAGATGAAACAAGTCGATATGGCAAACGTCATGTTAACTGGTGATAATGCTTATGTTGCTGTATCTATAAAGGACAATAACAATTTAAATGGCACGTCAATGAATCAAAATAGGACGAGTAGAGCTGGAAATGGTAACGGAACTGGATTCGGAACTACAAATGGAACTAATGCGTTGGGTATGGGTGGAAATAATGGCGTTGGGGCACCTGCTAGAACTGATTCAGGCACTAATGATCAAAATCAAATGACTGGTAATAACACAACAAATAACGATCAAGGCTATGGTGGAAAAATATCGTCAGGCGTTGACGATTTAATGCGTGGTTTAACAACTTCCCCAAATACAGGTAATGGAAATATGAATGGGGATGACCAATATATCACTACAGAAATTAAGGGTATGATAGCGGATGTCATTAAGAAAAGTGATACTAACATTAAAAATGTTTACGTATCAGCCAACCCAGATTTTGTTGATCGAGTAGGAAACTTCGTGACTGATGTATCTAATGGCCATCCGATAAGTGGTATTGTGGATGAATTTCAGACGCTAGTTAATCGAATATTTCCAACACCATCAGGGAATGTGAACACTACAAATGATCTTAAACCAATGAACAATTTGGGGCGTTAATGAACTAATGGAAATATAGACTAAATAATGCTAAGAAACCTGTGAGAATCAGGGTTCTTGGCATTGTTTGCGTGTAAGGATAGCTGGCGCCTATTTTCAAGCAACAAAGCACCATTAATCACAATATTTCATAGAATGAGTTGACTGTATCCCTTTACCTTGTTATACCACAAAAACCCGAGCAAGGAGGGGTGACACCATTGAAGGGAAATGAGCACAACAGCAAATTTTTATTGACTCATCGTGAACGGGAAGTTTTTGAATTACTTGTTCAGGATAAAACGACACGCGACATCGCCGGTCTATTATTTATAAGTGAAAAGACAGTGCGTAACCACATTTCCAATGTCATGCAAAAGCTGAATGTGAAAGGCCGTTCTCAAGCGGTTGTTGAGCTGATCAAGCTTGGGGAACTCATAATCTAGCGGGCTTGTATAGCTAGCTCTGACTAACCTTCTTTACCTGAATCCCTTCTAGGGAGTGCGGTGAAGAAGGTTCTTTGATAATATAAGAAAGTATAAGTTTTACTTGATACTCTATTTCTTATATTTCGGCAGAGACGGATACCGTCCTTGAAAAAGGGCGGTATAGCCGTTTCTGTTTGTTTAAATTTAAAATATACAAATAATAAGGAGTGGTGTAAAATCGGAATATAGAATGCTTCATGGTAAAAGTAGAGAGACTCTTTAACAGGAATGATTGTGAATAAATTCGCAATGTATATGATGTCGTATATTACGCAATGAAGGGAGAAGGCATTCATTCCTTATCCAAGTCATACTCGATTATTACATTCAAAACCCGAAGCAGAAAAGATTCTACACTTATAGAAATGACAATGAAAAAGACATGGAGGCTTGTAAGGATTATGGAGAGCAGAGAAATAAAGAAAGTAATTATACTTATGATGTTGGTTGTTCTAATTAGTGCCCTTGGAATTGGTTGTAGTTCAGCTGAAAATGCGAATTCGGATGGTGCGAGAAAAGTGGAGGAGGAAATACGATCACTATCTCTTGGATTGATGCCCTCGATTGATGCTATCCCATTCATAATTGCTCATGAACAGGGCTTTGATCAGAAGCATGGCGTTAATCTGGATATCCAAACGTTTAAAAGTGCAAAAGATCGTGATGCGGCTTTCCAAGCTGGAAGGCTGCAAGGAATTAGCACTGATCTGGTCGCTATTGCTATTTATAATGAAGCAGGGATGGATGTTAAAATTGCTAGTACGACCTTTGGAGAATTTGATTTACTAACAGGAACTGACGGTATAAAAGAGGTCAAAGATTTAAAAGGGAAGTCCGTTATTCTTTCCAAGAACACGTCAACGGAATATACAGTTGCGATGATGCTCAAACAGGCGGGGCTGTCGGAGCAAGATATAACGATAAAAGAGGTACCGCAAATACCAACAAGATTAGAATTGTTGAAGAATAATAAGGCAGATGCCGCTATTGTGCCTGAGCCATTTGTTACGATGGGGAGATCTGCAGGTCTACATGTGTTGAGCTCGACGGTGGAAGCGGGGATTAATCCGTTTGTTTTAGCGTTTCAACAGAAGGTTATCGTTTCACATGAACAAGAAATTCTAGCGATGTACGCGGCATATGATGATGCGGTTTCTTATCTTAAATCCCATGAACAATCAGAATACATCGATTTGATTATTAAAGAAGTAGGCTTTCCGGAGAGCTTAAAGGATGAGATTAAGGTGCCTGACTATATATTATCAAATCAAGTGGATATCCAAGAAGTGGAATCAGCTTTCGCATGGGCGAGGGAAAAAGGACTGCTTAGTAAAAATATAACTCCTGAAGAAGTGATCTCTGATGTCAGATTTAAGCAATAGCGGCCTTAGAGTCACGGATCTAAGGGTTGAATATACCGGAGGACAATTGGCGCTTGGACGTGTTAATTTAACGATACCTGAGCATGGGATGTACACGATTATTGGGCCGTCTGGTTGCGGAAAGTCCACGTTATTACGTGCCATTGCTGGACTTATCAAGACCTATCAAGGAGAAATTCTCTTTAATGAAAAATCCGTGCATAGCAAAGAAACACTGATTGGACTCGTCCCCCAAAGTTACGGTCTCCTTCCATGGAAAACGGTTCATTCTAATATACTTATGGCGATGAAAATTAGTCAGCCAGATACAGCACGAAGACAGGCTCAAGAACAGCAAATTGAATTTTGGCTTAAATCAATGGGTATTTCCGATCTAGCAGATCGCTATCCATTATCACTCAGTGGAGGACAGCAACAAAGAGTGGCGATTGCCAGAGCCTTCGCTATTTTACCGACAATGATGTTGTTAGATGAGCCGTTCTCTGCATTAGATGCGTTTACTCGTGAAACGATACAGCAAATCTTTTTGGACAATTGGTTAACTCACCCGACCACGACATTATTTGTTACGCATGATGTGGAAGAGGCAATTCTGCTTGGAGAGAAAATCATCGTTATGCCGTCCAATCAAGATGAGTCGCTCGAAGTGGTCGACAACCCTATCTTTCATATGAAGCATGAAGACAAGCGTAACAGTGACGAATTTTTTCAACAGATGAAGAACATTAGAAAGGTAATGCAGAAGAAATGGTGAAAAGACGTAAACTCCGTTATGGATTAACATTGTTATTCGTATTTTTATGTATGAATATAGCATGGTATATTGCATTTTTTCTCATAAATCATCCGATTCTGCCAAGTCCGGGCGCTGTTTACAACGCTTTAGGTCATTTGGGGATGCGAACGATAGGGCTTCATGTTTACTACAGTATGGGACGAATTTTTGTAGGTGTGTTACTGGGGTTAATTATTGGACTGCTCATTGGTTTGCTCATGGGTCGGTCGCAGTTTTGGAATAAGCTTTTGGATCCTGTTGTCTATTTGACATATCCCGTACCTAAGATTGCGTTACTACCTGTAGTAATGCTGTTTTTTGGACTTGGTGAAGGATCTAAAATTTTGATGATTATGTTGATATTACTCTTTCAAGTCATTATATCTGTTCGCGATGGCGTGAAGGCTATTCCAGAGCATACCTATGATGTATTAACGAGTATTGGTGCAAGCACAGCGCAGAAATTTTGGCATGTCACGTTACCGGGTGCATTGTCCGTTATTCTTAGTACGATTCGTATTTCATTGGGAACAGCTATTTCCGTACTTTTTTTCACAGAGATCTATGGAACAGAACATGGTATGGGCTATTTCATTATGGATGCATGGTTAAGAATGAATTATTCGGAGATGTATGCTGGTATTCTACTATTCAGTTTGGTGGGCTTCGGGTTGTTCTTGCTCGTGGATTATTTAGATTATAAATTTATGAAGTGGCGGCATTGATTAGACCAAGGGTATATTGAATGTATAATTAGAATACGGGTATCATCCTTTTTCAAGGACGATACCCGTATTTATTTAAATATAAGAAAGTATAAGTTTCACTTGAATCAATTTCATAATCGCCGATACAGCTAAATCGGGTTGCGTAATTATGAAATTGATTCTTGATACCCTATTCCTTATATTTCCGCTGAAACGGGTGCTGTCTTTGAAAAAGACGGCACAGCCGTTTCTACTTGGTTGAATAAGTTCATTATTTCTCCACTTCAGTGGCAACCTTCGGATCTGTTTCTTCCTCATTCTTACTACTCATAAACCAGCCTAACACGGCAATCAATACGAGAACGATATAGAATGTAGTCTTCCATGCTGTGCTATGAGCAAATGATTCAGATAGAACACCTAAGGATGGATGGGCGAGTGTAATGACAGATAGCTTGACACCAACCCAGCCCACAATGACGAATGCAGCAACTTCCAGACCAGGGCGGGAATGTAGCAGTTTTACAAAGTAGGAGGCAGCAAATCTCATAATGATTAGTCCCATGAATCCACCGGCAAAGATGACAAGGAATTGCCCAGCATCTAAGCCACCGATGTGACCCAGTCCACTCGCAGGTAGTGCTACGGCAAGTGCTACGGCAGCCAAGATGGAGTCAACTGCAAAGGCAATATCAGCGACTTCGACCTTAAGCACAGTTAGCCAAAAGTTTGCTTTCGTTGCTGGTTTATCGTTGGAAGTAGCATCCGTTGTATTGTCCGATTGACGCTTTTTTACAAATAATCTACGTATGATGTTATTCCCACAAATAAATAGCAAGTATAGTGCGCCAATGGCTTGAACTTGCCAAATATCAACTAGATAAGAGATGATAAACAGTGAACCGAAGCGGAAGACAAATGCTCCAGCAAGACCATAGAATAGCGCTCTTTTTCTTGATTCATCAGGAAGGTGCTTTACCATAATTGCTAATACTAGTGCATTATCAGCGGCAAGAAGACCTTCCAATCCAACGAGTACGAGAAGTACCCAGCTATACTCCAATATTAATCCCAAATCCATTACTTCTCCCCCTCATGTCTTTAGTATGCTTCAAACATCTATAAGAAAAACGTCTTTTGACGTACTTCTGATGATAAAAATCAAAAAAGACCTTTACCAAATAGGTGGCTCCTTTCAAAAATCAAAGGTGCCCTAATTGGTAAAGGTCTCGCTAACAATTGTTTAGTATCAATTGCCAATATAGCCGGAGAATAATCTCGTCTTGACGACTGTATTGTATGTAGCTACTCCCCTTTACGGGTTTGGATTTTAGAGTGAAAGTAAGTTGTTGAATTAACATTGAAATCATATATTTATTTCGGGTGAATGTCAATAGTAGGGTGAGATTTAGCGGAAGAGATAATAGGATCAACATATACTTCGTGTTCAAAAGATGACTTTTTGAACAACCTCTTATATGGTAGAAAGGGGTAGAGGAGGAGAAGGTTATAGAAATCGTAAATATGCCAGAAATTCATTTATGGGATCATGGCATCATTCAAGTGAAGATATCAATGTCGTATCCATTACGCTGGGTGAACAGTTATGTGCTGCCGAGTTCAACAGGGGTAGCAATTATCGATCCTGGACCACGCAATAGTATAACGGAGGAAGAGTGGAAGAAAGCTCTTGAACATTTAGGATATACGTTTGAAGATGTGAACCAGATATTTGTGACACACCATCATCCCGATCACTTTGGTCTAGCTGGTTGGTTTCAATCTCAGGGGGATTGCAAAGTGTATATGTCGCAAAGAGCATATGCTGAGTCTTTACATATGTGGGGAAGTAACTCCAATATGAATACTGAACTAACGAGTTGGTTGCGACAACATGGATCACCTGTTACGTTGGCTGCTCAGATTGAAGTGCACTTACTTGAATTCTTACCACAGGTTTCTCCGATGCCAGAAATAACAATAGTAGATGGTGGAAGCTATATTACATTGGGAGGTCGTTCTTGGCTGGCTATTGAGAGTGGAGGTCATGCACCAGGACATCTATCTTTATACGATCAAGAATTAGGAATAATGATGTGTGGGGACGCTATATTACCTCAGATCTCACCCAATATTAGTCTGATCCCAGGTAGTGATCCTGAGCCGCTGTATACCTTCATGAACAGCTTACAACGACTGAAGGAGTATGAGGTGAATAAAGCATTTCCGGGGCATAGAGATCCATTCCATACTGTTCAGCAACGAATAGAAGAGCTACTGAACCATCATGAAGAGCGATTAATCAAGATTGAGCAGCTACTAGCCGACTCCCCGCAGAGTGGGTATGGGATTTGTTGTGCTCTATTTGGAGATAATCTTTCAACACATCAAATGAGGTTTGCCATATGTGAAGCGCTCGCACATTTACAGGAGTTAGTTCGCCGTAGTAAAGCAGGAACTATAGTATCATCATTAGACGGGAGCATTACGTTTACCACGCGTTTAGAGGAAGGTCGAAATATCATCTTTTGAACTTGAATTTATAGAATAGATTAATCGACAAAAACCTCCGAAATCACTATAAATAGTGGTTTCGGAGGTTTTACGTTGTCGCTTACTCTGGGGAACTCCCGTCGTTTAGAGGATCTGACTCTGCATTCGGGTTGGAAGGGTCGACTTCCCTCTCTGCTTGCTTACGATGAGCAATACGGCTACTTGCCGCAGCAGCTACCGCACCTACGATATCATCTAGGAAAGTGTGCACCTGTCCACTGGATTTATCATTAAGCCTTTCTAATATTCCAGGTTTTAGTTTGTCTACATATCCATAATTCGTAAATCCAATACTCCCATATACGTTAACAATGGAAAAGGCCAATATTTCATCTACGCCATAAAGTCCTTCATCATTGACCAGCATCTCCTGCAATGGGGAGAGGAGTTTGCCTTCCTCAGCCAATATATCCAGTTGTATTCCGGTTAAGACGGCATTCTGAACTTCGCGCTTACTGAGAACCATTTCAACATTGTGAACACATTCCTCCATAGTTAGGGCAGGATAGTATTTTTTTTGCAGAAACAGGACGAGTTCAGCGATTTCGGGAATGGTAACTCCTCTTTGGTGAAGTAACTCATGGGTTGTATCCGATACGACCTTGCTATTTAAGCTATAAGAATTCTTTTCGTTTGCCATAACTGTTCACATCATCCTTTGTAATAGAATAAACTTCTCACTTAGGTCCCAAAAACGTAAAAAGTAGTTATTTTTTTGAAAAGGGCTCGTATATATACTAGTACAAACTGTATAAAATGGTTAAGGAGGCGCGATAATAATGTTGAAGAAAATGAAAATCCGAAATATCTCCGTTGCTGGGTTAATAGTCGTTCCCATCATATTGTCTGGGTGCAGTGGTTTCAGTAGTCAATCAATGGAAATTGATCCACCCCCTGCTCAAATTGAAGCTGATATGCTTCAGTCCATGAATGGCAGCGCTCCAGAAGCAACGAAAGAGCAAATGACACCGACATCGACTGTTTATTTGGCAGACCAACATGGTTTACTGGCTCCAGTATCTTTAGGAATTCCTCCAAAGGATAATAAAGATAATATGCTCCTTCGTCAATCTCTTGAGGCGCTGGTTAAAGATGGACCTTATGCAACCTATCTACCACAAGGCTTCTCAGGTGTATTGCCTAAAGGAACAGAAGTAAAGATGGTCTCTATTGAGAAGGAAAAAAAGTTAGCTGTTGTAGAATTCAGTAAGACCTTTACTGAATATGATGCCTCAAATGAAAGGAAAATGCTAGAGGCTGTAACTTGGACACTCACAAGTGATCCTAGTATTGAGCAAGTTCAATTCTGGGTAGAAGGTAAAAAGATAACCGAAATGCCCCTTAATCATACACCACTTGATCAGAATCTTGGACGAAGTATGGGTATCAATTTAGAAAAAGGAGATGGAGCGAGTTATACGAGTTCTAGCTCGGCAACGATATACTTCTCTTCAGAATCACCTGCGGGCATACAATATTATGTGCCGATCACCCGGCTTGTAGTATCTGGACAGGATACACTTCACGCAGCTCTTAGCGAGCTCATTCGTGGCCCCCAGCCAAGAGGTGGGTTAGAAAGTGTTATGACGACAGGAACTTCCTTGCAGTCAGTGAAGACGGCTAAAGATGGAACAGTAACCGTATCACTTAAGGAAGATATGTTTATTAAAGGTGAGAAGATTCCTTCACAACTACTACAGTCCGTCGTACTGACCGTTACGGAGAATGTTGGAAATAACAAGGTCGTGATCCAAATGAATGGCGAGTCCAATGTAATAGGTGATGACGACCAAAATTACAGTGAGCCAGTATCAAGGCCTCAGTATATTAACGAAATACCGCTATAATTAGGAAATCCTACTTCAAAAGATGCTTTTATTGCTACACTTTGATAAAATAAGGTTTGCAAAATAGGACGCTAATGATGTAGGAGGCAGATAATATTGAGATCGAACGGACGGAATAACGATCAATTACGGGATATGAAAATAACTACAAATGTGAATAAATATGCGGAAGGCTCTGTGTATATAGAAATGGGAGATACCAAAATACTCTGCACAGCAACTGTGGATGAGAAAGTACCTCCATTCTTAAAAGGGCAAGGAAAGGGCTGGGTAACGGCAGAGTATTCTATGTTACCACGAGCGACGCATACCCGAAATCATCGTGAAGCGAATCGTGGCAAGCTAACGGGCCGGACGATGGAAATTCAACGGTTAATCGGTAGAGCACTTCGTTCTGTAGTGAATTTACATGCTTTGGGTGAACGTACAATCACATTGGATTGCGATGTGATTCAAGCTGATGGAGGGACAAGAACAACCTCAATTACAGGCTCATTTGTAGCTCTTTGTATAGCAGTAAATAAGATATCTCAACAGCATCGACTGCCTGTATTCCCGATTACCGATTATTTAGCTTCTGTTAGTGTAGGCGTTGTAGGAGATCAAACACTATTGGATCTAAATTATGAAGAAGATTCCAAGGCTAAAGTAGATATGAATTTGGTCATGACGGGAAAGGGGCAGTTTGTGGAACTACAAGGAACGGGTGAAGAAAGCCCCTTCTCACGTCAAGAGTTGGATGAAATGCTTCAGCTTGGTGAACAGGGAATCAAAGATATTATTACGCGTCAGCAGGAAACATTAGGTCCAATTGCTCTTATGATCGGAACTGGATTAACTGGAAAAGGTGTCTAACATGAAGCTAGATCAAGACATTGTCATTGTTGCCACTAAGAATAAAGGGAAAGTTAGAGAATTTGAGCATGCTTTTGCGCTACTAGGTAAACAAGTGAAAAGCATGTTTGACTATCCTAACCTTCCGGAAGTGATTGAAGACGGACATACTTTTGTAGAGAATGCTCTCAAAAAGGCTAAAATGGTTGGGGACGCGCTTGGTTTGCCTGTTCTTGCTGATGATTCAGGATTATGCGTAGAGGCATTGGATGGACGTCCAGGCGTATATTCTGCACGTTATGCGGGTAAGAATGCAACGGATCAGGAGAACAACGAGAAGCTATTGCAAGAGCTTGAGCAATTGAAACAAGGTGAAGATACAGAACAGACATTGTTAAGTCCAGCAAGCTTTAACTGTTCATTGGTGTTATATAACCCCTCTTCAGAAGAACATATGGAGACTTTTGGATCTGTGGCAGGCTGGATCACTTCAGATGTAGCGGGTACCGGTGGATTCGGTTATGATCCGCTCTTTTATGTTCCTCAGTATGAGAAGACGATGGCTGAGCTCTCATTAGAGGAGAAACAATCCATAAGTCATCGTGGGATTGCTTTGCGAGAGTTAATCGATCGCTTGCAGAAATGAATGTTATTACAGGAGAATAATCAAGCTGAGGAATACGATATGGCTTGATTATTCATTAATTGATAAGAAGGCTGCCCTTGGGCGGCCTTCTTTTTTCAAAGTCATACAGATATATGCCGAAAGAGAGCATAATACGCCAGAACGAGTAGTAAATTTAGCGTATCAGAATGCATTAGACGATGTCTATAGAATGATATATGAGCTTTGCTCAGAGGAGACCCGTATGCAGATGAGGGAGTCTGGGGTAAGCGCGTTTCTTCATTCATACGATGGATAATAACCAAAAAATAATACTTATATCCGCTCACTAGTGTAACCATACTAATACCAGGAGGTGATCGTAGTGGCGGATAAATATAAGAAAAATAAAGGCAACAAGTATGCCCATAATAATGAATTTGCTGAGGATGTCATGTCCAAGAATCATGCACAACACGTTCAAGATAAAGTAAACTGGCGTCGTGGAAATAAGTAATTTAAAATTAGCTATTGATTAATTGTGAGGGTGCGGTATAATAAACAACGCACCCTTTTCATCAGGAGCAATGTTATATGATCATGTCTTAGTAGCTCAGCTGGATAGAGCAACGCCCTTCTAAGGCGTCGGTCGGGGGTTCGAATCCCTCCTGGGACGTATACAGAAAACTCTCCATTATGGAGAGTTTTTTTGCGTTCTAGGGAGTGAGAACCCTATCTTTTGATTCAAAATGGGCATCTGTACAATCAGAATATCTCCGTTAACTATAGAATGCTCTTATCAAACAATAGGAGGTATGTTATTTTATGGTTAGAGTGAGCCCGTGGTTTCAAAGACTATGCAACCAATTTTCATCCATTTATAGGTGGAGAACATGAAATAGATCCGGGTCCTGTTTGTTTAGTCATTCTTCTTCCGATTCTTTGATCAGTGCGCGACGAGAATTACCTTTAAGTTTATCCACAATTATTATTATTTCTCATTGGAAAAATAGTGAATATTTGATAAGATAGCATAAAGGCCTCCTACACGAGGTCTATATTTTTATGGAGGGATAAATAATGGTACTATTTTACGTCGAATTTGAAAGGGAAAATCTTCAAACAGGAGGTGAAATCTACTATGAACCATAGTACGATCCTCCAAAACTCCAATACACAGTTGGTAAACCAGCTGGTTTTCTTTGATGAAGAGAAGAAGTTCTTCTTGATGCAATATATACCAGATGATTCTAAAGAGCAGAAAAGGATCGATCAAATTCTTTCTATATATACGACATCGCTTGAAAAGATCATTTCTGAACGAAAAGAAGGCTCATTAAATTCTATGGTTCTTATTGGTAGCGAGGTGACCCTTCGTTATGAGGATGATGGTTATGAGGAGAAGTACATCATTGTGTTCCCTCATCAAGTAGATCCAAGTAAGAACTGGATTTCATTTCTATCTCCGATGGGATTGCAACTATTAATGACTGAAATAAATAAAACGTATGAAATTATCGTACCTTCAGGTCATATTGGAGTGAAGATACAAGAAGTTAAATATATGAATTACGGTAATATAGACAAATAATAAGGAATGTTGCATGATGAATGAGTAGTAAAGTAATTGATGAATTTAGGAGGGCTTATATGATACAGGTTAAAGAGTTCGTAGATTCAGATAATTCCTATGCAGAGAATAAGGCGAATCAGTTTTTAGCTGGATTAAAAGAGGAACAAGTGATTAATATACGTTATGGATCGGTAGTGAAATCCAGTGTATCCAAAACGGAACGTCAAAGAAGCACGATCTTAGTCGTCTATAAGACAGCAGAATAGCGTAAAAGCAAATAGTATTGTATACGTTTTCTTAAGGATTCTTTATACATTTACTCTAAAGTGGTATCCCACATTTCGATTGTTGCAATTACCATAGCTAGTATCTGTCTGTAACACAAAAAAAAGCCCTCCAAAAAGGAGGGCTTTTTTATAATATGTCCCAGGAGGGATTCGAACCCCCGACCGACGCCTTAGAAGGGCGTTGCTCTATCCAGCTGAGCTACTGAGACTCGAAAAATCAACAATGAATAATATATCATGGATGCGATAGAATATCAAGCACTAATTGTGTTGAATTTTTTTTTGATTTTAAAGAGGGTATGATATAATCTACAAATGTGAGTTTAAAAGATGACTTTTTGAACAACCTGTACAATTAACAGAGTTTAAGCAAAGAGAGGAGGGGCACTTATTAACGACATCATTTCCTCTGCGAAAGATAATCTGATTCTTTTTCCAAAAACATTGGATTATTACCAAATACAACTTACGCTTATGTTGGAAAGTGAACGCTATGGTGAGGCGATGGATTTACTTCGCTTTCTACTTCAATGCCAGGGGCAAGAAGAGAGATATGTTGATGAATGGCAGGCTTTACTTGAATGGTTAGAGACTGCTTTTCCTCAATATATTTCTGGAGTAGATAATGAACAAGCAACTATAGATGGTGAAATTGAATTAGATGAGGAAGATCTAGCTCGGCGTAATGCGGAGTGGAAGTTTGCTGAAGATGCTGATTACGCTAATAAATTGCTAAGCATTGTGAAGAATGAAGTCTTGTCTGAACAGACGATGCTCGCATTGGAACAACTCTCCTACTTGAATGGCGACGCCATTAATCAGGAGTTGGTTAATTGGTTGCAGAGCCATGACATTCATCCACTGCTTCAATATCGAGTTCTACAGACATTACATCAGCGTGGTATGCAAGGAAGTATTACTTTTATGAGGGGACAAGAACAGGTTGAAGTTGATATTGAGAGTATTCCGACAAAAGATAGCGAATTTCCGCTAGTTGTTCAGCAAATTGTAGATCGGGTTGCTCAGTACACTGAAGTTCAAGAGCCGACCTTGTTTTATTTCGCTCAAGAGTTATGGTCACAATTTATTAAGGCGGTATATGGAACAAATGCTTATCTATCCATGTTAACAGAAGAAGATTTGGTAATGGATATATGGGCGGCAGCGCTCCATCAGACGGTATCTGAAAGTCTAACAGGAAACCGCAATGAAGAGGAGACTCGGGCAATATACGGGATTACAGAGAACTTCCGTTTTCGATTCGAACAAGCCTACCGAGTGATGAAACAGTTTGTTACAGAAGGTGAAGCATAATAAACTGTTATGACGCCTTTTTGAACATTTACTTTTAATATAATAATTAATTTAGGATTCTAGGTTGAACCTACCCTTGAAAAAAGGTACAATGTTGTTTATACTATAATGGTTGTTCTGTGCGTGAAATATAAGGATTAAGTATAGAGTGGAACTTATACTTTCTTATTTTCTATAAATAAACCATGAGAATTATTTTGGAGGGGAAGGCATAAAATGAAAGCAACTTGGGAAAAAATAGAGAAGAACCTTGGGGTTCTTGAAGTTGAAGTAGAAACAGAGCGTGTAGCTGAGGCGCTTGATAAAGCTTTTATGAAAGTATCTAAGAAAGCTAATGTACCTGGATTCCGTAAAGGAAAAGTACCGCGTTCTGTCTTTGAAGCACGTTATGGAGTAGAAAGCTTGTATCAAGATGCTATTGATATTTTGCTTCCAGAAGTGTACACACAAGCGGTAGACGAAACGGATATCTTCCCGGTAGATCGCCCAGAAATTGATATTGATCAATTTGCTAAAGGTGAAGTATTTAAGTTCAAAGCTAAAGTTACTGTTAAACCAGAAGTAACTTTAGGTCAATACAAAGGCGTAGAAGTACCAACACAAAAAGTTGAAGTTACTGAAGATGAACTGAACGAAGAATTAGTTCGCTTACAAGGACGTCATGCAGAGCTAGTTATTATTGAAGAGGGTACTGCTGAGAATGGTGACATCACAATCATTGATTTTGATGGTTCCGTTGACGGTGTTCCTTTTGAAGGTGGACAAGCTGAGCGTCATTCTTTGGAACTGGGAAGCGGTTCGTTCATTCCAGGCTTTGAAGAACAAGTTATAGGATTGGCTACTGGCGATCAGAAAGACGTTGAAGTAACATTCCCTGAAACTTACCAAGTAGAAGAATTAGCTGGTAAGCTAGCTGTCTTCAAAGTGAAAGTTCACGAAATCAAGCGCAAACAACTTCCTGAATTGGACGATGAATTCGCTAAAGATGTAAGTGAATTCGAAACATTGGATGAGTACAAGGTAGACTTGAAGACACAACTAGAATCACGTAAAGACCAAGAAGCGAAAGGTGTTCGTGAAGGTCTTGTAGTGGATAAAGTTGCTGAATTAGCAGAAGTTGATATTCCACAATCGATGATTTCAAGTGAAGTTCAGAATATGATGACTGATTTCGATAATCGTCTTCGTTCACAAGGTATGGATCTTGAGATGTTCTTAAGCTTCTCAGGTCAGACTAAGTCTGATCTTCAAGAGCAAATGAAAGTTGATGCAGAGAAACGTGTTCGTAACAATCTCGTACTTGAGCAAGTTGCTAAGGATGAGAAGATTGAAGTTACCGAAGAAGACGTTACGAGTGAATTGGCTACATTGTCTGAATCATACAAGCGCTCTCCTGAAGAACTACGTAGTGTTCTAGAAGCTAATGGATCATTGAACAGTCTACGTGAAGAGATTTCTCTACGCAAAACAGTTGATTTCCTACTGTCTAACAGTAAGGAAGTTGCTCCTGTAGAAGTTGAAGATGAAACTCCAGAAGAAGACAAATAAGAAAATTATTATAGTGGTTGATGAGGTGCGTTTTTTTGACGCGCCTCATTTTTACCTAAACTGACCAAAAAATGGATAATACATGTGAAAATTGGGTTTGTTTTAAAAAAAAGGACGGTATAGCCGTGTTTGCTTGATACATACTTATTTAAAGGGATTATGTTGCATACTTATTGCGTATGTTGAAAAAATGACATCGCGCTTCTAACATGTTAAAATATTGATGAGATATGAAATTGTATTTTTAAAAGGAAAAGAGGTTGGTCAAATGAGTCTCGTACCTATGGTTGTTGAACAAACCAGTCGTGGAGAACGTTCTTCTGATATTTACTCCAGATTGCTTAAGGATCGCATTATTTTTCTGAGTACTGCCATTGACGATGATGTTGCCAATCTTGTCATAGCACAGCTGTTATTTCTAACTGCTGAGGACCCAGAGAAGGATATTAGTCTATATATTAACTCACCAGGTGGTTCTGTCACAGCGGGAATGGGGATATATGATACAATGCAATTCATAAAGCCAGATGTATCTACGATTTGCGTGGGTATGGCGGCAAGTATGGGATCTTTGCTATTGACCGCGGGAGCGAAAGGTAAGAGATTTGCGCTGAGTAATAGCGAAGTGATGATTCATCAGCCTTTGGGAGGTATTTCAGGGCAGGCATCAGATATACGGATTCATGCGGATTGGATCTTGAAGACAAGAGAAAAGCTTAATCAAATATATGTAGAACGAACCGGTCAACCTCTTGACAAAATCGAGATGGATACGGATCGTGATTTCTTCATGAGCGCTGAAGAAGCAGTGTCTTATGGACTTATTGACAAAGTACTATCTTCACCGAACAAATCTTAAGGGGTGGTAATATGTTTAAGTTTAATGATGAGAAAGGGCAACTTAAATGTTCTTTCTGTGGTAAAACTCAGGAACAGGTGCGTAAATTAGTTGCAGGTCCTGGCGTTTATATATGTGATGAGTGCATCGAGTTGTGTACTGAGATTGTAGAGGAAGAGCTAGGGCATGAGGAAGAAGTGGATTTGAAAGATATCCCGAAGCCTAAAGATATTTGCGATATTCTCGATCAATATATTATTGGGCAGAATCAAGCTAAGAAATCATTGTCTGTTGCGGTCTATAACCATTACAAACGAATTAATACACAAAGTAAGATTGATGACGTAGAGTTATCTAAGAGTAATATCCTCTTGTTGGGTCCTACTGGATCAGGTAAGACATTGCTAGCTCAAACGATGGCCAAAATTCTTAACGTACCTTTTGCAATTGCAGATGCGACATCATTAACTGAGGCTGGCTATGTGGGTGAGGATGTTGAGAATATTCTATTGAAGCTTATACAAGCAGCTGATTATGACGTGGAGAAAGCGGAACGTGGCATCATCTATATTGATGAGATCGATAAAGTGGCTCGCAAGTCGGAGAATCCATCGATTACACGCGATGTATCGGGTGAAGGGGTGCAGCAAGCCCTTCTTAAAATTCTTGAGGGAACTGTTGCATCTGTTCCGCCTCAAGGGGGACGTAAACATCCTCATCAAGAATTCATTCAGATTGATACTACAAATGTATTGTTTATCTGCGGTGGTGCTTTCGACGGGTTGGAGCAATTAATCAAACGTCGTATCGGTAAGAAGGTAATCGGATTTAACGGCGGTGGAGAAGCTCAGAAAGATCTGAATCCTGGTGAGTATCTATCTATGGTTCTACCAGAGGATCTGTTGAAATTTGGTCTAATACCTGAATTTGTAGGGCGCCTACCTATCATTTCAAGTTTGGAGCCTCTAGATGAGAACACATTAGTTCGGATTCTTACTGAACCGAAGAATGCATTGACTAAACAGTATCAAAAACTGTTGGAAATGGATAATGTGAATCTGGAATTCGAACCTGCAGCGTTGGTGGCTATTGCTAAGGAAGCCATTAAACGTAATACGGGTGCTCGTGGTTTAAGAGCAATCATTGAAGGCATTATGCTTGATGTGATGTTCGAGGTTCCGTCTCGCGACGACATCGAAGATTGCGTTATCACCGAGCAGGTAGTTCAAGAGAAAGTAGTTCCTGAATTAAGTGCCAGCACTAAGGTTAGCAAGAATCAAGAAGAGAGCGCCTAAAGGGTTGTGAATACCATAGGGCTTATGTAGATAGATTGCCGAAGTTCCACTTCCAGCCCTGTACGTGCAGCTATTGACGTCGGGGCAAGGGGTGGAGTTTTAGCGTTAAAGGGAGAGGCTAACTATGTTTTCAAGAAAAGACACACGTTCTGTTAAAGTTGGAGACCTGATCATAGGTGGAAATAACGATGTGATCATTCAAAGCATGTGTACGACGAAGACGGCAGATGTGGAAGCAACAGTGGCTGAAATATTACGTTTAGAAGAAGCGGGTTGCCAAATGGTGCGGGTTACCGTTAATAATGAGGAGGCCGCTGCTGCAATCAAAGAAATAAAGAAACAGATTCATATCCCATTAGTTGCGGATATTCATTTCGATTATAGATTAGCTTTAGCTGCTATTGAGAACGGCATTGATAAAGTGCGCATTAATCCTGGTAATATCGGACGTCGCTCCAAGGTAGAAGAAGTCGTAAAAGCCTGTAAAGCGAAGGGAATACCTATACGAATTGGGGTTAATGCTGGTTCACTTGAGAATCATTTGCTTGAGAAATATGGTTATCCGACACCTGATGCTATGGTTGAGAGTGCACTTTTTCATATAGGAATACTGGAAGAGTTGGACTTTCATGATATTATCGTTTCTTTAAAAGCATCGGATGTACCTATGGCTCTCGAGGCTTATCGCAAGGCCGCTGAAGTTATCCCATATCCATTGCATCTAGGGATCACGGAAGCAGGAACGTTGTTCTCGGGTACAATTAAGAGTTCGGCAGGTATTGGTGCTCTACTCTCTATGGGGATCGGTAACACCCTACGGATTTCGCTTAGTGCGGACCCTGTCGAAGAGGTGAAAGTAGCACGTGAGATTCTAAAGGCATTTGGTCTGATCTCGAATGCTCCAACATTGATCTCTTGTCCAACTTGTGGAAGATTGGATATTGACTTATTCTCTATTGCTAATGAAGTAGAGGAGTATATATCTAATTTAAAAGTACCTATTAAGGTATCCGTACTTGGTTGTGCTGTGAATGGCCCAGGCGAAGCGCGTGAAGCGGATATTGGTATTGCTGGTGCACGTGGAGAAGGGATGCTTTTCCGCTACGGAGAGATGATCCGTAAGGTACCTGAAGCTGAGCTAGTTAATGAATTGAAGAAAGAAATTGATCATATCGTTGAAGTGTATGAAGCTACTGGAGAAATACCAGGTCGCAATCATCAGCATCAATCCTAATTATAGTGTAAGTACAAAAGCTACAGGCCGTAAGTTATCGGCCTGTAGCTTTTTTGACAGATAAGAGCGGATGTAGCCTATAGACATTACTTCCTAACCATGACAGTAACGATACATTCAAGTCATCTAAATCTAACCATGTGAAAGTCCTTTAGACATATTTCCAGCCGAAAATCACAATAAGTGCGTTTATTGAATGAGGAAAAGGCTATACTACCAAGTATTAGCCTAATGGGAGTTATAGAAATGGGAGGAAAACTATGAATTTAAGTATGATATTTATGGTGATTCAATTGTTCTTTGGTGTCATTATCGGGATTTACTTCTGGACTTTGCTACGGGGTCAGAAGACAAACCGAACAGCAATCGATAGGGAGTCGAGGAAAGAATTAGATAAGTTACGGAAACTACGTTCTATATCACTTACCAAACCTCTTTCAGAGAAAACCCGACCACAATCGATTGATGATATTGTAGGACAAAAGGAAGGATTACGTGCTTTAAAAGCAGCGCTATGTAGTGATAATCCTCAGCATGTCATTATTTATGGGCCTCCAGGAGTGGGGAAGACAGCGGCAGCCAGGGTTGTATTGCAGGAAGCTAAAAAAAATCCGACTTCACCTTTTAAAAGTGAAGCGAAATTTACGGAAATTGATGCAACCACTGCTCGATTTGATGAGAGAGGAATAGCAGACCCTCTCATTGGATCTGTTCACGATCCGATATATCAAGGGGCCGGCTCAATGGGAGTTGCGGGTATTCCGCAACCTAAACCCGGAGCTGTGACGAAAGCGCATGGTGGAATTCTATTTATTGATGAGATTGGTGAATTACATTCGATCCAATTAAATAAACTATTAAAGGTACTTGAAGATCGCAAGGTTCTCTTGGAAAGTGCATATTATAACTCTGAAGATAATAATACGCCTGCTTATATCCATGATATTTTTCAGAATGGCTTACCTGCTGATTTCCGTCTCGTTGGTGCGACGACTCGTTCCTCGGAAGAAATTCCACCTGCGCTCCGGTCCCGCTGTATGGAAATATACTTTCGACCGCTACTGCCCGATGAAATCGGCATGATTGCAGAAGATGCTATTGCAAAAATAGGTCTTAAACCATGTCCTTCGGCTGTAGAAGTGGTGAAGAAGTATGCTACCAATGGAAGAGAAGCTGTCAATATCATTCAGCTCGCAGCTGGTTTAGCATGGACTGAAAAGAGAGACTCATTAGAGGCAACAGATGTGGAGTGGGTAGCTAATAGCAGCCAACTCCAACCTCGGCCTGAACGTAAAATACCAACGCATTCACAGGTTGGAGTAGTTAATGGACTTGCTGTGTATGGATCAAATCTAGGAACATTACTTGAAATTGAAGTATCTGCTTCTATAAGTTCAAAGGGTCAAGGGAAAATCAATATAACAGGTGTGGTGGAAGAGGAAGAGATTGGCGGTGGAGCTCGGACGATTCGCAGGAAAAGCATGGCGAAAGGCTCAATAGAGAATGTCCTCACAGTTCTTCGTTTAATGGGGCTTAACGCCAGTGATTACGATTTGCATATTAACTTTCCTGGTGGAACTCCGATTGATGGTCCATCTGCTGGTATTGCGATGGCAACGGCAATCGTGTCAGCAGTAAAGAATATACCGATTGATCACAAGATAGCGATGACTGGAGAGATTAGCATTCACGGTAAGGTGAAGCCTGTTGGTGGTGTTATTGCCAAGGTTGAGGCAGCATTTCAAGCTGGAGCAACAACAGTCATCATACCTAAAGACAACTGGCAGGCTCTGTTTGCAGATCTTAATGGGTTACAAGTTATCCCAGTTGATCACATTCAGGAAGTATTCCATCATGTGTTTGGTAAGGAACTGGTGAATCATCTACAAGAAACGACACTGTCTGAGTTCCCGGATGTATACACTGGAATATCATCATCTCTCCTTCAGGCGAAATCTGTTACACAAGGTCAAGTGACAGATTCGAGTAGCATTTAGAAACCGCGTTATATTGGTGTTTCAGCCATTCTTTTGTTAAAATATAAAAATGCATATGCGTAAAAAGAGCAACTGGAGGTGTGAAAGCGATGGGGTCTATTAAATCGAAAGGTCGTCGTTTTCCTTTGCTGCCTTTGAGAGGACTTCTTGTATACCCAAGTATGGTGCTTCATCTTGACGTGGGTCGTGAGAAATCGGTCAAAGCATTGGAGAAAGCGATGATAGAAGATAATTTAATTCTCCTTTGTTCTCAGTCTGAAGTGAACATTGAAGAACCGGAGCAAGAGGATATATTTAGAGTCGGTACAGTAGCGAAAGTGAGACAAATGTTGAAACTTCCAAACGGAACCATTCGTGTGCTAGTTGAAGGTGTGGAGCGAGCGGAGGTTCTTCAGTATACAGATAATGAAGAGTATTACGAGGTTATTGCCCGTGTACTTCCAGAATTAGAGATTGATGATCCAGAGATTGATGCTTTAATGCGTACAGTTCTTAGTCAATTTGAATATTATATTAATTTGTCAAAGAAGGTTACTCCAGAGACGTTAGCCGCTGTTTCGGACATTGAGGAACCAGGCCGACTATCAGATGTGATTACCAGTCATTTGACTTTGAAGATTAAGGATAAACAAGAGATATTAGAGACTGTTGATATTCGAGAACGGCTTGAGAAGCTTCTAGATATTCTTAATAACGAGCGTGAAGTGCTTGAATTGGAGCGAAAGATTGGTCAGCGAGTTAAGAAACAAATGGAGAAAACGCAAAAAGAATATTACCTCCGTGAACAGATGAAGGCTATTCAAAAGGAATTAGGCGAGAAGGAAGGTCGGGCGAACGAAGTGGATGAGCTTCGTGAGCAGATGGATGGAAAGGAACTTCCCGAACAAGTAAAAGAAAAAATTGAGAAAGAGATCGATCGGCTTGAAAAGATGCCTTCAAGTTCAGCAGAAGGTGGAGTCATCCGTAATTATGTTGATTGGTTACTCGCTCTGCCTTGGTCTAATGAAACGGAATATGATCTAGATCTCCAGAAAGCAGAAGATATTCTGAATGAGGATCATTATGGTCTTGATAAACCGAAAGAACGCGTTCTGGAGTACTTGGCAGTACAAAAGCTTGTTAAGCAAATGAAGGGGCCGATACTGTGTCTTGTTGGACCTCCAGGTGTTGGTAAAACATCACTTGCACGTTCAATAGCCCGATCACTTGAACGGAAATTCGTACGCATATCGCTCGGAGGTGTACGAGATGAAGCCGAAATTCGTGGACACCGTCGCACGTATGTAGGAGCCATGCCAGGTCGTATCATTCAGGGGATGAAATCTGCCGGCTCGATGAATCCGGTGTTTCTATTAGATGAAATAGATAAAATGGCATCTGATTTCAGAGGTGATCCTTCGTCGGCTTTACTTGAAGTGCTTGATCCAGAACAGAACAATACATTTAGTGATCATTTCATCGAGGTACCATTTGACTTATCTAAGGTGATGTTTGTTACGACAGCCAACGCTATTCATAACATTCCAAGACCTCTTTTGGATCGGATGGAAATACTCCATATTCCGGGTTATACAGAACTTGAGAAGCTTCAGATTGCCAATCGTTATCTGTTGCCGAAGCAAAAGCGTGAACATGGCTTGGAACCTGATCAACTACAGGTCGATGAGGATGCCTTATTGAAAGTGATTCGTGAGTATACGCGTGAATCAGGCGTTCGGAATTTAGAGCAACAGATTGCTTCTTTGTGTCGTAAGGCTGCTAGAAAGATTGTTTCACAACAGGATTTGACCATTATCATTACCCCTGTAGATATTAAGGAGAACCTTGGAATTGCTAAATTCCGTTATGGTGTAGCTGATCTTGAGGATCAGATTGGAACGGTAACGGGACTTGCATGGACCGAAGTAGGCGGAGAGACGTTAATGATTGAAGTGACAGTCGTGCCAGGTTCAGGTAAACTAATATTGACAGGTCAATTGGGTGACGTGATGAAGGAGTCTGCACAGGCCGCCTTTAGTTATACTCGTTCCCAATCCGAAGTGCTAGGAATCGATTCTGACTTCCATGAGAAGAATGATATTCATATCCATATTCCTGAAGGTGCCATTCCTAAAGATGGACCATCGGCAGGGATTACGATTGCTACTGCATTGGTTTCGGCTTTGAGTAAGAGATTTGTCTCCAAGGATGTGGCTATGACAGGTGAGATCACGCTGCGTGGACGTGTACTACCAATTGGAGGACTGAAAGAGAAATCACTAGCTGCCCATCGTGCAGGCTATAAGAAAATTTTGCTCCCTAAAGATAATGAACGGGATTTAAGTGAGATTCCGGACAGCATAAAGAATGAAGTGGAATTTATTCCTGTGTCTCATATGGATCAGGTTCTGCAACATGCGCTTGTGGAACGTAAGGGAGTGCACTAGAGAGGGATTATAACTATGAAAGTAACCAAATCCGAGTTCGTGATTGGTGCCGTTGGGCCTGATCAATACCCGGGCGATGGCTTGCCAGAGATTGCTCTGGCAGGTCGCTCGAATGTGGGTAAGTCATCATTAATTAACCGCATGATTAATCGTAAGAATTTAGCTAGAACGAGCTCAACTCCTGGTAAGACTCAGCAATTAAACTATTATGTCGTTAATGATGAATTGTATTTGGTTGACTTTCCTGGATATGGATTTGCCAAAGTATCTAAGTCGCAGCGACTTGCATGGGGAAACATGATCGAGAAGTATTTACTGGAAAGAGTGACATTGAAGTTGTTGCTACTTGTAGTAGATCTGCGGCATCCGCCTTCCAAGGATGATATGATTATGTATGATTGGGTGTCACATTATGATATTCCTGTCTGTGTTGTAGCAACGAAGGCTGACAAGATTCCTCGTAGCCGATGGGCCAAGCAGATTAAACAGATGAAGGAAAGTTTGGGTTTACGGATCGATCATCCGCTAGTCTTATTTTCATCTGATACAGGCTTAGGCAAGGATGAACTGTGGAGTATTATTAAAGCTAATATGAGTGCTACTGAAGAAGATGATGAGGATGAAGCACTAACTGAAGTGTAATAATTTTATATTTCCGCTGAAATGGGTGCCTTAAAGTGATACGGTAGCATCGCTAGCATCGGAAGCGTGATCTCCTTGAATAAGGAGATCATAGTCGTTTTTATTTGACAAATAACCATGGAGGTCCGTGGTTATTTGTTTTTTCACACTCCCATACAATGTTACATAGCTATAAATGTGATAAGGGGGCGGTATAGTTGCGTCGAAGAAAGTACAAAGACATTATATTCACTTGTGTATTACTACTGTTAGTTGGGAGTTTGTTGTATCAGGGCTATCAATTATTAAAGCCCAATGAGGTGAAAGTGGATGCATCCCAGATGCTTTATGAAGTTGTTTATTTTCAAATGGAAATATTGAATTCCTCCTTGATGGAGGCTACTCATATGAATAATACGAAAGAGTTAGATCGAGTGAAATTGGCAGCTTATTCAGCTAACTTCGGACATGAACGGATGGTTAGGGCTTTTGGTAAGAAAGAGATAGAATATTTGCCAGCCATTGATGAATTGGTTAATATGATAACAGGCTGGCAGATTGCTGGAGATCGTTCGATTAATCAGCAGGAACGTGAGTTATTAGTTGATTTCAGTTCTAAATTTACTGACTTAATACCGATTTATAGCATTATTGTGAATAGTAACCATCAGGTGAATTCAGTACAAGCTGAGCAATTGAGCAAACTAAGTAAGCAGTTAGATGATCTTATTTCAAAGTGAAAGTTCATTCATTACGATACAGGTTCATAAACATGTCAATAAATCGTCATGGAGATTTTAATTAATGTGATATAATTAACATAAATGAATTATGATATAACTACGAGTTCCAAAAGCTTATTTTTTGAACAAACTCTATATAGTTCGGAGATATTTAAATTATTTGGGGTAGGTGACTTTATATATGCATATCGTCGTTGTAGGATTAAATTATCGGACAGCGCCTGTGGAAGTGAGAGAAAAGTTCACATTCGCAGATAAGGATTTACCGGAAGCTCTAGACCAATTAAAGCATACCAAAACGGTTTTGGAAGGTGTCATTGTTGCAACTTGTAATCGGACAGAAATTTATGTAGTCGTGGATCGTCTACATATGTGCGGTTATTTCATACGAGGTTTCATGGAACAGTGGTTCGGTATTTCCCGTGAGGAATTCACGAAACACATATATATATATGAAGATGAACAAGCAATATCTCATTTGCTACGCGTGACATGTAGCCTGGATTCTATGGTGCTTGGAGAGACGCAAATTTTAGGTCAAGTTCGTAGTGCATTCCTAGAGTCACAAAGGAATAATGCAACTGGAACTTGGTTCAACATGCTATTTAAGCAGGCAGTTACCCTAGGGAAAAGAGTGCATACTGAGACGACTATTGGAGAGAGCGCGGTATCCATTAGTTATGCCGCAGTTGAACTAGGTAAACGGATTTTCGGATTGTTTACAGATAAGAAAGTATTGATCCTCGGCGCGGGTAAGATGAGTGAATTAACTGTGAAGCATTTGTATGGAAATGGAGCGGCCGAAGTTATTGTTGCCAACCGCACGTTGTCACGTGCTGAAGAATTAGCTAAGAAGTTTAATGGCACACCATGTACTTTAGATATGGCAATTTCGCGCTTAGATGAAGTGGATATACTAATCAGCTCCACAGGTGCCGAAGAATATGTATTAACTTCTGCGCAAGTGAAGGAGAGTATGAAGCGTCGTCAATCACGGCCATTGTTTATTATTGATATTGCTGTGCCAAGGGATATAGATCCTATTATTGGTGATATTCATAATGTATTCCTGTATGATATCGATGATTTAGAAGGGATAGTACAGAGTAATCTTGAAATGCGTCGAACGGAAGCAACTAAGATTGAGATCATGATTGAGGAAGAGATCATTGTGTTTAATCAGTGGTTGAAGACGCTTGGAGTGAGACCTGTTATTCGAGCTTTACAAGAAAAGTCCAATGTAATTCACGAAGAAACGATGGAAAGTTTATTCAATAAACTACCTGAACTGGATGAACATCAACGGAAAGTGATCCGTCGTTTAACTAAAAGTATCGTGAACCAGATGTTGCATGATCCGATTAATCGAATTAAGGAATTGACTGGTGAGAAGAATGGTGAGGACTCCCTGGATGTCTTTACACAGATATTCGCTTTAGAGAATCAGCTGAATGACACTAGAGATGATGGTATGATGGTTGGAACACAGCATGTATTGGTGGGTACAAGCAGTAAATCTTCTACGGAGATCAAATCATCTCTTTCTAAGGCATCTTTGATGCCGGCCAGCCTGTAGAGGTGGGTGAGATAAGATGTTATTATTAAGTAGAATTTATGATGCAGGCATTTATATTTATGCCCTGAGCCTTTTGTTCTTTTTCTCTGATTGCATTCGACGCAATTTGAGAGCGAAGTGGACAGGCACAGGGCTTCTTGTTGTTGTATTTGTATCTCAATTAACGATCCTTGGAATTCGGATGTGGGAGGATCGTATTGCTCCAATTTTCACCCTATATGATTTCTTATTCATGTTTGCATTCATTCTTGTCATAGCATCATTAGTGATGTGCTTTTTGAAAAAGTCTGAATTTGCTGTTCTTTTGTTAAGTGTGATTGGCTTTTGTGTTTTTGTGCTTAATCACTTGTGGTTCGATTTCAGTAATGATCCTATGAGTAATTGGCAAGGTGTACATGGGTTGTTAGTATTTCATATTATTTTGGCAAATCTAAGTGTAGTATCGTTTACAGTTGCTGCTGTATTTGCAGTGATGTATCTATTTTTGCATAAGAAATTAAAAGACAAGAAATGGAATGACACAGTTAGACGACTACCGAGTCTTGAAATGATGGACAAATACTCTTACTATGGCATGGTAACGGGCCTACCACTTCTATCTGTATCACTAATCGTGGCTGTGCTGTCCATTGTTGCCGAAGGGCGTTTAGAATTGCTGTTGGATTCTAAGGTAGTGACCACTTTCATGGGATTGAGTATTTTTATATTGTATTTTGTTAAAAGAAGGGCTAAGAAAAATTCCGGTGTAGTGATATCAAAGTGGGCATTAATCGGATATGCCGTTATTATTATAAATCTTCTTCTGAATTCGTGGTCTAAATTTCATTGGTGGACAGGAGTGTGAGTGGATCAATGGCGGGATATATCCCCATCATGCTAGAGTGTGAAGATCGGCGCTGTCTTGTTGTGGGTGGGGGAATGATCGCGGAGAGAAAGATTAAGGCACTCCTTGAAGCACGAGCGAATGTAACCGTGATTAGTCCAGAGCTTACGCATGAATTATTTGTATTATATAAAGAGGGTCGTATTCAATGGAAACAAAGAGGTTTCTCTGATGGTGATACTGCGGGACATTGGATTGTTCATGCTACAACAAATCAAGAAGATCTGAATAGAACAATAGCGGAGGAAGCCAAAGAAATGGCGATTCCAGTTAATGTAGCGAGCAATGCAGAGTTAGGTACATTTATCACTCCAGCTGTCATGAAGCGCGGACGACTAACCATTGCTGTATCAACTTTAGGTGCGGGTCCCACAATAGCCAGGAGTATAAGCAATACTTTAGCCGAGCAGTATGGTGAAGAGTACGAGCTATATCTTGATTTCCTGTACCATATGCGTTCAGAAATAAAAAAAGGAGTTGCATCACTTGAGCAACGTGGTAAGTTATTTAGAAAATTAGCGCAATGCTCTATTCTGGGGGATATTCGACAGGGTACCTATAAGGAGTGGAGTCAAGCAGAAATACAAATGTGGATTATGGAAAATAAGGGGGAATAAGAAATGCGAACGATTATAGTAGGTAGTAGACAAAGTGCACTTGCTTTAACGCAAACGGGACAAGTTATTCAGGCGTTGCAGAAAATTAGTGATGAGCATGGGTTTGATTTTAAATTTGAGGTTAAAAAGATTGTTACAAAAGGGGATCGAATTCTCGATGTGACTCTTTCAAAGGTTGGTGGTAAAGGGTTGTTCGTTAAGGAGATTGAGCAGGCGATGCTTGACGGAGAGATCGATATGGCCGTACATAGTATGAAGGATATGCCCTCAGAGTTACCGGAAGGTCTAATGAATGCCGCTGTGCCAGTTCGGGCTGATGCACGCGATTGTCTTATCTCCTTGGATGGATTGGATTTAGATCAACTACCACATGGCGCTAAGGTTGGGACGAGTAGTTTACGGCGTTCAAGTCAACTGAAGGCATATCGTCCAGATCTGCAGTTAGAGCCTATTCGCGGTAATATTGACTCGCGACTCCGGAAGCTTGAGGAAGGTGAATTCCAGGCCATTCTACTAGCAGTAGCGGGTTTGAAACGTATGGGCTGGGAAGATA
The DNA here is from genome assembly GCF_056786435.1 of Paenibacillus sp. Y916. Classification (NCBI taxonomy): domain Bacteria; kingdom Bacillati; phylum Bacillota; class Bacilli; order Caryophanales; family Paenibacillaceae; genus Paenibacillus; species Paenibacillus sp. Y916. The sequence continues at coordinate 36,323 of NZ_JBXCJA010000004.1, read as the reverse complement.
GAATTACATCTTATATTTCGGTAGATGTCTGTCTGCCTGCTGTTGGGCAAGGTGCACTAGGTATTGAATGTCGTGTAGATGATGAGGGAGTTCGTAAACTTCTTGCTCTGTATAATGATAAAGATACTTCGATGACAGTAGCAGCAGAGCGTAAATTTCTAGGTGTATTAAATGGTGGCTGCCAGGTTCCGATTGGGGCTCATGCGATATGGGTGGATGATACTCAAACAGGTTCTAAAGTTATACAATTAACAGGTATGGTTGGTTCTCCAGAGGGGGATGTCATTTTGAAAGAAATGGTGACGGGTACTGACCCCGAGAAGCTTGGTCTTGAAGTAGCAAACAAGTTAATTGCTCAGGGAGCGGAGAATATATTGGCGCAAGTAAGGGGATGAAGGGATGTCGTTAACATCTGGTAAAGTATATTTGGTGGGGGCAGGACCAGGAGATGCTGGTTTAATTACTGTCAAAGGCTTGGAATGTATCAAAAAAGCAGACGTAGTTGTGTATGATCGTTTGGCAAATCCACGTTTGCTACAATCGATGAAACCTGGGGCCGAGAAGGTATACGTTGGCAAACTTCCAGACAGACATACGATGAAACAGGAAGATATTAATCAGCTGTTAGTGGACTTGGCTTTGGAAGGTAAGACAGTGACTAGGTTAAAAGGTGGAGACCCAACTATCTTTGGTCGTGTTAGCGAGGAAGCAGAACTACTGTGGAAGCATGGTATCCGTTATGAGATCGTTCCGGGAATAACTTCCGCGATAAGTGTTCCGGCTTATGCAGGTATTCCGGTGACTCATCGTGATTTGTCTTCTTCACTTTCGATTATTACGGGTCATGAAAGTCCGGACAAGCTTGATGTAAAGATACAATGGGATAAGTTAGCGAATGCTACGGGAACCCTTATCTTTATGATGGGTGTTGCTAAGATAGGGTACATAAGTGAGCAATTGATCACACACGGTCGTCTTGCTAGCACTCCTGTAGCGCTCGTACGTTGGGGAACTCGTGCGGAACAGGAAACATTGACTGGGACGCTTGCAGATATTGAGGATAAAGTAAAAGCTGCTGACTTTCAGCCTCCCGCTGTAATTGTTGTAGGTGATGTGGTACTACAGCGTGAGAAATTAATGTGGGCAGAATATATGCCACTTTTCGGCAAACGTATTCTTGTAACCCGTGCTCGTTCCCAAGCGAGCGGGTTGGCTAACAGAATTGAGGAGCTTGGTGGCGAACCATATGAGTTTCCAGTTATTGATATAGTGAGACCGACAGACTCGAAGGAAATACTAGATATACAATCGTCATTTGCTAAATTAGAGGAGTATGATTGGATCTTCTTCACCAGCGTGAATGGAGTAGAATTCTTCTTTATGCATTTACAGGAACATGGACGAGATGTCCGTTCATTATATCGTGCAAAAGTGGTAGCTGTTGGACCGGCTACTGCAGAAGCCTTGATGTCACATGGTATCATCCCTGAGCAACTTCCAGAAGTATTCCAAGCAGAGGGAATGGTGGAGATGTTGGGGGCACAGTTGAAGGCAGGACAGAAGGTTCTGCTACCACGAGGAGATAAAGGTAGAAAGTGGCTTCCTGAGAAGCTTATGGAGATGGGGCTTGAAGTGACCGATACGGTTACATATCATACGGTTATAACGGGCGAAGATGATAGCGAACTGTTAAGAATGTTTGATGAGGGCAGTATTCATGCCATTACGTTCACTAGTTCCTCAACCGTGACGAATCTCCTAACCATCATGAAGCGGATGGGGATTCAAGATCCTGTCAAGCAATTGGAAGGTGTTGAAACCTTCTGTATTGGGGAAATTACAGCTATGACCGCAAAGGAAGCGGGATTAACTGTAGGGATGATTGCGGAAGAAGCGACGATTGAGAGCGTGGTTCAATCTTTATGCCGTTGGAACGCAGTGCAGAACTGAAAAAAAAGATCGTGAAGAACCTTGCGGAGGGGACGGAATTGTTCTGAAGAAGCGATAGCGCTCGCCTACAAGCTTTCCATAGGAAAGCTACTTCGAAAGCATATGCTTATGAATCGGATTTCTACCACATATAGGTGGTATACAATCAAGAAATCCGAGGGCAACAGCGATCGTAAGAATAATCCGTCACCGTAGCGGTCATGCAACAGAAATAAGTTTACGCTTCCGATGCGAGTTTTTTCGAAGTAAATCTTGAAGTGTATGCTTAAAAACTTTTAGGAGGTTACAACCATGAGTTTTCCATTAGTGCGGCATCGCCGCTTACGACAGTCTGCTGCTATTCGGAGTATGGTACGGGAGACTGTTCTAAATGTGCAGGATTTGGTGCAGCCTATCTTCGTTGCATATGGTACAAATGTGAAGAAGGAGATTTCCTCCATGCCAGGCGTGTACCATTTCTCGCTCGACATGTTGAAGAGTGAAGTGGACGATATTGTAGCTTTGGGCATTCCAGCAGTGTTATTGTTTGGGATACCGGAAACGAAGGATAGCATTGGATCATCAGGATTTGCAGATGATGGCATCGTACAAGAGGCAACGCGTCTTATTAAAGGTTGGTATCCTGAATTGTTAGTTATTGCGGATACTTGTTTATGCGAATTTACGGATCATGGGCATTGTGGGATGGTACATACTTTTGAACATGAAGGTCATATTTGTGGAGATGTGCTTAATGACGAGTCACTCGTATTGCTTGTCAAGACCGCAGTATCTCAAGCGAAAGCAGGAGCGGATATCATCGCACCATCTAATATGATGGATGGATTTGTACGAGCAATTCGTGAAGGGCTTGATGAAGAGGGATATCAGAACATTCCCATTATGTCCTATTCGGTGAAATATGCTTCTGCATTCTATGGACCTTTCCGTGAAGCAGCAGACTCTGCACCTCAATTTGGTGACCGTAAGACTTATCAAATGGACCCTGCCAATGCCAGAGAAGCGCTTAGAGAAGCAGAATCTGATGTGCTTGAAGGTGCTGATATGCTTATGGTGAAGCCAGCCCTGGCATATTTGGATATTATGCGAATGATTAAGGATCAATTCGATCTTCCACTGGTTGCATATAATGTTAGCGGAGAATATTCCATGGTTAAAGCTGCTGCACAGCAAGGTTGGATTAATGAGAAAGCCATTGTTCAGGAAATGCTTACGGGTATGAAACGAGCTGGTGCAGATATCATTATTACTTATTTCGCAAAAGATGTAGCTGGTTGGATCGCAGGAAAATAGAAGGATAGGAGTGTCGAGAATGACTCAATTGTCTGGCAAGCGCAAAGAAGAGGCTTCTAGAGCGGCATTTGAAGAAGCTAAGCAGGTTATTCCAGGGGGAGTTAATAGCCCTGTTCGTGCATTTAAAGGAGTCGGATTGACTCCAATATACGTCGAACGCGGGGAAGGTTCCCGTATTTTTGATATCGACGGAAATACATTTATTGATTATATCTGCTCTTGGGGACCGCTGATTATGGGACATGCTCATCCAGAGGTTATTTCAGCTATTCGAGAAACAGCTTTGCGGGGGACAAGCTTCGGGGCTCCGACTTTAATTGAGACGGAGATGGCGAAGCTTGTCTGTGAACGTGTTCCATCTATTGAAATTGTGCGGATGGTCAATTCGGGAACAGAAGCTACGATGAGTGCTATTCGTCTAGCGCGTGGTATTACGGGCAGAAGTAAAATTTTGAAATTTGAAGGTTCGTATCATGGACATGCAGATAGCCTTCTGATCAAAGCGGGATCAGGAGTAGCTACATTAGGCTTACCTGATAGCCCAGGAGTACCAGAAAGTGTTGCAGTGAACACGATTACGGTTCCTTATAATGATCTTGAATCTGTCAAAATAGCTTTTGAGCGCTTCGGTGAAGAACTTGCTTGTATCATTGTCGAACCTATAGCTGGGAATATGGGTGTTGTACCGCCACTTCCAGGGTTTCTACAAGGTTTACGTGATCTAACGACCCAATATGGAAGTTTACTTATTTTTGATGAGGTCATGACTGGATTCCGAGTGGACTTAAATTGTGCACAAGGATTATATGGTATAACACCAGATTTAACTTGCCTCGGGAAAGTGATTGGTGGTGGACTTCCAGTAGGTGCGTACGGTGGCAAACGTGAATTTATGGAGCAGATATCTCCTTCTGGACCGATCTATCAAGCAGGCACCCTTAGTGGGAATCCGTTGGCGATGGCAGCCGGATACACGACACTTAAGTTACTCACGCCGGAAGTCTACAAGCAATTAGAGGAGCGCGCTGCACGTCTACAAGCTGGATTTGAGCGGAATGCTCAAGAACTCGGTGTTCCTGTTACGATCAATCGCGTGGGATCTATGGTATGTCCATTTTTTACTGATGCACCGGTCATTAACTTTGATACAGCAAAGAATAGTAATTCAGACACATTCCGACGTTATTTTGCAGGTTTACTTAACCATGGTGTGAGCGTTGCTCCATCACAGTTCGAGGGAATGTTCGTTTCGGCAGCACATAGTATCGAGGATATTGATCATAGTATTGAAGCTAACTATAAAGCCCTTAAGAATCTATGAGCTATCTAGGCAGTTGGAGTCGCCGTGGAGAATGGCTAGAACTTATTCCTGGCAAAGCTATCCGTGATTCAGATAACCGTGAGGCGGAGACGCTTGCATGGTTGTTGAATTCTGTCGGAATGCCTGAGAAGTTGTTGCGTCGCCTTAAGCATGAGAAAGGGATTCAATGGAATGGAGATAAGCTTAGGTTGGCTCTTTTTCCATCACGTTCCCATGGTATTGGTTCGCTATGGCAGGAACTTGATATTCTCTATGAGGATGATTTCTGTTTAGTTGTTCATAAACCAGCAGGAATGACGATACATCCGGACGGGCGGGAGGGCGAGGTAACACTGGATCACATTGTTGCTGCGCACTATGAAGGAATGGGTGAGCAGGTTGCCGTTAGACATATTCATAGACTTGATCAGCACACGTCAGGACCTGTGCTCTATGCTAAGAATGAATGGGCTCAATTGAAATTAGATGAAGACATGCGTGGAAAACAAATTGAGCGAAAATATATCGCTTTCGTTGAAGGGACTGTCGCTTCCAATCTATCGGTGATTGATCTGCCCATTGGGAAGGATCGTCACCATGCTCAGCGCCGTCGTGTCTCTCCTACAGGGCAATCTGCACGCACACATGTACGTGTGGAAGAGGTGTATAGAGGCGCGAGTCTCATTTATCTTGAATTAGATACAGGTCGCACGCATCAAATACGTGTTCATTTAAGCCATTTAGGATATCCATTGCTAGGGGATACACTTTATGGTGGAAGTGATGCCTTGATTCATCGACAAGCACTGCATGGGGAGAAGTTATGTTTCACCCATCCGTTTACGGGTGAATTTATAGAAATAGAGGATCCGTGGCCGGAGGATTTGCTCAATCTTCGGATTAATTTGCAAGCTATGACCAAAGGATAATCTTAAAAAAATGCATGTGTTCCTTTTTCTAAATATAAGGGAGTAGAAGTTTCACTTGAATCAATTTCATAATCGCCGCTGCAGCTAAATCGGGTTGCGTAATTATGAAATTGATTCTTGATACTCTATTTCTTATATTTCGGCAGAGACGGATACCTTAAAGTGATACGAAGTATCGCTAGCATCGGAAGCGTAAACTCTTTGAAAAAGGACGGCATAGCCGTTTCTGCTTGAGCATATAAATATAGTGAGTTAAGAATAATGGGCTCATGCCATGAGTCGACTCATGGTTAGAATATGCTGAAAAGGAGGACGTTACCTGTGTTTGACCAGTCCTATGGTTTGCGCTTTGATATTTATGAACGCATTCAATTATCAGAAGAAGTGGCTGGAATTGCGGAACTTGAAGAGGTTGAATTGTTACCGCATATTCAGGTGATTAATCAGGATGAGGAAGCTACACTCCGGGGGCACTTATTACTAACAGGTTTATACAGGGGAGAGGGTGAAGAGGAGGGTACACAACGGCTTGAGCACTATATTCCCGTTGAAATTACTGTGCCTCTTAACCGTGTATCATCCTTGAACGAGATTGCTGTGGAGATTGAGAACTTCGACATCGATTTGTTATCCAAGAGAAGCCTTAACATTACAGGAGTGCTGTCATTGCAGGGGGTTGAATCACCGGGAGAAGACATATCAGCCTGGAATGCCGAAGAATTCACGGTTGTACATGCTCCGGATTGGGATGTGTTTCAAGGGTCTTCATCTAGACCATTGGATAAAGATATAGCCTATGAGGATCAAGTGCAGAATGAATTGCTAGAGTTAAGTGAATCCGTTGATTTGGAGGGTTCTCAAGCTAACATATCGGCGCTACATATAGATGAGGAAGATCTTGCTCGTCTTAAAGATCACTCAAATGTGTGGCAAATTAAATCTGAGGATGACCAGGAACTCTCATCACCTACGCAAAACAGTCTTCCTGATGAGCATGTTATGAACGACAACAATGGAGAACGAGAGCCGTCATTGGATTCAATAGAAGGTGGATTGTTAGAAGAGGATTCAATTCTAGTGACTGGAATACCGGAAGCTGATCAGCTTAAAGAAACTGATGAGAAAGTGGAAATGAAAATTGCTTTAGGAAGCAAAAAAGAACCCACAACTTCTAAGCAAGACCATGTTGGATTATCGTCAATATTGAGTTCTAGTCGTGCGAGAACACTAAGAGATTTGGAGCAACAGGTTCAGGAAGAGCAGCAGCAAGCTCGTGAAGTGAATAATGATCATGCAGTAAATGAAGAGGTCGAGTGGAAAAGTCTTTTTCTCGGCGGAACATCTGAGAAAACGCCATTCAGTAAAGTTCGACTTTGTATCGTACAAAGGGAAGAGACGATTGATTTGATTGCAGATCGCTATCAAATGAGTCCGAGAGAACTGCTATTGCATAATCGTTTATCTGAGCAGACGATTGAAGAAGGGCAGATTCTTTATATCCCGTAACATGTAACGATAATTTTATTAACACAAAGGGCTATCACCTTAGTAGATTTTCATTACTAAGATGATAGCCCTTTGTGTATATAAGAGGTTGTTCAAAAAGTCATCTTTTGATCACGAAGTATGCCAAGAAGCTTATTCGACATCGAACATTGAATTCAGCCGGTCCTTCCGGTGCTCACGTAGGTACTGCCTACGCTCCGCTCCTCACTCCCTTGCTTCATCCAATCTTCTTGGTGCTGAAAATTTGACTTTTTGAACACGCACTATAAGATGTTGTATATAGTCAACGTCCTTAATGTACACGATGTTGACTATATGCAACATGCACGCTATTATTAATACAGAATATTGACAATCAACTGTGAATGGGAAGAGTAGTTGGCATACCCTTCAGAGAGCGGAATTGCAACGCTGGAAGATTCCGTAGGATGTAAGCCAAGCGAAAGTCGCCCTGGAGTTGCCTGTTTGAGTCCATGTGTTATACAAGGGATTAGAATATGGCCGGTTGCAGCCGTTATCTGTATGAGTGTCGTGAGAAGTATCATTGTAAGCCTATGTCATATTGGCTTATTATTTTACTTATCATGAAACAAAGGTGGTACCGCGAAAGATAACCTTTCGTCCTTTGAGGGCGTGAGGTTTTTTTGTGTTCAAATATAAGAAGTATACGTTTTACTTGAATCAATTTCATAATCGCCGATGCAGCTAAATCGGGTTGCGTAATTATGAAATTGATTCTCGATACTCTAATCCTTATATTTCCACAGAGACGGGTACCGTCCACGAAAAAGGACGGCATAATCGTTTCTGCTTGTTAGATATTTTGAAGATGTACTGGAGGTTTAATAATAATGACAGATAAAGAAATGAAAACAACGACGGAAATGCCAACAACGTATGATCCTAAATCCGCTGAACAGAAATGGTATAAATATTGGTTAGAGGGTGAATTCTTCAAAGCAGGTCAAAGACCGGATGCGAAGCCATATACCATCGTTATCCCACCACCAAATGTGACAGGGATGCTTCATATTGGTCACGCGATGGATTTCACATTACAAGATATTCTAATACGAACCAAGAGAATGCAGGGGTACGATGCGCTTTGGTTGCCTGGAACTGATCATGCAGGAATTGCTACACAGACGAGAGTAGAGCAGAAGTTACGTGCGCAAGGAATAACTCGCTATGATCTGGGAAGAGAGAAATTTCTAGATCAAGTATGGGAGTGGAAAGATCAGTATGCGAATACGATCCGTGATCAGTGGGCTAAGATGGGGTTGTCTCTTGATTATTCTAAAGAACGGTTCACATTGGATGAAGGTCTCTCCAAAGCTGTAAAAGAAGTGTTTGTGAAGCTCTATAAGAAGGGGCTAATCTACCGTGGTAAATATATTATCAACTGGGATCCAGTTGCACGAACAGCCTTATCTGATATTGAAGTGGAGCATAAAGAGGTACAGGGACATCTTTATCACCTGAAGTATCCTCTACAAGATGGTAGCGGTCATATTGTTGTGGCGACGACGCGCCCTGAGACGATGCTAGGAGATTCTGCTATTGCTGTTCATCCAAAAGATGAGCGATATACAGATATGATTGGCAAAACGGTCTTACTACCTATCGTGAATCGTGAAATACCGATTATTGCTGATGAATATGTCGATCGAGAATTTGGGAGTGGTGCAGTTAAGATTACCCCTGCTCATGATCCGAACGATTTCGAAGTAGGCCTCCGTCATCAATTGGAACAAATTATAGTTATGGATGATACGGGAACGATGAATGATCTTGCTGGTCCATATGAAGGTCTAGATCGTAGTGAATGCCGCAAACAGATTGTAAAGGATTTACAAGAACAAGGTGTGTTAATCCTTATCGAGGATCATGTTCATCAAGTTGGACATAGTGAGCGTACGGGAGCTGTAGTGGAACCTTACCTTTCTACACAGTGGTTCGTTAAGATGAAGCCATTAGCAGAACGAGCGATTGAAGTACAGAAGTCTGGTAAGGGTGTAAACTTCGTTCCAGATCGATTTGAGAAAGTTTATTTGAATTGGATTGAAAATGTACGTGACTGGTGTATATCAAGACAACTTTGGTGGGGGCATCGCATCCCTGCTTGGTATTGTGAATCATGTGGTGAGATCCACGTTTCCCAAGATGATGTGAATGTATGTTCTAAATGTGGAAGCACTGAACTAAGACAGGACGATGATGTACTTGATACTTGGTTCAGCTCAGCACTATGGCCTTTCTCAACACTTGGATGGCCTGATGATACGGAAGATCTGAAACGATACTACTCAACGAATGTACTTGTTACGGGATATGACATCATTTACTTCTGGGTGGCGCGAATGATATTCACTGCACTTGAATTCACGGACCAGATTCCTTTCCAGGATGTATTGATGCATGGCTTGGTTAGAGATTCGGATGGACTCAAAATGTCCAAGTCACTCGGCAATGGCGTGGATCCACTAGAAGTTATTGAGAAGTATGGCGCGGATGCCATGCGTTATATGATTTCAACGGGCAGTACGCCTGGTCAAGATCTTCGTTTCCGTTGGGAGCGTGTAGAGCAAGCGCGTAATTTCGCCAATAAAATATGGAATGCATCTCGATTTGCTCTGATGAATTTAGAAGGCTTCACATTTGAGGATATTGATATAAGCGGCGACTTACAAACGTCAGATCGTTGGATTCTACATCGTTTAAACGAAACTTCACGTGATATTACGCGTCTAATAGATGTTTATGATTTTGGAGAGACGGGCCGAGTTCTTTATAACTTTATATGGGATGACCTTTGCGACTGGTATATCGAATTCGCTAAACTGTCATTATATGGAGAAGATGAAGAAGCTAAGAAGAGCACGAAATCTGTCCTTGCTTATGTTCTTGACCGTACGCTACGCTTGATTCATCCGTTCATGCCGTTCATAACGGAGGAGATATGGCAGCATCTTCCGCATGAAGGAGATACGATTACACTAGCTTCCTGGCCAGAGTATAACGCTTCCTTTGAGCATCCAGAAGCAGTGAATGAAATGAATATGTTGATGGGAATTATTCGGACGGTACGTAATATTCGTTCAGAGGTTAACGTACCCATGAGTAAGAAGGTTGAACTGATTGTCAAAGCAGGTGATGTGGAGATGTTTGGAATCGTGAGTCGTAATGAGAAATACGTGAAGCGTTTCTGTAATACATCGAGCTTTGAAGTAGGCGTGGATATTCAAGCTCCAGATAAGTCGATGACAGCTGTTGTGACAGGTGCTGAGTTGTATTTGCCTTTGGCTGGATTGATTGATATTGCTCAAGAAATTGAACGCCTTGAAAAAGAAGTAAAAACGTTAAATGCTGAGGTTGAGCGAGTTGAGAAGAAGCTTAGTAATCAAGGATTCGTTGCTAAGGCTCCTGCGAAAGTTATAGAAGAAGAGACTGCGAAGATGGCAGACTACTCTAATAAACGCAGCAAAGTATTGGCTAGAATAGAAGAACTCAGAGGATAAGCCGAACATCAAATATTTTATAGAGCTGAGGGTGGAAAGCATGGGAAATGATAATGTAGCTGAAGTTCCAGCTCCCTTTACGACATATCATGAAGCAGTTAATTGGATTAATGGCTTGATACCTTTTGGAATCCGACCAGGATTATCTCGCATGGAGATGATGATGGAACAACTTGGGCAACCTCAGAACCGTCTAAAATTTATTCATGTAGCGGGAACCAATGGTAAAGGATCCACTTGTGCTTTTTTAACAAAGGTATTGTTACAAGCAGGCTATTCAGTAGGGACGTTCACATCACCGTATATCACTAAATTTACTAACCGATTTCAATATAATGGGGAAGATATTCCAGAAGAAACGCTGCTCGATCTGACGAATATATTACGTCCAGTGGTAGAGAGCATCGCATTAACTGACCAAGGATCACCAACGATGTTTGAAGTGTCAACGGCCATTGCGATTGTATACTACGCTAAGGTTTGTGTTCCTGATATTGTCGTATGGGAGACGGGTCTTGGGGGTAGACTGGATGTAACAAATATTGTAACTCCAGTCGTTTCTATCATTACGAATGTTGGTTTAGATCATACGGATATTCTGGGAGATACCTTATCCCTTATTGCTACGGAAAAGGCAGGTATTATTAAGCGTGGCGTTCCTGTCGTTAGTTGTGCTGATCAGCCTGAAGTAGTAGAAATACTGAAAGCAGCAGCAGATAGAAGTAACTCGACCTTATACCTTGCGGGGGAGAATTTTACGTATGAACGTGTGAAATTTGAAGTAGATGTTCAGTCATTCCACTTCAAGGGTCCTTTTCGCTCAATGGATATTGAAGTTGGGATGAAGGGTGAGCATCAGATTGCGAACGCTGCAGGTGCGATGATGGTGCTAGAGGTGCTACGTCAATATATGGCCTATGTCATGGAAGATGAAGATATCCTCAAAGGATTCCGAGATACTGTATGGGCTGGAAGATTAGAAGAAGTAGTGAATCATCCTAGAATTATTGTGGATGGAGCGCATAATCCAGAGGGTGCTGAGAGCTTGGCTAACAGTATTCCTCAGTATTATAAATACCGATCATTAAATTTAATGATGGGGATGTTGGGGAATAAGCATCATGAATCCTACTTGAAGCATATACTTCCTTTAGTGGATACACTTATTCTAACTGAACCAGATTTCCGCAAGAAAATGGACGCTAATAAGCTACTTGAGGTTGTGGAACGTTTGCAGTCTAATTACGCTAAACCTACTTTGCAAATTATCGTAGAACCTGATTGGCAAATAGCACTAGAGAAATTAAAGTTACGGACGGAAGAGGAGGATCTTGGAGTGGTATCTGGTACATTATATCTCATTGCCGACGTGCGAGGATCTCTCTTAAATCAATCCGATTCTGAAAAAGGTTGGTGAATAACGGTTGAATACATCAGAACATATTCATTTTATTGGCATTGGTGGCTACGGGATGAGCGCCATCGCAAGAGTTATGTTAGAAATGGGTTATACAGTTACGGGTTCGGATATGGTCTCCCAGGAGTTAACGGAAAAGTTAGCTGCCAATGGAGCCAAAATTTATATTGGACATACTGCAGAACAAGTGCATGGTGCTGACGTAGTCGTATATTCGACTGCTCTATCCAAAGATAATGTGGAAGTAGTGGAAGCAGAACAACTCAATATTCCGGTGTTACATCGTTCGCAAATGTTGGCTAGGTTGCTAAACGAGCGGAAAGGGGTAGCTGTTGCTGGGGCTCATGGCAAGACGACTACGTCATCTATGATTGCACTGGTAATGGAAAGATGCGGAATCGATCCTACCTATATTATCGGTGGAGAGATTATGAATATAGGGACGAACGCGAAGGCAGGTCAAGGAGAACATGTTGTCGCTGAGGCAGACGAAAGTGATGGTTCGTTCTTGCAATACCACCCATGGCTTGGCGTAGTTACCAATATTGAAGCGGATCACTTGGAGAATTATAACAGTGACTTCGAACAGCTAAAGGGAGCGTACGTTCAATTTTTGAATCAGATTCGTGAAGACGGTATAGCTGTTGTTTGCGCTGATGATCAGAATGTACAGTCTATTTTACCGAGACTAAATAGCTCTATTACCACTTTTGGTATAAAGACAGAAGCGGATTATATGGCAAGTGAAGTTACTCTTGGAGATCGCCAAATTGCCTTCACATTGAGTCATAGAGGCGAGAAGCTTGGAGTAGTAAAATTGTCTGTTCCAGGACTTCATAATGTGTATAATGCGATGGCAACTGTTATTGTCTGTCTTAAGTCAGGCATACCTTTCGAATCTATCGTGCGAGAAATATTGGAGTTTAATGGTGCAAAGCGTCGTTTCCAGGTACTTGGCGAAGAGAATGGTATTCTCATCATTGATGATTATGCACATCATCCGACGGAGATTGAAGCTACCATTAGTGCGGCAAAAGCGACGGGTAAACGCATTATTGCAGTATTCCAACCGCAGCGATATTCGCGTACATTCTTTCTATTGGATGCATTTAGCCGAGCCTTTAGTGAAGCAGATGAGGTCATTATTACGGATATATACTCGCCTGCAGGTGAACAGGAAATTGAAGGTGTCCATTCTTCTAGATTAGTGGAACTTATTGTGCAGAACAGTAATGCGACGGCAAGATACATTCCGACAAAGGAATTGGTCCTTGAGGATTTGAAGAACAGAGTCGCATCTGGAGATGTTGTTCTTACTATGGGGGCAGGAGATATTTGGAAGGTTGGAGCTGAACTTGCTAAAGGTATGAATAAAAAGTAATGGTGAGATAACAACATATGCATCATTATAAAAAAACACGTCGTATCCATAAGGATATGACGTGTTTTTTTTATGGTTAAGCCAGGTTACACTCTTCCAATTCTAACTTGAAAGGTCGTTGGGCCTTGTTCAATATATTCCCATGTGAATTGTCCTGAATGCATCGATTCGAACTGGAAGCGGAGAGGCTTCGGATCGTGATCGTTTACTAGGAGCATAGCTTCAGACGGTTGTAGATTATTAAATGTTTCGAAGATCACCTTATGTTTTAAATGTGGTGGATATTCAGTAGCGTTGACAGTTGCAGCATATTGACTCATTTTTTATTCCTCCTAGAAAATAGTTTGTTTGTGATTTTGATTATAGAGTAGGAGATGATTCGACTTAGTGAGTCCAGTCACATACTCGGATTGACTTTGCGAACTATGATAATTCTATCTCATTTGAAGGAGGTCCAATATGGACAAAACATTCAGCGAATTGATAGAATATATCGTGAACATTCATCATGGCTACTTGTATCGAACATTACCTATGCTTGCTCAATATACGATTGAAATCGAGAACAGCCATGGTAAGCTCCATCCTGAACTTACTAAGGTACGTAGGCTGTTCGCCAAAGTGCACAAGGAATTATTAATCCATCTGCCGAAGGAAGAGATGGACATGTTCCCGGCGATTAAGAAATTGGAACAAGATCCTTCTGACCTAATGCTTCAGAAATGTCTGCGTATGATGGAGGCATTGGAGAGTGAACATGATTCTAGCGAGGATATCCTTAACCAAATCCGGGAAGTGACGAATAATTATACACTTCCAGATGATGCGAACGATATCTTTCGGTTGACCTACCAAATGTTACAGGAGTTAGAGTCAGATATGAATCAACATATCAATTTAGAAGATAACGTACTATTCCCACGGGTAATGAACACAGTGTTGTAACAGAAAGGAAACAAAAACGGTAATCCTATTAACTTAGGATTACCGTTTCTTCTTGATGTTATTAATGTCCTCCGCCACAGTTTCCGCCGCACCCACAACCGCCCTTTTTCAATTCTTTTTGTTCGGGTAGTCTATTGAGCTCAACGGTTTTGGTGAAATACTGACTAACCAAACTGTGAAGTTGACTGAACTCCCGTTGTGCAAATAGAAATTTGCGGATAACATCGTCCTTATATATGTCAGCCTCTTCTTGTTCGTAGTCGTTGACCTCCGCTTCAGTCAACTCCAATCCCTGTGCTTCTTTTTGTTGCATGGTATGTTGTAGTTCCAGGAAGTGCTCATATTTCTCAATAGCTTGTTCATCTGAGGCGAATTGGTCAATCATTTGCCTTAGCTCCTGATATGCGTCTTGTTGTAGTAATTCCGTACACAGCTCCTCCATCTTCCCTAAGACTAAAGTTGTATCCAGTGTATTGATCATGTGTATATCCTCCTCTATTGGATTTAACAAATTTCTGTACTTCAAATAAGAACATAATGACATCATCTACTCTACAATGAGCAACATGAAGCACATGTGACTGGTCTCACAAATAGACTATATTTAGGGTGTTAAGATACATCTATTAGATGGAATAGAATACGAAATGAATAAGAATCAGAGTTTCTTGATTCATACATAGATAAGGAGAATGAACAATGACGTATGAGCAAATAATGAGGAACAATGCTTTGAAATCGGATGCAACAGATTTGTTGGGAATATTAAATACACGTTTTGGTTCTATACCTCAGGATGTTCAATTGAAAATTACGGAGATTTCAGATTTGGACGTTATGGATCGCCTTTTTCTAGTTGCGGTGAATGCAGCTAGTATGGCTGTATTTGTTACTGAACTCTTTGAAGGTCAGCATTCATTTAAAATTATCGGAGAAGATTTCAACCCACTCGGAAGCATATGATTTGCCCTCTGATTTCAACCGCTCAAGCGGTATATAATTAAGAAATCAGAGGGCAATAGCGATTGTAAGGACAATCCGTCATTGTAGCGGTATCCTTCTGAATATGTATGCATTCTACAATTGGATTCTCAGTGGTCTCTATTCTCAGAAGTATTCATTGTTGAACATATCTTTCTGAAATCTATCATATATCTAGATAATAGAAGATGAGACAAGGTGGGTGTTCACAATGAATAAGGGAAGAATGACATTTCGATTCGATGAAGGTGAGCGGAATGCGGAGTGGAATGAGAAAACATCTAACGTAGAGAAAGCAGTAGAGAAGCTAATTGAAAGTGAACCCAGGGATGTAGTGAGAAATGAGACTTATCCTAGATTAACCGTTGTACCGGAACCGCTAGAGGGATGGGGAGATCCGTTCAGCAAGAATGAAGCGTGGGAAGAGATGATGATGAATCGTCAACAAAAAGTGGATTTAAGGGAAAATGAATATGATGATTTATATAGTATAGAGACAGAGCTGGAAGGAAAGGTAAGCCCTGATATTAATGATATCCATTCAGAATACCGGAAGCATAGGCCCACGTCATTGTGGAAAATATTTGGTACTGTTACTGCCGCTGTAGTGACAGGAGCGTTGTTCGGCTTTGTAGTTCTTTCCTTTATTGATTTAGGAAGCATCTTTCCTAAGGATTCATCAACGATAACAGATACAGAAGCCATTACAGTTACAAGCCTGGTGCCTACCGACAGTAATGGACAAATACCAGCTGTCGCAGTAACGATTGAACCCCAAACCTATTATATGTTGCAGTATGGCGTGTTTAGTAATGCTGAACGAGTGGAAATAGCTAAAAAGGAGCTTGAGCAGATTGGTTTAGCTGCTGGTGATGATCCGAATCAGGAAAATAGAGTATACGCAGGTATATCGACAGATCGTGAACAGGCTAAATTGCTAAGTAATCAGTTAAAGACTCAAGGGGTCGAACTCTATGTTCGAGAAATTATACTTCCGTCAGCAAGCGAACTTACTTTTGCAGGGGATGCACAAAGCTTAAATGATTATTTTGCAGTCAGCACGAATCTTATTGCTTCTTTAAGTAATCAATCATCAGTCTTACTGGGGATGGAACGACCTACGTCTTTAAGTAATAGTGACACAGTAGCTTTGACTGAATTGCACCGGTTATGGACAGAATCTATCAAGAATATCCACGTGGGGCTTACTCCTGAAGGAAGCGCAGAGGTCAAACAGATGGAACTAGCTATGAATAGTGCCTTATCATCAGTAGTTGAATATAACAAGAACACATCAAAAGGTCATTTGTGGGAAATACAATCATTCATGATGCAATATATAATGGGTCAGAAGCAAGTTCTAGAAATGATGATAACGAGTTAAAATGTTCGTATATCCGACAGGAGATTTGGAAATACATCCCTTGTCGGATTTTTGTTTGTATTGAAGTAGAATTAACCGTATAATAATGTGTGTGTCAAAAAATGGCGAGGAAGATATGAATGAAAAGAAACGTAGGAATGCTTATATTGTTTCTTGTGCTTGGTTGGCTCGTAGGGGCTTTAATAGCTCAAGCGCTTGAACCTGTTCAAAGTCTATCTTTTTTGACTGCATCAACGATGATTAAATGGTCACCACAAGCTGACCTGAATATTATCAAGTATGATTTCACAATTCAATTGAAACTGTGTTTGCTTAGTTTACTTAGTATGATTATCTCTGTTTGGCTGTATCGCAAGCTATAATTGGGATAAAGGGGAAATTGATTTGACATCACAACATTCACATGTAATTATTCTAGCATCGACATCACCGCGTCGGCAGGAATTAATCTCCTCCCTACGTATTCCATACGTCATACAAGCGAGTCATGTAGATGAAGATACACCTGAGAACTGGACTCCTGGAGAGATTGTAGAAGGATTAGCACATCGCAAAGCGGAAGCTGTTCATCGTTCTTGCCTAAATGATACGGAACGTTCTATCATTGTAGGAAGCGATACTATTGTTCTATTAGACAATGAGGTACTCGGCAAGCCAAAGAATGACCAGGATGCGTATCGTATGTTATTATCTCTTCAGGGGAGAACCCATGAGGTATACACTGGCATAGCGTGCATAGATGTACTGACAGGTAGAACGTTGATCAGTCATAGGATAACTTCTGTTACTATGAAATCTTTATCCAATCGAACGATTCAAGCATACGTAAATAGTGGTGAACCTTCAGATAAGGCAGGATCCTATGCAATACAAGGCCTTGGAGCGACCTTTATTGACAGAATAGAAGGCTGTTACTTTAATGTCGTGGGCTTATCTTTATCTCTTCTCTCCGATATGTTATCGGAGTTAGGAATGGACGTATTGTAGTTTTCTTAGGTTTTTGAAATGAATGAAAGAGGGGAATACAATGGAGTCGCATGCTATGTTATTACGCGACCTCCCCCATGAAGAACGACCACGAGAACGCATGATGCAATATGGGGCGGACGCCTTAAGCCACGCTGAATTGTTGGCAATACTATTACGTACGGGATCCCATAAGGAATCGGCTATTCACTTAGCGCAACGGATTATGAATCAAGTGGGAAGTATTCGCAACCTAGTGGATCTTAGTATTGATGAACTTACACAAATTAAAGGCATTGGAAATGCGAAGGCAGTTCAGCTTAAAGCTGCAATTGAATTAGGACAAAGGCTAGTGAAATCTCGAATGGGTGACACGGTTACTATTCGTAGCCCGCGTGACGCAGTGGATTTGCTCAACGAACAATTGAGGTATTTACAAAAGGAACATTTTGTCTGTTTATTTCTGAATACAAAAAATCATGTCATTGCCCAGGAGACACTTTCTATGGGGAGTTTAAACGCCTCCATCGTTCATCCACGTGAGGTATTTCGCGCAGCTATCAAATGTAGTAGTGCGTCGATCGTATGTGCGCACAACCATCCTAGTGGAGATCCAACTCCAAGTCCTGAAGATATATCTTTGACTTCTCGTTTAGTAGAGGCAGGTCATATTATTGGAATTGAGGTATTGGACCATGTCATCATTGGAGATGGTGATTTCGTTAGTTTGAAGGAGCAAGGCTTGATGTAATATACTTGGTTAAGATTGACAGAGAAAGGGAGTTTACAGCATGTTAGGTGGTTTCACGAAAGATTTAGGTATTGATTTGGGGACAGCGAATACACTTGTTTATGTCCGCGGTAAGGGTATTGTTGTGAGAGAACCTTCAGTGGTAGCAATTAGACTAGATACGAAAAGCATTGAGGCTGTCGGTGAATCCGCCAAAAGAATGATTGGACGTACTCCTGGAAATATCCAAGCGATACGACCTATGAAAGATGGCGTTATTGCGGATTTTGATATCACAGCGACGATGATCAAATACTTTATTAAACAAGCACAGAAGCAACGCTCTTTATTTCAACGTCATCCGAATGTTATGGTATGTGTACCTTCAGGAATTACGGCTGTGGAACAGCGTGCCGTTGAGGATGCTACGAAGCAAGCAGGTGCAAGGGAAGCGTTTATCATTGAAGAACCATTTGCTGCAGCTATTGGTGCTGATCTTCCGGTCTGGGAACCAACAGGTAGTATGGTTGTAGACATCGGTGGAGGAACGACGGAAGTGGCTGTTATCTCTCTTGGAGGAATTGTAACAAGTCGTTCGGTTCGTGTTGCAGGCGATAACATGGATGAAGCCATTATGCAATATATTAAGCGACAATATAACTTGATGATTGGTGAACGGACAACCGAGCAAATGAAGATCGATATTGGTTCTGCCCTTCCTTTAGATCAAGTAGAAACGATGGAAATACGTGGTCGGGACTTAGTGTCTGGATTACCGAAGACCATTACGATTACTTCGGATGAAATTAGTGAAGCTCTTGGTGATACGGTCAACTCCATTGTTGAAGCAGTTAAGGTAACCCTTGAGAAGTGTCCGCCTGAACTTGCAGCAGACATTATGGATCGTGGGATTGTATTAACAGGTGGTGGAGCTCTACTACGCAACCTAGATAAGTTACTTGCTCAAGAGACGGGCATGCCAGTTATTGTTGCAGAGAATCCATTAGATTGTGTCGCTATCGGTACAGGTAAGGCTTTGGAAAATATTCATTTATTTAAGTCTCTATCTAGATCGAAACGGTAGGATGATCATGTGAATCAACCCCTGATATGGGAGAGAAATCAGCAATGTTAGAGGGTGTTGAAACTGTTTAAGTTGTTAGCGAATAAAAGGTTATTTGTTATATTAATTGGTATCGTTATGTTTATTACTCTTATGGGTTTTACGATTGGTTCAAGGACTTCATTGTCTTGGCCAGAGAAATTCGTAAGAGATACGGTCGGTTTCGTACAAAATATATTTTATAAGCCCGCTGGCTATATAGCGGGCTTGTTTGAAGATATCGGTAACATGAGAGGTATCTATGAAGAGAACGAAGAGCTAAAAATTGCGCTCGCACAGTACACGCGCGAGAAAGCACGATTTAATTTTATGGAAGCTGAGAATAACGATCTTAAACGCCACCTTAAATTCACACAAGCGCAAAGTGAGAAAAATAATTATGAATTCCATATTGCGCAGGTGGTTAGTGTGAATACAGACCCGAATAATCGATCATTGGTTATAGATATTGGGCAACGTGATGGTGTGAAGGTGGATATGACGGTTACTTCTGTAGAGGGGCTTGTGGGTGTCGTTAGTAAAGTCAGTAACTTTACTTCAACAGTGAAGCTGATTACAACGATGGATGTTAAGGATCCCAATACAAATGCTATTGCTGCAACAGCTCTGGATAATCAGGATAAATCCTTTGGAATTATTGAGAGTTATGATCAGAAGAGCGGTACATTACTTATGACAGGAATTAAAGAGGAGGACCCACTCAAAAAGTTTGATACAATAGTAACTTCTGGTAGTGGTGGTCTGTATCCAAGGGGAATGGTTGTTGGAACTGTGGAGAGTGTCCAAGTCGGAGAAATGGGATCGCTTAGGACAGCTACGATTATACCTGCCGCAAACTTTGAGGATTGGAAGCAATTATTTGTAGTGTTTACACCGGAGGTTCAAGAATAGTGATGATGCGTAGACCCGTCCTTATTATGTTGCTGTTTCTACTGTTTATACTTGAAGGAACAATTGTGCCTTGGTTTATTCCTGGAGCATGGCAGTCTAGAATTGTGCCGAATTTGGTGTACATCGTGATTCTATTTGTGTCGATCTATAACCATCGTCATACGGCATTAGTACTTGGGATCATATTTGGAATGCTCCATGATGTTGTCTTTTATGGTCAAATCATGGGGACCTATTCATTTGCAATGGGATTCTCCGCCTATTTTATGGGGTTCGTATTCCAAACTCCGCGGGCACCTATGCCAATTATGATGACAGTTATTCTGTTGGGTAGCCTACTATTGGATAGTACGTTATTTGGAATATATACGATATTTCAAATGAATCATACGACGTATGATTGGGCTTTGGTGCATCATATTCTTCCTGACTTATTCGTTCATTTTGTCTTTGCTTTAATAATCTATGTTCCACTACGATCTCAATTAGAAAAAATTAGTAAACTTAACCAAAAAGAGAAAGTGGCTTAGGCCAATTTCTACAAATTAAAGGTCAAAGCAGGAACTTCGGACTCAGGGCACGAAATGAAAGAGGATGGGAGGGACAGGTTATGACTGTGAAATCCAATCATGTCACGATTAAGGGGATTAAGGATGGCCTGGTATTCCTGCTTGATGCTGAGTGTGACTTTGAGGATTTACTGACTGAGCTTCGCTATAAACTGGAATATAGCCATACGAATATTTTGACGGGACCCATTATACATGTGGATATAAAACTAGGTTCAAGGGTTGTAACCGAGGACCAGAAACAGAATATTCTCGATATTATGAAACAAAAAGGTAATCTACTGGTACGTTCTGTTGAATCACAAGAATTGAAACAAAAAGAAGAGATAGGGAGTAATATTACCGTCGTAAGTGGAATGGTTCGTTCGGGTCAGGTTCTTCATCATCAGGGAAATCTTCTATTTCTGGGTGATGTTAACCCCGGAGGTTCTGTGACATGTACTGGAGATATTTATATTCTAGGGTCGTTACGTGGAATGGCTCACGCGGGAGTGGAGGGGTATGAGGATGCTGTTATTGCAGCTTCTCACTTTGCTCCGACACAGTTAAGGATCTCCGATATGATTAGCCGTCCGCCCGATGAGTGGGAGACATGGGAAACGACTATGGAATTTGCATATTTACAGGATGGAGTTATGCAAATTGATAAAATGAGTAATATTGTACGTTTACGGAGAGATTTTAACATGTTTAAGGGGGTGTAGTGCATGGGAGAGGCTATTGTCGTTACTTCTGGTAAGGGTGGGGTAGGTAAGACAACCACGACAGCGAATATTGGAACTGCGCTTGCTTTACTTGGTAAAAAGGTGTGTTTGGTGGATACCGACATAGGCCTTCGTAATTTAGATGTGGTCATGGGGCTTGAGAATCGCATTATTTACGATCTAATTGATGTAGCCGAGGGACGGTGTCGTCTAGGGCAAGCACTAGTGAAGGATAAACGATTCGATGAGTTATATATGTTACCAGCAGCACAGACCAAAGATAAGGATTCTGTTAAACCTGAACAGGTAAGGGATATTATTCTTGAGCTTAAGAAAGAATATGATTATGTTATTATTGATTGTCCAGCGGGTATTGAGCAAGGATTTAAGAATGCAATTGCTGGGGCTGATAGAGCTATTGTTGTTACGACGCCAGAGAACGCTGCAGTTCGAGATGCTGATCGCATTATCGGGCTATTGGAAAGTTCAAATGTGAAGTCTCCGATGCTCGTTGTGAATCGAATACGACCGAATATGATGAAGAGTGGTGACATGCTTGAGATTGAGGACATTCTTCAAGTATTGAATATCGATTTGATTGGGATCGTACCAGATGATGAGTACGTGATCAAAGCGGCTAACAATGGAGAGCCAACAGTAATGAATCCAGAATCCAAAGCAGCGATTGCCTATCGTAATATCGCTAGACGTATTTTGGGTGATACAGTGCCCTTGATGCAAATGGATACTAAACAAGGTGCGTTTAAACGATTCAAGAAATTCCTAGGAATGGGATAATATAGTTTTGGAAATAAGAGACTGTCTTTAAAAGCTAGGAATCTAGCTTTAGGACAATCTCTTTTTTATTTATAAATGTTGCTGTTAAGGAGGCTTGTTCTAAATAGATGGGCATCTCTCATAAAATAGGTGATAAAAGAGTCTCTTAAGGGGATGAATGATCATCGATAAAAAAGAAGTGCGGGAACGTGATCCTGAAGTGGTATGGAAAAAGGAACGGGGGCGTTGGAATGAAGACTATGGAAATAGAACAAGTCATTCTTTTATCTCAAGTTTTATATGGAGACTACTATTAAGTGCCGTATTGTTTGGGTTAATTATTGGAATCTATCGTTCGCAGCAGGCTTGGACAGTGAGTATTCAACATTATATTGCACAATCACTAAATCGGGAAATGGATTTCCAAGCGGCAGAGTCATGGTATGTTGCTCATTTCGGAGAGGCACCCAGCATTATCCCTATTTTCAAGGAGAGTAAGAATGACCCACTGAAGGTTATTGCATCACAAACCTTGATTGCGCCGATACATGGAATAGTAACAACTCCTTTCTCTGCGGAGCTAAGAGGAATTGAAATAAGTCCGAACGAAGATTCAAATGCTACTCAGCAGGTTAAAAGTGTAGCGACTGGACGTGTCATAGAAGTGCTGAACGAAACGATGTCGGGCAAAACACTAACTATTCAACATAGGGGTGGATTGTCGGCTGTTTATGGCCACTTAGATACTACTTTGAAGGTAAATGATTGGATAGAAGCTGGAGAGCATATTGGATGGTTATCTAACGCACATTCTGTACAGCCGCAAACATTATATTTTGCTATGAAACAGGGCGAGAGTTATGTTGATCCATTAGATGTGATGTCTTTTGATTAATATCCGAGGGATAACGCTAAAATTACATCCTTTATTTATAATTGTGATGTTAATGTCTATATTGACTGGTAACTTTATTGAGTTAATCACGCTATTTGTTATTGTCCTTATACATGAAATGGGTCATTTAAGTATGGCATTATTATTTGGTATAAAGGTCTTATCTGTCCAGTTACTTCCATTCGGAGGCGTAGTGATAATTGAAGACCAGGGAAAGTTAACGGCATGGAAGGAAATCGCAATTGCTGTGGCAGGCCCCCTTCAAAATGGAATCATGATAATTATTGGAATGATGTTCATGTCTCTAGGGTGGGGGAATAGCGAATATATTTCATATATTATGCAAGGAAATATGGTCATTGCATTGTTCAATCTGCTACCGATTCCTCCGCTCGATGGTGGTAAAATATTACAATCACTGACAAGTCGATATTTTTCTTATTACGGGACTTTACTATGGTCAACAAGAGTAAGTATAGTAACAAGTATAGCTGTAGTATTATATGCAATACTGCCTCTAATTGAGGGAAAAGGAGTAATACAACTTAATCTGCTCATGATTGGTCTATTTCTTTTCTATTCCAATGTTGTCGATTATCGTAACATTCCTTATCGGTTTATGAGATTTCTGATGAATAGAGATCCAGTATATGCTAAATACGCCATGCTAAGTACCATTGCACAACCGATTATTACGAATGGAACGAAACATTTAGACCCTATTTTGCGTCTATTTAAGAGAGAGAAATATCATTTAATTTATGTTGTGGATAAAAAAGGGGATGTCATTGCTGTTTTACCTGAGCAACGACTCATATCTGCCTATTTTTCTACTGAACGTCGAATTCCCTAATATTGAATTACGCGTTATAACGTTATAATGGTATGCTACAAAATTTATTAGAGATTTCATGTAGAGATTATGAAATGTCTTCTAGCAGAGGTGAAGCCATGAAACAGATGATCGTTAACTGTGAAACGAAGTTTACACAGATGGCTCTCATAGAGGAAGGTAAGCTTGTGGAGTTTGCGACGGAACGTAGCCAAGGCGAGAGCTTAGTAGGAAGCTTTTACAAAGGGCGAGTCGTCAATGTATTACCAGGCATGCAAGCGGCTTTTGTAGATATTGGCCATAAGAAGAATGCCTTTCTTTATGTTGATGATGTGCTACACCCCCATCTTGATAAGCAGCCGAAGGTTAAACCTTCGATAGAAGAATTGTTGAAAGTGGGACAAGAAGTTGTTGTCCAAGTTATGAAAGAATCTCTTCGGGGCAAAGGACCAAGAGTAACTACCCACTATTCACTTCCTGGTCGCTGGATTGTGTATATGCCAATTGCGGATTATGTAGCTGTTTCGAAGAAGATCCAAAGCGATAGTGAACGAACAAGGCTTAAGATCTTAAGTGAACAGTTACGTTTTCGTGGTGAGGGAATTATAGTTAGAACAGTATCGCAGGATGAACATATTGACGCTATTAAAGGTGATTTGGAATTATTGCGAGAACAGTGGCAACGAATTCAAGAGATAGCTAACCAATTAGCTGCGCCTAGTCTGCTTCATCGAGACTTGAGTATTGTTCAGCGCCAAATTCGAGATGTATTGAACCCCTTAGAAGATGAACTGATAATTAATAATGTTACAGAAGCGGATGAAGCAAAGAAATATTTGTATGAAATGAGTAATGGCGTCCATTTACCTGTGAAGTTGTTTCAATCCTCTGAATCCATCTTCAAAGCTCATGGTGTTATTGAGCAATTAGATAAAGGTCTTTCCCGAAAAGTATCTCTTGCGAGTGGCGGAACGATTATATGGGATCATACGGAAGCGTTAACCGTCATTGATGTAAATACAAGCAAATATACGGGTGCTTATAGTTTGGAAGAGACGGTAACGTTGACCAATTTACAAGCTGCCCAAGAAATAGCAAGATTAATCCGCCTTAGGGATGTCGGTGGAATTATCGTTATCGATTTTATTGATATGGAGCAGGAAGAGCATCGTCAGAATGTGGTGGAGGCTTTAGACTTAGTGATGAAAAAAGATCGAGCCAAGAGTCAAATTGTTGGATGGACGAAACTTGGACTTCTTGAGCTCACTCGTAAAAAGGTTCGCGAGGATACATCGATATTGCTTGATAGAACTTGTGATAGCTGTTCCGGAACAGGGCGAATTAATATCGTTACAATTCATTGACTGCGCGAAAGAAGTGTGGTAATATATACGAGTATGTGTTTGGTGCTTCATTGCCCTGCACATGCTGTAACCGCTCCGGTTGGGTTATGAAGTGCAGTATATTTTTATGCTGCCACCTAGATTAGGCGAGTCTGAGACATGAGGAGGTGCAAGAATATGTACGCAATTATCGAAACAGGTGGTAAACAATACAAAGTTCAAGAAGGCGATGTGTTGTTCATTGAGAAACTACATGCAGAAGACGGAGAAAGTGTTACTTTTAACCGTGTACTAGCAATATGTGATGACAATGGTTTGGTAGCAGGTACACCGTTACTTTCCGGTGCAACTGTAGCCGCTACAGTTGAGAAACATGGTAAAGGTCATAAGGTTGTTGTATTCAAATACAAACCTAAGAAGAACTACCATAAGAAGCAAGGTCATCGTCAACCATACACTAAAGTAACAATCGGAAAAATTCAGGCGTAAGAAGGTGCGATAAAGTGATTATCGTGCGTATCTTTCGTAACGATAGCGGGTTGATCCAAAGGTTCAAGATAAAGGGACACGCAGATTATGCGAAAGCTGGAGAAGATATTGTATGTGCTGGAGTATCAGCTGTCACTGTCGGAACAGTTAATTCGATTGAAGCGTTAACAGGTGTTATTTTGGATTGTGAAATGCATGATGGTTTCTTAAGTGGAAAGATTCCTCTTCGTGAGGATATATCTACTGGAAGTCATGTGCAGCTCTTAATGGAATCAATGGTCGTTATGTTGAATAATATTGCTGAATCATACGGTGAGTATATTCAAATAGAAGAAATTACTATTTAAAGAAGGAGGTAGACAACATGTTAAAATTGAATCTTCAATTGTTCGCATCGAAAAAGGGTGTTGGTTCCACAAGAAACGGACGTGATAGCCATTCGAAACGTCTTGGTGTGAAACGTGCTGACGGACAAACGGTTACTGGCGGAAGTATCCTAGTTCGTCAACGTGGAACAAAAATTCATCCAGGTACGAATGTTGGCATCGGAAGTGACGATACTTTGTTTGCTAAAGTGGAAGGCGTTGTGAAATTTGAACGTTGGGGCCGCGATCGCAAGAAAGTGAGCGTCTACCCGGTAAATATCGCTCCTGTAGCGGCAGCAGTGGAAGCTTAATTGCTAAGTAAACAGCTGTGACACAAGGAAGAAGCCTCCGGCCATTAAGTGCCGGGGGTTTTTTTGTAACGATTAGGATAAATAGGTGAGATAAACTTCATATTTGTGCTATACTATGTAGTGGCGAAATTAGTCAATAGGTGATTTAGGAACGAGGAGAAGCTGTGAAAACGTGGAAAAAGTTATGGGCTCTAGCTATCATATCCACATGGATTCCTTTGTTGTTCGTTATTTGGTTTCCATCGATAATATGGTATGTTTTGCTTACGCTTTGGGTGGCAACAGTCTTTTGGATCGTAATCACAATTATTCATAGGCAGAGTGAACGGGAACAGCGATTACTGATTCAAAGCGTTGAACTGACTGCTATCAAAAGCTTGAATCATCATCGACATGACTGGATGAACGATTTACAAATTTTATATGGATACATTCAACTTGGAAAGCATGATAAATCTATTGAATGTGTGGGAAGAATAAAGGAACGGATGGAGCTTGAGGGTAAGATTGCGAAGCTTGGTATTCCATCTTTAGTTTTTTATCTGCAAGCTTTTCGTACCATAGGAAGTAATGTGGAACTTGAGATCAATATTGCAGATGACTTACATCTTAGTAATAGAATGAAAGAAGATGATACTGAGGAATGGGTATCCGCTATTGTAAAAAGTATTCGAGCGTTTCAATACATTGGACGGGTATCCTGGGGGGAGAGTCGTAATCTTACGCTCAGTCTTTATGAAGAAGATAGGGAAATAGTCGCTCTTTTTGAAGGTAGTGGTTTGCAAGGAACGCCAGAAGTTTTTGAGCAGCAAATTCATAATGTGGTGCGTAGTAATAGAATAAGGATGGAGAAGTTGGATACTGCTTCATCTTCATTTCAGTTACGCGTACCGTGTGATACATGAGGAAGGTGAAGTTATGTTTATAGATAAAGCAAAGATTTTTGTGAAAGCAGGCGATGGTGGTGACGGTATCGTCGCATTCCGACGTGAGAAGTTTGTGCCAAATGGTGGTCCTGCAGGTGGCGATGGAGGAAGAGGTGCCGACGTCATTTTTCAGGTGGATGAAGGGCTTCGGACTTTGGTGGATTTCCGTTATCAACGTCACTTTAAGGCGGATAAAGGTGTGAAGGGGCGGAATAAGAGTCAACATGGTGCTAATGCAGACCATATGATCGTTCGCATCCCACCGGGTACAATCATATTGGATGATGACACCGGAGAAGTAATTGCAGATTTAACCAGACATGGTCAATTTGTAGTTGTTGCACGTGGAGGACGCGGAGGAAGAGGTAATAATCGCTTCGCTACAATTAAGAATACCGCACCTGAAATTGCCGAGAATGGTGAAGAAGGTCAAGAACGTTATATTGTATTAGAATTAAAAGTGATGGCGGATGTTGGACTAGTGGGCTTCCCAAGTGTGGGTAAATCTACTTTGTTGTCTGTCGTATCTGCTGCTACTCCTAAAATAGGAGCGTATCACTTCACAACGCTTACTCCCAATTTAGGTGTAGTTGATGTGGGAGATCATCGTAGTTTTGTTATGGCAGATTTACCAGGGCTCATTGAGGGTGCACACGAGGGTGTAGGGCTTGGGCATGAATTCCTACGTCATGTTGAACGAACTCGTGTTATTATTCATGTGGTGGATATGTCAGGATCTGAAGGCAGAGACCCTTACGAAGACTGGGTCAAGATCAATGATGAATTACAACTATATAATCCGGTATTAGTCAATCGTCCGCAGATTGTTGCGGCGAACAAAATGGACATGCCTGACTCAGAAGCGCTATTAGCATCTTTCCGTGAAAAGGTTAAGCTAATCAGACCAGAAATGGAGATTATGCCAATATCATCCTTGACGCGTCAAGGTATACAGGAATTGCTATACCGTGCTACAGACTTACTTGATCAAATTCCGGATGAGCTTGTTATAGAGGAAGTTTCTGAACTGAAGGAAAGAAAAGTGTATAAACTAGATAAGAAGGATGATGATTCATTTACGATCGTTAGAGATAATGATGAATTCGTCGTTCATAGTGAGAAGATTGAACAAATGATGAAGAGAATGCAACTTAATTCGCATGAAGCTGTTCTCAAATTAGGACGCATTCTCAGAAACATGGGTGTGGACGAAGAACTTCGTAAACGCGGAGCTGTAGATGGAACCATCGTTCGACTTGGAGATTTTGAGTTCGAATTTGTTGAAGGCAGTAGTTATTATTAAAATAATAAAAACCGTACGCAGACCTATAAGGTGCTGAATACGGTTTTTTTTTTTTTGACCTATTGATGGGTACTCTATAAGTCTATAGTGATGTTACGTCATCCCTAGACAACTTTTTGGGTTGTACTTCGTTCCCGCTCGATGCTAAAGAGAGGTTTTGGCGTTCCGCGAGCAATCTCCAGCCTGACCATAACCAGAAAGTACCAATGATCATAAGGATGATCAATCCTGATAACGTATAGTAACGGGCTTTAGCACCATCATTAAACTGAATGTCTCCAAGTAGCTCGACTGCATGCTTCATGAGGGAAATTTGTAACACTGGATCATTGGTCATTCCCCCGGCATTAACCCTGAAGCCGTTGGCTTGTCCGGGCTTGTTAAGTCCGCTTTTCACAGTTAACGTAATATCGATGCCCAATTGTTTAGCTATGTTCAACGACGATTTAGAGAACTTACCGTAAGGGAAGGCGAGTACGTTATTCTGGATGCCCAAATTCTGATACAGGATCTCATTTGCCATCTTCAAATCATAGGTCACACGTTGCTCATATTCTTGTTTGGTTTCTTGTCGATTCTTATCTGTTAAGTAGATTTGTCCTGCGATCATCGCAGTTAATTCATCATTGCTAGGACCTGTAGGGACATATTTATGCGAATCGTATGTATGGCTATAGAAGTCGATGCCGTTTTCTTGCATTAACTTAGCCTGCTCCCAGGTTACTTTTGGAATACCAACATGCTTCGGATTGTCGATTGAGTTGACAATAATGAAGCTAGTAGCAGGTGCTTGATATTGCTGAAGGAGAGGATAAGCATACTTATAGAGCGATTCATAGCCATCGTCAAAAGTGAGAAGGACTGCATTAACTGGAACAGGGGACGAATGCAGAATGAAATCCCTGTACTGAGTCATTGAAATCCAGTGAAAGTTATTGTCTCTCATTAACGCTAACTGCTGTTCAAAATGAGCAACAGATAATGTCCCGATATCGACCGGATCTGGACTGAGATCATGATACATCAGTACGAGAACTCGATCTTGGTAATAGATTCCTTCAGGATCATTGGCTTCTGGGACTAAACTTTCGTATTGGTTTACGATAGTCGACTGAGTATTATCGGAGAAGAGTTCGGCCAGTATAGGTATTCGTAAATAATAGTTTTGGACTACGAAGTAGCCAAACGCGGACGCGCTGATCCCTAAAATTAAGGACAATAAGATAAATTTTATTTTAAATTTCATGTAATGAACTCCGTTTTTTAGGATTATCATACCACATCATCCATTTATAATGAATGTATATATATGTCGATTCATGATGAATCCGAAGAGGGTAAAAGTATTGCAAGGAAACACCTGGACTTTGGGAATGGGCATACTCTGCCCTATTTGATGTTTGAAATGGAGTTCTCGACAAAGCCTTAGGGGGATGTCTGTCTATTGACCCTTAACGGGTTTTTATATTATAATGTCCACTATACGCAAACAGCAGTCTTTAAGGAGAGGACGTTCGTGAAAGAACGCTATTACCTAGTTCGTGAGGATATTTTACCAGAAGCTATCATTAAGACGATGCAAGTGAAGCAATTGCTCACTTCTGGAGATGTGAAGACGATCCACGAAGCGGTGGAACAAGTTGGATTAAGCCGTAGTGCATTTTATAAATACAAAGATGGGGTTCATCTTATTAATCATTTGGAACGTGAACGCATTGTGACGATATCCATTGATTTAGTACATCGTGCTGGGATGTTATCGAAGGTGTTAAGTCTTGTGGCTGGCCTTGGTGGTAACGTACTAACGATGCATCAAAGCATACCTTTGCAAGGAGTGGCCAATGTTGTTATCTCCGTGGAAATATCAAGGATCAGTGAAGAGCTTAATGAGATGCTGGAAGACATAAAAGGTGTTTCAGGAGTGAAACGCGTTCATATGATTGGGCAGGGTTAGGGGTAAATAAAGGGTGGACGAAGTGGTCTGGGAGGGTATGTTAATGAAATCGATAAAAGTTGGTCTATTAGGATTAGGTACAGTAGGTACAGGTGTCGTTCGAATTGTGGAAGGAAATCAGGAGGATTTAAGCAGTCAGGTAGGATCTCCAATCATTATTGAAAAGATAGCTGTGAAGAGCAGTGATAAACCACGGGAAATCGATATTGATCCATCGAAACTGACAGAGGACCCATGGGATGTTATCCGTGATCCTGAAATTGATGTCATTATAGAAGTTATGGGCGGTGTTGAGCAGACCAAAGCTTACGTATTGGAAGCTTTGGAGCGTGGGAAGCATATTATTACCGCGAATAAAGATTTAATGGCATTGCATGGATCTGAAATTCTTGCTAAGGCGCAAGAGAACCAATGCGATGTGTTCTATGAAGCGAGTGTAGCTGGTGGGATACCCATTATTCGTACGTTAATTGAAGGATTCTCTTCAGATCGTATTTTGAAAATAATGGGGATTGTAAACGGCACAACAAATTTCATTCTGACTAAGATGAGTAAAGAAGGAGCTTCTTACGATGATGTACTGCAAGAAGCACAACAACTTGGTTATGCAGAATCAGATCCAACCTCGGACGTAGAAGGATTGGATGCTGCTCGCAAGATGACTATTTTGGCAACGCTTGGATTTAGAACCAATGTTGAATTACATGATGTGAGTGTCCGTGGTATTTCTCAAGTGACCAAAGAAGATATTGCGTATGCTAAACGTCTAGGTTATGAAATGAAGCTTCTAGGGATCGCGGATTGTGAGGATGAGTCTATCAGTATTAGTGTTCAGCCTACAATGGTACGACGCAGTCATCCGATCGCTGCGGTTAACGGGGTGTATAACGCAGTGTATGTGTATGGCCAAGCGGTTGGGGAGACGATGTTCTATGGAGCTGGGGCTGGAGCGATGCCTACGGCAACTTCAGTGGTGGCAGATTTAGTAGCGGTGATTAAGAATTTGAAGCTTGGGGTAAATGGCTTGAAAGCCATAGTTCCTTATAAGGTAAAGAAGCTAAAGAGTGATGAACAAATTAAGTACAAAAACTTTATTCTTCTACATGTGGTTGATAAGGCAGGAGTACTTGCACAGATTACACAGGCTTTTGCCCAATTCGATGTGAGTTTAGAGTCTGTTGTGCAACAGCCGAACGAACATAACCCTTTTGCAGAAATTATTATCGTTACTCATGATGTAAGCAAAGCTAGTATGAATAAGGTATTGCAGCATTTTGAAGGACTTGATGTTATTCGTACCATTAAAAGTGTTTATCGGGTAGAGGGATAATTATATATAAGTGTGAGTTCAAAAAGTCAAATTTTCAGCACCAAGAAGATTGAAAGAAGCAAGGGAGAGAGGAGCGGAGCGTAGGCAGTACCTACGTGAGCACCTGAAATGTTTCCGGAGGAAACATACCCCGAAAGCATTTGCTAGGACCGGCTGAATTCAATATTCGATGTCGAATACGCTTCTTGCTATACTTCGTGATCAAAAGATGACTTTTTGAACTACCTCTATAAAGGAGCCGTTATGGATAGAATTAAAGGAGTGCGAGTAAAGGTTCCTGCTAGCACGGCGAACCTAGGTCCTGGATTTGATACGTTAGGGATGGCCTTATCGTTATATTCATGGGTAGAGATGAAAGAATCGGAACAAACTCAAATTTATTTGTATGGAGACCAGATGAAGGGGATTCCTAAGGATAAAACCAATTTATTATACCGAGTGGCGCAACTTGTCTTTGATGAGGCTGGGATTTGTATGCCAGAGGTTGAAATTTCTATGTATTCAGACATTCCTTTGACGAGAGGTCTTGGGAGTAGTGCGTCAGCTATTATTGGGGGAATGAGTGCGGCAAATGCTCTAATCGGATCGCCACTATCTAATGATAAAATATTTGACATGGCTACAAGTTTAGAAGGTCATCCTGACAATGTGGGAGCGTCTTTGTTCGGGGGAATTATTACTGCAGTGTGGGACGGAGTTCAGGCTGATTATATAAAGATAGAACCACATGAAGAATTAGAGGTTTTGGTTGTTATTCCGGAATTTCAATTGTCTACTACTGAAGCTCGAAAAGTATTGCCTGATCATATTAGCCGAAAAGATGCGGTGTATAATATTAGTCGATCATCGCTATTGGTGGCTGCGCTCTCTAGTGGAAGGTTTGATCTGATAGGAAAAGCTATGTCGGATCGATTGCATCAGCCATATCGAGCAAGTCTAGTGCCGGGCATGACATCTATATTGGAGGAAGCTCCGAATCATGGAGCGCTTGGGGTTGCCTTGAGTGGCGCGGGTCCGACTCTGTTAGCATTAGTAGATCGTCGAGATATCCGAAAAAAAGAATTGGAATCCTATCTGTTAAATACAATGGGGTCGCATGGCATTCAAGCATCCGCAAGATGGCTTAGACCATCTATTAAGGGTGTTGAGGTCTATGAGATGAACTCTAACTCATTTATGAACATGATTAAAGGGGAAGTTGGAGTATGAAACGAATAGCATTACTACCAGAAGGCTCTGTTTCTCATGAGGCTGTACTTCATTTATTTGGTGATGAACCTGTTGAACTACAGTATTACAAGCTTATTTCGGATGTGTTTCTTGCAACTGTTCAAGGTAAAAGTGACTACAGTGTAATTCCTATTGAGAATACGATAGAAGGATCAGTAAGTCTGCATATGGATTGGCTTGTGAATGAAGTTGATATTCCTATGCAAGCGGAATGGGTCTATCCATCTATACAGAACTTGATAGGAGATCGAGAACAATTTCTTTCTGAGTCAGGCAGTATAGATTATAGCCGAATTACTAAGATTATTTCTCATCCTGTTGCCTCTGCGCAATGTCAGCAGTTTATACGTAACCATGCTCCTCAAGCTGAGATAGAGAATGTAGGGAGCACAACTGAAGCTGTTCATATTGTGAAAAAGAATCCAGGACATGGATGGGCGGCGATTGGTACAGCTCTTGGTGCAGCAACTCATGGTTTAGATGTGATGTCTGAGCGTGTGACAGATCATGACAATAACTTCACCAGATTTGTACTTATTGGTCCTGATCTAGTGAATCTCGAGCGTCAAAACAATGCATTGAAAACAAGTATTATCGTTACGCTTCCAGAGGATTTCCCAGGGGCACTTCATCAAGTTCTTTCGACCTTTGCTTGGAGAAGGCTCAATTTATCTCGAATCGAATCACGTCCTACGAAGAAGAAACTTGGAAATTATTATTTCTATATTGATATTCTTGAAGAGGTTAATACGGTTCTATTGCAAGCGGCTATATTGGAAATCGAGGCGTTAGGGTGTCAGGTACGAGTATTGGGATCCTATCCAACGTATACCTATGATAAGAATGTGAAGAAGTAGTGAGATCCGTTTACCTCGGATTATGGGGTTAAGTCTATAGAAATCCTTTCATGATTGAACATGGAAGGATTTTTTTTGTTATCAATGATGTCATTCGCCCAAACTCTGCATAAGATGATAGTAACGAAGGCGGGCTATTATTCTGCCTAAAAGAAGTTTAGGAGGTTTTACCGCGTGAAAATACACATGGTTAAGAAAGGCGACACCTTATACAACTTATCTGGCAAATATGGAATCTCTTTAGAACAGTTAATTGAAGCAAATCCGCAGCTCTCAGATCCGAACAAACTAAACATAGGTGAGAAGGTCAAAATTCCATCGAAGTCTGTTTCTTCACCTAAACCAGAAGACACGGTTCACAAGCATGTAGTGAAACAGGGAGATAGTCTTTGGAAGATCTCCAAAGCATGGGGAGTTACTTTAAAAGAAATGATCGATGCTAACTCGCATTTGAAAAACCCGAATGCCCTACTCGTTGGTGAAATTGTAAACATACCTAAGGTGGTGATGAAGGAGGGAGTTTATAATGCACCAGTTGAAGAGAAGGTAACGACGGATAAGATGATGCATGGAGGTAAAACGTATACAGGAACAAAGACAGAGAAAACGCCTAATCAGGCCCTCCCACCAGTCATTCCACAACTGCCGCAGCTTCCAGTGAATCCTGCTCCCAATATACCGGCACCGAATCTGAATTTAGAAATCTCAGTTGCACCTAATCCTGTATTTGAAAGTCATGAGGAAAAAGTAGAGATGTCGCAGCAATTGTTTATACAATTTCCTGTCCCTGCACAAGAAGTGGTGGCACATCAACCTATTATAGAGCCGGCTCAAAAGTGCCCAGTTATGGCGGAGAAAACAACCTATCCAGGACTGACGGAGGGTTACTCGTATTCTCAGCCGCAGTATGAACAACAGGGCTATGGCTATGGTTATGGAAATGAGCAATCGTGCTATCCTGAGATGATGCCCATGACTAATCAAATGCCAGATTGCGGTAATCAGAATATTTCACCTTATAATTTTCCGTTTACGGACAATAATTTAGGCTACTCATCAGTTGGAGGGGGCAAGGAGAATGCACCAGTAGCCGTATCTAATGCTACACATGCGATGGAGAATGGACCTGTAATTCACTCGGATATCTACTCTTGCACTCACCCTTTCGAGTGGACTTTCCCGCAGTCCAATATGCAGGGTGGTTATTCGATGAATCCAAACATGTCTTATGGGGGATACAATTCTCCCTCCCAACAACAATCAGAAGTTAAAGCTACACAAGATTGTGGTTGTCATAGTAGAGAGCAAGATGCGGCTCCAACCGAATCTGATGTATTAGTAAGTGATAAGGAATTACAGACTGCGCAGACATCCAGTGTGAGTAAAGGTAGAAAAGGTGCTGGAAATCAGGTTGGGAAATCAGCTCCAAAAAAGGAGAACAAGAAATCAAGTGTACAACATAGACGGCGTAATCCTTGGATAAAAAACTAAAATATTTTAATATCAAGACGAGCGATTAGTTGACGCTCGTCTTGATCTATTGAATGGTAACAGC
Source organism: Paenibacillus sp. Y916 (assembly GCF_056786435.1). NCBI lineage: Bacteria > Bacillati > Bacillota > Bacilli > Caryophanales > Paenibacillaceae > Paenibacillus > Paenibacillus sp. Y916. Next base: position 569 of record NZ_JBXCJA010000004.1, on the reverse strand, counting down.
ACCAGTATCATAAGTTCGAGTTCAAAAATTCAGGTTTTTGCACAAAAGCGTATGCTTCGGCAGTCGTCCTTTGTGTGCTGTATTATTACTACTTGCCAAATAGGGGGAGAGTATGTTAAATTATTAATCCAGCCAATTAAAGTTTGGCGGGTTGGAAGCGATGGATTTGGTAGTATATAAGATCAGGGAAATTAATCTATAAAAATAAAGCTTGCGTTATCAAATCTCACATGATATGATATAAAAGTTGTCACCGAGACACACTGGTGATGAGCAAGACAAAAATTGATCTTTGAAAACTGAACAACGAGTGAGTGGTTTTCACGAAAGTGAGAACAAAACAAATGAGAAATCATTTGGATTGAGAATGTAATATTCTCGTCAGTTTGTTTCAAAATGAGCATAATCGCTCTTTTCATAACTCGTCATGTAGATCATCTTCTCCGCAAGGAGATGGACGAGTTACATGACGGTCGATCAAACTTTGTTTGATCTTAATTGGAGAGTTTGATCCTGGCTCAGGACGAACGCTGGCGGCGTGCCTAATACATGCAAGTCGAGCGGAGATT
>NZ_JBXCJA010000003.1:88732-600296 GCF_056786435.1 Paenibacillus sp. Y916 | reverse complement strand
CCTTCATGTGAAGAAATATATTATCCGGTATTAGCTACCGTTTCCGATAGTTATCCCAGTCTTACAGGCAGGTTACCTACGTGTTACTCACCCGTCCGCCGCTGAAATCCCAGAAGTGCAAGCACTTCTGAAATCTCCGCTCGACTTGCATGTATTAGGCACGCCGCCAGCGTTCGTCCTGAGCCAGGATCAAACTCTCCAATTAAGATCAAACAAAGTTTGATCGACCGTCATGTAATTCGTCCATCTCCTTGCGGAGAGGATGAATTACATGACGAATAATGAAAAGAGCGATTATGCTCATTTTGAAACAAACTGACAAGAACATAAATGTTCTTTTTTAAAAATTTCACATCATCCATTTGTTCAGTTTTCAAAGAACTTATTTACGTCTGCTGTCAAACAATGTCGTTTGCGGCAGAAATATAATATATCATGTTCTCACTATCAATGTCAACTCTTTTTTATTTCTTTTTACTAGATTGTGAGAAGCTTGGTTTGTCACTTGTTTGAAGCGACAGTTGATAATATACCATGGCATTCGACAAGATGCAAGCTTTTTTGCAAAGTTATTTTTATCGAAATAACTACCACTTCCTGATCACTTCATGAGTGAGACGTCCTTGCGAGCATATAGGCTTATCGCGACCATGCCCTCCGGGTTAAACTATCACAACTTTGCTAATTCTGGTTGGGTGATTCTAGCAGTTGTTGCGCCCGTGGGATTTTCTTTTAGTTCAGGAAGATTTCCTAAAAAAAATGCAGCAGCCCCTTATATAGAGGCCACTGCATTTCCTATCTATTTCAGAGGTATCACTCCAACTTCGCATCTAGTCCCAATAACCGAATAAACTCATCTTCGTCCTCGATCACTTGAATGCCAAGCTTTTGTGCCTTCGCAAGCTTACTTCCTGCTTTCTCACCAGCAATAACGAGGTCAGTCTTCGCAGACACACTACCTGTTACTTTCGCACCTAATGCTTCCAAACGATCCGCTGCCTCATCACGAGTCAGTTTATGCAGCGTTCCTGTCAGCACAACCGTCTTCCCGCTGAAAAAGGAGTCTGTACTCACTACTCGAGCTTCTTCCGGCGCTTTCGCTTGCACACCTAAAGCCAGCATCACATCAATTCCTGCGCGCATACGCGGATCTGCAAAGAAGTTCACGATACTTTCAGCGACAATCCCGCCGACATCTGGTAGAACGATTAACTCATCGATCGTCGCTGCCATCACAAGAGATAGATCACGGTAATGTTCTGCTAACATTCGAGTGGTTGCTTTACCCGTGTTCGGAATTCCTAAGCCGAAAAGGAACGACGCCAGATCACGTCCTTTGCTATTCTCCAACGCTTGCAGAAGGTTATTGGCTTTCTTCTCCCCGAAACGATCCAGATTAACTAGGTCATCATAAGCCAATGTGTACAAATCTGCCGGTTCACGCACTCCTCGCTCATTATATAGAAGCTCTGCAGTCATCACACTGAACGTATCAATATCCATCGCATCACGTGAGGCGAAATGAGTAATCCGTCCAATCAATTGTGGTTTGCAGTCAAGACGATTATTGCAGAATAGATGTGCACCTTTTTGCTCCAATGGGAACTCGCATGATGGACAATTTGTAGGGAATACGATTTCCTCCCCATCAGCCTCTTCTGGTACTTTGCCGAGAATCTCAGGAATAACGTCATTGGATCTACGAATGAACACCCGCGCACCCAAAGCGTACTTCAAGTTCTTTCGTTCAATATCGCCGATATTGTTCAACGTGCAGTTCTGAACCGTTACTCCAGCAAGCTCAACAGCTTCTACCCGAGCGACAGGAGTTATTTTACCCGTACGGCCTACTTCCCAAGACACAGACTCCAGAACAGTTGTTGTCTCTTCCGCTTCGAACTTATAGGCAACTGCCCAACGTGGGAATCTATCTGTGTAGCCCAGTACCTCTCTCGTACGCATATCTACAAGTTTGATAACAGCTCCATCGATCAGATAGTCTAGAGATGAGCGGCGCTCCACTATTTTCACTAACTCCTCCATCACATCTTCGAAGTCTTCGAAATAAGCAATGAACGGGTTGACCTTAAATCGATTATCCTGCAGGAAGCCCATCATCTCACGATGATCCTTAAATTCAACAGCATCGCTATAACCCACATTGTAGAAAAAAGCATTCAATCGACGTTCCGCCGTTGCCTTCGGGTTCAAGTTACGAAGCGCCCCTGCCGCGGCATTACGCGCATTCTTCAGTGGCTCCGCAGCTTGCAGATTGTAATCACTAAGAACAGACAGATTCATAATCCCTTCGCCTTGAACTTCAATCGTGCCCTCAGTATAAGGAATCGTAAGTGGAACGGACTTAATCGTCTTCACCTGCGCAAGAATCCCCTCACCCGTCGCCCCATTTCCCCGAGTTGCTGCCTGTACTAATCTCCCGTTACTGTAAGTCAGATTCAGCGTTAACCCATCGAACTTCAATTCAACGGCATAGCACAGATCCGGCAAAAGATCATCCGGGTTATTGTTGTTATACTCTGTCACAAGCTTAATCGCTCGATTATTCCAATTGCGAAGCTGATCCATATTTTGCGCTTTATCCAGACTCCAGAGCGGTGCCAAATGACGATGAGGTTCGAAACCCTTGAGTAATTCCGCTCCTACTCTTTGCGTTGGAGAATCGGGGAGGACGATTCCAGTATCTTTTTCAAGCTGAACCAACTGATCATATAAAGCATCATATTCTTTGTCACTCAAAAGAGGTGTATCCATCGTGTAGTAATGATAATTGTGCTTATTAATCTCGGCTACGAGCAGATCCATCGGTTGAATCGAATCCATGACAGCGTATCTCCCCTTCAATATATACTTCGTGATCAAAAGACAGTCTTTTGAATATCCTCTATTACTCTACCTTCGTAATGGGTGCGAACCCTGCCAACAAACGCTTCACTCCAACAGGTGCTGGAAAAGCAATCTGCAGCTCCGTGTCATCCCCGCTACCTTTGACAGCGACGACAACGCCAATTCCCCATTTACCATGGGAGACTTTCTCGCCTGCTTTTAGAGCAGACAGATCAGATGAACTTCCCGCTTCCGTATTCGGCTTCATGGATGTCGTTACAGTCACGCGATTAGCCGCCGATGCGGTAGAACCACTAAGAGATGAGTTAGATCCGAAGTTACTTCCTCCACCACCCAAGCTACGTCCTCCATAGGCACCACCTGTACTGCCACCCCGCTGATAGCGATCACGATCTCGAGCCATCACCGTATCTTCTTTCAGTTCGTCTGGAATCTCTTCTAGGAAACGAGACGGTTGATTCGCTGTTGTCCGACCGAACAAAGTTCGCATCTGTGCACAAGATAGAAACAACTGTTTCTCCGCGCGTGTAATACCAACGTAGGCAAGACGGCGCTCCTCCTCCAACTCCTCATTATCACTGAAAGCACGGCTGTGCGGGAACACGCCCTCTTCCATTCCAACAATGAACACAACCGGGTACTCCAAACCCTTAGCGCTATGCATCGTCATGAGAGTCACGGTGTTGACGTCTTTTTGCTCCTCAGGATCATCATTCATCGTATCGATGTCAGCGATTAGAGCTAGATCTGTTAGAAAAGCTACCAATGATCTATCTTCATTATTCTTCTCAAATTCCATCGTTACAGACAAGAACTCTTCAATATTCTCCAAGCGAGAGCGTGATTCCAGCGTCTTCTCCTTGTCCAACTCCTCGCGATATAGCGACAACTCTAGAATCTTCTCCGTTAACTCCGTAACAGACGATTCCTCCACCATACGATGCAGGGATGCGATCATATCATAGAAGCCCACAAGTGCGTCGCGTGTTCGTCCGGCGAATCCAAGATCATCTACGAATTGCAACACTCGGAAAATAGAAGTACCCCGCTCCGATGCCGCCGCCGCTAATTTTGCTACCGTCGTGTCACCGATCGCTCTCTTCGGCACATTAATAATTCTCGTTAAACTGATATCGTCATCTGGATTGGACAAAAGCTTCAAATATCCGAGTAAGTCTTTGATTTCTTTGCGATCATAGAACTTGATGCCGCCCACAATCTGATAGGGAATATCTGATTTGATCAGAATTTCCTCAATTACCCGAGACTGAGCGTTCGTACGATACAGAATGGCATGATTCTGATAAGATTGCCCTGAATTCACATTCTTAGTAATCTCAGATGCAACGAAATATCCTTCATCATGTTCCGAATTGGCACGATACACCTTAATTTTGGCGCCTTCGCCCTGATCGGTCCACAGCTTCTTCGGTTTGCGTCCTGTATTCAGGTTAATGACTTCGTTCGCTGCATTCAGAATGTTCGAGGTAGATCGGTAGTTCTGCTCCAGGTAGATCGTCTGTGCTTCTGGATAGTCCTTCTCGAAATTAAGAATGTTCGTAATATCCGCTCCACGCCAGCGATAGATGGATTGGTCACTATCTCCTACGACACAGATGCGGTGATGCCCCTCAGCTAACATACGGCACAGCATATACTGCGCACGGTTCGTATCCTGATATTCATCGACGTGAATGTATTGGAATTTCTTTTGGTAGAAATCGAGAACTTCTGGAACTTCTCTAAATAATTCAATCGTCTTCATGATCAGATCATCGAAATCTAGTGAGTTATTGTTCTTCAGTCGTCTTTGGTACATCTTATATATTTTAGCCGCAAGCTCTTCGATATAATCCGTAGCCTTCTGTTCGAATTGATCAGGTAGTATTAACTCATTCTTGGCAGCACTAATAATAGCCTGAATAGCCTTCGGTTCGAATTTCTTCGTATCAATGTTAAGTTCCTTCATACAATTGCGGATGACGGAGAGTTGATCGGTTGAATCCAGAATCGAGAAGCTCGAGCCGAATCCAATTCTTTCAATATCTTTACGCAAAATACGTACGCACATGGAGTGGAAAGTAGATACCCAAATATCTCGACCTTCTCTTCCCACAAGCTTCGATACGCGATCTTGCATTTCACGTGCTGCTTTGTTCGTAAAAGTGATGGCCAGAATAGCCCAAGGTGGAGCTTTACGTGTGGCAATCAGATACGCGATTCGATGCGTAAGCACCCGCGTCTTTCCACTCCCGGCACCTGCCATAATTAATAGAGGTTTGTCTACAGCTTCAACCGCTTGCTGCTGCGGTGGGTTGAGTTTCTTTATCGCTTCATGTATGTCAATAGGTTGCATGCGCACATGCTCCTTCCAAATATAAATTATAATAATTCCTTGAAAATAGTGGTGTGAGATGACCGCTGCGGGTACGGATTGTCCTTACAATCGCTGTTGACCTTGGATTTCCTGATTGTATACAACCTATGGTAGTAGAAATCCAATGTCAAAGCATATGCTTTCGAGGTAGCTTTCCTACGGAAAACTTGTAGGCGACCACTAACGTTTCTTCAGGACAATTCCGTTCCCTGCGCTAGGTTTGCTCGCTGTCCCATATTTTCAATGAATAGTGATTATGGTGCAGTTTATTTCTACAACGGCTACTTCACAGCCCCTACGGTCTGCAATGCTTGCGCTAAATCCTCATAAATAATGTTACCGACTACGATGGTGTCACTTACCTCTGCTGCTCGTATGGCCGAATGAAGATCTCGGATACCACCGCCATATATAAGTTGAGCTCCTGTTAGTTCTTGTTGCACCGCTCTAACGGTCTCCATATCTCCAAAGATACCACTGTATTCCAAGTACACTACGGGCAATGACATCAACTTATCTGCCACTTGGGCGTAAGCGACAATCCCTGATCGTTCAAGCTTAGTATCTGCTTCCGTTAATTGTGCAACGGTGGAATCTGGATTCAGGACAATATATCCTTCTGTCACGAGTAGTTCCCAAGGGATCATATATCCGAACCGATCAATGGCTTGCTGTTGATGTCCCACGATCCAAGATGGATCACAACTATTCAACACCATTGGGATCAGATAGAGGTCGAACCCTGGCACAATGGCTTCCATATCCGACACCTCTTGTACACATGGCAATTCGTACCGACGTACCCGTGACATCAGCTCGACGGTATTCTCATAAGTTACCCCTGATGACCCTCCAACCATTATAGCATCTGTACCGGACATGCATACTGCATCCAGACTCCGTTCATCCATCTCCCGGTCAGGATCTAGCTTAAATACATGTCTCCAAGACTTCATCATTTGCTTCAACCTTCATACCCCCACGGATCATCGTAAGACTCTAAATCTAGTCTATGTTAGCGAGGGGGCAGTGTCAATCTGTTCGCGTTGAATAGGAACGGAATATATAACCATCGTCGGTCTCGCAGTTGCACAAAGTACACTTAAATTTGCTCCTTCTCCATTAGCTCTGGGTTTAGCTGCAAAACATACATCTAATTACTCCCAAAACCCCATTTTCCGCCGTTTCCCCAATTTTAGATGTATCTTTGCATCTGTTTCTCTCTATTCCACCTTTCCCAACTAATTAACTGCATTTTCTGCAATTGCTCGACTTTGCGGCGACGTAGCGATACAACGACCGTCGCGCAACTTGGTGCGAGGCCTGAAGAAAGTTACACAACCGACTAAATGAACACTATTCAGCTTCATAGTGACCACTAGATCTCATACGTAACTTTTCCGCAATTCACGATCAAATAAATAGAACGCCCCAGTGGACGTTCCATTGTGTAATATCAATTTAGCTTTTCTCCATCACAGCAAAGTAATTATTGTCATGATCAGCAAAGTTAAATACTCTACCTCCAGGCATAGTTACCATTTCTCCGAGTGTGATGTTTTTATCTGAAAAGTCTTTATACAGATTATCTAGATTGTCTGAATAAAAGATTAACGAAGGTGTACCCAGATTTAATTCGGGCTGCATTAGCGCAATGAACTCCTTATTGTGGAGAACGAAGCTAGTTGCTGATCCCTCTGTAGGGGCAATCTCAATCCATCTCAATCCTTGACCGTTATCTTCTTCAGAAACGACACTAAACCCAACCTTTTCTGTCCAAAACTTTACTGCCTCATCCTGGTTATTGACATATAACATAATTTGACCGATCTTATTAATCATTTGATTTCGTATACTATCGCTATTACTTGCAGTGTAGATGTTTTTTTCACTTTTACCTCGAATTGTAAATTCGATACGATTACGAGAAGAGAAAGCATCTCCGCTTCCTGCTCTTTTTCTAGCAAGCTTATTGTGATCGTTCCTTAATAATAGTTTCCCCTGTTACCTTAACTATTTGAAGTATATTATCATTAGAATCCATCGTCAATAATCATCAACCTTAGGGTACATTGTACTGTGGATTGAAATCTCGCATTACGATTAAATGATAGTCTACTTTGATGGGGGATTTATCCATTTTATACTTATATATTTTTGATGAAAACACAAATGCCCTGTAAGTTGAGCACTTTGAGATAAAGTGCTCAACTTACAGGGCATAGTTCAAATCTGGAGATTACCCTTTTTGGATCTTTTGTTGTACATAATGGTCCTAATCTGCAAAAGAAAAAGAGCTGCTAGGCTCTCAATTGGTTATAAATATTGCGGTAATAGTTTTCTGTAAAATGAACTGGGGATTTCCCCCACACATGACTTACGTCGCCCAACGGTGGTTCAAATACCACCGTTACTCCCGGACATGTTTTTTTAAAATGCTCGTAATACCTTTTAAGCATTTCATTGTTCTTTGCAATTTCATCATGATTATCAAACCTCGTGATATTCCCGTTTTCATCTACATATTCCTCAGCCCAATAAGCTTCATGTAGATGGATTTTCTCTAACTGAACAACACATAATAATTTTTCGATAAAACTTTCAAAACTACGCTCCCACAACTCATGAGTTGATTCTTTGAATCTTGGTATAGATTCGAAGGAGAATAAGGTTTCTAATTTTCCGTTGACTAATTCATTCGTCCGTGTGACATATGAATTAGTCAACTTTAGCAGGTTGAATCTCTCATCAACAAAATCGATAATCACAATACTAGGATCAAACCGACTTGTAGAATCTATGAAGTCCTTATTAAAATCTTGCATTACCATCTTACGCTGAAAGGCGGATTCTAGCTTAACATCAGAATCACTGATGTTAAGAGGGGGAGACATTGAGCTAATTACTGATGTGCGACCATAATAATTATAATCAAATTCCCCACCAACAATGCGAAATATATCTCTTGAGACACAGCTCCCAAATATACTGATTTTTTTCACGGTTTCCCTCCATGCGAGTATAATAATGTGAGTTTATTATATCAGTATCTAGTCGCTGATAACACCCATATCAAAAAACAACTCTAGGAAGAACCCTGAATATATTAATAATTGTGTTACCACTCGAACCGCTTACTGCGACTCTAACGTCACCGTTAACTCCGCTGTCGAATCCACGGTAACACCTGTTACATTGGTAATGACAGGCAATGTACCATCTAATGTGAAATCGGAGTTGAATATAAAATTTGATTGATTGTAGTTAGAGAGATAAGTTGATAACTTAAATGGTTTATATCCTGACGTTGAGGAGAGTGGAAAAGTAGCTAGTGTCACTGTATTGGCGCCATCACTTACTTTTATTATTAATTCACTCGTATTAGGAGATATGTTACTCACGCGACCATATACGATTAATTCCATTGTCTTGCCACGTCCGTATAGGCTTGATGGTTGCAAACCTTGTGTAAATATAACCCCTCCACCACTAGGAGCATTTTGAGTAAAATAGGAATTAGACGTATCAAGTAATTGATCTACCTGTCTACGACGATTACCCGCATCGGAATTGGCCGAATGCTGCACAAATCCAGCGTAAAACAAGTCAAAATCCTGAGTGTTTCTTAAAAAAACATTTGCTTGGTTCATTACCCTTGAGTTAGATTGAGCACTGATTGCGATATTATTATCTCTGAAAGTGTTTCTAACTGCATTTACCTCGCTTGAGGTTACCACGACCAAACTGCGGTTTATATTGTTTTCGAAGATGTAATAATCACAATGTCCGTTAACTTGAGATTAAAGTAATACTCCGGACTCAATATTATTAACTAGTCTTGTATTTTCTTCATCCGGCTTAGAGAAAGAACCTCTGTACCCGCTGCTAACCTGCACGTTAAACATGGCCGCGATTCCTTGACAACAATATTCAAATTTACCACCTTCAACATACATTCTCGGCGTCCCTTGGTTTACTAATCCAGCCCAAGAACATAGGTAGGCGTGAATATTTACAGTCCAAATTTCACCAGAGGTTCTCGAAAAAGCGAGCCCTGCGCTGTTTCCCGTTGATATGTTAGGTGTTGTCCCCTCACTGAAATTTTGGAATTTTATATTTGATACCTTTACTCTCATGTTCTGAAAAAACATTCCGTGAGTATATGCTTCTCCGTTTAACTTACCATCTAATATTGTGGTAGGTACTTCTGAGATTGTTACATCTGCGCCTTTTACCTCAATCCATTCAACCGATTCAACACCTTTTAAAAATAGAAGATGCTTAGTTCCATCGCCTTGATATGTTCCCACAGCCAACTTGACAACCCAATACGCTAACAAAACCGGAAATGCCGCTTTGAGTGCGGTGAATATTGTCTCAATATCTGATAGTTTAACAGGTGTAACCTCACTTAACCCATCGTTTCCGCTCACGACATTACTGTCGACATCAACAAATATGGCAGTGCTTTGGTTTGTAAATTTAGTAGTTACTCCATTGTAAGTAACCAGTACTGCGTTTGTCGCTTTATCCGCCAACTGCGCAGCATTGCCTCCCTGTTTAACATCCAGCCTAGTCGATAGATTGAGATGGACTGAACCTATCTTCCTAACAGGTGAGCATTCATAATGTCTGTATTTCCTTCTCTAGCACCTTCAAGGTTACTTTTAGGCTAGCTCCTAGTACAACCCAATAGAAACTAATTATTCGCTCGAACAAGCCCAATCCGTAATCACAACTGCCATTCATACCTAGTATATTTAACCATTTATTGAATCAATCTGGATATACAAAAGAGACTGCCCCTTAAGCGTATCGTATCGCTCAAGGAACAGCCTCATAATCTACTTAATAAGCATTGTGATTCTTAAATCCATTCGTAATGGTCTTCATAATAATCCTAATATCAAATAAAATAGACCAGTTCTCAATATAGAAAATATCGTGGTTAATCCGATCTTCTATGGAGGTGTCCCCACGTAAGCCGTTCGTCTGTGCCCAACCGGTAATGCCGGGGCGAACGTGATGCTTCACCATATACTTTGGAATCTCATCGCGGAATTGCTCCACATAATAAGGTCGTTCCGGTCGTGGTCCTACGACACTCATATGTCCCATCAACACATTGAAGAATTGGGGAAGCTCATCTAGGCTTGTAGATCGTATGAATGTACCGAACCGAGTTCGACGAGGATCATTCTCAACCGTCCACCCTGTGTCTACTCCATCTTCCAGCTGCTGCTTCATCGAACGGAACTTATACATCATGAAATTACGACGATTCAATCCAACACGCTCTTGCTTAAATATAATGGGGCCCGATGAAGTACATTTGACACCCACTGCCACTGCGAGCATCACAGGTGAAATCAATATAATCGTGGTCAAAGAAAATACAATATCGAATAATCTCTTAAATATTCGGTTACCTACTACATCAAGTGGTATGTCTCTAACGTTAATCATAGGCATACCCGCGAAATTATCGAAGTAAGGGCGAGCCGGTAAGTAATCGAAGAAGTCCGGTATGATCAGAGTTCGTACACCCGCCTTCTCACAAAGGACAATAATATTCTTATATTTCGAATGCGCATCTAGTGGTAACGCAAGGACAACTTCATCAATGAGTTCTCGACTGAGCACTTCCTCAAGATCATCCAAATTTCCGAGAATTGGACTGAAATGCTTCGCCTCAATATTATCCCAGACCTGATTATCATCTAAGAATCCAACGACCTCATAACCTAATTCGGGATACTGCCTCAAATTATTGAAAAATCGTTTACCTAGACTACCTGCTCCCACAATTAATACAAATTGTCGGTTGTAGCCTTTCTCACGAAAATGCTTAAGAGAGACTTTAAGGAAATAGCGATAAAATATAATAAAGAAAATATTCAAACTTAGATAGATCGCTAGATACACCCGTGAAATATCAATCTCTTTAATAATAAACATGACACTAATCAGAACGAATATACTAACCATATGAGCCTGAATAACTTTGAGGAATTCATCTGCGAATCTCTTTTTTCTCTTGGGTGAATAAAGCGTCAATACGACACCTATAACAACCGCGATCCCACCGTAGACAAGACTCCATAACGCATACTTCTCTATAGGCATCGGAGTTTCATATGGAATCAAGCCGCTTTCGAATTTAATCCACCAAGCGAGCAGGAATGACATCTGAACGACGAGAAAATCTGATAAAATATATAACTTGGTAAGTATACCCTGACTTCTACGAATCATAATCTCACCTCCACCTGATTATCTGCTGGTTTCGAAGCTGGCTTCGACTGAGTCAACTTATTCTTGAGGATCGCCATCGTGAACTTCAAACCAATCCCCGTATAGATAACGCTATTAGTCAGCCAATGGTAACGGTCTTTATAATGTTTGTGATGGAATATCACCATCGCGCGATGGAATTCATAGATAATCCGTGTGGGTCTGCGACGAGCGCTTCCCCCTTTAAGATGGATGATGGTCGTACGAGGATAATAATGAATGCCCCAACCCGCCTGCTTGATGCGATAGCACCAATCAATATCCTCACCATACATGAAGAAGGTCTCATCCAGTCTACCCACCTGATCAATCGTTTCCTGGCGAACCATCATGAATGCACCTACCAGACAATCCACAGGATACTCCTCATTCGGATCCAAATGGCCTAGTTGGTACTGATTGAACTTTGGATTATCAGGGAATAATCTAGATATGCCGAAAGCATAATAAAAAGACGCCGATGGTGTCGGAAACCCCCGACGACATGCCTTATCAAGACTTCCATCAGGCAGAATAACTTTGCACCCTGATGCTCCTACGGTTGGATTCTCATCCATGAAGGAGATCATCGTCTGCAACGTATCCTCTTGTACAATCGTATCTGAGTTGAGAAGAAGAACATATCGCCCATTCGCGATGTCCATTCCTTGGTTATTTCCGCGGGCGAACCCGATATTATCATCGTTTGCGATAAGTGTCACTTGAGGATACTCTATGGCAACACTCTCGACAAATGAATCACTAGAATGGTTATCTATAGCAATCACTTCAAAGGTATAACCTGTATTCGAAGCAAATACTGATTGTAGGCAGTCCATCGTTAGCTTGCATGTATTATAATTAAGAATAAGAATACTTAAATCCATGTATATAGCACTTCCTGACAAATATAGTAATCTATCGACAATATTATACCATACTGATGGTAGATCAGGAGAATTTCATGGGGAATTAGCAAACATTTACACGAGAGACTTATGTTGATATTTATAGCTTACCCGCTATAAACACCATTTTAAAAACCAAATTATCTATTGTTGACTGTCTATAAAATGGGGTCTTCATAATATATATAACGCGCCTAACAAGATTTCGTTGTTGTATTTCTAGAAGTTCTTGAATTTCATTAGACTGATTATTGTCCATCAATTGAGTAAATACGGTTATAAACTCCTTAGCCTGATTGCTAAGAATATAATGGTTCTGTCCATTTAGAAATCGCTGAGACCTCTTCCTCCATTTCCCCACCCATCCATCTGTTGATCCACCCAAAGCATTCGATTGATGCTGACGATAAAAGATGGCAGGCTCTGTATCAAACACTACTTCTCCAAAAGTGGATACACATAAATAAACCCACCAATCATGCATAATAACATTTTTCAAATTGTGCGGAAGATTGCTTTTCACGATATTTAGGGCTTCTTTGTTCATAAGCATAGTACAGCCAACACATACATTTTCTATTAAAGCATTGTAGAGGGATAATGGTTTCTGAGGAGGGCTAGGCCACACGCCCAAGGGATTTAAATACTGATCTACCATTTGCGTCGTTGAACAATACATTAAAGGCTGTTCCGCTGGTTTTTGATTAAGATGTTCAATAGCTTGTATTAGCTTATTTTCATTCCAAACATCATCCTGGTCACAAAAGGCATAGTAGTCGTATTCATCTGAAGCTTTAGCTATCAAATCAAAAAAACTTCTAGCAGCGCCAAGATTATCATCCTCTGAAATACAAATTCGGTCTGGATATTGCTCTATGTATTTCTTTAATTTCCTCACGGTTCCATCAGTTGAACCATCATCACGGATTACTATTTGGAGTTCAACATCTTCCTGTGAAAGCAAGCTCTTCATTTGCTCATCTATATATTTCTCACCATTGTACGTAGATAATAGCACTTGAACTTTGAAGCGTTTCAACGTAATACCTCCTTCATATCTCAAGCAGTTAATGACTTGTATTATAACATTATTCGCGACAACACTTTAGATGTATTTCCACATAAGACAAAATCTCCCGATCAATTCAACCATTGACCGAGAGATAGTAACACTCATATTTATTTGGAAGTACACTCTACAAGGAAATCCTTCAGCCCTTCTCTCCAAGGTCTTAAATCCTGAAGTCCATTCGTTCGAATCGATAAATGCTCCATGACCGAATTAGCTGGACGATGAGCCGGACGTGGGAATTCATCTGTCGAGCAAGGCTCCGGCTGAGTAATCATGTTGATTCCCAACTGACGAGCTTCCTCAAAAATGGCCTGTGTAAACTCATACCATGTACATGCGCCACTATTGGATGCATGGTAAATACCATACTTTTCAGTTTCCATTAGCTCTAATAAGAAATTGGCTAGATCAACCGTATAGGTTGGAGAGCCTTTCTGATCATGTATGACTTTTAGAGTTGATCTCTCTTGACCGAGACGTAGCATCGTCTTGACGAAGTTATTCCCATATACACCATATACCCAAGAGGTCCTAACGATAAAGTATCGTGATGACAGGCTTTGCACTAGCACCTCTCCTGCACGTTTCGACTTACCATAAACACTCTGAGGATTGGTATTATCATACTCTTGGTATGGTTCAGTGCTAGTACCATCAAATACATAATCCGTACTGATATAGATCAGCTTGGATCCAGTACTTTCTGCAGCCACTGCTATATTTCTCGTACCTACAGCATTCACCGTATAAGCACCATCTATATCTGTCTCTGCCACATCTACCGCTGTATATGCCGCACAGTGGATGACAACATCTGGCTGATATTGACCAATCACTTGATGGCATTGTGCAAGATCTGTAATATCCAGCTCATTCCGATCACAGGCAAGCACATCATGACCGCTATTCCGCAGATTAGTGACGACATCCGTCCCTAACTGACCGGCTGCCCCTGTTACAAGTACTCTCATAGAGAATCTCCTAGACGCTCACCATATTGTTTCACCTGATACTGCTGGTATTCTCCCGATTGAATACGAGTCCACCAATCTTTATTATTCAGATACCATTGAATTGTCTCTTTTATACCCGTCTCGAAGTTATGCTTCGGTTTCCAACCTAACTCTTGTGTAAGCTTCGTTGGATCGATACCATAACGACGGTCATGACCCAAGCGATCTTCCACATAAGTGATTAGAGATTCTGGTTTATTCAACTCTTGTAGAATGGTCTTCACAATATGGAGATTATTCCGTTCATTGTTGCCACCGATATTGTATACTTCACCCACACGTCCCTGATGGATAATAAGATCGATCGCACTACAATGATCTTCAACATACAGCCAGTCGCGAATATTCAACCCATCACCGTATATTGGCAAGGCTTGATCGCTCAATGCACGAGATATGATTAATGGGATAAGCTTCTCTGGGAATTGATATGGCCCATAGTTATTAGAACAACGAGTAATGTTCACTGGCAGTCCGAATGTTTCATGATAAGCACGAACTAACAGATCCCCTCCCGCCTTACTAGCGGAATACGGACTATTCGGCTCCAAAGGTGTGCTCTCCATGAAGAGACCTGTCTCACCAAGCGAACCATATACTTCATCCGTGGATACCTGTACATACTTTGTCACACCATATTTCTTAGACGCATCAAGCAGCACTTGTGTACCCAACACATTCGTCTTCACGAACACTTCCGGCTCTAGAATACTCCGATCCACATGCGACTCCGCTGCAAAGTTAACAACCACATCAATACCTTGCTGAAATATTTGATCGATAACCTGACCATCCGTAATGTCTGCCTTAACAAAGGAGTAATTCGAATTATTCTCGATAGACTTCAGATTCTCTAGATTTCCCGCATAAGTTAATGCATCCACATTTACAATCTGGTAATTCGGATGCTGTTGCAGCATGTATATAACAAAGTTACTACCGATAAATCCGGCACCACCGGTAACAAGAAGTTTCATTAGAAAATATACCCCCTACTCAAAATTAAGCTCCGCATCTTGAAGTAGCGGATGACGTTGATCTTTATCCGAAAGAATCGGATTGGATGTAGGCCAATCAATCCCTAAAGCAGGATCGTTCCATAGTATGCCACGATCGTGCTCCGGTGAATAATATTCGTCCACTTTATAGAATACTTGCGTATTCGGAACAAGCGTGCAGAACCCATGGGCGAAACCCTTGGGAACTAAAAGTTGACGATGATTGTGCTCACTTAAGATGACTCCCACCCACTGACCGAACGTTGGTGAGTTATGACGAATATCAACGATCACATCGTAAATGGCACCAGATAGTACCCGGAGTAGCTTAGTCTGGGACTTGGGGTTAAGTTGATAGTGAAGGCCACGGAGAACCCCTGGTTCTGCCGAAAGGGATTGATTATCTTGGATAAAAGTATGACTGATCCCCTGCTGTTGTAGCAAGGAATCGTTATAACTTTCCATGAAAAAACCCCGACTGTCTCCATGGACAACCGGTTCAAGTAAGTTCGCACCTGATAATGCTAAAGGAGTGACTTTCATAAATAAACGTTCCTCCTATTTATAATTTTAGTTTTCCAAATGATTCACCAAAGTACAGATCCTGCGAGAGATCATTAGCCCGTGCTAAAGAGGCGTGTGTTCCTGCATCCGTCCACCAACCTTGGAGAATATCGAACGTTAGCTCGTTACGATTAATATATGCATTATTCACATCTGTGATTTCCAATTCGCCTCTGTTAGAAGGTTTCAGGGTCTTCACAATATCGAACACCTTATGGTCGAACATATAAATCCCTGTAACCGCATAATTAGACTTTGGTTGTTCTGGTTTCTCTTCAATAGAAATAATACGCTCTCCTTGAAGTTCAGGTACACCAAAGCGTTTCGGATCTTGAACTTCTTGGATTAGGATCTTCGCGCCAGTCTTCTGCTCTTGGAAGTTATGTACATAAGGAGTAATATCGTCTTCAAACACATTGTCACCTAAGATCACAACCATTTGATCTTCTCCAACAAAGTGTTCAGCCAAATCGAGTGCTTGTGCTATTCCTCCGGCTTCATCTTGGACTTTATAGGTAAATGAGATTCCCATCTCACGGCCACTGCCAAGTAGACTGACCACATTACCCATATGCTCCTTCCCAGTGACTATGAGGATGTCGGTAAGACCTGCTTGTTTGAGTTTAAATATGGAATGAAATATCATGGGGTATTTACCAACGGGTAGAAGGTGTTTGTTGGTAACTTTAGTTAACGGGTAAAGTCGGGAGCCTGTTCCACCTGCTAGAATAATGGCTTTCATCATATCTCTCCTTTCAAAACCTGCACAATCTTTTCACATCTTATGTTCCATGTACTCCTATTCAAGAAGCTTGTTACATCGATATCTGCACACATCTCAAGTTTACCATCTTGGAAGTCCATAACCAGTTCAAGTAATTCTACTTCATTAGAGTATAAGTTTACAAAGGGAGTGAACTTATGCATTTCCCCATAATTAATAGCGAAGATCGGTTTGCGGAAATGGATATACTCATATATCTTCACTGGATCTACCGCTTTTATCAATTCATTCACGATAAATGGCATGATATATGCATCCGCAGTTTTTGCATACTCAGAAATCTCCTCATGCCTTACCATACCCATAAAATTTAACCGCGAATGGAACGGGATTTTTGTATTCACTGGTCCAATCATAGTAAACATCACATTAGGTAACTTATGAAGAACCCTTAAAATTAACTCAAAATCAATCCAATCGCCAATCGTACCTATATACATTATGTTAAATACTTTTGGGTTAGTATCCTTTACTTGCTCATGCAATGAAAATGAAATTTCTGGTTGAAGCAATGTTGGGCTAATTCCATTGTTAACTACAATAGGTTCAGCTCTTAATTGCCCTTCATAAGATGATACCATCTTATCCTTAAGATAACTCGAAGAAGCAAATATCAAATCAGCCCGTGTAACCAAACTAATCTCTAGAGCTCGCAATCTGTTGATTCCTTTCGTTCCTGTATAAAACCCTAAAAAGTCATCCATACAATCATAAATTACGATCTTATCATCAAAACGATCCAGTGGTACAAAGTCCAATATTAATGGAGAGGTGATCCATATATAATCGTACTTATCAAATGATCTAATTACATTGTTATTAATTAGTCCCTCAATCCATTGAAGTATCCTGTAACGCCCAGACAAAGGGAGCTTTTTCAGAATATTTACCTGAGAGTCCAAATGAACATTCCGAGAATTTTTTATTTTATTCTTATGCTTATCGTAAAGCTTATTAATATAAAATAAATCAACCTCATAGTGTTGGGTCAATTCCTCATACAAAAAATGAGGACGTTGCTTAATCCAATCCCAGTCTACATGCATTAAATAAGCCATTTTCAACTTCGTTGGCAAGCAATCATCCCCTTTAATTTAGTAGATTCATCTTATATTTCAATAACTCTGATAGCATTTTGAAGGTTTAATTACTAATTCTATCCCTTATATAGGCTCTCATCGTATATTTCTCGGGGATAGAGACTTAAATTAATCAACCACTCATAGTCAGCTTTTTTAAAACTTCTTACGGTTTTATTACTAATCTATTAGTATTTCTTTAAAATTATTAAATTCCACCTCACCAAAATACTTATCATTTATTCTATAAATACATGTATATAGACCGGGTTCGGTAAACTCATACACCAATTCATTATTATTGTTACCAACAAAATCATAACTCGCACCATTCTTGTAAATATACCATCTTGAACTAATCTCATTAATATTTGAAATGTTTGCTTCAAATTTATAAGTGTCATTATTCAATCTTTCAACTTTAGCCTCGTGTACTACTGGCTCTTGCTCACTATTGGGCACGTCATTAAATACATATTTCATTCCATCATAGTTAATAAAACCAACCAACTTTTTAGAAGTTTCTTTAGCGCTATTTCTTAAATAACTAATAACTGCGTATGATTTACCCTCTTGTAGAATGAATTCCGCTTTATTATCAAATGCATAAGATCGTGATTCATATTTTCTCCCTGATTCTGCATCTAACAAATAAAATGAATACGCAAGTTTTTGCGAATCAGAATATGCACCATTAAAAATTTCCAATTCATTACCAATTATCTCCGTTCGTATCTTTGTTTCAGGTAATCTTTCTCTAGACCTAATCTTCACTTTTATTCCATTTAGACTCACAATTCCCCTATCATATATAGGAGTTGCCTTAATATACTGATCCAAATCATTCTTCTCAACAATTCTTATAGAAGTAATGAACTGAGTATCTGATCCCCGTTTATCAAAAATAATTGTTGTTGTCGGTGTCACATCACTTAATCCGCTTGAAGTATAACTTATATTACCACTGCTACTATCCCCGATATAATTCGAAACGTTATCCGTGGATTCTAGTTGTTGGAGTAGTACATAGTAATTAGTATCTTTAATTTTCAAAACTAAATATTCTCTGTTTAAATCTACAATTTCAACATCATTAGATAAATGGAATACCTGTGAGTACTTATGAATATCATTCGAAAGAATATCATCATGAATCAAAAAGTGATTCCCATCAATGTAATTAATAGTTCTATCCATCTGTACGCCATCAAATATATTATTAAATCCTATGATAGATTCATATTCATTATTTTTATCATATGAATATAATCCAACCTTGTTTGAATTAAACATGCTCACTGAGTAAGAGCGGTCATCAACAACTATCGTATTATGTGCAATATTACTATTAGTATAATCATGAATTTTATCGCCAACCATATAGTTATACATTCCAGGGTCAATAAATATATCATGGCCTTTTGAATATAATAAAAAGGATAAATCATCCGCATGCTTATGTGTACTAGATAGATAACCCGATTTAAACAAGAACCATGTCGATTGATCAAATTCTAAAGGATTCCAGTGTTCTCTAAATATTGCATACCCATCACTCAAATAGACTTTAGAGTTAACTTCAGGAACAGTTCCCTTTAATCCTTTGCTTTGCACATACACTAGGTGCTCATTCTCAAAATTATTAGCAATCGAATAATTTCCAAGTGAACCAATCGTATCACCTAAGAAGGGAGTTGCTAAATTCGGCTTATATACATGAACCAAATAATCAACTGCACCTTCATAATAGGCATGTGCTGTCTCAGCATATTCATTACTGAATTCTTCTAAAAACTCCGCCGTCCCTTTAATATACGAGATAATTCCCATGTGATAGCCTAATGAGTTCTCTATATGAATATGTTTATTTGGAAATGCAAATTTAAGTTGCTCATCTAATCTTGAAATTCCCTTGTGCACATAAGTGTCATTATTAAGAAAATACCCAGCTTTAATTAATGAACCATCTTGAAAAATCCCATGATTATGTTTATTCGTATAATTCGTATCGTCCAATAACCACTCGCTGTTTTTCTTAATAATATTTGTTATTTTATCGTTATCATTATTACTCATACCTGAGTAAATTCCAGAAAAATATATCAAGTTCTCAATACGCTCAGCTACAGAGTGATCGTACCATGTATATCTATTGGGATCCGCAGTAGATAAGTCATATTCATTCCAAGATAATATAAACTGTTCAGCCGCTTTAATATACCTAACATCGTTCGTTTCAAGATAGGCTTTACTTAGATAATATACAGGTCTAAGAGTATGCAAATACAGTGAGAAAGTATTTGGTGAAGTTGAGGCACTCATATCCCAATCAATATTATCAATGTCGTAATTAATTTTCGATTTAATATTCTCATTAACTATCAAACTATTATTTAATAATTGATCAGCGAATTCAATATATTTCTTACTGGGTAACTCCGTCATCATATATAGTGGTACATATATTTCAGCAGTTTCTAATGTAAAACTGTCAACTTTGCTGTTTATTTCTGGTTTTGTTGTCTCCTGTAAAGAATAAGATGGTAGAGTAAATATCAATACTAAACACACTAGTGCAAATAAGGAAAATAGAATTAATATCTTCCTATACTTTCTCATTAGCTTTCTCACTCCTATCATTTTAAGGTTAAACTATCTCGGTCCGTATTCAGATAAACAGAGTAATCCCCTTTGCAAGCAGTTAATTAGTCATTATCAACTCAATCTCTTTGACTATAGTTTCATTCATCCCACTTTGGCGGCGGACACGCTCTGCAGCACTTTGAGACAGACTTTGAAAAAGTTGAGGATCATTGTATAACTTTTTAATACTTTCTGCCAAACCTTTGTAATCTTCCCCATCAACTAACATCCCACATTTCTCATCAACAAATTCAGGTATTGCTGCTACACTATTAGTAATCGGTACTAGTCCTGATGACATTGCCTCATCTCTCGAGACTCCCTGAGAATCCATACGGGTTGGAACTAAAAATATTCCATATTCCTTGTGCAGAGAGGCGATCTCTTCATGCCTTAAGAACCTTTCTTCCAATTTCACGTTTTTAAACTTTTTAATAGGCTTTACAAGCGACTGAAAAAGTTCACCTTTACCTATAAGCGTAAAATTTAACTGCTTAAAGATTGGATCTTTAGACAAGTATTGTATAGCTTTAATTGTAAGATCATTTGCGTATTTGTTACTGGCAAACGGCCTGATCGACAATATCTTCGTTCTCGCTTCTACATTCTTCTCATTATAACTAAATAAGCTGTTATTAATGTAATTATGAATGATTGAATATTTATCTTTTGGCAAATTAACTTTTAAATCTTCAAAGACCTCTTCGGCAAAATAGTTAGATACAAATACAAAATGAACATTATGATTTTCGCTTAAAACCTCCGAAAATACCTTTCTCCAAAATAGCACCCTAGCCTCTGATTCCTTTTTAGCTTTTTCTAATTGCTGCTGTGTCGAATAATTATAATCTCTTCTCCACCACGGTTGAATCTCAGAACCATGGATCCATATGATAGTTTTCTTGGTCTTGATAAAATTACGAATACCACTCCAAATGTTCTCATTTAAAAAGTGGATTAAATAGGTTTCATGATTACCATGCATCAGTACATTATTTAATTCCTCAATATATCCGCTAGTGACATCTATCCCAGAAAATTCACTATAACCTTTCCCTTCCCGTTCATTGAATTTATACATATCTACATTTAAACTATTACTCTTATATTCGTTCAATCGACTATGTATAAATGCATATCTATACAGGTCTTGATAATCTGGATAATTGTCAGCAATGAGAAGTACCTTAGACTTATTCAAAAAACAACCATTATCAAGTTGAATCTCCCCAATGATTAGATTTTTTATTTTACATAAGCCACTTCCAGCGAATCTAAAACCAAACTTAATAAACTTCACATTAGAGTCTAGTTTAATGGTTACTTTTCGACTAGCTGGTTTTACGACGCTACCAATCTTATTGTTATTACTATCTAATAATATTGCAACAATATCTACACTGAATTTTGAATAGTATTCAACATCTAAATAAACGTCTATTTCAGACCTCGAGTTTAATTCAAACACACTAAAATTATTATTAAGATATACGTATTCGTGTGAATTATCCAGATTGGATTCGACATGTATCTCATCACTATCTATTTTTACATTTACTCGATTAGCTTTATTAAGATATTTAAACATTTCATTCGAGGAAATAGTAACTGTGTTTAGCATTCTATTATTCAGTTTTATATCACCCACAGAATCATACACTTTGTTCATTGTTATCCCAAGATCCGTTATGGGTAAATCATCAACCTCTTGGCATTCTTCTTCATTGTAATTCTTACAGTAATTATATTCGTCAATGGAGAAGCACTTGTCATGAATAACACTTTCATCAACGACGTCCGAATATTGAATTAAGCTCTCCAATGAATAATAATCAGTACTAACAAATGATCTTCTAACGGAAGCACTATCAGTACTACTATAGGTAGTACCTACTTTCTCCTTAGCAACTACATTATTATTATCAAAGTACACATCCTTACAAATAATAAGTGCATCTGTATATTGCGTAGCAAACACATAATCAGTGATATAGTTCTTACCATAATAATCTTCTGTCGAGAAGAATGATACATATTCGAATTCACTCTTAATACGTCTAGCAACGCCCTCATTGAATACATCGACAAGCTCAATATTCTCCGAATCAATTGCTTCATGAGTTATACTAGAAATGATAAAAAGTCGAGTTGAAGTATAAGCCTGACGGTTATATTGACACAGAATATGTTCAATTTGTTCCTTAGTATCTGCTTTTGAAATAATCGCTACACGTCTTCGAGGTGTTTCCAAGTGATTTTCAAAAATTGTATTCACCAGAAAACCCAATCTATGTGTATATGTGTGTTCATCCAATATTTTCCTGAGACCTAGTAATCTAAACTTATTATAATATTCAATGTCTTTAAACCTAGCTATTTGGTCCGCTAACTGCTTCCCATCATCAGTACAGATGACCAAATCTCCGAGTAAATTACGTATTGCCCTTGAATAATTACTTACTGTCACCGTATTTGATGCCAGCAACTCGAAGACTCTACGAGCACACATACTTTGTGACTGCTTTACTGAATTCATATTAATATTGAACCGATAACCTTTGTAAGCCTTATCTATCTCATGCGATTTTAAATTTCCTTTAATATATTTCTTGTATTTGTTAGGGAACGAATAGTTAGGATCATTCTCATAAAAGTTTCTATCATAGATATCTAAACCTTTTGTTTGCGTGACTGTATCAACAAATGTCTCCATGTCTTGAATACGATCTGGATAACGTTTGTAATAAGCCCCTGCGAAGCAAAACTTATCTTGCCTATCATACACTTCAATAGGATTATGATATTGAAGCTGAGCAGCAAAAGGCATCAAATAAACTCGATCATGATTCAAAAGTGTTTTATAATTTTTAATACAGTCTATATCTGTAGTAAATACAAAATCTGCATATTTCGCAGTAGCTAGAAAAGTATCGAAATGTATAGGATCCTCTTTATTCCAAAACACAATCGGTATTCGGTTTTTTTTACAATAGCTTAAAACATCTATTAACTCATTGCTTAAATGCGGAACTTTAGTGTGCCAAAGTCCTTCGACCCCACGCCAAGCGGACTCCAAAAAAAACAAATCGGGGTTAAAAGACTTCATCTGATCCAGCCAATTTCGAGGTGTTATTTGCAATAGTGTACACTCTGGTTCGAAGGAGTTATAGGTGAATTCATCCATAATACAAGCAACCTTCATATCCTTAAGACAATTAAACCCTCTCTTGAATTGTGTAGTATTAACTTGATTTATGACTTCCGAATAAATTTTATGTCCCTTTAAGTCTAGTTCTGTTAATAATTCTGTTCGTTTCAAGTGAATTTCTTGCATTTTCTCTTCGATATATGCTATTCCCATATGTCTATCTCCTAAAAGGTTAAGTTTATTTAAAAGAGCCTGTTCAAAAAAATATTAATTTCAGATGAACAATAATTGTACCGAAAAATTAATTGGTGAATCGGAAGTGACCCGATCACCGAAAATACCAATATCCGCGGTGCAATGTCATCGAGTTGGAACTACCACCGCGATTAAGACATACTCAGCTTTACCCATAACTCGTAGATCTCTTCATTTCATTGACGTTTCTGATATCAAAAAGGCACCTGTACATAGTAGCCTGAACCACTTCAGATTCAAAGTTTGCGGTTTATACCACTTGGTATTAGGCAATGTTACTCACAATAAATTCAGTATTTTTGAATACTCTCTTAAAAATCTTTAGGTATTCTGTTTTTATATTTCCAATACTTTAGAGTGATCTTCCCTAATTTTGCATTACTGAGCAAGTTATACTTTTTAGATACATTTGCATATCTCGCCTCTAGCTGATTAAAGTCATATATTGTATCTCTATATTTTTTCAATGTAAGTTCTTCACTATCCAGCCTATTCATTAACTCTTTGTTTTTGGATTCAATTATTCCTTCAAATTGTTCAATCTTCTTTTTATAACTTAAAACTTCTTCCTCTAAAACATTCAATCCATTCATATGCACATCAATCTGACCCTTATCGATTCTGTCGCGTTGCAATTTTTCATTCTCAGCCTTTAAGCTTTTAAATTCATTGCTTAAAATATCATTTTCCTTCTGTAAAGACACTATCTTTTCTCTTCCCTCATTAACTCTCAAATTCAGTTGACTAACTAACTGGGATTTTGAATTTAATTCGTCTACTGATGATCTCTCAATTGTATAGAAAGCCTCTTCGAGTTGTTTGATCAATTCTCTAGGCAAATCAGCAGTATCTTTTTGCCGTTCAACCACATTTCGTCCAACTAATCCAATCCACTTCCCAAAGAACTTAACCTCTAACACTTCAAATAACGGTTCAACTTCTTCAAACAAATTCAACAAGTAATATGTTTTTTTATGATCAAAGAAATCATTAATACCAAAAGGAACTGTAATAATAATTTTACCATCGTCCACCAAGAAATCTTGTACCCTCTTCAGCAATGATTCTGACGAAGTAAAGTGCTCCATAACTTCTGTGAGGATAACTGTGTCAAATTTATGGTCACTTTTAAAATCGAATACGCTACTAACATAGTAATTAACATTTCGCTTTACCGTATCATTTTCATCCTGTAACGAATTAATTGCATAGTTAATTGAACTTTCTTCAATATCAATACCAACTACTTGTTTTCCTTCTTTAGCTAATATGATATCCGCTATCCCTTGCGAACAACCAATATCCAATACAGCTTGCCCTTTGACTTTGGAACAAACCCAGTGGATTCTTTCCCTTGTCTTTCTGGAGAATTGTTCACCCATCCCTCCATAATATGCTTCCGCAACCTTATCTAATGGCTTCAATATATTCACCTCTAAAGTTTTTAGGATTGTCAACAGCCTGGCCTAATACATAATGAATAAATCCAGACTCACTCCAAAGTTCATGATCAACAACATTCCTAGTGTCAATTACGATCTTCCCTCGCATCAAAGGCATTAATTCAGTTGGAACGATCTCTTTAAACTCATTATGATCTGTCAATATTAGAATAGCGTCAGCACCATTGACAGCATCCTTAACACTTTCCATCTTTCCTTTTATATTGTTTTTTACATGAGGATCAAATATTTGGAGTCTATGATTTTTTTGTAACAATTTCACAATCTCTATCGCGGGACTTTCTCTCATATCGTCAATATTACCTTTAAATGCCAAGCCTAGAATGGCAATCGTAGCTTCATCATGTTCTGATAACAATTCATTTACTTTGTCCACAACAAATTGTGGCATACCATCGTTTATTGTTCTAGACATATGAACCATATTGGCTAAAGCTGGTGCAGAATCATATATGAACCATGGATCTACAGCTATACAATGCCCACCAACGCCCGGTCCAGGCTTATGGATATTGACTCGTGGATGGCAGTTAGCTAGTTCTATTGCTTCCCAAACGTTAAATCCAACATGCTCAGCTATTTTTGCCATTTCATTCGCAAAAGCTATGTTAACATCACGATAGGTGTTTTCCATTAGTTTCACCATCTCAGCAGTTGTTGCATCCGTTAAGTGAATATCTCCTTCAACAAAACTCCTATATAATTCTGCTGTCTTTTCAGCAGAAGCCTTATTAAACCCACCTATAATACGATCATTTTGTACAAGTTCCTCTAAAAGTTTCCCCGGCAGTACACGTTCTGGGGAATGGGATATGAACAATTCCGATTGAACATCAAGATTACTTTGTTTAAGAATTGGTATCACCACATCTTCAATTGTTCTCGGTGGTACGGTTGATTCAAGAATAATTAAATCACCCTTCTTGATATATGGAACAATAGAATGAGTCGCTTCTATAACATAATCCAAATTAGCACTTTTATCAGAATTAATTGGTGTTGGAACCGAAATAATAAAAGCGTCTGCTTGTACCGGTTGTACTCCGAAACTTATCTTTTGGAATTTCATAACATGGTCTAACATTTCTTTCAGACCTGGCTCTTCGATGTGAATTTGTCCAGAAGAGAGTTCCTCCACAATGTCTGCGTTAATATCTACTCCATGTACATCAAGATTATGTTTGGCAAACATTATTGCTGTAGGCAAACCTATATATCCTAATCCAATCACACACAACTTCATACTTGCATCTCCTTAAATTTTATGTCGGTTTTCGCACATAATTCAAATGGGTTTATACATATTTTTTAATTATAACATAGAAAACGACTAATACATTGCAATGAAGTTTGGTTAATTCTTTTACTTAATAAAGTCTTTGTTTAATTGTAAGGGGAGGTATGATTGTGTTAACATAAGCATTGAATACGAATGGGTAATTCAAAGGAGAGTTTCATGCGCATATATTTATCGAATTTTTATAGATATAAAGATCTAATGGTTGAACTAATTCGAAAAGACATTAAATTAAAATATAGAAATTCTGTTCTAGGAATATTATGGAGTGTTTTAAATCCATTACTATTCATGGTCGTGCTGACTATTATTTTTTCAAATCTATTCTCTAGTACAATTGAATATTTTTCAATTTATGTGCTCTCGGGTCGGCTAATATATTCTTGTTTCTCTGAAACGACAAATTTCGCAATGCAGTCTATTGTATCTAATGCTTCACTAATTAAAAAGATTTATGTTCCAAAATACTTTTTTCCGCTTTCCAGAATATTTTCTTCATTTATTAATTCTTTGTTAGCGATGGTGTCTATCATTCCTGTAATGTTATTCAGTGGTCTTCATTTTTCATGGATCAACCTAGCTGTTATTTTCCCGTTGTTTTATTTGTTACTTTTCAGCATAGGGATCGGTTTGATATTATCCACGATTTATGTTTTTTTTAGGGATATGCAGCATATCTACTCTTTAGCATTAGTGATTGTCATGTACGCATCAGCTATCTTCTATCCGGCTGATATTATTCCAGAACGATTTATGCCTATCATTCGACTGAATCCAGTATTTACGATTATCGAAATGTTCAGAGATGCATTAATTTATCAAACAATGCCCTCGTTAGAATCTCACTTATTCAGTCTGATATATGCTTTAATATTGATCCTTGTTGGTCTCGTTCTTTTTTACAAAAGACAGGATAAGTTCCTATTCTACCTGTAAGTTTGAATTGGAGATGAAACTATGAATGAAGTAGCAGTTAAAGTGGATAATGTTTCCATGAAATATAAGCTAATGGGTGGGAAAATCAACTCACTTAAAGATTTTATAATTAACAGTATCAATCGGAAAGTTACTTACGAAGAGTTCAGCGCATTGGATAATATTAGTTTTGACATTGCTAAAGGTGAAGTTTTTGGCATAATCGGTTTAAATGGTGCCGGGAAAAGCACTCTCTTGAAAATTGTGGCAGGCATTATAAAGCCAACTTCCGGCATTGTAGAAAGATACGGTTCTCTAGTCCCGTTAATTGAGCTTGGTGGAGGTTTTAATGGAGAACTTACAGGAATTGAAAATATACATCTAAATGGCATGCTCTTGGGATATTCCAAAAAATTCATCAAGGAAAAAACGGATGAAATTATTGAGTTCTCAGAATTGGAGAAGTTCATTCATACTCCAATTAAAAATTATTCATCAGGAATGAAGGCTCGATTAGGTTTTTCAATTTCCACCCTTGTACAACCGGATATTCTAATCGTTGATGAAGTATTGTCTGTTGGAGATCATAAATTTAAAGAAAAGTCAGAAAATAAAATGAAGGCTTTAATGGGCTCCGGAACAACGGTGTTATTTGTCTCTCACTCCATTGAGCAAATGAAAAGAATGTGTGATCGAGTAATGTGGCTTGAAAATGGAACAGTTAAAGAAATAGGGCCTGCAGAAGAAGTCTGCGATAGGTACAAATCAAATTAAACAAGGCTGCCCCCAAATATCTACGATTCTGGGGCAGCCTTGTTTAATAAACTAGTCTCTTTTTACTGAATTATGTTAAAATATTGTTCATATCTACATATAAAGGAGATTGAAAACTTTGTCTAAACAAGTATACGGTAAACAGGCTAAAAGGTCGAGAGATGTCGCAAAATTACCATTATTATCATGGATATTATTAGCATCTCTCATTCTATATTTAGCGTGGACGCCATTTCAAGTGGCATTATTTAATGGGCAGACGCTGAACTTTGAAGCTCCTATATTCTGGGCTGCAGCTATGGCTTGCGTGATTCTATTGATTTGGATTGCTAATTACTACAAATCTATTCAATTGGAAGATCAACGAGATTGGATGGCTATCTGGGTATTGTTACTTCCTATTACATTTATACTATCATTCTTCGGTGCTGCTTCTCAATCTATGGCGATGAATATGGTGATCATTCAGAGTACGTATGCGATCATGTTCATCGTTGGATTATTCTTGTTGCGAGAGAAGTTCGCTAATAAAGTGATCCAGACGACGATTATGGTAGTTTCATATATTATTGTAGGATTCGGTTTTCTCAATTGGTTCGGACAAGGGACGTTCGCTGGAAAGTTAGTAGCGTGGTTCTCTAATGCTGTGCTGGACGGTAAATATACGGATGCTGTTATGACGGACTCTAACGGATTACGTCTGACATCAGTGTTCCAGTACGCTAACACTTACGCTGCTTTTCTGATGGCTTTTCTGTTTGCTGCTGTATTCTTCCTAATTCGCTCCAAAACATGGTATGGACAAGCGATTCATGGCTTCATGTTAGTCCCTATTATCGTATCTATTCTATTAACGCTCTCACGCGGTGGATTGGTTATGCTTCCAGTCGTGTTTGTTCTACTACTCTTATTCTTGAAGCCAGCTAAACAGATTCTATGGGTTGTATACATAGGTATCGCTGGGGTGGCATCCTTGCTCATCTCTAAGACGGTAACGGATCTAGGGTTGCAATTGAATACGACGTATGAAGGCGTTGTGGCTGCTAAAGCATGGGGAACCTTACTAGCTGCTTCGTTGGTTGTTGCCTTATTCACATGGGGATTTCAGCGATGGATCAATCGACTTCTAGAACGTGGCCTGCAATCTTGGTCGAATCGCAAATCTGCGAACTTATGGATTCCTATAGGATCGGTCATTGTTGTAGGCGCTCTTGCTTTTCTCTTCATCGGGACAGGTGCACGGAACATCCTTCCTGACAATATGAGTACTCGTCTAGATAATATCAACTTCCAACAGCATAGTGTTCTAGAACGGTTAACATTTTATAAAGATGCCATAAAGGTTGTTGAGGATTATCCCGTACTAGGTGCAGGGGGTGGCGCTTGGGGTTCATTGTATGAGAAATATCAGAATAACCCTTACACGAGCCGTCAGGCGCATAACTTTTTCCTTCAATATCTAGTAGAAGTCGGCATCCTTGGGTTTATCGTATTTATGTCATTCCTGATCTTTATATTCTATAAATATATTCGTGGTTACATGAAGGAGAATGAAGAAGGTCGTGAATCTCACTTCCTCTACCTTATCCTCGTATTGTCTATTCTATTGCACAGTATTCTAGACTTTAATATGAGTTACATGTTCATCGGCATTCTCGTATACCTCGGACTTGGTGGTATGGCTTCCGTTATGGAGAGTAAACCAATACGCTTTCCACAACTACGCTTCAGTGGTAGTGGAGTTAGCATCCTATACAGTCTAGTAGTCGGGATATGTGCCGTGATCGTACTATTCACTTCATTCCGCTATGCTCAAGCTAGTAGCGCTGGAATGGAGGCAAGGAATATCGTACAGACTAGTACATCTTTCGAAGAAATTAAAGCACCACTTGATAAAGACCTCAACTTACGTAAGAATCACCCAGATTCGGTACTCTTGCTAGCTAATCTCTATCAACAAGTCTACTCGCAACAGCAGAACGAAGATTTCTACAATGCCGCGTATAGTCTGATTGCTGAGGCACTTAAAGATGAGCCGTACAACAAGAATATGATTAATCAACTCATTACCTTGCATCAACTAAAGGGTGAACAAGAGCAAGCCTTCGATCTCTTAGTAACTCATTCTGAGAGCTTCAATTGGGATATTGAGTGGTATGAACGGATTATCTCACAAGGATATGAACTTGGTTACGATGCCTTAAACAGACAAGACATGGATTCTAAAGATAAATACTTCAATGCTGCTATTGAAGCATTCGATAAGGTACAAACTGGGCTGGTGCATCTAGCTACTCTCCCTGAGGGACAAATGGCTGGACGTCCATTCGCCAATACGCCTGCTATGATCTTGAACACGGGTAAAATACACTTCCTACTTAATCAACCATTATTGGCTTCAAAAGCATTGAAGATTGGACTGGTTGAAGACTTAAGTGACCCAATCAACCGTGAAATTGCACGTTGGTATGTGGCTGCGTTAATGAAGCAGGAATTAAATGATCCAGCGGTATTAGATCGTTTGATCCAGATTGATCCTACAGAGAAAGAACAGATCGACTCTATTGTGGGAGCGACCTTTTAAGAAGAAAATAGATTTATAGAAACGGCACCCATCCTCTGAATAGGATAGGTGCCGTTTGTCAATGATATTGACGTAGATTCGAGATCTCGGAAAATTGAAGTCACATGAAACTTTATTACTCAAAAAAAGTTCAAGATAGGAGTGTTTGAAATTATCCTTTAAAATCATTTATTTCTGTCACTATAAATGGTAAGGCTTTTTTTATATATTGTTCTGCCGAAAGAGAACTATTATTGTGCCAATCTACAGATGCTCCGTAAACTCCGCAACTTAACACAGCAGCACCAATTTTTAAGGCTTCCGAATCCAACTTAGGTAGTTGTTTTAAATGTAGAGAATAAAACAATTTCCCCAGTTCCGTTTTTACTTTTAATTCAATTATTGAACTAAAGGATTCATAACTCCTTCTACATTGTGAGCTTAATTCCGTGAATGTTTTCGTATGAAATCGAGTTAATGTTAAAAAGATGTTTACAATGGTCTCTTCATTTAACCTTTTGTGATGATTCAATTCTTTTACAATGCTTTCAAATATATCTTCTGTAAGAACCGCACCCAACAAATCATATTTGTCATTAAAATGAGCATAAAAGGTGGCACGATTAACGGTTGCTTCATCCGTAATATCCTTTATGGTAATATCTTTAAAATCTTTTTTTATAGTTAATTTTATAAAAGCATCTATTAATAATTTTCTTGTTCGTATAATACGTGGATCTACTTTTGTAACTACCATATTTATCCCCCTATATAAACAACATTTCTATTCGCTTGTTGTTTAAGCAATAAAACACCGAACTTGATGATTGATAATAAGTGAATTCTAGTATAAAGTCAATTGTACAACAGTTGTTGTTTAAGCAAAAGTTGTATTTTAAAATCCGAGGTGAAAGTAATGAATATAAAAACAAACAAAAGAGTAGAAGACATCTTAGGAATTAAATATCCAATTATTCAAGCACCATTAAATTGGCTTACAAATGCTAAATTTGTAGCTGCGGTTTCTGAAGCTGGTGGATTAGGTGTCTTAGGATTTAATGCAGGTTCACATGCGAAAGATGAAACGCTATCTGTAGAAGATGGACTTAGAAGTGAGATTAGAGAACTTAAAAAGTTAACGGATAAACCATTCGGTCTTAATATGTATTCTCCGTCAGATGGTATGGAGCAAGATAACATTTATGTTAGAAGATCACTTGATGTTGCTTTTGAAGAAGATGTAAAAATCTTTGTAGTGGTAGGAGAAGTAAATAGAAATATCTTCAAAGAAATAAAAGAACGTGGTGGTATTATAATCTTTAGAGAGTTAACGCCATCCGTTGCTTCTGCAAAAATTGCAGAAGAGAGCGGCGTTGATATAATTGTCGCTACAGGATACGACGAGGGGGGACATATCCCACAACGCCAAATTGGAACTTTCTCTATCGTACCAACTATTGTAGATGTGGTTGACATCCCCGTTATTGCTGCAGGTGGAATTAATGATATTCGTGGTGTACGAGCCGCTTTTGCACTTGGAGCTGAAGCAGTCTATGTAGGAACTCGCTTTATTGTATCTGAAGAGAATCCTGCTTCTGAAGAAGCTAAACAAGATATTATCAATTCTAAAGCAGAGGACTTACTACTTGTTTCAGGGGTACAACGTTCTACTCCTACGAAATCAGCGGTGGAGTTAGCAGAAATGTACAACAGCGGAAAATCTAGTGACGAGGTTGAACAAGAAATTAATAAGCGTGGCGGTCTTCGTACAGGAATGCTTGATGGGCGAATTGCAGAAGGTATTGTATCTGTAAATACAGCGATTGATCTGATTAAAGAAAAGAAAACAGTTAAAGGAATTGTAGATGAATTAATGGCTGATTTTCAATAAACAATGTAGACCCTATAGATACTATAGGGTCTATTTTTATATTATAGTACTTATAAGAGGTGACACTTCAACCATCGGGGGCATAGAGTTTCTAATAAGGAACTTATAATAATGCCTTCTTTACACATCTGAATTGTAAGGCAACTTTACTTATGATTGCTCTATCTGATGGATCATTTGCTTCATATACTTAAGCAGGTCTTCTCTTAGTTCATGATGTTGTAATGCATAATGAATTGTTGTCTCAATAAATCCTAGCTTCTCTCCTACATCATGTCTCTGCCCCTCGAAGTGGTATGCAAGTATTCTCTCTAGCTCACCCAGTCTAGAAATAGCGTCTGTTAGTTGAATTTCACCATTCACGCCGGCATGTTGTTCACCCAGTAGATCGAATATACGTGGAGACAGAATGTAACGTCCCATGATAGCTAGATTGGATGGAGCTACTTCCTGCTGCGGTTTTTCAACTAAACGATTCGCTCGGTATACCCGTTCATCCAATAGCGAACCATCCACAATCCCATATCTGGACACTTCATTCCATGGGACCGGCTGCACACCGACAACGGAGGATTGGTAATGTTCATATATATTGATCATCTGCTTAAGACAAGGTTCATCCGCTTCTACGATATCATCCCCCAGCAAGACAGCAAAAGGCTCATTGCCAATAAACTTCCGTGCACACCAGATCGCATGCCCTAGTCCCTTCGGCTCCTTCTGACGGATATAGTGTATATCTGCCATTTCCGATGACTTGCGGACTTCGTTGAGTAGATCCCACTTTTCCTTAGATTCAAGATTGCGCTCCAGTTCAAATGAGTAGTCAAAATGATCCTCGATCGCACGTTTGCCTTTCCCTGTGACGATAATAATGTCTTCAATTCCTGACGCAACGGCCTCTTCAACAATATACTGAATTGTGGGCTTATCTACGATAGGTAGCATTTCCTTCGGCATCGCCTTCGTGGCGGGTAAGAATCGAGTTCCTAATCCCGCCGCCGGAATGATCGCTTTACGAATCTTCATCTACATGAGTCTCCTTATATAGCACTTTTCAAAGGATTAATTCCTAGTTTCCTACCCAATGATTGTAACAAAAAAAACACTAAAGAGCTATTTGGTAGACTCCTCTTCCAGCTCGATCTCGAAGCTCTCTATGAGAACGGATGGTTTAACTACTTCTCATCAATCCTTTCAAAAATTTCGATTAGTACGTTCTTTGCCCGGGATCAGAATATTATTGATTGGGATACGGAATTATTCTTAGGTGAACTATGTTTCTTAACAAATCATACATATATAGCCGCTACAACCCAAACAAGTCTACTCACAGCATAACAAAAAGGATGATTCGCCCTCATTGTGAGGATGAATCATCCTTTATTCATATACAAGCTATGCTTGTTATTCCTATTACTTCACCAACTGCCCCCGTGTAACTCCAAGCTGGTTGGTTGCTTTCAGCGTACGCCATACTTGTGAACCAGTGATCTCTCCACGCAATGCTCGTGTGTAAAGATCGATGACCTCGGCCACTTGGTCCGGTGTTTCTTCCAAGAACTCGATGCGGTATGTCGATACGCCGAGATCCATAAAGTTAGCCAGATACTCTGCCCCGGATTGCTCGATGGCATTATAGACGGTATTGCGGCAACCTTCATCTACACGAACAGGATGAGACATGCCGATGCGATCTTGGAGCGATATATTATGCTCCTCACACGGACGTCCACAGTTCGTAAAGTCTGTGCCTTCACTTAGGAAGGTGCAGTACACGCAATGCTCCGTATGGAACATCGGTAGATGCTGGTGGATAACGATCTCCATCTTGGACGTATCGGCACGTCCAAGCATATCCACCATTTGCTGAATGTTCAGATCATATGACGGTGTGATCATATCACAACCGGATTGGATGAACAGGTCAGCCGCTTTGTGGTTGGCGATATTCAATGAGAAGTCGCCAATCAGTTGCGGATGCTGGGCATCCGGATGTTCTTGACGATGGCGCAGATAGAAATACAGCGCCCCTGTGTTACGCACCAGCACAGCATCAGGCTGTAGGCGCAGGATGTTGTTATGATAGCCGTTCTCTCCAGGCATATGAATGCGTGGCGTTGCCAGCGCAATCTTAGCTCCAGCCACACGCACAGCTTCGACCGCTGCCGGGAACTGCTTAATGAACTCGAAGTCAGCGTAGATCATGCCTACGCCTGCTTCGAGTGCAGCCTGCACCTGCGGCAGGCTGCGGCACAGCGCGGTGAGCTCCGCCGCACCACTCGCCACGGGCTGCGATGCGCTATGCGCCGCCGCATCGCCGTACACCTCAATCGCCCGTTTCACGTATACGGGCGGCTTCGGACGCTCGCCAGCGAGCAATTCCACCGCACGGCGGCGGATGCTGTTCAGCTCGCGCATAGGCACGATGACGTCTCCTTGCAACTCGACGTCAAGCTTCTCCAGCTGGAATACCGTCCCGCCAAGGCGGCCGAATTGTTCTTCCAGCAATGCATAGTCCATCGGACGCTTCTGCGCTGCTTCCAATTCCATCTCGGAATCCACTTGAACCGTTGTACCCTTTTGCACATCCGTCCACCATGTTGTAAGTAGTCCACCTACGTGACCTACAACTTTCACGTGAACTGGGAATACCCGATATGGTTTCTCCGTCTCGAACGTCTGGCGCAGGCGCTTGTCGAGTGCGGGATCATTCGTCTTCCAAATACGATCGCCCACATTTAATCTCTGTAGATTGACATCGTTACGACCGGGAACAATGTCGATAATCCAACCTTCTCCCGCTTCACCTTCAATCTTCACACCTTTACGGCGTATGTCGTAGACGCGTCCGCCCTCTTCCTTCTTCGTAGGATCCCCAGCGTCGAATACGATGCCGTCGCCCCGCTTCAGCGGTGCATCAATTCGGCAGACTACACCGTCACGCAGAATTTGTTCCACTCGACCCATATATACGCCACGGCTCTTAGGATACGTCCCTTCCACAAGCTTCTTATTGTTCGTACCATCTAAGAAACCATGTGTTAGACCACGTGAGAAGCTCTGCTCAAGCTCCCGAATCTCTTCCTTGCTCGGTGGCGTTGAATCCCCTTCGAAATAACGATCAATCGCTTTGCGATACTTGCTCACTACGTTAGCTACATATTCTGGCGTCTTGAGACGTCCTTCTATCTTAAAAGAAGTCACTCCCGCTTCGATCAATTCCGGCATAATATCGATTGCTGCGAGATCTTTAGGTGATAACAAGTAAGATATATCCCCCATTGGCTTCTGAACTCCGTCAACCATCAGGTCATACGGCAGACGACAAGCCTGCGCACATTCCCCACGGTTCGCTGAGCGTCCGCCCCACATCTCAGAAGTCAGACATTGCCCCGAGTAAGAGACACAAAGCGCACCATGCACGAATACTTCCATCGGCAATTTCGCCTGATCCCCGATCTTCTTGATCTGCTTCAGATTGTTCTCACGACCGAGTACAACTCTTTCAAGATCCCAAGGCTTCGTAAATTCAACCGCTTCTGGTGATGTAATCGTCATCTGTGTTGATCCATGAATCGGGAAATCTGGCGAGATCTCACGAATCATCTTCACTAGACCTAAATCTTGTACGATCACTGCATCTACACCCGCATCCACGCAAGCATCAATAAGCTCCCGCGCATCTTCCAACTCATTCTCAAACACGAGAATATTAAACGTCAGAAAGCCTTTAACCCCGTAACTATGCAGAAACGCCATAATCTCCGGTAATTCCATCATACGGAAATTGTTCGCACGTGCGCGTGCATTAAACTTTTCCACTCCGAAAAAGATAGCATCCGCCCCGTTCGCTACCGCTGCTCTCATACAATCCCAATCACCTGCTGGCGCCAGTAACTCGACGTCTCCTCTGTGTAAACCTTGTTTCATTATCTATATCCTCCCGAATCAGCCTATCGGCCAATGAACTTCTTGTATATCACATTAGCTCTATAACTTATCTATTGTAGCAAATATCACATCAACCTTCTACCTTTCCCATTCATTTCCCCTATCATTATCGCCAATATTCAGCAACACCACCACTATCAACCAAAATATGTCCCTACTCCGCCCACAGTTAGCTTTAATTGCAAATTTGTCCTCTAAATCCACCACTATTCCATTCCACATCGCACATTCCATCGCCTAGTGGGTCTGCCGCAGTTTCGTTTTTCTCCTCCTTATATTTCAAACAAAAGGCCCGCTCATGTTGAGCGGACCTCTTCACCTGTTATGTTGTTAAAGAAATCATCAATTCAATTTCGTAAACGCAAAAGACTTCAGCATCTTATCCAACGAATCCTTATGGATCTGCGTAGCATTCGCATCGTTTAGTGAGGTCGTTATCGTATAAGTAATTCCGTTATGACTGAATACGTATAGCGTTCCCTCGTAAGAGATTCCATCGAGCACATGATGTAACTTGAATACTTTTGCAGGCACACCCGCGAAGGTTGTATCCTCAATGCCGCGAATGACAGTTCCCTTCGTATTCTTAACTGCTTCATTGTAAAACGAGCTAAACTGTTTAACCGTCTCTTCGAAGGTCGCATCCTTATTCGCCGATATTAACAATCGTCCGCCTGTAAATTGATAATCTATTAATGAGCGTTCAAATTTATCTTGATTAGGAATCCAGAACTGCGGAATATTCACTTTATATTGATATGCCTTCGAGGACTTCGTAACGACCTTCGATTTATCAATCAGATACGTAGCTTCCTCCATTCTTCCGAATGTCTCCGAGACTACCTCATATTCAATATCGATGGACTCCATAATATCCTTGAACTTTGCAAGTATATCCTTCTGTTCTTCAGGTACGGAATATTCGAAATAATAGCGGAATCCATCCTTCTCTAGCATGACGTCATATTCTCTAATCCAGCCATATCCATAGTTGTACTTCACTTCAAGAACTAGCGCCTTATTTCCCGAGATCTCCATCGGATACGTATCTATAATCTTATATGACTCTGCGACAAATGATTCACCTAGCCATTTCTTCAACTGTTCACTCCAACCCTCGAGACTGGAACCTTTCGGAGCTGTCGTCACATCGATTGAAAGATAGCTTTCATCTTCACCTTCATAGTACATGTTCTCATCATCCATATACCATCCAGCAGGTACATCCAGGGAAATACCATAATCTCCGTTATAGGTATTCCACATACCATTAACGACACTAGACAAATCCTTGATTGATTGGTCACGTTCGTTATAACTTGTTCTGAATGAATTCAGAAAAGTTCCGTATTTACTCAAATCTTTATAATTTACAGCATGCCAATCAGCAAAGTATATTTCATATAGCTGCTCATGATCGTAGTACGCGCGAGCCTCCCAGATCGTACCCTCTAAGTCTTTCGTAACAATACGAGCGTACGGTACAGTAGTTTTCGGGAACGATTCACGATCCAATATAACTTCACCAGATGCCTTCGCATCTGCAACTAATAGGTCTAGGAGGTCATCTACCTGTAACTCCACTTCTTGCGGGGTAGCATGAACTTCTAAATAATACGCATCCTCTGCATCATTAAATGTAGCCATACTCTCATAACTTCCATCCATCCCAACCACTAGACCCGACGGGTAATTCATCGTCCATTGATAGTAACTGTTTCCGATCTTTGTTTTTCCCATATCACTATCAATACTTAGTATCTCTGAATCTATTACTTCCACTTGGGATAGAAGCTTAATGATAGATTCCCCCGAAGATCCCGACGTAATCGTGGCCCCTAGACCTTGAGCTACGAAACGAAGAGGTACCATTAACGTGTCCGATTTCATAGTAGGAGCTACATCAAGCTTTACTTTAACTCCATCTAACCAAGCCTCATGACTATCGATCGTCATCGTTATCTTATGTGAGCCATAAGTCACTTTGACCAAGTTACTCTTTTCCAGTGCGACTTTGCTTCCAAAAGCCTTCTTAAACACTCCTAATGGAACCATCGTCGTTGAACGATCTATGTAAGGCTTAACAATAGCAACTTGTTGTCCATTAATAACAGCTATTGTACTCCCAACCTTAATCCTCAATTCTAGCTTATCCCCATTGTCCGCGAAGACGGGAAGTGATGCCGTTACAAATAGACATAAGCACAGTACACTACATACCCACTGTCTCAACAACCTTCGCTTCATTAAAGCATTGTCTTTGGTCCCCCATGTCATCATATCTTGACCTCACTTTCCTCATCTAACATCAGACCCTGACGGCTCAGCTGTATCGAACGAATTACGATGTCCCCGTCGCTTTGCATTAACAGTTTCACCGTCTGTCCCGGTACATACTTCTTGAATAACTCATTAATATCCACGATATTCGTGACTGTAATTCCATTAATGCTATAAAGAACGTCATCCTCCTGTATTCCAGCCGCTTGAGCTTCTGAAGAGAGCACCTTTGTGATCGTCAATGGATCATCCGTAGGAAGACCCACGATAGCTGACCAACTTTCCTCTAATGCTAGACCGAGGCTCGGACGCTTCACTTCACCATATTTCATTAATTGATCAATCACATATTGAACCGTATCCGAAGGAATGGAGAAGCCCATATTCTCAACGCCATTAGCGGCGAATTTCATCGTATTGATACCTAGCACCTCACCCTTCATATTCACCAGCGGCCCACCGCTGTTCCCAGGATTGATAGCTGTATCTGTCTGGATCAATCGATAGGCGGCATTCACACCACGATTCATGCCACTCACCACACCCACCGTTGCCGAGTTACGTAATGAGAATGATACGGGAGTACCAATCGCAATAACCTTCTCACCCACTTCTGTATCCAAAATAGACTTAGTAAATTTAGCCGGCGTTAACCCACTTGCCGTAACCTTCACAAGCGCAATATCACTTGTCACATCTTTGAATACCTTCTTGATCGTATAACTCTTGCCATCCGAAGTAACTACCATAGCATTCGCCAGTCCACTAACGACATGCGCATTCGTCACAATCCATCCATCTGCTCGTATAATCACACCCGTACCATGTACTAGATTATATCGATCTGAATTGCTATTACTCTGTCCTAGCGCATCTTTACCGATAATTCCGACGACTGAAGCTGAAACATCTCTCACAATTTGCGGAACCGGATCTGTACTTACTTTCGTAGAACTTGTTGTCACGCTCGAGGTTGTCCCCTTCTGTTGCGCCTCGACAGTTCCCACACCGCTCATGAGCATAAAGCTACATAACAGCATAATAGCACTGCTCTTCCCCCACCTATTCATCGTTCCCTCACCCAACCCTCTCTCATTTCCCTATAGCCGTTCTATATCTAAGTTGTTCTCTAAGTTGCTCTATCATTATATTCATGCATATGAGGATTAACCCCAATGTATCACACTAATTCAGCTTGAACAATTGCTATAAGTTCTATATCGGTTCGCATTATATATACCGTGAGAGTAAGGATAGTCTTTATATATATGTGAAAAAAAAGATCCATTAAACGCATTGAGCTGGCCAAGACACAGCTATACTCACCACCGGTAGCTACACTTGAGCCATAGCAAACAATGCGCAAAAAAAAGACACCCCCGCATCCGCGCTCAGGTGTCTTCTTCGTTGATACTCTTCATTGTTGTTACTTATGGCCTTAACTAAGCCATCCTAATACCATGGCATAATCTGAATACAGAAATACCAATAAACTAACTACACTAAATCCGATAGCGAAAAGATTCTTATTAGGTTGGGTTACTAAGCGTACGACCCCTATAAATATAAGTATCGTAAACAAAATCATAAATATATCAAACACATGGAATTTGGATACAGTCTCAGCAGCCTCTGCCAATAGCATACATTAGTACCTCCTCTATGTAAGTTCACACATTTAACTTTTTTACATCTATTTATATGTTATCCTCCCAACTAATCTTATGCAAGCCCTGATCACAAAAAAAATTTATTTCATGTGGTTATCTATGATATATTTCATTGAAA
Organism: Paenibacillus sp. Y916; assembly: GCF_056786435.1. NCBI lineage: Bacteria > Bacillati > Bacillota > Bacilli > Caryophanales > Paenibacillaceae > Paenibacillus > Paenibacillus sp. Y916. Next base: position 559,392 of record NZ_JBXCJA010000003.1, on the reverse strand, counting down.
TTATTCAATGCCCCACCATCATGACTTGGTGCACCAGTTCCAGTTCCAGTTCATCACGCGCAGTTGCAAAAGTACACTTAAATTCGGCCAAATGGCTCATACGCAAACTTTAGTTGCAGAAATGGCATTTAATTATGAGATATTGTCCATTTCACGCCGTTTTTTCTATTTTAGATGCCCTTTTTACAACTATTTCTCTCCTACGCACCTTTATCCCCAGAATAAGCACCCTTTTTACAACTAAAAGTCCAGCTCTCTACAAATTGACGACAAAGTAGATGTTTCGAACAAGTAGCAGCCAATGCCGTGTCCACCACACCATTGTCTACATTAACATTCATACTCCGGGCTCCCAATTAACACCAATAGAACACCAATAGAACACCAATAGAACACCAAAAGACCAGCTACTAGAGCTGGCCCAATGATCCATCTTTATCCTAACTATAATCCGTCCACATCTCAGCAATAATCTGCTATACTCTCGCTACGATCCGCTTCAATCTAGCTAACAACTACCATATCCTTACTACGCGCTGTATCCCGTTCAAGGACAGGCTTCAAATACTTGCCCGTATAAGATTTCTCTACCTTCACAATTTGTTCTGGTGTACCGGTCGTTAAGATCGTTCCTCCACCACTACCACCTTCTGGACCAAGATCAATGACGTAATCCGCTGTCTTAATGACATCGAGATTATGTTCAATCACAAGTACAGTCTCTCCCGAATCGACTAAGCGATGAAGAACAGTCAACAATCGCCCGATATCGTCCACATGAAGCCCCGTAGTAGGTTCGTCGAGAATATACATCGTCTTGCCCGTACTGCGTCGGTATAGTTCCGAAGCTAGCTTCACGCGCTGTGCCTCACCACCAGAGAGTGTCGTTGCAGGCTGTCCCATATGCACATACCCAAGACCTACATCAAGTAGCGTTTGTAATTTGCGATGAATACGAGGGACATTCTTAAAGAATTCGGTCGCATCCTCAATCGTCATCTCTAATACTTCGGCAATGCTCTTGCTCTTATATTTAACTTCCAAGGTTTCGCGGTTATAGCGTTTTCCCTTACAAATTTCACAAGGGACATAGACATCCGGTAGGAAATGCATCTCAATCTTGATAATGCCGTCCCCACGACATGCTTCACAACGACCGCCCTTCACGTTAAAGCTGAATCGGCCTTTCTTATAGCCACGAATCTTCGCTTCATTCGTCTGTGCATAAATATCACGAATGTCATCAAAGACACCTGTATACGTGGCTGGATTAGACCGCGGCGTGCGTCCGATCGGAGATTGATCAATATCAATGACTTTATCCAGATGCTCTAGTCCATTGATCTCTTTATGTTTACCAGGACGTGCCTTCGTGGCACCGTTTAATTCCCGGGCAAGCTTTTTATATAAAATTTCATTAATAAGCGTAGACTTACCAGAACCTGATACACCCGTTACTGCGGTGAATACACCCAACGGGATCTTTACATTAATATTCTTAAGGTTATTCTCCTTGGCACCCTTAATCTCTAACCAACGATCCTCAGGCTTCCGTCGCTCCGTATTCACTGGAATGAACTTACGCCCACTCAGATATTGTCCGGTTAAGGAGTCGGGATGATCCATAATCTCTTGTGGGGTACCTTGGGCAATCACCTGCCCCCCATGAATACCAGCGCCCGGACCAATATCAATAATATAATCAGCAGCCATCATCGTATCTTCATCATGTTCAACCACGATCAGTGTATTCCCCAAATCGCGCATATGCCCAAGCGTAGCTATCAACCGATCATTATCGCGCTGATGCAGGCCTATGCTTGGTTCATCTAGAATATAGAGGACGCCCATTAAGCTTGATCCTATCTGTGTCGCTAGACGAATCCGTTGTGCTTCACCACCTGATAATGTTCCTGCTGCACGGCTTAAGGACAGATAGTCCAGTCCTACATTGATTAGGAAGCCCAATCTGCTATTAATCTCCTTCAAGATCATCGTAGCAATCGCCGTCTCCTTCTCACTTAATACCAAGCTATTAAACAGAGTCACTGCCTCCCCGATCGAAAGGCTGGTCACGTCTGCGATATTGTGATTGTCCACAGTCACAGCCAAGATTTCCTTCTTCAATCGATGCCCCTTACATACCTCACATGGCTTGGCACTCATGAAGCCTTCGATGAACTCGCGAATCCCTTCTGAAGCTGTCTCACGATAACGACGTTCAAGATTGGGGATAACTCCTTCGAAAGTCACTAGCGCTTCTTTGCGCTGACCGAAGTCATTCTCATATTTGAAGCGTATCTTCTCTTCTCCTGTTCCGTACAACAGCTTATTCATTTGGTCTGGCGTAAATTCACTTACTGGAACATCTTGAGGAATCTTAAAATGTTCACTTACTGATTTGAGAAACTGTGGGTAATAATTCGATGTACTTCCAGTCCATGCTAGGAATGCACCATCATCGATCGATTTACTCCAATCAGGAATGAGTAAATCCTGATCAACAATCATCTTCACACCTAACCCATCACACGTTACACAAGCTCCGAATGGACTGTTGAAGGAGAACATCCTTGGCGATAACTCTTCCATACTGAATCCACAAATAGGACACGCAAAGTTCGAACTGAATCGCAGTTCTTCTTCTCCCATGACATCTACTAATAGCTGTCCACCTGAAATTTTCAATGCTGTCTCAATTGAATCTGCAAGTCGGGCTTCTACATCAGCCTTCACCACAATTCGGTCCACAACCACTTCAATCGTATGCTTCTTATTCTTCTCAAGTTCGATATCCTCGGATAGTTCTCGAAGTTCACCATTTACTCTAACGCGCACAAATCCCTGCTTACTAATATCGGTAAAAACACTCTTGTGCTCTCCCTTTCGTCCAGAAATGACAGGAGCTAGCAGCTGTATCTTCGTCTTCTCAGGATATTGAATAATCCGATCAACCATCTGTTCCACCGTCTGAGATGTAATCTCTACACCGTGAGTTGGGCAATGTGGATGCCCCACCCGTGCAAATAACAAGCGTAAGTAGTCATAAATCTCCGTTACTGTTCCCACCGTAGAGCGAGGGTTCCGACTCGTTGTCTTCTGATCAATAGATATAGCTGGTGACAATCCTTCTATTGAATCTACATCCGGCTTCTCCATCTGACCTAGAAATTGACGTGCGTAAGCTGAGAGGGACTCGACGTAACGTCGCTGACCCTCTGCATAAATCGTATCAAACGCAAGCGAAGACTTACCCGAACCACTAAGCCCTGTTAGTACAACAAAGCGGTCCCGCGGAATCGTGATATCTATATTCTTCAAATTATGTGCTCTCGCACCCTTAATCACTATATTATCAATTGCCATCGATCATCATCATCTCCTAAAAAGATTTACACTTACATTGGGATTATTCTCATTGAGTTTAATCTGCTCTTAGCTCTAATAAGGCGTCACGCAACTCTGCAGCTCGTTCGAACTGTAGGTTCTTAGCTGCTTCCTTCATCTCCTGCTCAAGTCTTTGCATAACATTCTGACGGTCTTTCTTCGTCAACTTCGCTAGGTCGCCTGTGAGATAGTCCGATTTAGATTCAGCTACCTTCGTAGCTTCAATGACATCTCGTACTTTTTTGCGAATCGTCTGAGGTGTAATGCCATGTTTCTCATTATGAGCGATCTGAATCGTGCGTCGACGTGTTGTTTCGTCGATCGCCTTGCGCATGGAGTCTGTTATTTTGTCACCGTACATAATGACATACCCTTCAGAGTTACGAGCCGCTCGTCCACTCGTCTGAATAAGGGAGCGTTCAGAACGAAGGAAACCTTCCTTATCTGCATCCAGAATAGCCACTAGTGATACCTCTGGGAGATCGAGACCTTCCCGCAACAAGTTAATACCAATTAATACATGGAATACACCGAGGCGTAAATCACGGAGAATAGCTAAGCGCTCTAACGTCTTGATATCAGAGTGCAGATATCTGACCTTGATGCCAATTTCCTTCAAATAATCCGTGAGGTCCTCGGACATCTTCTTCGTAAGCGTCGTTACAAGCACTCTCTCCTCACGTGCAATGCGCAAATGAATCTCTTCGATTAGATTATCAATCTGTCCTTTGGTTGGGCGAACCTCAATAATAGGATCCACAAGACCCGTTGGACGAATAATCTGTTGCACCATCGTCTCACAACGTTCAAGCTCCAAAGGTCCTGGTGTTGCCGACACATAGACAATCTGATTGACTTTCTCCTCAAACTCTTCGAACCTTAATGGTCGATTATCTAGAGCTGATGGGAGCCTGAATCCATGATCTACCAACATCGTCTTACGGGCTCGGTCCCCATTATACATCCCACGAATCTGTGGTAATGTGACGTGGGACTCATCAACAACGACTAACATATCTTCGGGGAAATAATCCATTAACGTATAAGGAGTAGCCCCTGATTCACGAAACGTTAACGGTCCTGAATAGTTCTCAATTCCCGAACAGAATCCGACCTCATTCATCATTTCGATATCATATCTCGTGCGTTGCTCTAGTCGCTGTGCCTCCAATAGCTTGCCTTGCTCTTTCAGTACAGTTAATCGTTCTTCCAGTTCCCGCTCAATATTGACCAGCGCAACCTTCATCGTCTCTTCTTTCGTAACAAAGTGAGATGCAGGGAAGATCGCAATGTGATCCCGAACGCCAACTAATTCGCCAGTCAATACATCGATCTCCGTAATCTTCTCAATCTCATCGCCGAACATTTCGACACGAATCGCACGCTCCCCGTTCGAAGCAGGGAAGATCTCTACGACATCACCACGCACCCGAAATGTTCCACGCACAAAATTCAGATCATTACGTTGATATTGAATATCGACAAGCCGACTCAGAATATCGTTACGCGATTTCTCCATCCCCACCCGCAATGAGAGCAACAGGTCGGAATACTCACGGGGCGATCCGAGACCATAGATACAAGAGACACTCGCAACAATGATGACATCTCGCCGTTCAAACAACGAGCTTGTCGCTGAATGTCGAAGTTTATCGATTTCTTCATTGATACTCGAATCCTTCTCAATGTAGGTATCCGTCGAAGGAATATAGGCTTCTGGCTGGAAATAATCGTAATAACTCACGAAATAATCTACGGAGTTATGTGGAAAGAATTCCTTGAACTCAGCCGCAAGCTGTGCAGCCAAGGTCTTATTATGTGCAATAACTAGTGTAGGTCGATTTACTTTGGAGATCACTTGAGCAATCGTGAATGTCTTCCCTGTGCCTGTTGCACCAAGCAATGTTTGCTCTCTTGTACCATTTCTGAGCCCTTCCACCAGTTCCTCTATCGCTGTAGGCTGATCACCTTGCGGAGTGTATTCCGATTCAAGCTCAAACGGCTTGTTACTGATCACAATATCGCTCATTGCCCAATCACCCCTTATCATCTAAAATAGTAAAGTATATGTCGAGATTTCCCGATAAATATATTACCAGGAAATTGATTTTTAATAAGAATATTTGTTCCCATTTATTATACTCGGATCAGATAAGCTATGCAAACCCTAACTATAAGATCGGAGTGGTTCGTAATTATGGATATCGTTACAGTATTAGGTGTTCTAGCCGGCCTTGCCGCACTCATTGGAGGTTTCCTCTGGGAAGGAGGGCAATTTACAGGATTATTCCATCCGACTGCAGCCTTGATTGTATTTGGCGGAACCTTTGCAGCGGTTGTCATTAGTTTTCCAGCAGCAAAGCTTAAAGCGATTCCTACAGCTCTTCGCTATGCGTTCGTTCGATCAGAGAACAATAACGAGCAGCTCATAGAGGATATTGTTGAGCTTGCCACAACTTCAAGACGAAATGGTATATTGGACCTCGAATTGCAATCGCAAGATCACCCTAATTCATTCCTTCGTGAAGGTATACAGATGGTTGTAGATGGGAATGATTCTGCTCTTATCAGACAAATTCTAGAGATTGAGATGGATCGAACAGAATTGAAATATGCCAGCTACGCCAAAATATTCGAATCCGCTGGGGGCTATGCACCTACTATGGGTATTATAGGTACGGTCATGGGTCTTATTCATGTCCTCGGTAATCTATCTGAGCCTACTCAATTAGGGCCTTCCATTGCTGTCGCTTTTATTGCAACACTGTACGGAGTCGTAAGTGCTAATCTTATCTTTTTACCCATTGCTTCGAAGATTAAATCGCAGAGTGCTGATGAAATTCAGAATATGGAGCTTATTCTTCAAGGAATTCTTGCCATTCGTGACGGCGAACATCCCCAAACTGTACGTAAAAAGATCAATTCCTTTGAGCCAACGGATTATATCCTTTCCCCTAAATTCCCAAAGGGGGGCTTTGAATGAGGCAACTGAGTAGACGAGCTCAACGAAAGCAAGATCACGCTGAGCATAGTAGTCGTGATCGTTGGCTCATCACTTATGCTGATTTGATTACATTGTTGCTTATCTTTTTCGTGATGATGTTTGCCATGAGCTCTCTCGATGAAAGTAAATACGAAGGAATGACTCAGTCGCTTCATCTTACTTTCAATTCGGGCGATTCCATTCTCGAACTAGGTTCTGGACTAACCGGTACTGCAAATAAATATACGCACAGAAATCCAGATTCTACAACATCACCCGTGACTGATGCTGAACAAGAACCATCAAAGGAACAACAGGAGAATCCAATAATTGACGAAGAGCCCGAACAAGAAGGTGATCAAGAACCTCAAGCGTTGTCCAAACGTGAGTTAGCCTTCAGAGCGCAGGAAGAAGAACTGCACGGATTAATGTCTGTTATCTCAAATTACGTATCTGATAACGATCTTCAGGATCAGATCTTTGTGGCCGATAATCCTCAGGGGATCTCCATTACGCTTAGTGATCAGTTCGTGTTCGATACAGGTAAGGCCGATCTCAAACAAGTCTCGACTCCTACATTATCTAAGCTTGCCAGCCTTTTTAGAAATATTGATACTATTGTTAGCATCGAAGGTCACACAGATAACTTACCAATCAAGTACTCTTCCCAATATCAAGATAACTGGGAACTATCTGGAGCACGTGGTTTGTCCATTCTTAGGTTCTTCCTCGAGCAAGAGAAGCTACCTGCTAATAGATTTCAATACGCTGGATATGCCGATACTCGTCCTGTTGGAGACAATGCAACGGAGCTAGGTCGCCAGAGTAATCGACGGGTAGAACTCATCGTTCTGCGCCAGCTGCAGGAGGAATAACGGTAGATTTGTTTACTGTGACTGATGGTGGACGATAGCTTGGCCGATCCGCCATTCGCGTCATGCATGATGTTACAGGTTCTTATCATATAAAAAACAAGAAGGACAGCCGCTAAGTGGCTGTCCTTCTTATGTCCATCGTTACCTTATCCATCATTACCTTATCCATCATTACCTTATCCATCGTTACTTACACCTTCGTCTGAACTCGTAAAATCGTCGTCTCCCTAGCTCCATAGTAGCAACAGTTACACAACAAGGTACTCTCAGAGTCGAATAACACAAACCAGTCTCTTTTGTCTCTATCTTTTTCCTTTATTCCTCAATGAGCCCACTTGTGGGTTCACTTCTGGGTTCACTTGTGGCTCTACTTGTGAGTTCACTTGTGACTCTACTTGTGAGTTCACCCCTTGAGGGCTCGCGCAGTTGCATTAAGTACATCTAAATTCAGCCATATTCCTCTTAAGCCAACTTTAGTTGCAGATAGTACATCTAAATTACTGTAAATTCCACTTTTCATCGTTATCGCCACTTTTAACTGTAGTTATGCAACTATTTCCTATGATTCTAACTTTTCTTGATTATTAAGTGTAGTTTATGCAACTAAATGGCTGTGTCGTGGCTGCTTGGTCGCTGTTCGCGGCTAATTTGGCAGATGTTTGACCTCGTGTAGCCGAACAGCGGCCGCATTTGGTGCTTTCGAGCGGCTACTTGGCGGCTAGTCAGTGGTTGTTGGCAGCTAGTCAGTCTCTTTTGTCTCTATCTTTTTCCTTTATTCCTCAATGAGCCCACTTGTGGGTTCACTTGTGGGTTCACTTGTGACTCTACTTGTGAGTTCACTTGTGGGTTCAGCCCTTGAGGGCTCGCGCAGTTGCATTAAGTACATCTAAATCCAGCCATATTCCTCTTTAGCCAACTTTAGTTGCAGATAGTACATCTAAATTACTGTAAATTCCACTTTTCATCGTTATCGCCACTTTTAACTGTAGTTATGCAACTATTTCCTATGATTCTAACTTTTCTTGATTATTAAGTGTAGTTTATGCAACTAAATGGCTGTGTCGTGGCTGCTTGGTCGCTGTTCGCGGCTAATTTGGCAGATGTTTGACCTCGTGTAGCCGAACAGCGGCCGCATTTGGTGCTTTCGAGTGGCTACTTGGCGGCTAGTCAGTGGTTGTTGGCAGATAGTCAGTCTCTTTTGTCTCTATCTTTTTCCTTTATTCCTCAATGAGCCCACTTGTCAGTTCACTTGTGACTCTACTTGTGGGTTCACCACTTGAGGGCTCGCACAGTTGCATTAAGTACATCTAAATCCAGCCATATTCCTCTTTAGCCAACTTTAGTTGCAGATAGTACATCTAAATTACTGTAAATTCCACTTTTCATCGTTATCGCCACTTTTAACTGTAGTTATGCAACTATTTCCTATGATTCTAACTTTTCTTGATTATTAAGTGTAGTTTATGCAACTAAATGGCTGTTTCTTGGCTGCTTGGTGGCTGTTGGCGGCTAATTTGGCAGATGTTTGACCTCGTGTAGCCGAACAGCAGTCGCATTTGGTGCTTTCGAGTGGCTACTTGGCAGATAGTCAGTGGCTGTTGCACCGAAGACAACTGAATCACACCACCGAGACCACCTTCTTCTGGGGCTCAGTTCTTAACTTGCTCCCTACGCATTAACCCCTGTATCACTAGGTCGAAGGATCACAGATCCAATGGCGAGCAAGATGATTGCCATCAGTCCTAGAATAAAGAGCGGAAGCCAAATGTCGATCAAATGCCCTCCTGAGGCAATCCGATTAACTGCCTCGATGGCCCATTTCTGCGGAATGAAATTAGCTGCCTTTTGCAAATAATCCGGCATGATGGACAAGGGCCAGAAGCAACCTCCGAGCATACAGGTTGGTGTGATGATGATGGAGTTCAACATGCCTGCATTATTCGGATTACGTACCAGACCCGCTACTGTGCTTGCGATACCCATGGCCACTAACATGAAGAATCCAAGAATCAATATATGCATGAAGAACGGAATACCATAGTCAACTTGTAGTACCCAACGACTAAGAATTAGAACAACAACGATTTGTATAAGACCAACCAATAAGCTCCCTAGCATAAGGCCAAGTGAGATCTCATAAGATCTTACTGGAGTGCTAAAGATACGCGCAATGGTTCTGCTCCTGCGATCATCCATGATCAACTTAACAGTACTTGTCACTAATCCCATCATGAACATAAGGGTGAATCCTGTTGCATTATTGATCCACGGATTGGCATACAGCTGATAGTCTGTCTTGTCCGATTGAATACGATGTTGACTGATTTCCGCTAAACTTTTGGCGAACACATCCAATGAAGCAACATGCAGCTCAGTACTACTCACTTGCTCTACTGCCGCATCCACACTACTCACCAGCTCTGCTACCGCTTCCCTACTACTCATCACCTCTACCGTCACATCCGTACTATTCACCACCTCTACCAACGGGTCCATGCCACTGATCATCCCTGCCGTCTGCACCATTCCCCCAATTAAGCGATTCAGGCTCATCTTGGTTATATACGTTGCTTCACTAGTTGTAAGCTCAAGCATCGTTATCTGAGGTTCTAGTCCTAGAAGTATCTGTTCTGTGAATCCAGCGGGTATCGAAAGACCAAGTGTCCCTTTTTTTCCAAGAATGATGTCTCTAACTTCCTCTTCACTATCTTTCAATTCCAGCACATAGTTACTATTCCTAGATAATTCATCAATCACATGTTGTCCTGCTGGTCCAGAGTCCTGATTCGAGTATGGAATTATTACCGTCGAACCATTCGCCCCGCCCAAAAATGCCACGGCTAGGGAAACAACAATACAAGGAAGAATAACATACATTAGGATGCCTTTGCGGCTTCCGATAATTCTCCTGATCATGTTCCAAGCAATCGTTAGGCTATTCATGGTATCCCACCTTTCGATATAGACCAACTGTCACTACGATTAGAATCAGGCACATACTTGCCAACATACCGATGCTTTTCATCGTTTCCATGGTATTGGCCTGTAACATAATTTGTAGCAAACTTTCCATTCCCCAATGGCTAACGTTCAACACTCCGATATAGTTAATGATATCCACGGGCAGAGGCATAAACCCACCACTCAGAAAAGTCATCGCTATAATAATAACTTGCATAATCGTATCGGCACTTGAACTGGTTCTGACCATCAGCGTCACAGACGCGGCAATCGCCATTGAAGCTATAATTAGCAAGATACAGACCCCAGCGAGCAATATTGGCTGGTTGCCCCAATCCACACCATATAATAGAGAAGATACCGTAATAATAACCGTTGCTTGAAATATGGCTACAATACTATTCCCAATAATTTTACCAATAAAAATTTGGGCAGATGAAATAGGTAGCGACTGAAGACGGTACAGGGTATGATTACTTTTTTCATTAAACAGGCTCGTACTGGCCGTACTACCCGCATATAGCAGGAACATGATCATCATCGCGCCCGCATAATACTGGGAAGCTGTGTATGCGACTCCTGAATCGCTCAATTTACCCACGGTAACATAGGATGGAGGAGCCTCAGGCGTATTCGAGCTTTGACTCGAATTTGAACTTATGTTTGCGGCCTCAGTATCGCTTAATGACTTCTCTCCGATATTTCCTATGACAGACGACACCGCTAGACTCTGATTCATCTCATCCAAAATAGTATCAAATACCGTACCCGCAACTAGATTATCACTTTGGTTATGTCCAAGGATCAACTCAAGTCTTGCTTCGTTACCACTTATCACTTGAGTATCGAAATCAGAAGGAACGATAACGGCATAATCTACTTCTCGTGCGCGTACACTTCGCTCCGCTTCTTCTCTAGAATCCGCTTGGTGTAGCTCTATCCTTTCCGCAACTTCTGGACTTCTCAAATACGCTTCTAATGGAGAACTCTCACCATCCTTCGTCCCCGCGCCCCCTACCATAGCAACTTGCACGACTTCGGGTGTAAACTCCTGATTACCATTGTTAAATGTACTAGAGAAAACAGTACCTAGTATGAAAATAAGTATCAAAGGTAGTAAGAACAAGTTGATTATTACCGACTTCGAACGAAACATTCTCCTTAACTCGTACCAGGCAATCGTCCATGTACTCAAGTCAACCACCCCCTAATCACGCAGCTTACGTCCCGTAAGATTTAGAAAAAGTGTCTCTAAATTCGGCTCTTCGCAAGCAAGCGATTGTATAATGACATTGTGTTTGGCACAGATAAATAAGATATCTTGCAAATCTTGCTGAGAGGAACCCACATACAGCTCAATCATATTTTCATTGACCGATACTTTAGAAATTCGTGGATGGAGCTTCAGCTCGTCTATGACAGCTGCTGGGACCTGCGTCGTCTTGATCACAACTCTCTCTTCACTTGAGACACGCTCGCGCAGCTCCTGTTGTGTACCACATGCGATGATATGCCCTTGCTCCATGATGGCGACCCGATCGCAGATCGCTGCTACTTCTTCCATGTAATGACTTGTATAAATAATCGTAGATCCCATCGCATTCAAGGTGCGTACAGATTCAAGGATATGATTACGTGATTGTGGATCAATACCTACCGTTGGCTCATCCATAATAATTAACTTCGGACGATGCATGATCGCACACGCGATATTCAGCCTTCTTTTCATCCCCCCAGAAAATGTAGCTGGTGTTTCTTTCGCACGATCTTGTAGGCCGACGAACTCTAACGCCTCATCCACTCGTTCCTTCCGCAGTTTACCCCGCAGTCCATATAATTTAGCGAAGAACGTAACATTGTCTGCTGCCGTCATCGTCTCATACAACGCTAGATCCTGCGGGACTAGACCAATACGTCTCTTCACATCAAGCGGCCGCTCATCTACTGATATACCGTCGACTATAATACTTCCTTGATCTAATTTCATTAACCCACTCATCATATTAATTGTTGTACTCTTCCCTGCTCCATTCGGGCCCAATAGACCAAATATTTCACCTTCATGAATGCTTAAATTCAAATGATCCACCGATATCTTATTCTCATAGCGCTTCACAACATCTTTCATTTCTACAAATGCCATGTTCATCGCTCCCTTGATCCTTTTTGACTCTTGCAACTTATTATACTGCCATTTTATTTATAAAAGAGGTCCTAAAGGTCATGAGCTATTGGTGACGAAAGTCATCTCCTTCCTCATTCCTGTCCTATGCTATAATGAAGCCATCTTGGACTATTTCGATTTATAAAGGATGTCGATCACCTTGTCCTATTCTCTCTCAGCGATTCGCTACAGCATCATTATCTTAAGTGCATTTATCTCGATGTATATCTATCCGTATGACAATTACGGGAAATTCACTTTAGTCATGCTGCTCTTTCTGAGCCTCACAGTATTAGAAAGATCTCTACATAACCTCTCTGTCAAAAGACTCATTCTCTGCGTGGAAGTCATATTTTCTGCTTGGCTATGTACTACATATGGTCATCTGATGTTGTTTGTATCGCTATCCGCCTTACTCTCCTATGCTTTCTTGCCGGCTGTTTCATTGCTCCGCTTGATGGCATTGGGTAGTCATCTTGCGCTACTTAATCTAGCTTTTCAATACGAAGAGCGTTTATGGATCATCTGTGCAAATTTCATTTTTATAATCGTGGCTATCTTAGTATCCTTATTAAAGCGTGCTACCACGGGCCGTGAAGAGATCATTGGTCTCTATGATGAACTACGCAAGAAGCACTACGAGCTGGATGAAACACGTAAACGACTAGTAGAGTTCAATCATCAAGTGGAGGGTGCGGCTCAATCCAGTGAGCGCGAGCGGATAGCTAGACAACTGCATGACGATATCGGTCACCGACTCATTCGTGTCAAAATGATGATGGAGGCAGCCATTCAGATCATACCAAACGATGCTCCCCATGGATACGATATGATGCTTCAAATACGAGACCAAGTATCCGAGAGCATGGATAACATGCGTAATACTGTAAAAAGAATGCATCCTATCACTTCTTTGAAGGATGAGTATGCTATCGATCGACTTCTTGAGAATATCGGTCGAGAAACAGGGGTTCACACTAGCCTCACCAACAAAGGAACTCCCTTCCCTTTGTACCCGAGCATACAAATTATATTGTACAAGAATGCCCAAGAAGCGCTTACGAATGCTCTCAGGCATGGCCAAGCTACATCCATTGAGGTCCTTCTTGATTATCAAGATAATGAAATACGTATGTCTGTCAGCAATAACGGGATCGTCGGTGAATCTATAGGTCAGAGTAAAAGACAACTCGGAATGGGCCTGATCGGGATGCAAGAAAGAATACAACTCGTTGGTGGGAGTGTAGATATTCAGTGGGCCTATCCCTTTACTGTTGTAACACGACTGCCTGTATACAGGAGTAGCGAGATTATATGAATAAAGGCCGGTAACACTGAGTCCCTCTGTCAAGTTGCAAGAGTAACTCGATCATACAAACACAGCGTATTCCAACACCAAGTTCATGTAGATATAGGGAGGATTCGAGATGATTTCTTTATTGATCGTAGATGATGATGAATTTATTCGTGAGAGTTTAAAAGTATTAATGGCTGTGGATGCTGAAATTAAGGTCGTAGGTTGTGCAGCAAATGGAGTGGATGCCGTAGAGTTGATGGTATCGGGGCTACATGTAGATGTCGTGCTCATGGATATTCGAATGCCGATATGTGATGGTGTCGAGGGAACGAAGCGGGTAAAGGAGCTATTTCCTGACACTCGGGTACTCATGCTCACTACTTTTGATGATGACGAGTATATTATTCAAGCACTGGAGAACGGTGCGAGTGGATATTTACTTAAGAACATCGCACCCGATCGCATCATCCATGGCATTAAAACGGTACATGAAGGAGATTTCCTAATTCATCCCGACATTGCCCGTAAACTCACGACTTTCTTGCGTCCCCCAGCTACTGCAGCAAATTTACAGGTAACTCCGGCTGTAAATGCAATTGCAACTGCAACAAATTTACAGTCAGCGGCAAGTACAACTTCAACTCCTCATGCTGATGGGAAAATGCTATCCCAGTACGGCCTATCGCCCATGGAACTCACAATCATCCGCCACATTTCAGAAGGACTATCCAATAAAGAAATCGCCCAGGAATGTTTCCTCAGCGAAGGCACGGTAAAGAATTATATTACAGACATCCTTAGCAAGCTACAGCTACGAGACCGCACCCAGATTGCCATCCTTTATCTCAAGGCTCAGATATGAGGATCATTTGCGGATGTGAGGAGCATACGGGGATATGAGAATGTGAGAATCGTTCGCGGATGTGAGGTGCTTGCGAGGATATGAGAATGTGAGGGGCATTTGCGGATATGAGGATCCGTGATCCGTACAAAGGCAAGGCGCACAGATCCATAAAGGAAATGGCTGCCCCCCACTCTGGATGGAGAGGCATCCTTTTATCGCCTGCGGTTGGCGCCTGCAGTTGCATTAAGTACATCTAAATCCAGCCATATTCTTCTTTAACCAACTTTAGTTGCACAAACTACATCTAAATTACTGGAAATTCCACTTTTCATCGTTTTCGCCACTTTTAACTGTAGTTTTGCAACTATTTCTCTCATTTCTGGCTGTTCCCCCAAATTAAGTGTATATTATGCAACTATTCCGCAGTATTGCGTTCTGATTAATCAATTACACGAATAGTCCGTTATACAACAGCACTTCAGTAAACTCTCGACAGTTATTCCGCATAATTTTTTATTCCTAATCCGTTACTGCAAGGTCCATATTAGTGACGAAGAGCATCCTACCATCTAATCTGATGAGTGGGGCGTTTCAGTGTGCGCTATTAAGTAAACGGATTAACGTTTGCCCCTTAGAAATAAGAGTTACACAATAAGCTACTCTCAGAGTGGATTGACACATACCAGTCTTTCTCCTTACCCTGCTCCTCCACTGGCACCACAAGTCGCTCCAACTCTACCCCTCCTGGAGCCCACACAGTTGCATTAAGCACATCTAATTCCGGCCACATCGCCCTTTAGCCAACTTTAGTTGCACAGCCTACATCTAAATCCAGCCATATTCCTCTTTAGCCAACTTTAGTTGCACAAACTACATCTAAATCCAGCCATATTCCTCTTTAACCAACTTTAGTTGCATAAACTACATCTAAATTACTGGAAATTCCACTTTTCATCGTTATCGCCACTTTTAACTGTAGTATTGCAACTATTTCTCTCATTTATGGCTGTTCTCCCAAATTAAATGTATATTATGCAACTATTCCGCAGTATTGCGTTCTGATTAATCAATTACACGAATAGTCCGTTATACAACAGCATTTCAGTAAACTCTCGACAGTTATTCCGCCTAATTTTTTATTCCTAATCCGTCACTGCACGGCTCAAATCAATGACTCTAGATTATTTGGATGTATATTGTTATAATCAAAATATATTAGTGACGAAGAACGTCCTACCATCTTATCTGATGAGTGGGGCGTTTCTGCGTGCGCTGTTAAGTAAGCAGATCCATGTTACTACTCATCCATCGACTAAGGAGTTGAATTGGAATGAGAAACTTTGAGGAGGAGCATCAGGTATTCTTCCAACATCATTTGAATCGCCGTTCAGGTGAGAGAAGAGGGCGTCTTGAACGCGGACACAATCATGGGGAAATTCTATTTCTGAAACATGTTTGGTGGCCACTCTATGAAAACTTTGATGGATTACACCCAGAATTCGAGGTTGCCGATTGGCGCGGTCGTTCCTACTTCGGTGATTTCGCCTATTTGAAGGGACACTTAAAGTTCATCATTGAAATTAAAGGTTATGGCCCACATGTGCGTGATATGAATCGCCAAAAGTATTGCGATGAGTTGAATCGGGAGTTATTTCTACAGTGTACTGGTTACCGCGTAATTTCCTTCGCATATGATGATGTCTCTGAACGACCAGAGCTTTGTAGAGACTTACTTCAAATGTTACTCAATCGGTATCTTGCGCTAGACCAACCAACGAATCTCTCATCAATATCCGAGAATGAGGTCATCCGCTTAGCACTATCCCAGACTAAACCTCTTAGCCCGAAGAGAGTATCCATTCATCTCGGTATTAACCATCGAACTGCCATGCGAATACTTCAATCACTGTGCTCCAAAGGCTGGATTCGTCCAATTGCAACTAGGGATGGTTTACGAATCCATCACTATGAACTACAACGCAATGCTTGGGAGTTCATCCATTGAACTAATAATGCTATTTATGACGGCTTGTCAAATCAAATACAACCCCAATTGGTTTGACAAGTCATCAGCTTTAGTTGCAAAAACGATCACCGATCCCACGGATATCGTACCGCTCCATCCACATCCTCACCGATCCCATGGATAGCGTATTACCACATCCGAGTCATCAGGGACGGTATCCGTTAACGTTGTCACTTTGCCGTCCGTTGACACTTTCCCATCCGTTGCCGCTGCTGTTTCGGCTAGCGCCAAGTCAACTGGCGATACAGGTTCCGTGATGTAATCTTCCCAACTTAATCTGAACCGCTTTCGAGTGTTAAGCTTCATTCCAACAATCTGATAGATGCTGGCGGGTCTCAAGTTGGCTACGTCTCTGACAGTTTGATCCGGCGCAAGAATAACACCCAACTGATGATGATCCCCCGCATACATTGGACGCTGAAGATATTTACTCTCGCCAGCCAAGTTCTGCACTTCTAATTTACAGAAGGCTGAGTTCATTCGCAAAGAGCTGTGAAGCTCCGCTTCAGTATGGAGAATAACACCATTTACTTTCAGCAACGTCTCGCCAGGGGTAATCCCAAGCTCTTCAGCCGGGCTATTAGGTACAATAGCAAGTACACGCAATCCCTCCACGGGGTGAACAAATAGCGAGTTACGACTTTGCTCCTCTATTTGACTAGCCCACTCCAACACTCTGTGCAACACAAAGCTCGCGAGCGCAGCCACAATCATAAGTGGATTCCACCATGCAGAAAGTGCTCCAATGATCAGAAGAATGACGCTATATATTATAAGCCTCTTGAATGTACTCTTAGACTTCTGTTGAGGAAGTACACTTTGTGTCATTCCACTAAACCCTATGATGACAGGGAGTGCCAGCATGCTAAAGCCGTAAGCCCAACCCTCTCCCCCAAGAAGAGGTGTCCAAGGTAATATATTACCCGTCGTCTGAGCTGGAATAAGTAGAAACAGTGGCAATGGCCAGAAGGCCTGCATCTGATACCCTCCCACTAGCTTTCCTCGTTTACTCTCCAATAACAGCGGCATCGCGAATGAAGCAGCTTGTTTCCTTATCAGAATAGCCTCAACCAAATGTAAAATAGCTACCAAGATAACTAGAGATGGTATATCAAGCGCCCTCACCGCTTCGGTCGTGCTCCCTAAATAAGATTCCGGCTGCCAATTCGGAAAGAATCCCAGAATAAACTGAATGACCCCCAGCACACCTACCGAGTAGGCCAAACATAAGTATCGAACACCTAACAGTAACAAAGCTAGCGTTACAACCCATATGCAAATAATCGCTGCTGGAGTTAATGAGATTCCTAGGAAAGCAATCACGATCGATACACATATACCACCTACCAAGCCGCCAATCAGCGTACGCCAAGCTTGTAGACTCCAACTATGAAGCCGTACATGGAATAACTTCCGTTCCATCAACATCTGTTGACGATAGAATAACAAGATAAACAGAATTGAAATATAATAAAAGGGCTGAGTCAACAGCTGTACTAGAGCGTCCGTCATATTCCACATCAATTCTAGAGCCACATCCAAAGTCTAGTCACACTCCTTCACAATCTAACACAACCATTCATAGCTAATCCTAAGTCTCAAGCAGAAACGGCTATGACGTCCTTTTTCGAGGACGGTACCCGTATCTGTTGAAATTTAAGAAATAGAGTATCAAGTGAAACTTATACTTTCTTATATTTAAAAAAAGGCGTCCATCGACGTCCTCGGCAAAAGAGTTCATGTGGTGGGTGTAATTTAAACGTCAAATCACCAGTTATAGTCACCTTCCACCATATACAACATATACAAATCACCAATAGTTGCAAAAAGCACATCTAAATTCGGTTAAACTTGGTTAAATCGCCCTGCCGAGGGTTTTAGTTGCATAAACTGCATCTAAATCCGGCTAATTCCCCCTGTAGCTCTATTTAGTTGCAGGGAGTACATCTAAATTACTGGAAAACCCTACTTTTACCGTTATCGCTACTTTTAGCTGCAGTTTTTACAACTATTTCTCTCTCCTACTACTTTTCCTTCTAAATAAGTGCAGTTTATACAACTATCCCAACTTCATCAGCCTTCATCCATGCGTAGCCTTATTCATGTGTATTCATCGTTCACGATCAGCCTTCATCCATGCGTAAGCTTATCCATGTGTGTTCATCATTCATGATGAGCCTTCATTCATGCGTGTTCATCGTTCACGATGAGCCTTCATTCATGCGTAAGCCTTATACGTGCGTGTTCATCATTCACGATCAGCCCTCATCCATGCGTAAGCCTTATTCATGTGTGTTCATCGTTCACGATGAGCCTTCATCCATGCGTAAGCCTTATTCATGTGTGTTCATCGTTCACGATCAGCCTTCATCCATGCGTAAGCCTTATTCATGTGTGTTCATCGTTCATGATGAGCCTTCATCCATGAGTGATGCTGCCTTCATGTGTGAAACGGATGCTTTCTTATCCTGTAAGTCCTGTAAGAAAAAAAGAAGGCTAACGTTCAGCCTTCTTACTTGTTCGACGCCATCGCCTTTATTTCCTTCTGCACTTCTGCAATACCTTGTTTCAATTGTGTATCGTTCAGAGGATCTTGTATATGCTTAATCAACATGGTTTCCAACGCCTCTGCTGTCTTCGCATCGACGATACCATTAGCCTCAATCTTCTGGCTGGTCTGGAAGCTCTTCACAGCTTTCTGAGTTCCTTGATCGAAATAGCCATCTGTACGTCCTGGTTTCATTCCAAGTCCGTCCAACATGATTTGAGCGCTTTTCACATCCTCACTGTTCATGTTGTACTCCAGGGTCTTCTCCTTATTAATCGGGGCTACCGAGAAGTATCCAGGCTGCAATACTGTAATATCTGGCTTAATTCCTTTCTCGTGAATCCAAGTACCATTAGGAGTAAGCCACTTCGCAATTGTAATCTTAAGTAAGCTACCGTCACCCAATTGCTTCTCGAAGCTTGTCTGAACGGTGCCTTTGCCAAAGGAGTTATCTCCCACTAATATTACACCAGCGGATTGTTGTAACGCCCCTGCCAATATTTCAGACGCACTTGCACTTCCTTTGTTCATTAACAATGTGACCGGATAAGATTTGCTTGAGCCCTTAGAGAAACTCTTCTCACGCTTGCCTTTCTTATCCTCCACTTGAACAATCATTTCACCCTTCGGTACGAATTGTTGAGAAATATCAATTACGACAGAGAGAACGCCACCCGGGTTGTTACGGACATCAATGACAAGTCCCTTCATCCCTTTTTGCTCCAACGTCGATAATTCATTCTTAAATCGTTCCGCTGTGTTTGAAGAGAACTGAGTGATCTCAATAATACCAATTCCATCATCTCCCAAACGAGCGTTGACCGTTTCTAAAGCGACATCATCGCGAACAATAGCGTATACAATGGGTTCAGATGTACCCTCACGTTTCACCTGTATTGTAGCTGTAGATCCTTTGACACCACGAATCTTAGCGACAGCAGCATTCAACTCAAGACCCGCCAATGATTCTCCATTCACAGAGAGAAGAACATCCTGAGATCTAATACCTGCCTTCTCTGCAGGAGAGCCCTTAATCGGAGAGACTACAGTAACGTTGCCATTGACCAAGGATACCTCTGCGCCAATTCCACTAAAAGAACCCTCGATTGTCTCTACGAATTGTTGTGCTGTCTCTTGTCCCATATACGTGGAGTAGGGATCAGACAATGCTTGCATCATGCCATTGATCGCACCATCTACCAAGGAACTGCGATCAATATCCTTATAGTAATTCCCCTCAATGAGATCAAGCGCCGCTCCGATCTTCCGAGTCTCAGCAGATTTCAGCCCACTACTAGTAATACTAGCAAATAGTCCTTCACCACTCGCAGCCTGTCCAGCGAAACTACTGGAATTACCTAGGAAAAGTGTCAGCAGACTACCGCTTATTAGGGCGACAACCACCATGAGTGCCGCCGTACGTTTCTTTAACATGTTGAGTTCACCACCTTCTTCGCGTCTGTCCAACGCTATTCACAGTCTTATTGTACCTCGCTTAGTATATGTTCGAAAGGTTAGGATTATTTACGTTAGATAAGCATGATTTAGAGTTTAACATATTGTTTAAATATATGGCGATGGATCTACGGTACTCCCATTAATACGTACTTCAAAATGTAAGTGGGGTCCCGTACTTTGGCCCGTGCTTCCAGACTCGGCAATTTTCTGCCCACGACTAACTCGGTCACCTACTTTAACCGAGATACCGCCTTTGCGAATATGTCCATATAACGTCCACATGCCACCACCATGGTCTACAATAACAGCATATCCGTAACCGCCGTACCATTCAGCTAGAATAATCGTTCCTGATTCTGCTGCACGAATCGTTGTCCCCTGTGGCACAGCGAAATCAACACCGTTATGCATCTTGCCTTTTGCACCCGTTACGGGATGTGTTCGTTTACCATATCCGGAGGATAATCGCCCGCCTGCTACCGGCATCATCAACGGACCTCCGCTACCACTATAGCTAGCCACTGAGGGTGTAGATTTAGATTTATTCTTAGCTGCCGCTTTGGCAGCAGCAGCCCGCTTAGCAGCAGCGGCCTTAGCTGCTTTAACCCGTGCAGCTTCTTCAGCTACCAACTTATTCTTCGCCTGTAGCAAGGTTGATCGCTCACTGGCAAGAGCAACTAGCTGTAGCTCCTGTTCTTCCGTTAATTCATTGGATTCTTCAATTTCTTTATCATACTGAGCAATGAGAACTTTCTTCTCAGCTTCCTTCTCACTTAGTATACTCTTCTGCGTCTCTATTTCCGAATAGAGGCTTTCCGCCTTGGCGTACTGTAATTCTAACTCCACTGTCTTCTCAACGACAGTTTCCTTGTCTTTCTTATGCTCAACTAATAAATTCTGATCCTGATCCACGATCATCTTAAGTGAATCAGCCCGTACGAGGAAATCACTAAAGCTAGTGGAAGCCATTAACACTTCTAGATAAGAAACAGTACCGTCCGTATACATCAGTCTCACACGAGATTCCAACATCACCTCACGCGTTGCAATACGTTCTTCCGCAGCATCTAGCTCAGTAGCAGCTATCGTTAAGTTTTCCTTCGTTTCATCAATTTGCCCTGAAATATCGGCTAACTTATTCGTAACGCTATCAATTTCATCTAGCACAGAATGTAAGTACTCTATATTCTTCTCCTTGTAATGCTCTGCTTCCTCCTTCTGAGAGGCTGCTTTCTCCTGTGTCTTCTTAGCTTCCTGCGCTCGTTCCTGCAGAACCTTCAATTCCTTCTCAATCTGACTTACCGTTTGCTTCTTCGCATAAGTATCACTAGGTTGAAATATCATGGTCGCCGCCAAAATAACAACCAATAATAGATTTATCTTCTTCAAATTGGTTTCGCCATCCTTTAGCATATTCTAATTCTATAATATATCGTTCACGTTAGCCGTTAGGCATGTCCGAAAGCTTTCAGCACTATACTTTCAAAAACTTACGAATAGAGACGGTACTTCCCCATATGCCGATCAATATACCTATAGAGAGCATCAGAATGCTCAATAACAACCATATATCAGATAACGGAATTAATATCATTCCTAGAGAAACATCCCCGCTTATCGCCTGTACCAACTGACCATATCCTATGAAAAGAAGGCCTAATGTAGCTAAAGAACCGATCCCTCCGATGAGCGCACCTTCTATAAAGAAAGGCCATCGAATGAAATAGTTAGTCGCCCCTACCAATTTCATAATGCTAATCTCACGACGACGAGCTAGAATCGTAACTCTAATCGTATTGGATATAAGGAACATGGACATCACTCCGAGAACCCCGACAAATATAAACCCTATGTTTCGCACAGCACGAGTAATCTTGAATAGCTTCTCGACAGCTCCTTCGCCATACTTCACCTTCATGATCGGAGACTCAGGATGACTCTCATTCAGCGCTGTAATCTTCTCCGCCACTTGGACTATTGTTATTGCTTCAATAACCTCAACCACCAACGTATCAGGAAGTGGATTATTGTCATTATCGAATCCTGAAAGAAGTTCCTTGCCATCTTCTCCTAAGCGCTCAGTAAATTCCTTCAGTCCTTGTTCTTTGGATATAAAGGTAACTTTGCTAACCTCAGGTATGAGACCAATCTCTGTGTTAATCGTTTCACGTAGCTTCTGATCTACATCAAGATTCAAGTACGCACTAATCTGGACTTTGCTATCGACGTCATCCGCCAATTGATTGACATTAAGCACTAATAAAATAAATACACCTAAAACGAAAAGAGAAACAACGATGGAAGTTATAGATGCAATCGACATCCATCCATTACGAAATACGTTCTTGCATCCTTCTCGTAGATGCCGCAAGAAGGTGTTAAAATTCATACCCATATTCCCCTCTCGCTTGGTCTCTGACAATGTTACCCTGTTCAATCGCGATAACTCTTTTGCGCATGCTATTCACGATATCTTTGTTATGCGTTGCCATCACAATCGTTGTCCCACGGAAGTTAATCTCATCAAGAAGCTGCATAATCCCCCATGAAGTCTCGGGATCTAGATTACCTGTAGGCTCGTCCGCAATAATAACAGATGGATTATTCACAATCGCTCTAGCAATGGCAATCCGTTGCTGTTCTCCACCTGAGAGTTGATCTGGTTCACGTCCCGCCTTGTTCTTCAATCCAACCATATCTAGTACTTCCATAACCCGCTTCTTGATCACACGTTTCGGCACTTCAATAGCTTCCATTGCAAATGCAACATTCTCATACGCTGTCATACGTGGTAGCAGTCTGAAATCTTGAAAGATAACACCTATATTCCTGCGTACGTAAGGGATTTTGCGTTGCTTCAGCTTACCTAGATTGAACCCGTTAACTGAAATTTGACCTTTCGTTGGAACTTCTTCTCTATAAATAAGCTTCATAAATGTCGATTTACCTGCTCCAGAAGGACCTACAACATATACAAACTCGTTACGGTCAATCTTCACGGAGACCCCCTGTAAAGCATGGGTTCCATTCTTATATGTCTTCCATACATCTTGCATTTCAATCATATTATCACTTCCCAGTTCCCATTATCAGCCAAATACAATTTCGACACGATCCAGCCATTTCCTCTAATAACCTTCAAGAAACATCACTATTTATATATTGTAACAAAATTGTTACCCTTTGAGTACCCGCAATTATCCTAATCTTCTGACATACAATATATAAGTGCGTGAATAACGGCTAAGAAGAGAGAAGGTAGATACATTATGAACAGGTTCCATATCAATCTATTTGCAGTTACCATTATATTCATCGTCGGGTCCACTCTATTCGGTTGCTTATATCTATATTCACAACAAGATAGTCTACCTAAAGGAACAACATTATCAGGATGGGCCGTAGGAGGGTTAACTACTGAGATTGCACTACAGGAGCTCGAGGATAGAATACATCGTCTGGAGCAACTACCACTCCATATCACTATTAAGAATCCATCCACATCCGAGACACACTCCAAATGGACTCTAGCTGATGCTGGTGTGCATTACGATGCAGATGTTTTTCGCAGAGCTGCATTGAAATTACGAGAGGGAAACATGTTTGAGCGTATCTCTTACCGTTGGCATTTCGAGAGTAGCTTCGTTATCACATCACACTGGAATCCCGCTCCTATGAAATCAATCTATAACGAGGCATGGGAAAAGAATCAGTTCGGCGTCCCCGTTAACGCTACCCGGCGCATTACCGCGGATGACAGAGTAGTGTACACACCTGAAACTTCCGCATATCGATTGGATTGGAATACCCTAACTACCCGTATGACTTCTTTAATTCCACACGATTTCGATAGATTGGAGCATGAAGCTGAAGATCCACTTGCTTGCGAACTTCCCTTCACGTTAGAACGTCCCAAGATTAGTATTGAAGATTTAAAAAATGAAGGGATAGAGCGTAAATTCATACAATTCTCCACTCCGTTGAAGACAAGTACTCCGGGCAGAGTATTCAATGTTAATTCTGCGGCACAAGCAACGAATGGCACCATTCTGAAGCCAGGAGAGATATTTGATTACGGAAAGGTGATCGCCCTTGCAGAGAAACAATACGGGTTCCGTGAAGCACCTGTTATTCTCAACGGAAAATTGGTTCCTGGGATAGGCGGAGGTATCTGCCAAGTATCTAGTACTCTCTATAGTGCGGCAATTCGAACGGGCTTGGATATTGTGGAACGAAGAAGCCACTCCCTGCCGGTTAGCTATTTACCTAAAGGTCAAGATGCCACCTTCGCTACAGGGTCGATTAATTTCCGATTCAAGAACAATACAGGCAAACATTTGTTAATTCAGACGACAGTGAGGGACCGTACACTTACAGTTAAA
Organism: Paenibacillus sp. Y916; assembly: GCF_056786435.1. Lineage (NCBI taxonomy): Bacteria > Bacillati > Bacillota > Bacilli > Caryophanales > Paenibacillaceae > Paenibacillus > Paenibacillus sp. Y916. Next base: position 534,467 of record NZ_JBXCJA010000003.1, on the reverse strand, counting down.
TTCTTCGGTACCTTTCCTACTAATGTTCGATATGATATTGAATCGATTGTCGTCGAGACACTCACGTCCTCTAATAAATACGTCAAGAATTCTACCTTGCCCGTGGGAACTCAGGAAGTTCTCCAGAATGGAACAATAGGCTATGTCGTTGATACTTATCAGATTAAAAAAGTAGATGGTGTCGTCCAACAAAGAAAACGCATCTCACGCGATACATACCATCCCCAGAAGCGCATCATTAGCATCAACCCTGAGGAACAATTGGACATCGCTCCACCAATCGCTCCGAAAGAGAAGCAAATCATCGAGGATGGCGTGAGTGGTCCGAATTTTTGAAGAGGTGATGAGGCCTTACTCGGCCATATAAGGCGGGAGATGATGGGCGTGCCAACCTAATTACCCCGAATAAGTGCCTAAAGTACATCTAAATCCAGCCTTATTCCACTGCCGCTAACTTTAGTTGCACAAACAACATCTAATTTACTCAAAAACCCAAATTTCCACCATATCACCATTTTTAAGTGCACTTTTACATCTATTTCCTCCCCTCTCGCCCTTTCGCCCAAAATAGATGCATCTTATGCATCTATTTGATGAGCGACCATACAAACTCCCATTTCTTCAACTTTTCCACTCCTCCTCCACTCTCCGATTCCCCAACTCCCAACCCCACAAAGCTCCAAAAAGAAAAATAAGCGGTGCCCTATCGGGACGCCGCTTTTCTTGTATGGCACCATATGCCATATGCAATTTGCAATATGCAATTTAAAAATACCACTAGGTTACTTCGCTTTCTTTTACGAGAAAGATTCCCTATATTCTATTATACTGACCCACTACCGCTCCATTATCTTGCTTATATTCGTCCCTATATTCAACGAGTCCAATCTCACACCCAGCTCCAATGTAGACATTACGTCCACGAACGACAGAGGCTTTTGTATTCTCTAAGTGAATTTCGTCCCCTTCAATGCTATCTGCTTGCATGGCACCATAGGCACCAGGGGAGTATTTGCCAATGAGCGGAATCACCATGGCTTTGTTAATCGTAATCTTACCTCCGACAACTTCACGCGCACGGCTCGGACCATACAATTTTATTTCAATGACTTCCGCGTTTAGCATGTCTCCAATGTCCATAGAACCTTGAATCTTCAATTCCTCTCCCTGATAATCTCCTGTAATAACCACGGCACCTTGCCCGCTCATCTTCTCCACATTCACATTGCCTTCCACTCTAAATTCCCCATTGACCTTCATCGTTCCAGCAGATAAATCCCCTAGCACCTCGAGATCTCCTTGAATTGTAATGGCATCACTATGTAGCTCTTGGTGGACCTTCATATTTCCTTGGCAGTTAACGCTTCCTGATTTGAGAGCTCCCTCTACAGACACTGTTCCCATACATTTGAAAAGAGTACATTCGACATCCCCATAAATCATACTATCTCCCATTATTTTAACCTTATCGTACTGACCTCCGCCCGAACTACCATTGCCTGTAATTCTCAGATCATTCAATCGCGTTGCACCTGCAACTGAATCCGATCTATCCCCGCCTACCTTCATATAAATCCCTCCGTTTCTACGTTCATCGTAATATTCGTTCATATTCCAAGTCAGTCGTTATATTCGCACACAAGATCCAATCTTCGCATTAGGATCCTGATGAATGGTATTCTTATACTCCACTAATCGAATCATGCACCCTGGACCAATAATCACGTCGTTCCCACGAACAGTATCTGCCTCCGTATGCTCAAGATCAACATGGTCACCCTCAATCATGACTGCCTTCAGCCGAGCTGTGAGACCAAACTGTAATTGTTCCCAGAACCGAAGATTCTTCCATTTCCTCACGACAATACGTTCTCCTCCAATCTCATGTGCTGAGCAAGGTAGATTCAGCTTAATATCCACTTGATCTGCGTTCAGCAATCCATCAATCGTAAATTGTCCTTTCACCGAGAAAATCTCACACTGCACATCCCCTTTTGCCTTCAACGTCCCTCCAACTTCCACTTTATCGCTTTTTAAACTCTTTTCTATAGATGTTCTACCATAAATGGAAACTCTGCCACAATGTACTTCATCCTTAAATGTAGCCATTCCGCCAATGACCATCTCATCCAGCGTAGTGGCTCCCTCCACCTTTGCTGTCCCATTAATATTCAGCGATTCCGCATGAAGTGTGCCCTCGATCCCCACGGTACCGTTACATATGAACTTTACACACTCTATGTCCCCACCAACTTTGCCCGCGCCATCGATCCGAACATTCTTATAACAACCACCACCCGTTCGACCGATCCCAGATATATTCAGATCATGCCTAAGTTGCTGTTCCATCCTTATCCCTCGCCCCCACTCTCACTCAATTTTAACTTTAATTCCTCAATGCTAGACGCAAGAGGCAAACGAATAACCCATTTGACACCATTGTCAAAATACAATCGATCCGCTGATTCCGTAAGAAACAATGCAGATACGCCCATTTTGCGGATTAGAATCAATTCACTGCTCTTGCCAGCCAACTTACCATAATGTTCTTCCATCGTACGGACGAGTAAAACGCCCTCATCTCGCGACAATTCACCGCTTTGAAGCAACTTCTCTAGTATGTATAGACACAGTATATGATCAAATGTGAAATGCTCCTGTTGTCCTTGAAGTTCAACGTATAGGTCCAACGCTACCGTCGACACAATGTTACGTTCAATTAATTCAATCGATGATAATGAAGTCTCCCCCGCATTCGGCGAGAAGACATCCGCAAGCTCATCCAAGGATAGTTCATCTTTCATATTCATAATTTTATCAATACGCGAAATGATCTTGCTCCTAGGAAAAAAGGTTTCCTGCCCCGTATAAGAGGACTTGCGTATAAACCAATCCTCTGGGATTAGGCTTTTTCGTTTCCAGCGATACAGTTGCCCATAAGAGATACCGGTGATCTCTAGCAATTCTTTCTTCGATATTAAGTCGTCATCCACCTTGATCTCCTCCTTCAATAACAATGTAACATAACATTGTTACGTTGTAAATATTTTTTAATGATCAGAATCTCTTAATGTCAAGAAGCCACTCTCCCCGCTATTATTTCGCAACGCCGCTGATAAAATCCAAACATATTAGTGGCGTATTTTCTAACAGAACCCACAGACCTTATTCCACAAAAAAACACTCGTATGAAATTCTAACGGAAGCACAGGCCTCTATATGCAAATAACCAGCCTAAATCCGCAGAATATGACCAAATAAGGTCGCTCCGTTCCGTTAGAATATCAAAAGTCACATTTTGAGCCAAATAAGGTCTGTCACTTCCCTTAGAATGATGCACTCCCCATCATGTCAAGCAGAAACCGCTATGACTCACTACATATCGTTAGCACGGGGGAGCTACAACTATTTAGACGTTTTTGCTTATTCTGTCCTTCGGTCCCCGCCAACAGCTGCATAAAGTACATCTAAATTCGACCTTATTCCATTGCCGCCAACTCTAGTTGCACAAACGACATCTAATTTACTCAAAAACCCGGTTTTCCTCCATATCGCCAGTTCTAACTACCATTTTTGCATCTATTTCCTCCTCCCACCACCTTTCCTCCTAAATAGATACATGTTTTGCAACTACTCGATGAGTCGACCTTACAAACTCCCTAAACTCCTCCATTTCTTCAACTATTCAACTATTCAGCTTCTGCTTCCCGACTCCTCATCTCTTCAACTCTCTAACTTTTCATCTCCGCCACTTTTCCACTCCTACCTCTCTTATCAACGCCGGCGCTAACCTAGTTCCCCACTCGCGCGTAAGTAGAGTGGGCGGTAGGGCGGTTCACAGCAAAAAAGATGGCCCCTGATAAGTTCAGGGACCATCTTGTAGTAGCTTAAGGTAGTTATAGTTGTTGTAGCACGTGTCCACACAATCGGGCAAGCCAGGTTACGCTACCTGCTTGGTGACTCTTCATCGTATTGCTCAGCTCACACTGCTTCGCGGATTATTACGGCTACTTACTTAGTGACTCTTCATCATGCTGCTCAACCCACTGCTTCGCGGATTATTACGGCTACTTGCTTAGTGGCTCTTCGTCGTGTTGCTCAACCCACTGCTTCGCGGATTGTAGCTTCACTTCGCTGCGTTCTATTGCTGCTGCAACTTGGACCGTAGCTGTTCCGCCGTACACGTTACGTGCATTTACAACTGCTTCTGGTTGTAGCACATCATAAATTCGCTCATCGAATAATGTTGAGAATTCTTGGAACTCCTCTAGCGTCAGATCGAGCAAATATTTATTGTTCTGAATACAGTAAAGTACGGTTTTGCCGATTACTTCATGTGCTTGACGGAAAGGTAATCCTTTACCCACGAGGAAGTCGGCAATGTCCGTTGCATTGGAGAAATCCTTATTTACAGCTTCACGCATCCGACCTTTGTTCACTGTCATCGTTGCGATCATCGGAGCGAATAATTGCAGGGCACCTTCAAGTGTTGCCACTGTATCGAACATGCCTTCCTTATCTTCCTGCATGTCCTTGTTATAGGCTAGAGGGAGCGACTTCAATACGGTGAGAAGTCCCATCAAATTCCCATAGACACGTCCTGTCTTACCACGTACTAATTCGGGAACGTCTGGATTCTTCTTCTGTGGCATGATACTGCTACCCGTACAGAACGCATCATCGAGCTCAACGAAGCTAAATTCCGTACTGCTCCACAACACGAGTTCCTCACTAAGTCGGGATAGATGTGTCATGATGAGCGAAGCATTCGCTAGAAATTCAACGATGAAATCACGGTCACTGACCGCATCTAGACTGTTCTCATATACGCCATCGAATCCAAGTTGCTCAGCTACGAAATGGCGATCAATCGGGAACGTCGTACCCGCAAGTGCTCCTGCACCAAGTGGTAGAATATTAATCCGCTTATAACTGTCCATCAAACGTTCAGCATCGCGTCCGAACATCGATACGTACGCCATCAAATGATGGGCGAATAGAATCGGTTGTGCCCGTTGGAGATGCGTGTATCCTGGAACGATCGTATCTAGATTATCTTTGGCCTGAGTGATCAACGCTGCTTGTACTTCTTGCAGCATAGCCGTCAAAGCTACAACCCGCTTACGTAAATACAAGTGCATGTCCGTCGCAACCTGATCATTACGACTCCGTCCTGTATGTAGCTTTCCACCTACGGGTCCGATCTCCTCTATAAGATTCTTCTCAATATTCATATGGATGTCCTCATCTGAGACGGAGAACACGACTTCACCGGAGCGTATCTTCGCTAGTACCTTCTTCAGTCCTTGGCGAATCGTTTCTGCATCCTCCTCTGGCACGATACCACATTTACCAAGCATCGTTACGTGTGCCAAACTGCCTTGAATATCTTCTTCTGCAAGCACCTTGTCGAAGTTGATGGAAGCTGTATATTCCTCTACCAAATGGTTGGTCTGCTTCGTAAAGCGACCTCCCCATAGTTTGCTCATGATTTGTTCTCCCTTCTTATGACAACATAAGAGCCGCTCCTTCTTATTGAATAGACAAGGAGCGGCCACTTGCTGCCTTTAAGCTATTATTTGCTTTGTTCTACACCCGCTGCCACTTTAAGGCGCAAAGCATTGAGATTGATGAATCCAGTAGCATCACCTTGATCATAAGCTTGTGATGGATCTGCTTCCATTGTAGCAATATCCGGATTGTACAAGCTAACCGGACTCTTCACACCCGCTCCGATAATATTCCCTTTGTACAATTTAACGCGTACTGTACCAGTGACATTGTTCTGACTCTCCTTCACGAGCGCTTGCAGAGCTAGACGTTCTGGTGCGAACCAGAAGCCATTGTAGACAAGTGTACTGTAACGAGTGATCAGACTATCACGTAGGTTCATTACTTCACGATCCATCGTAATCGACTCCATTTTGCGATGAGCTGTGAATAGAATGGTTCCACCCGGAGTTTCATATACACCACGACTCTTCATGCCGACGAAACGGTTCTCCACCATATCCACGCGACCGATTCCGTGTTTACCACCGAGCTCATTCAGTTGTTCCATAACCTGCAGTGGGCTAAGCTTCTTACCATTAAGAGCTACACAATCGCCTTGTGCGAATTCAAGCTCCAAGTATTCTGCCTCATCCGGTGCATCCTCTGGGGATACGCTAAGTAGGAACATGTCCTTGTTCTCAGGAGAACTTGGGTCGAACCAAGGATCTTCGAGCACACCACTCTCATAGCTAATATGTAACAAGTTACGATCCATCGAGTAAGACTTCGCTGCGGATGCCGTAACTGGAATATCATGCTTCTCTGCATACGATATCATCTCAGCACGTCCTGGAAAATCATTACGGAACTCTTCTAGACGCCATGGCGCAATAACCTTGATGTCTGGCGCAAGCGCCGCAACACCTAATTCGAACCGAACTTGATCATTCCCTTTACCCGTAGCGCCGTGAGCAATCATCGTTGCCCCTTCAGCACGTGCAATATCTACCATACGCTTAGCGATCAAAGGACGAGCAATACTCGTTCCTAATAAATATTGACCTTCATACAAAGCACCCGATTGGAACATCGGATAGATGAAGTCATTCGCGAATTCATCGCGTAAGTCATCAATATACACTTTGGATGCACCCGTTGCGAGCGCTTTTTCCTCCAAACCGTCTAACTCTTCTTTTTGCCCAACGTCTGCTGTGAACGCAATAATCTCTGCATCATATGTTTCCTTAAGCCACTTCAGAATGATCGAAGTATCCAATCCTCCGGAGTAGGCGAGTACTATCTTTTCTTTAGCCATGTTCGATAACTTCCCTTCCCATAATTCCTTATATGAACTTCCAACCTATACTTCATTCTATGAACTTAATCATACTATGAATAATTTATCCCATCAACGCAGCCATCAAGGCCTTCTGTGCGTGGAGACGATTCTCCGCTTGGTCAAATATAACAGAATTACTTCCGTCAATTACACCTTCGCTCACTTCTTCACCACGATGTGCAGGTAGACAGTGCATGAAAAGATAGTCACTCTTCGCGCCTTGAACTAGCTTCTCATCTACTTGATAGTCTTTAAAAGCAGCTTCCCGCACCTTCTGTTCCTCTTCAAAACCCATGCTTGCCCATACATCTGTGTAGATCACATCTGCATCCTTCACAGCTTCTTGCGGACTGCGAGTAACGATGATCTTCGCACCCGTCTCACGAGCAATCTCAAGACATTCCTTCACAACAGACTCATCCGGCTCGTATCCTTCAGGCGTCGCAACCGATACATTAACTCCAAGCTTGGCACCACCAATCATCAGAGAATGTGCCATATTGTTGCCATCTCCGATATATGCGAGCTTCAATCCTTGTAGCTTCCCTTTGTGCTCATACACGGTCTGATAGTCCGCTAGAACCTGACAAGGATGCGCCAAATCGCTAAGTCCATTAATGACCGGTACAGTCGCATAACGTGCTAAATCAATCACATTCTCATGACCGAAAGTACGGATCATCATTCCATCCAAATAACGTGATAATACCTGTGCTGTATCGCTAATGATCTCCCCACGTCCAAGCTGGATATCATTCTTGCTCAAGAAGAGCGCATGCGCCCCCAATTGAAATGCTCCTACTTCAAAAGACACCCGCGTACGCGTTGAGGATTTCTCAAAAATAAGTCCAATCGTCTTGCCCTTAAGCGGTTGATATACCTCACCGTTCTTGTGCTTAGTCTTAATCTCAATCGCTAAATCGATTAAATATTGAATCTCTTCTGTTGTGAAATCATCTAACTCAATGAAATCACGACCTTTTAAGTTCATTGCTTGTTGCTGTTCACTCTGCGTCATTCGTCGAAACCTCCATTCATTATTCTGATGAGTTGTAGAAAGTACAGTTAAACCCAACTAATCAGTCCATCGCGTAATCGGTCCATCGCGGATTTTAGTTGCAGAAAGTGCACTTAAATTCGGCTAAATTGCCCTCCACCGGGTTTTAGTTGCAGGAAGTACATCTAATTACTCGAAAACACCCGCTTTACCTGTAATCCCCACTTTTAACTGTATATTTTGCAACTATTTCTCTCCAACTCTAACTTTCGCTCTAATTAGATGCATGTTATGCAACTAATTTTCTATCAACATCAAACTTCAACTTCAACTTCAACTTCAACTTCAACTTCAACTTCAACATCAACTTCAACATCAACATCAACATCAACATCAACATCAAACTTCAACATCAAACTTCAACCATCAACCATCAACCATCAACCGTCGATACCCAAATCAAACAGTTGCAGAAAGTACATCTAAATTCGGCTGAATTGCCCTCCAGCGGGTTTTAGTTGCAGGAAGTACATCTAATTACTCGAAAACACCCGTTTTACCCGTAATCCCCACTTTTAACTGTATATTTTGCAACTATTTCTCTCCAACTCTAACTTTCGCTCTAATTAGATGCATGTTATGCAACTAATTTTCTATCAACTTCAAACATCAAACATCAACATCAAACTTCAACTTCAACTTCAACTTCAACCATCAACATCAAAATCAACATCAACATCAACATCAACATCAACCATCAACCTTCAACCGTCGATACCCAAATCAAACAGTTGCAGAAAGTACATCTAAATTCGGCTAAATTGCCCTCCAGCGGGTTTTAGTTGCAGGAAGTACATCTAATTACTCGAAAACACCCGTTTTACCTGTAATCCCCACTTTTAACTGTATATTTTGCAACTATTTCTCTCCAACTCTAACTTTCACTCTAATTAGATGCATGTTATGCAACTAATTTTCTACAAGGTAGCATACAATCGCTAAATTTCAACTTTTCAAACCATTAACCCTATTTTGCTACAGTCCAATAACTATTCCGTTCCCGTCTAGACCGTCTTTACCTTCGTATGTTCGTGGATTAAATCTGCCACAATCGCTACCGCCTGATCAATCTCCTGCTCTGTTACATACAGGTTAGGCAACAGACGAATGACGTTCGGTCCAGCATTGACAAATAACAGTCCACGTTGTTGTCCTTCCATCACAAGACTACCTACTGGCTCCACACATTCAATACCAACTAGCAGTCCTAATCCACGGATTTCTTTGACAAAAGGGTTCCCCTTAAGCTCCTCATTCAACTTCGCGAATAAGTATTCACTCGCCTTCGCAGCTAGCTTGGGAACATCGTCTTCCCTCATCGTCTCGATTGTAGCAATGATCGCCGCTGTGGCAAGCGGTGTTCCACCAAAGGTCGAACCATGACTGCCTGCCGTAAAGGCCTCACGTAAATATTCTTTACCTAGCATAGCACCCGCTGGGAATCCACTTGCAAGTCCCTTAGCCACGGTGAAAATATCCGGTTCAATACCATAATGTTCATGAGCGAACCATTTGCCTGTACGCCCCATCCCCGTCTGAATCTCATCGATAATTAACAGCAATCCCTCTTGCTTACACAATTCTGCAACGGCCTGCACAAATTCCTGTTGTGCTACTAACACGCCGCCTTCAGCAAGTACCATCTCCATCATAATCGCTGCCGTCTGATCCGAAATCGCTGCCTTCAGTGCATCTAGATCATGTAATGGTACCGTCTTAAATCCAGCTGGAAGTGGTAGGAACCCTTCCTTCACCTTATCCTGACCTGTTGCAGTCAGCGTAGCTAATGTACGCCCATGAAAGGATTGATTGAATGTAATGACTTCATAGCGCCCGGTTTCTTTAACCTTTTGATGATAACGACGAGCTATTTTGATTGCTGCTTCATTCGCTTCTGCTCCACTGTTACAAAAGAATACCGCATCCGCACATGAGACAGATGTTAACAAAGTAGCTGCCTTCTCTTGGTTCGGAATTTGGAAGAGATTCGATACATGCCATAACTCATCGAGTTGATCTTTAAGCTTCTCTTTTACCTTTTCCGGGGCATGACCTAGATTCGTTACCGCCAACCCACACATGAAATCCAAATATTTATTCCCTTGATCGTCCCATAACCAGCTTCCTTGACCTTTAACCAAGCTAATCGGGTAACGAGCATATGTTGGGAATAAAGCACTTGGTGGTTGATTCTGTTGACCATTCGAGCTCACTGAGTTCGCCATGTATAATTCACTCCATTCTATTCATTGGCTATATCCATCGCATTGATAATATTTATCACCGTTAATGTATTGGCTACATTCACTTTATTAGTTATGTTACCCTCGAGCTATTCGAGTTCCGATCGTCTCACCTTGCATAACACGGCTTAACACCTTCGGTTCACTACCATCTACAATGACAACTTCTTGAACATCCCCGTGGATAGAGCTCATCGCTGCACGCACTTTCGGAATCATACCACCGTAGATTTCTCCAGTCTCAATCATGTCATTAATCTGCTGCATAGTAACCGTTGGCAACACGACCTTCTCGCCATTCACCGTCTGCATAATCCCTGGCACGTCGGTCACGACGATCATCCGCTCCACACCTAGATGGGAAGCGACAGCACCCGCCGCTGTATCCGCATTGATGTTATATCGCTGGCCGGATTTATCTATACCGATTGGGGCGATGACTGGGATATAACCCATGGCCTGCACCCCTTGAATAAGAGCAGCTTCAACGTCTGTAACCTCTCCGACCCAGCCTACCTCTGCGCTATTGGCTACAGGCTTCGCTTGAATAAGCATACCGTCCACACCCGAAAGGCCCCATGCACGTCCTCCGACATTCTGAATTCTCCGTACGATTTGCTTATTAATGCTACCAGACAGCACCATCTCGACCACATCAAGGACATCCTCCGTCGTCTTCCGTAACCCGTTAACGAACTCACTCTCAATTCCGAGCTTCGCAAGATTATTCGAGATTGCCGGACCCCCACCATGAACGATGACTGGCTGCACCCCACTCTCCTGCAACTCTCTCAAGTCATGGAAGAAGGAATCGGGTAACGCTGCAAGCGTACTTCCACCGCACTTCATCACGAAGCTTGCCTGCTCCATGCTGGTGATTGGAAGTTGCTCCTTCTCTTGACCTACAATACTCGTACCCATAAATAACCCTCCCCTCTCATTGAACGTCAACATTAACGTCAGTGCCAGTGCCAGCGCCAACTTCGTCGGCGTCTACAATAGTTGCAGATAGTACACTTAAATTCGGCCCAACTCCACTAATCCCATTTTTAATTGCAAATACTACATCTAAATTACTGAAAGTTCCCTATTTTCGGCGTTTTTCCTAGTTTATGTGTCCTTTTTACAACTATTTCTCGCATCTGCTACTTTTCTTCTTAATTAAGTGTTGTTTATGCAACTAAACCGCGCTCGTTCTGCTTCCTTCGAGTGAAGGTTGTTATGCAACTGCTCCGCGCACGCATTGATACCAGCCGGTGTCTTCCTACTCCTAACTCCTAATCAAGTCCGATATGCTGCATTGATTCGTACATAATCATATGTTAAATCGCATCCCCATGCTGTCGCTTGCCCTTGGCCGCCATGGATGTCTACGAATATACGTACTGTGTCACCTTTGAGATAGACTAATGCTTCTTCTTCGTCGAACACAACTGGACGTGATCCTTCGAGCACCGAGATCGACCCCAATTGAATATCTACTTGCTCTGGATTGACAGGTTCGCCTGCTCGCCCTACAGCAGCGATGATTCGTCCCCAGTTCGCATCCGCTCCGAACACCGCGGACTTCACGAGACTTGAACCCACAACGGTCTTCGCAATGACTCTTGCTGAGTTGTCACTAACGGCTCCGTGTACCACAACTTCAACCAATCTAGTAGCACCTTCCCCATCGCGAGCAATTGCCATAGCTAGCTTCTGACATACATACGTAAAGGCATCAGCGAAAGCAGCCCAATCTGGGTGCGTCGAGTTCAGACTCTGATTGCCTGCAAGTCCACTCGCCATCGTAATGAGCATATCATTCGTACTCGTATCACCATCTACGGTAATCATGTTGAACGTGAGATCCGTAGCTTGACGCATCAGTTGTTGCAGTGCAACTTGATCGATATTGGCATCTGTCGTCATAAAAGCTAGCATCGTAGCCATATTCGGATGAATCATCCCTGACCCCTTCGCTGCTCCGGCAATGGTAATCTCCTTGCCGTCAACTACAACAGATACACAAGCCTCCTTCTTCACCAAATCCGTGGTGAGGATGGCTTGTGAGAAGTCCTCCGCGCCGACTTCGTCTTGGCTAAGACGCGGCGGCAACGCCTCGATGCCTGCGTGCACGCAGTCCATCTTCAGCAACTCGCCGATCACGCCTGTCGACGCGACAGCCACATCCAGCTCCGCCACGCCGAGCTGGCGAGCCATCTCCGCCCGCATAGCGTAGGCATCGGCTTCGCCTTGCTGCCCCGTGCAAGCGTTGGCGTTGCCGCTATTGACCACGACGGCTCGTAGCTTGCCGTCGACAAGACTCTCTCGCGTCACCTTCAGTGGCGCCGCTTGGAACACGCTAGTAGTGTACACAGCCGCTGCTGTGGCCACCACATCACATACAATCGCGCCGATATCATGGCGCTCTGTCTTTTTCAATCCGCAGTGTACTCCGCCTGCGCGAAACCCCTTCGGTGTTATAATCGAACCACCCTTAACCACCGTGTATTTTCCATGTCCGACAGGTTGTTCACTCAACTCCACGCCCTGTCCTGTAAATTGCTCACTCGACTTGGTGTCATGTCCGGCAGGTTGTTCACTTGATCCCACGCTTTGTCCTACAGTCGTTCCACTCGACTCCACTTCTTGCCCCACAGCTTCCCCACTCAACTTTGCGTCATGTCCCATAATTAGTTTCCTCGCCTTACGGATACACTGGTGTGTAACCTAAACCGAGATTTTCCTCCCATCCCATCATCAGGTTTAAATTCTGAATCGCTTGGCCCGAAGCGCCTTTTACAATATTGTCAACGACAGAAATAATCGTGATTCTTCCTGTTCGATCATCTACCAACAATCCCATATCGCAGTAATTAGAGCCTGATACTTCCTTCGTCGCTGGCCATACGCCATCTTCTCTTACTCTTACAAAAGGCCGACCTTTGTAATAGTCTCGATACAACGCAACAAAATCAGCTTGCGTATGTTCTCCATTCACCTGTGCATACATCGTACTCATAATTCCGCGCGTCATCGGTACCAAATGCGTTGTAAACGACACTGTAACCTTCTCGCCCGATACATCGCTAAGCACCTGCTCAATTTCCGGAATATGCTGATGTTTATTTATTTTATAAGCTCTCAAATTCTCATTAATCTCTGCATAGTGCGTCGTTAGATTCGTTCCACGACCTGCTCCTGATACGCCTGACTTCGCATCAATAATAATACTCGACGCATCAATCCATCCTGCTTCTATTGCTGGAATAAGCCCAAGTAGCGTTGCTGTTGGGAAACAACCTGGATTAGATACAAAGTCCACGCCTGCAACACGATCACCATACACTTCGCAAAGCCCGTATACCGCCTGCTCAATATAAGCAGGATCAGCCGCTGGATGCTTATACCACTGCTCGTACGTCGCCCCATCCTTGATTCGGAAGTCACCAGATAAATCAATCACCTTTAGACCCGCTTGAAGAAGCTTCGGAACTAATGGTGTACTTACCCCAGAAGGTGTTGCTGCGAACACAACGTCAGCTTTACTCGCCATATTCTGTATATCTAGATCGTCTAATTCTTCCATAATAATATCTGTTAAATGTGGAAAACCTTTCGATATAGGAACTCCCGCACTTGAAGACGAAATAACAGAGGTTATCTCCACCCTTGGATGCCCCTGCAATAAGCGTATTAATTCTACTCCGCCATAACCTGTTGAACCAATAATAGCTACTCTAATCTTAGATTCCACTGCCATGATTATCGTATCCCCTCTCTCTTTGACCCTGAACGATGCCGCACTAATTAAGTATGTATTATTATACATCCGAGTTAATATAAATACAACAGTTATCTGACTAGTTATACAAGAAATCGAGTATCATATGAAACCTATGCTTTTACTTCCTTAGGACAATCTCGTCACCTACGCTATTTCGTACTTCCCCACTTCATCCGACCCAATCCCTCCTATTTGGAGTTAAGGAACGCAAAATTAGATAGTGAAACTCTTCCCACCTACTTGTTCAGATAAATGTCATATTCCTGCGAGAGTGCAGGCTTTTCCTTCTAAACGAATGATACAACAAAAATACCTGCGATCATGCAGGTATTTAATCGTAAATAGGAGAGTCTCTCCCTTTATATAGTAGGATAAAAGATGTTCATCGCAGGCATCTAGAGTAAACCTCCAGAACTGGAAGAATAAAGATGTGCAATCTCGCAGGTTTTATACCGTTTTATACCATACGTCGGTTGGTGTTGTCCTATACTTCTACATTCTACACCTGCCGCTTAAATCCTTCTCCCAGAACTTCATGCGCATTGCTAATAATGACAAAAGCATCCCGATCCACTTTCTGAACCAACGTCTTCAACCGCGTCACTTCATTCTGTCCTACAACGACCATTAGTACCGTCCGATCATCCCCTGTGAAGCCACCTTGCGCATTCAACTTCGTTAATCCCCGATCTAGATCCTGAAGAATAGCAGTCGTTATCGATTCAGTATGATCCGATATGATGTAAGCGACCTTCGTATAATTAAATCCTAGCTCAACGGTATCAATCACCTTACCTGTAACATACAACGCAAGCAACGCATACAACGCCTGCTCCATCGACATAACAAACGCGGCTAGAATAATGACCGTCCCATCTAATAACACCACGCATAAAGAGAAGCTGAGACCACTTATTTTCTGAATCACCTGTGCCAGTATCGTCAGTCCTCCCGTAGATCCACGTCCACGAAATACGAGACCTATCCCGAGTCCAACACATAATCCCCCATAAATAGAAGCCAGCAACGGATTAGCCGTTGGAATTGGCCACTCTTTCGTCATCAGCACGAATAAGGGTAGAATAATACTTCCAAGCAAAGAGCGAATACCATAATCTTTACCTAGCAATAAGAAACCCAAGACGAACAAAGGAATGTTAAAAGCCCATTGTGTAAAAGCGGGTTCTAATCCAAGCCATGCCTCACCCAGCACGGAGAGTCCTGATACACCACCCGATGCAATGCCATTAGGTAGAAAGAACAAATTAAATCCTACTGCAATTATAAAAGATCCAACAATAATACAGATCGTGTCAAAAGCATGCCTTGCAGGGCCATTCATGGGAATGAACCCTCCTGATCTGCGAGTTCGTGATGTTTGTGCCATTTATGTGTTGTTCTCCTCTCATTTTTTACTAAGAATACCTCTAACCGCGTCCTTGGTGAAAAAGCTACACTCGCCAGCCACCATATTCGCAGAAAGTTACATGCTCCAACCATAATAGTCTCAGAAGACACATGCGACAGTCACCATTAGTTGTATAAAGCACACTTATATTCGGCCAAATTCCCCAAACACTAACTGTAGTTGCATAGAGTACATCTAAATTACTGGAAAACCCTACTTTTCGCCATTATCCCCATTTTAACTGTACCCTGTGCAACTATTTCTCTTTTCTCCTGCTTTTCCCGCGAATTAACTGTGCTTAATACAACTACTCGCTCCTCATCTGTCTACTTCGCCAGCCACCATCGGCTATTGGTGGATTGATAAGTGTGCGATTACCTATTCCCAAAAAAATCCCTACACATGTTAGCGTGTAGGAATTTCATATTCTTTATTCACTTTCAGCCACTTTAAGTTGGCTACGGAGATATCCATCAATAAATATATTGATATCTCCGTCCATTACAGCACCTATATTACCTGTCTCGACAGATGTGCGGTGATCCTTCACCATGCTGTAGGGATGGAATACATAGGAGCGAATCTGACTGCCCCAAGCAATATCCGAATGCTCTCCGCGAATATCTGCCAACTCTTGACGTTGTTCTTCGAGCTTACGCTCCACTAATTTGGACCGAAGGGCTGTCATCGCCCAGTTCCGGTTCTTAATCTGAGAACGTTCAGCCTGGCTCGCTACGATAATACCCGTTGGGATATGCGTAATACGTACGGCCGAATCTGTTGTATTGATATGCTGTCCACCAGCTCCCGTAGCTCGGAAAGTATCAATCTTCAGATCCTCTGTACGAATCTCCACTTCTGCATCCTCTGTAATCTCAGGTACAACATCGCAGGATACGAATGACGTATGACGTCTTCCCGAGGAGTCAAAAGGCGAAATTCGTACTAGCCGATGCACACCCTTCTCCGCTTTAAGATAACCGTAAGCATTAAAGCCCTTGATTAGCAGAGTCACACTCTTGATACCCGCTTCATCACCCGCCAGATAGTCCATCGTCTCAACTTTGAATCCGCGCTTATCTGCCCAACGAGTGTACATTCTGAGAAGCATCTCTCCCCAATCTTGAGACTCTGTACCACCGGCACCAGGATGAAGTTCTAGAATAGCGTTCATCTTATCATAAGGTTCGCTTAGTAGCAGACCGAGCTCGAATTCACCCAGTTTCTTTTTGAGAAGATGTGTAGATTCTGCAATCTCTGTGAATAAAGATTCTTCTTCCTCTTCATCTACTAGCTCTGCCATCATTTCAATATCATCGTACTCGCTTTGGAGCTTCGCATATTCATCAATGGAAGACTTCACAGCATTAAGCTCAGCAATCAAGCCTTGTGCTTTCTCACTGTCATCCCAGAAATCAGGAGCAGCCATCTTCTCTTCGAAGTTAGAGATCATCTCTTGCTTAAGATCTAAGTCAAAGAGACCCCCTAAGATTGGTTAGTTTACTACCCATTTCACGTAGATCATGTCTTATACTTGGATCGATCATAATTTTCACGTCACCTCTACAAAATATTGTCTCTTTTCACTATCAGAAAATCCCTCAATTCAGAAGGTACATCAGTACACGTATCCCAGTCCCTCGCCGAGAATGAACGTAACTTCAGAACCTCCTAGAACTAAGGGAGTCTTATTCCTGTCTCACTTCTTCATTATGATGATTGACCATGACACTGTTTAAATTTCTTACCACTACCACAAGGACAAGGATCGTTACGACCGATCTGCTGACCGACATGCACCGGAGTCTTCTCGACTGGTTCAGCATTCGTAGATACTTTGGTCTCGTCAACGACTGCTTGACGTTCCTGGTTACCCTCAATCTGCGCCTTCATAATGTAATTCGAGACTTCTTCCTGGATATTAGCTGTCATCTCATTGAACATTTGGAAACCTTCAAATTGATATTCACGCAACGGATCTGTACCACCATATGCACGTAAATGAATCCCTTGGCGAAGCTGATCCATCGCATCAATATGATTCATCCATTTACTATCTACGGAACGAAGCACAATAACCTTCTCGAATTCACGTACTAGCTCAGAACCAATACGCTCTTCACGTTCGTTATACTTCGTCTCCACGCGACTATAGATGTATTCTATGATGTCCTCTACTTCTTTAGCCCATAGATCATCACGAGTAATAGTCTCCTCATCCAAAAGCTTACTATTCATGTAATCCGCAACTTCTTGTAGCTCCCAGTTCTCAGGAATGTCATCAACACAATGTGCTGTAACTACACGTTCAACTACGCTCTTGATCATCTCCATAACAACAGCCTTGATATTCTCTGACTCCAGAATCTCACGGCGTTGCTTATAAATAATCTCCCGCTGTTGGTTCATAACGTCATCATACTGAAGTACGTTCTTCCGCGCATCGAAGTTGTTACCTTCCACACGCTTCTGAGCAGATTCAACAGCACGTGTAATCATCTTGCTCTCAATAGGTTGGTCTTCTTCAAATCCGAGACGATCCATCATATTCAATACATTATCTGCACCGAAACGCTTCATCAATTCATCACCTAAAGATAAGTAGAACTGTGTAGATCCAGGGTCACCTTGACGCCCTGCACGTCCACGAAGCTGATTATCAATACGACGTGATTCATGACGCTCTGTACCAATAATATGCAAGCCACCGACTTCTGCCACACCGTCACCCAGTATAATATCTGTTCCCCGACCTGCCATGTTAGTAGCAATCGTCACTATACCTGGTTGACCTGCCTGCGAGACAATTTCTGCTTCTTCGGCGTGGTATTTCGCATTTAGAACGCGATGCTTCACACCTTTTCGCTTCAACATCTCAGAGACAAGCTCAGAATTCTCGATAGAGATCGTACCAACCAATATAGGTTGATTCTTCTTATGTCGTTCAACAATTTCCTCCACAACAGCCGTGAACTTGCCCTTCTCGCTCTTATACACGATATCTGGCATATCTTGACGTTGATTCGGCTTATTCGTTGGCACTTGAAGAACTTCCAAGCCATAGATCTTCTTGAATTCTTCTTCCTCTGTCTTCGCCGTACCTGTCATACCCGCTAACTTGCGGTACATCCGGAAATAGTTCTGGAATGTAATCGTAGCAAGCGTCATGCTCTCATTCTGTACTTCCAAGCCTTCCTTCGCTTCGATCGCTTGATGCAATCCATCGCTATAACGACGACCTTGCATCAGACGCCCTGTGAATTCATCTACAATCATGATTTCTTCTTCCGCTACAACATAGTCTACATCAAGACGCATGATGACATTCGCCTTCAGAGCTTGTACGATATGATGATTCAGCGTTACATTCGCATGATCATATAGGTTCTCAATACCGAAAGCCTTCTCCGCCTTGTTTGCGCCCTTCTCCGTAAGAGCAACTGACTTCACCTTAATGTCAACAGTGTAGTCCTCTTCGGCTTCTAGACGCTTCACAAAGCGATCTGCTGTGTAATACAGTTCCGTCGACTTCTCAGCTTGTCCTGAAATGATCAACGGCGTACGTGCTTCATCCACAAGTATGGAATCGACTTCATCTATAACGCAGAAAGACAATGGACGTTGTACCATTTGTTCTTTATACAACACCATGTTATCACGCAAGTAATCGAATCCGAATTCATTATTCGTACCATAAGTAATATCGCAGGCATAGGCCACTTGTTTGTCTGCATGATCCATACCATTCATGTTGACCCCGACCGTCATGCCAAGAAATTCATATATTATTCCCATCTGTTCGCTATCCCGTTGTGCCAAATAATCGTTGACCGTAACCACATGCACACCTTTACCCGACAGTGCATTCAAATACACAGGGAGAGTTCCTACAAGAGTCTTACCTTCACCCGTCTTCATCTCAGCAATTCTACCTTCATGAAGTGCCATACCGCCCACTAACTGTACATCGAAATGACGCATCTGAAGTGTACGCTTGGAAGCTTCTCGAACCGTTGCAAATGCTTCTGGCAAGATCTCGTCTAACGATTCACCTTTCTCAAGGCGAGTACGGAATTGCTCCGTCTTAGCTTTCAATTGTTCATCCGAGAGCGCTACATATTCTGGTTCCATTTGGTTGATTAGTTCGACCGTCTTCATAAGACGTTTGACATCACGCTCGTTGACATCACCGAAAATTTTCTTTACAAGTCCTAGCATGGTTAACCCCTTTCGTTCAAACAGATGGTAGAACCAACTTCTTAACTTCGAGGGTTAATAATGAAATTGATTCCTTTAATGATTGGTTTGCATAAATTGTAACAGTTTGCAACCGATGCCGCAACACACGTTGTCTCTTCTTTACCACTAAATTACTATAACACTACCTATATTAGAATGAACTAGAACTACGTTACCTTCGTTAATTCTATCTATATATACGCACAAAGAGCCCTATCCGTTGCACGGATAGGAGCTCATTTCAATAATATATACCAATTAAATGAATCTTCCTGACTGTGAACTGCGTGGATCGATTGGACTTTCGTCTAACTAACTTTGTTCAATTAGACCGTATTTACCATCTTTACGCTTGTACACAACATTCACCGCTTGATTATCAATATTAGAAAACACAAAGAAATTATGTCCAACCATATTCATCTGTAGAATAGCTTCTTCAATATCCATTGGCTTAAGGAAAAAGCGCTTCGTACGTACAACTTCCAATTCGTCTTCCACTTCACCATTGACAATCGAACCTGCTGCACCTGACGACTCAGTGAATAGTGCCTTCAGACTTCCATCTTGACGGAACTTACGATTAAGCTTCGTCTTATGCTTGCGTATCTGACGTTCCAGCTTGTCCACGACTGCATCAATCGATGAATACATATCATCACTATGATCTTCTGCACGGAGCATGAGACCAGGCAATGGGATTGTTACCTCTACCCTGTGTAACCCACGATTAGCACCCAAAGTAACGTTACCATCTGTCATCAAAGGTTCGTCGAAATACTTCGTAAGCCTACTAAGCTTCTTATCAACATACTCCCTCAAAGCATCTGTTACCTCAATCTGTTGACCACGAATACTGAAATTCATAAGGCACTCCTCCTTTGCTTATCCATTATATCACAAGTGTTAACGGGATGTAAAAGGATGATTTCGTGAGCCAACACAATATTGGAAGCACTTACAACCCCTCGGGTTTGACCACCTTTACAGACTTCTTGTAACAATAAAGACCCTGAATTTATCCAGGGCCTGAACTTTATGATTTCAGTTAAAAGTCATCATTCCAACTATATTGGTTCGGCAGATGCCGTACGAATTATAATTTGGTTACGTTAGCCGCTTGAGGTCCACGCGCACCGTCAACAACGTCGAATTCAACTTCTTGACCTTCATCCAATGATTTGAAACCGTCTGTTTGAATTGCGGAGAAATGTACGAATACATCGTTACCCTCATCTGTTTCCAAGAAACCATAACCTTTTTCAGCATTGAACCATTTCACTTTTCCTTGCATAGATCAACATTCCCTTCGTTTTTAAAAATAAAGTAGGAAAACGCTTACTTTAGGAATATAACACCTAAAGGTAAGGAATGTCAATTAATATTGAACTCTGATTATGGAGTCTTTAGTTTTGACAACCTCTCAATAGATGGAGCATAGTGATGTTTCTTTGCATATGAATATTGTTTCTTAGCCTTTTCAATATCACCTGTCACCTCATAGAATACACCCAGATTGTGATGTGCAGAAAAACTACCTGTTCCTATCACGCCACCCTCTCGATCCGTTTCTCCAATATCTAAAGCTCTCAAATAGAAACGTTCAATGTATGGCATCAATTCCCCAAACTGTGTAGGGTCACTTAGAATAAGCTCTAACAGATATAGGGCCGAAACAAAGTAAAAGTCAGGGTAATCCCTAAGATATTCTTGTTCATCCTCAACAACAGATATACCTTCTGATAAATTACCAGATTCCATAATAGCATATAGATAGTTCACAATAAGACTTGGTGCATATCCCTCGTTTCGTGTAATTGATGAATATGCCTGTTTCAAATGAGCAAATGACTTTTCATGATTTTTCAGCCCACGGTATTCTTTTGCAATTTGATAATGATAGTATGGGTTTTTCGGATTCTCTTCAATAACTTGCATCAAAATAGGAATATTACGATCCGTCTTCATCTGGTTCAGATACCCGTCATGCTGAATTTCAATATTCACCCTAAGTCTCGGCAGGTTTGATTGCACCTGCTCGTGAATTTTACCGCTATAGCGGCAATTAGATGGAAACAATCTCGAAATGTAGATTTGTTCATAACTGACGCCATCTTTGCTCATAAATTCATCTACTCTTTTTACCTTTCCAATAGATGGCCCATTAAGTATAAATTTCCTGATATCATCTGCACAATCATTAGATATATATTCATCTGCATCCAGTACCAAACTCCACTGACATGTTGACTTTCCCAAGGCGAAATTTCGTGCAGCTCCGAAATCATTCTTCCATTCATAATCGAATAATTTAGCTTGAAACTCAGAAGCAATCATCTTGGTACTATCAGTTGACCCTGTATCAACAACTACAATTTCATCTACTAGATTTGAGACACTCTCCAAACAACGTCTTATCGTTCTCTCCTCGTTCTTCACAATCATAACCAAGGATAACTTCATTATATACACCTCAAAATACACGATTTTTTTAAATTTTACGAATATCTTATTGCTTGAGCATATTGAAATAGCGCTCAGAAACGCTAGTCTTATTAATTTTATAGGTATTAGATCCACTATCATCTCTAAAAACTACAGTATGATCTGCAATATTTTTTTCATAGACGGATGCACTGTTACCTATAGACACATAGTCCCCAATTCTGCAATCACCAACGATCGATGAGTACGGTAACAGGGATACGCCTTTGCCTAATGTAGGGTATCTTCCTTTTTGTGCGCCAACCGTACTCCCCTGAAATGCTACCAAAAAATCAGAGTATTCAGCCTTGCCCAACATCGTCCCAACAGTGTGAAAGAGTAAAAAGATGTCCGGTAGTTTCGTGTCATACATACAGCTAAATCCATGAAGTGATTTATTTAAATAAAAAATTTTATTCGCTAATGTATTATTTTCATTTTCTTTCCATACACTATTCGACAGAAACCATAGAAAAACAGCATATTGATCTGAATGCAGATGATTAAGAAATGTATCGCCATTTTTCCGATAAGACTCCAAAGATACTTTAGAGAAACAATGATCTGTTCGATCTAAGGCTAGGTCAAACGCAGACTGCCCAGCTTCTTGGAAACGAACGGTGTGATTATCCGGAAAAAAATGATTAAGTTGCGCAGACGTATACCCTTTAAGATCATATAAAGAAAGCGATAATTCCATCACAATCACTTCTTTCCGATAACATTTTGTCGTATTAAAACTTCAAGCAAATTCATACCCTTTTACTGCATGGATTCAAAAAAGTTTGTACACCAATAATTACTTTAAATAGAAAATCACAACGAAATATTTAATTAGGAAGTGACAGTTATTAGTCTCTTCCTATTGAAATCCAATTTCATACATTCCATGCTTCAATATTAATAAGTTCTATCTTTAATTGTTCCTGTTCAACAAGCAACTTATTTTCTTCATAGTAATTAGGATTCATTACAATTACAGTTGATAAACCTCTGTTAACTAAAGCATTAATCCCTACTATTTCATGACCTGTTCCAGGTAAGAACTTACCTACCTTATTTGGATTAACATCTATTACACAATCAATATGTACCCTATCTGGATCATTCAAATTCAAGAAGGTTACACCTTTTGCACCTGCACCCCAAATTGCTATCTTACCCTTCTCAGAATAATGGACAAGCTTCTCCATTACATTTCGCTTCCATTCCCACTCATGCTGAGCAAACTGAATACTGTTCGTATCAACATGTCCTAGAGCTGTCTCATTATAAGATTTATCATTGGTATCCACAGCCTTAGCTTCTATCCACATATACTGATTATTAAATATATGTTCTATATTCACAACCTCAAAACCAGCTATTTCAAATGCCTTTGCAAGTGAACTCTTATTGAAATATGAACAATGCTCGTAGAAAAAATCAAACATAACTTTATTGTTAAAAATCCATTCCACACATGGTGTTTCAAAAAACACTCTAGCATGCGGAGAATGAGTCAGTGCTTTTCGAATAGCCTTCAGTAAAAACAATGGCTCCGGAATATGTTCGATAACATGCCGACAAATGACAACATCCGCCTTTATATCAGCGCAATCCTCATTATACAAGCGTTTCTCAAATCTCAATTTCCCCTCTAGTTCCACTTCTGGTCCAATATAACTTGGATCGAATCCATAACCGCAGTTATTACCAGATTCGACTATTTTTTTTAAAAAGACACCTTTTCCACACCCTACTTCTACCACGTTTACATTTCTTACTCCTTTTTTATTAACAAGATTAGAAACAAGATCATTTAAATACTGATTGAAATACTCTGAATAGGATTGAGTATTCTCATAATCACTACCATAAACAACTTTATTCGGATCGAAAGAGCTGTTAAAAACAAATCCACAGTCTGTGCACTCGACAATAGTCAACTCGCCTTTTACAATCTGCCTAGCACTATCAAAGCTATTAATCAGTAGATTTTGATATACTGGCATATTTTCACGAGTTAATATACTCCTTATATTTGATGATTCACATATTGGACAGTTATTTTTTGTCACCATGCTTGCCTCCAATAAAATAAGATTGCCACCATTGTACGGTCTCGTATATTCCTTCCTCTAACGTAACTGTTGAACTCCAGCCAACATCCTGCGCCAGCCTTTGCACATCAGCCAACACAATTTTTGGTTCATCCGCTGAGGTTGGAATTGCATTGAACTGAATGAGTTCTCTCTTATTCAGTACATCCGCTATATTATTTATAATTTCATATAATCGTATTGGCTTACCTGAACCAATATTAATAGGACCGTCAACTTCACTATCCAATAAACTGACTAACGCTTTTGCAGCATCCTTAACATAAAGATAATCACGAATTTGCTCTCCATGGGAACATTTTGCTTGATTGCCCTGCAATAATGATAATATAACAGAAGGAACCAGGCGCAATTCATGCTCACTTGGCCCGTATAAATAAAAAATTCGAGCCCACGCACTAGAGACTTTATAGTGTTTTTTATAAGACATCAACATATGATACAATGAATTTTTACTTGATCCATAAATGCTATTATACTCCAGTGGGGTCTCAAATTCTTTACAGACACCCTGACTCAAATCATATTCTGCGCAAGAACCTGCAGCTACGATTCTCAATCCCCCTGCAGAACAAAACTTGTCGAATAGAGACAAACTTGCCTTCATCCATTTGAAATTAGCAGATGAATTCCAATATTGACCTGGTGTGGTATCCCAGGCAAGGTGTAACAGGTGCGTTGGTGAGTTAATTATAGAAAACATTTCATCCAGTTGATTGTCATTAAGTAAATCAACTTTCACCCAAGTGACATTATTGGTGTTCTTTTTATTTACGAGACTTGATGTTATGGCATAGACTTGATCTTCTCGACCTACGAATTCGTTCAGTACATGACTTCCTATAAATCCATTTGCACCTGTAACAATAATTTTCTTCATTCTACATACCCGGAATAATTCAAATCTTTTTCAGATATTATTCGTTGATCTTCATTCGGCCATTCTATGTTAAAAGCAGGATCATTCCACACGATTCCACGAGCGTATTCTTCTTTATAAACCTGACCCATTTCATAAAAAACCTCAGTATCATCAGACAAGGTTTGAAATCCATGTGCGAAACCTTTAGGTATATAAAGCATCTTATGATTTAATTCTGATAATTCAATCCCATACCACTGTTTATAAGTCGGTGAATTGGGCCTTATATCAACGATGACATCATAAATGGAGCCTTTTGTACATCGAACTAACTTAATTTCTTCATGGGGGAATGCTTGATAATGCATCCCCCTAAGAGTACCCTTGTTCTTATTGAATGAAATATTACTCTGTACAAAGGAAGATATTAACCCACGTGATGCGAATTCTTCATTGCACCACGATCTAGCAAAAAAACCCCGTGAATCTGATAAAACTTCTAATTCTACTATATAGGACCCTGATAAGGGTGTTTCTGTAAAATGCATTTATTCTTCCTCCGTTTATTCGCTTGCTAAACATTTCAGATATCCATTCACAGTTAGGTGAAAATATAATCATATTTATGTTAATCCTACTGAGAAATAAAGACATGCAATTATCCATTTTTATTTAATCTATAATCACTACTTCGGGTATTGGGACAATCCATTTACCGCCCCACTCCCGAATAAACGAAGTCTGCTCCATTATCTCTTCTTTCAAATTCCATGGAAGAATAAATACAAAGTCTGGTTTCGTATGTTTCAACTGTTCAGGAGAATAGACAGGGATTCTTGATCCTGGTAAGAAGGTTCCCTGCTTATAAGGACTACGATCAACCGTATATTCCAAATAGTCACGATCAATTCCGCAATAATTAATCAAGGTATTCCCCTTAGCAGGAGCACCATACCCAGCAATGGTGTGTCCCTTTTCTTTCAAATCAATCAGGAAGCTCATAATGTTTCTTTTTAATTGAACCGCATTTTTATGAAACCCTTTATACATTTCAATTTTACTCATACCAAGTAACGTTTCTTTTTCTAATAGTGACTGAACAGCTTGACTTACTTTTAAATCCACATTTTCAGAATGACATGCAAAAATTCGCAGAGATCCACCATGTGTCTCTAACTGCTCAACATCGTAAATTGACAGGTTGTGACTCTCAAAAAGTTGGCACACGGTTGTCAAAGAAAAATAAGAATAATGTTCATGATATATTGTATCAAACTGATTATGTTCTATTAGTTGATGTAAATGAGGGAATTCCATGGTTATTGTACCCTCAGGTTTTAAAAGAATTTTCATACCTGCTACAAAGTCATTTAGGTCAGGAACATGAGCAAGTACATTATTCCCTAGCAAGAGATCTGCACTCTTACCTTCTTCCTTTAAGGATCTAGCCAATTCAGTCCCGAAAAAGCTCACTGTCGTGTCGATCCCCTTCTCAATAGCAACTTTCGCAACATTTGCCGCAGGTTCAATCCCCAACACAGAAATGCCCTTCTCTTTAAAATACTGCAATAAGTAGCCATCATTACTAGCGATTTCAACGACTTGTTGGTCAGCGGTATAATTAAATCTCTCTACCATGGTTTCAACATAATTACGACAATGGTTAAGCCAACTATCCGAATAACTGCTAAAATAAGCATACTCGCTAAATATATGTTCTGGAGACTCGAAATCCTCTACCTGAACTAGAAAACATTGTTCGCAGACATAAGTTCTTAATGGATACATATGCTCCATTTGACTTTCAGACTTCACATACGAATTGGACAATGGGGATATCCCCAAATCAAGAAAAACAGTACTTAGTGGCGTACTGCAATAGCGACATGTTCCGTTTGACATTTATTCGTATCCCCTTAATGAGCAAAAATTCTAGTAGCTTTTATACTTTCATATTGACTTATTTGTTTTAACGTTAAATCATGCAGATTATTACTCATATAATTAGAATACCATTCCATTGTCCATTCGATCGATTGGGAGACTGGTAATTGTATGCCCCAATCCAACAACTGGTGCGCTTTATCGCTATTAAGGACTAGACAAGACGCTTCATATGGCTGAGTGTTCGTCTCATATACTACATCCAGTTGGCCTCCGAGATGCTTGTTACATTCTTCGATCAGTTGAGCAACGGATATATTAGAAGATTCACCCGGGCCAAAATTCCAGGCCCCCACATGCTTTTCTCCGGATTCCCACATTTTTTGGGCAAGCAATAAATAGCCATTCAAACAATCTAACACATGCTGCCAAGGACGGATTGCTTGCGGATATCTGATATTTAAGGGCTTTTTATTAATAAGCGAGCGAATGACATCTGGAATAATCCGATCTACTGCCCAGTCTCCTCCACCTATTACATTACCTGCTCTAGCAGACGACAAGAGTTTACCACTAGCAGAGTAGAATGATCTTTCATATGCAGACGTAACAATCTCTGAGCATCCCTTACTAGCACTATAGGGATCAGATCCTCCCATAGGATCATTCTCACTAAAACCTCGTAAAGAGTTATTATTGTTCTCATAGCATTTATCTGTCGTAACATTAATAACAACTTGGACTGATTCAGTATTCCTAGCCACCTCTAATACATGAACCGTACCCATGACATTAACAGAGAACGTTGCAATAGGATCAAGATATGACTCTCTAACTAAAGGTTGAGCTGCAAGGTGAAATATAACCTCCGGTTGAATTCTTTGAGTGAAAAATTGTAACCGTTGGTAATCTAATATATCACCATACATGGACTCCATATCTTTCGAAACATGTGCAATTCCATATAAATTAGGCTCACTCACAGGTTGTAGACTGTATCCATACACATCTGCTCCCAACTGCTGAAGCCACAAGGCTAGCCAACTCCCCTTAAAACCTGTATGCCCTGTAATGAGTACCTTTTTGGATTTCCAAAAGTCTTGGTTCATTTATTCCCACACCTTCCATGGGGCATTTCCCTTTTCCCACATTTCATCAAGTTTCATTTTTTCCCTCAGCGTGTCCATCGGTTGCCAGAATCCCTCATGCATAAAGGCCGATAACTCCCTTGATTTTGCTAATTGCTCCAAAGGCTCTTCTTCCCATATGGTACTGTCTCCACTAATTAAGTCAAATACCTGTGGTTCCAGAACAAAGAAGCCACCATTAATCCAGTTTCCGTCTCCCATTGGTTTTTCTTGAAAGCCGATGATTTGATCTTTTTGAAACTCAAATGCTCCGAACCTTCCAGGAGGACGGACTGCCGTTACGGTTGCAAGACGTCCCTCGCTCTTATGAAATTGTACAAGTTCTGATATATTAACGTCACATAAACCATCGCCATATGTAAAGCAAAACGTCTCATCACCTACATAGGGCTGAACCCTTTTCAACCTTCCACCGGTCAATGTATGTTCTCCTGTATCAACAAGTGTCACTTTCCAAGACTCGGTGTTATTCTTATGAATTTCCATTTCATTCGTCCTGAAATCGAATGTAACATCCGATGTATGCATATAATAATTAGCAAAAAATTCTTTTATAAGATAGCCTTTATAACCCAAACATATAATAAATTCATTAATTCCATAGCTAGAGTATATTTTCATAATGTGCCAAAGCATTGGAGCTCCGCCGATCTCCACCATAGGTTTTGGTTTTAACACCGTTTCTTCACTCAATCTTGTGCCTAGTCCACCAGCCAATATTACCGCTTTCACGTGTTATACATCCTTTCTAAGGATAATATCCAGCCCAACTTCAGATGGATTCTTGCGTATGATTTCATTGTAAGTAACTGCTAACCCTTGTGTTTTAATTAAACTAAAATCTTTATTTATCTGAACTTCATCAATTTCTGGATAGCTTATGCTTAATGCTAATTGCCCTCCTTGATCAAGCAAGGCTATTAATTGACCTATGGTTTGAGGATATTTATTCAAAATGTTCGAGTCGAATTCAAAAATAATATAATTAAAACTTTCACCTTTCAATTCCATTTCAACATCTTGAATTTTCCCATGCATATAACGGTCTGAAACTGTGATGATATCTTCTAGATACCTCTTATCTAAACAGTAATTTGTGATATGTATATCAAGAGTACCCTTCTCTTTCAACATGTTCTTCAATTGTAATGGATTTCCGCCGCACTTCGTATTCACACCTAATATTGATGCTTTAATTGTTGACAATTTAAGTGACAATTCATTGAGTTGTAGTTGATTGAATCCAGTATCTAACCATGAATCTAAATTATACTTTTCTATAAATATATCCCTACTTACACTCAGTGAGTTATTATTCGTCTGGTCTTCACGAACCGTGACCGAACCAAAGTGATAAGTAAATGTATCCTTGCAATAAACCAGTTTATATCCTGCTCTTCGAATCCGAAAACTAATATCATCATCCGCAAACTCTCCATAATAAAATCTAGGATCATAGTAATCTATTTGTTTAAGTAACTCAGTCTTAACCATTAAGACGCATGGAAGAAGTCTCACTCTTTCTTCCCATTTACGAGGATCAGAATGATTGTATCTTTCTGCGAATTGAAGCATTTCCTCGAGATTATTATAATCTCCATCGATTTGCTGCAGATTACTTATCATACTAGCCCCAGGAGATACATACCCAATTCTCTCATCTGATTCTATACATATTAATAAATTCTCTAACCAACGAGGAGTGAAAATAAAATCATTACATACACAGGCTGTATATTTACCCTCCGCAACTTTCATTCCTTCATTAAAACCATTCGTAACTCCAACATTCTTTATCAGATGAAGGGGCTTTACCATGGGCAATGAATCAAAATACTCCTTTGTTCCATCAGTAGAACCATTGTTCACAAGAATAAACTCGTAACTAATATTCTTAGTATATTTCAATATACTTTCTATACATAATTTAGTGTAATCTAGTTTGTTATATGCTAGAACGACAATGCTGACTAGTGGCTTTTCAATTAGGGAACTCTGCTGTCTATTGTCATTCATAAATTGTTCTATAATATTTATAAGTTCAGCATCCTCAGTTGCCTCTAAAGCCTTTCTAAAGTAATAATTAGATTGAACGATATTTTCCCGTAACTTGTAAATATATCCGAGGTTAAACAGTAAATCAGGGTATTCAGAATCAATAAGTAATCCTTTTATTAAAAAGTCCTCAGCCTCTTGTAAATTATTATCTGCTACGGCTAGAGATGCCTTGATTGTGTACATCTCAATATCTTCAACTATCGGATTTATCTGTTCCAACTCTAACATTAGCTTCTTGGCATCATCGAGATTACCTATTTGAATAAGTTCTTGGATTTCCTGCTTTATCATACGGTTATATTCTCCATTCTTAACTTAATAACATTAATTATCTCTCATACTATATATCGACTAAACGTTCGTTATATTTAACTAGTAAATATTCTCACAATTAACTATAGTGATCAAGATGCTCTGTTACACTAGAGGAAAAGGGAGTTGCTCGATTGGGTTATTATATTATATATCGGATAATGAAGAAGAATCCGATATATATAATATAAGAATTAATATATGAACCAACTTGGAGGACACATGAAACTAATTTCACTATGTATGATTGTTAAAAATGAAGAAAAATTTCTCTCTCGATGTCTAGAAAGTGTGCAGGGTTTAGTTGATGAGATTATCATTATAGATACTGGTTCAGATGACAATACAAAGTCAATTGCCCATCAATTTACGGACCAAGTTTATGATTTCGAATGGAATAACGATTTCTCCGCAGCCCGCAATGAATCGTTGCGATATGCAAAAGGACAATGGATTCTTGTATTAGACGCTGATGAATATGTTCAAGACACAGGACATGAACAACTTCGACAATACCTTAAGAAGAACAGAAATAAAGGCCCCTCTGGGTTTATAGTAAATATCAAGAACTTTACAGGAAGCGGTTATGATGAGACTAAGACGATGGAGTCAACTGGAGCTCGACTGTTCAAGAACCATTCAAATATCCGTTATGCACAACCAATTCATGAACAGTTAACTTCTAGCAAAGGAGAGATTCAATTCACCTCTCTTTCATTCACATTATTTCATTCCGGTTATATACAAGAGGTCGTCCTAGAGAAGAATAAATCACAAAGAAATATGTCCATACTGGAAACAATGAAATCCAATAACCATAATGAATCCTATTACCACTTTATTCTGGGGAATGAATACTCAAATGCAGGGGAAATTAGATTAGCACTTGATTCCTACTTAAAATCTTATGATTCAGTTAAAGATACTAATACTTGGTACCATCACTTATTGAATCGCCTTATTACTATTGAAATGCAGCAAGATCTTTATCAGATGGCTTATACACATATTCATACTGGTATACAGTCAATGCCTCACCATACGGATTATTATTGTTTGCATGGCATTCTATTGGATACTTTGGGATATTGGAATGCAGCTGCGCATGAATTTGAGAAGTGTATTCAAATTGCAGATCATGCTGAACAAAAGAACGTCCCTTATTGGATAGTCCAACCTACCCATGGAAAGATCATTCCTTATCAAATGCTAGGTGACATATATCGAAAAAAGGGAGATCTAAAACACGCTGTTCAATATTGGGTTAAGGCACTTCATCTTCAGCCCAAAAACTTCCTGGTATTACAGCAAATGACCGATCATCTAATTGTCACTGAATCCCATGAACAAGTAGAGCACATTCTAGAGATGATATATCCAACTAATGTTCCTATGAACACTATCCTGTTATATAAAGTTGCTCTCCAGACAGGGAATAAACAACTGATTAATAAATATCAAATGTTAGTTCACAAGCTCGGTATTCAGTTAAAATTTGAAGACCTACTTTTATCCAATTTATGTGATCATACGAAGATTTCTACCATCAGCGGTTACTCGGAGAAAGTAGCTCCTCATATTGCTGTCGTGTCAGCTATTGTCACCAACAATATAGAATTCGCAAAAATATCAACAAGTGATTACAACTCTTGCGATATTCTTGCCGGCACGGCGCTCTTGTCCCTACAAGAACAAGAGTTGGACCTTGAGCTCCTAAATGGACATGAGCACTTATTATCACAAACATTGTTTCTGTTGTGGAAATATGATTATAAAGAAATTTACTTTACACTGTTACAAGGTATAGCCAATGCTGATACTCTTAATTTTCTCGCTGAGCTATTCTATCAAACAGGTCAAATGGAAGAAGCACTTGAATTATCTAGTCTTTTACTAGAGAATCAACTTCTCAATTCCCAAGGTCTTATGACTATTGGGCAATGGTACCTAAACATGGGACAGCTAGCAGAAGGTTATAAGTTTATCCATGCATCTTTAAATAGGGAGCCTTCTCTAAATTTACTTGGTATAATTACTGAGAACTTCCCCAATGCTGAGAGCATTGATTTACTAAACTTATATCATATTAGTTATCCTGAATTACAAGATTGCCAATTCTCATAAATTAAAAAGAACTGTTTGACCATTAATGGTCAAACAGTTCTTTTTTTAGAATCTATAATATATTACTGAACAGTGAATACATGTATATTACTTACCTGACCATCGACATTCACTACTTTCACATCAACTGTTCCAGATACATTCGGAACAGTCACCGTTAAACGTTTTGCAGATGCATACACTGCTGTAGCTTGTGTATCTCCGAAATAAACGGTAGATTGCCTTGTGAAATTAGTACCGTTAAGATAAAACATATATCCTACCGGACCACTTGTTGCTGAGGTCGTGATGGTTGGAGTCGGTAGAGCCGGTCCATTATCATACGTGAATGTAGTTGATGCCGTTAGACCATTCGACAATTGAACAACTAATGGTACTGTTCCAATATCTGAATTAGCAGGTATTGTTACTTGCAATCGAGTTGCTGACACGTATTTAACAATAGCAGCATGTCCATTCACAGTGACTGTAGCACTACTATCGAACATTGTACCATTGACATATATACTATCTCCACCCGCTTTATTACCTGTAGTGGATGATAAACTAGTAATAGTAGGTGCAACTATTATATATTCATAACCTTGAGCCAATGTCGCAGTTCCCCCATCTTTATTGGTAACTGTCACATCAACTTTCCCTAATACAGTCGATGCTGGTACAGTCACTTGCAATCGAGCGGAGCTGACAACTCTACTACTCGCTACGTTTGTACCCATGGTTACAATTGCTCCAGAAACGAAATTCTCTCCATTCACATAAATCACTTCTCCACCTGCCATATATCCTCTATCAGACGATAACGACGTAATAGCAACTGGTAAAATAACGGGAATTATATATTCATAGGCCAGAGGAAGAATGACCTCATGGGTATCTAATGTTAACTTCACATCTACTAATCCTACCGCATCTCCTGCAGGAATTGTAACTTGTAAACGTTTCGCGCTAACATATGTTGTTACAGCTTCCTTTCCACCAATAGATACTTTCGTAATATCTCTCACGAAATTCGTTCCATTTACATAGACTGCTTCGCCACCTGCGATTAACCCAGTATTAGGCGTTATAGACGTCACGGTTGGCGCAGGATATACAATTGCATTGTAGGTATATCCATTTGATACCGTATAACTATAAGTCGCTTCTTGAACAGTAACAACTACACCACCTACAGCTACACCTGCTGGAACAATCACACTATAACGTGTTGCCGATACATATGTCGCTGTAGCTTCTGTGTTACCGAAATAGATCTTCGATCCCGATTTAAAGTTTGTTCCATTTACATAAACTGTTTCTCCACCCGTTATAGGGCCGGAATTAGGATTGATACTCGTTATGATTGGATCTGTTTTTGGTGGTTCATTGTAGGTATAAGCTTGTTGAATTGTTGTCGTTGTACCATCAGGGTTGGTAATGGTAATATCAACAGTACCAGCTTCTAATGCAGTAGGAACTATCGCTGAAAAGTACGTCATGCTTGGATTCAGTGATACTGAAGTCGCTAGATTATCTCCAATCTTAACCGTTAGTCCCTTCATGAGGTATTTCCCGGTCATTACTATGTTAGTGCCACCTTCAAGTGGTCCATTATTAGGGTCTATACTTGTAATGAGGGGATCTGTCTTATACTGATATGGCGCAATTGCCGTCTGTCTATCTGGATTCATAACAGTTACATTAACCGTTCCTTGTACACCAGCAGGAACAGTGGCTGTAATTTGTGTATCATCTATCACTACAGCGTTTGTTGCACTACTTGAACCAAATAGAACGGTAGCACCACTAACGAAATGCTTACCATTAATTGTGATGTTTTCTCCACCATTAGGATGACCGAATGATTCACTTAGTGATGAGATTTCAGGAGTTGGTAAAGTAACCTTTAAAGTTGCAGACGGGATCGCTTTCGTTCTGGCTGCCCCTGCATAATCTTTATAATTAATGATTGAAGCCGCAGTAGAAGCTTGGAAACTACCCGCTTTAGACTTATCTACAGGTCGAATCTTATACTTAAATGTAAGTGCGCTGTCTTTAAGCTCATTAAAACTCCATGTTAACGTATTACCAGTTATTGTCGGTTTCGGTATATTGTTATCAGCTGAACCTGGTACGATCTCAAAATTCGGGTCAACAATATCCGTTACCGTAACATCATACGCACTAGCTAAACCAATTTCTTTTACAATCGCTGCATAAATTTCAGCCAATCCTGTCGAACCAAGCACAAAATGATGGTGGACCGCAGTCGTGGCCATCTCTTTAAGCAATATGTTTGGTCCACTTGTTTCTGGATTATCGGTTGTATTTAGTAATGCAATGGTATAGAAAATGATACCCGCATCTTTGGCATTTTGAGACTTTTGCTTCGCATATTCAAATGGATTTACAGATGGTACAGTAGCATCACCATCGGTCATGATAACAATGACTGGTTGTGCTTCTGGACGATGCCCTTCTAACATAGTCATTGCCACTTCTATTGCATCCCCGGTAGCTGTCGCTCCGTTAGCTTGAATTGTATTTATGTAAGCCTTAGTTGCATCTTTATCTGTGTTTAGAGGAAATGAACTTATTCTATCCTTCGCGGAATAATCAACAATTCCAACCTGATGCTTAGTTAAATCTAGTAAATCAACAAAGCCTTTGGCTGCATCTTTTGCATTGGTTATTTTATCATCAGGATTAGCAACTGTAGGCAACATACTTCCTGATTTATCTATTATGAGAACAACATCGTTCGGAACAACTACGTTTACGGGTGGTGTCCCAGTCAATTTTAAGATGACTTCGGCTTCATCCAACGTTGTCATCGAACTTGGATTTACCGATTTAGTTACAGTCACATAGTCATTTACCGCTGCATTAACTTGAGGCACAGCTAACCCAACAAATAATAGAGTTAGCGATATGAACATTATAAATAATTTACTCATTTTCTTCATAGTATATTACTCCTTTTTCTTAATAATAGTTCATTGCTGTTTATCTACGAAATATCCCATATGTTGAATATCTTCATGTTGATATACAGTACGTACTCGTTTACCCGAGGATAAACGCTCTAATTGTTCCTTCGAATCACGGAGAACAGCATTAAACTTCGAGGAGATCCGTTTCTCTAACTCGGAACAAGTTTTTAAAATTTGAAGTTCCTTATCCGTAAACGAACGTTCTTCTGTACTCATGATGTGATCGATCTGATCGCGTAGTTCTACTTGTTTATTCTGAAGATCAGGAATTATAGACTCGTCTAGATCTTCATCCACATTCAACTGTAAAATAGATCTGGTTGTATCCTCCATTTGCTCAAGAAGAGTTAACATTTCAAAGTTTGGGCTCATTTCGAATGTACCTTTTTTTCACTTTTCAGACTTTTCATCGCTTCAACCCAAGTATCTCGCAATTCCGTGATCATTATTATACTGTACTCTGCAGATGAGTGATCTAGTTTAATATTGGCTTCAGTAATTCTACTATGAATATAGGAGTATAAACTACTCAGATCACGGGAAATTTCATATTCCATTTTTAATGTTAACTGAAGTTCCTCAATAATATTCTGAGCTTTTACGAAATTCATATGTTTTCCCGCCATATCATCCTGATTTAAACAATTTAGCCCCATCTTTAAGAAACGAATACAACCGTTGTACAACATTAGTGTCAGTTCTCCTGGATTACTAGTCTGTACTTTAGTATTTAAATAACGTTCCTGCGCGTGATGCATTATAGGGTCACCCCATTTCGTCGATAATTGCGCCCACTGATAAATCTTTAAGCTTTTCTACCAATAGAATGAACTTTTCAGATGGCACCTCATGAATAATTTCCTGTGTATCTTTATTTAGTATTTGAACGATAACATCTCCAGTAGTCTCAAGAAATTTATACTTGAATTCATGGGGAGTGCCTTGAGCAACTTTGTTAGCCTTAGTTATAGACTCAAGTACTGCCTTCTCGCCAACTGTTAATATTTGAGTTTTGTTCTTTTCTTTAAGTTCAAAGTAAAGTCCGATTGCCTTAATACTATCCGTTCCATTCTTCGCAGGTGTCTGTACATGATGCAACTTGGGTTGAATCTCCATTTCAACATCTCCCTTCCCCCCTATTTGTTGCGATAAAGTTCAATGACAATTCCCCTTTACCACTAGCTAAATTGACTCGACAGCCAACTCATTTGTGCATTTCCATTTGCAATTGCCTTTTCCATAGCAGAAAACATACGATAATAATTGTCTTCCTTCCTAAGAAGGCTATCGTTTAATTTATTTATCTTAAGATCAATATCACTATCTGCTTTTCCCAGAGCCGTAGTAACGTTAGTGTACGATGACCCCATCCCGCCAGCCTTTTTAATAATCGCCGATACGGTGTTGCTAGTTGATTCATAAACCCGCTGACCAATCCCCATACTTGCCCCTGTGCCTTGAGCAGTAAACAGATCAATTACTGCCTGGGGATTGGCATCAATTGCCGCTTTAAGCTTGTCTGAATCTATATTTAATTTTCCTGCAGCAGCAGGATTACTTCTGTCATACTCTCCGGTTGCGATCCCAATATTATCCAATGATATTGTAGTACCATCAGCTAATTCGACCGGCGTACTCATCCCAGTCCGTAGTCCATTGTATGATCTCGATAAAATATCATCACGACGAAGTATGCCTGCTTGCGCTTTTTCCTCCCAAGTCTTAATATCACTCTCTGACATAGCTGACTTCTCATCACTAGTGAGTGGTTGATATGCTCTATCTGCAGTCTCCTCCATTTTGGACTTAACTTTATAGCTTGTTTCATTATAAGTCGTGACGAACTTGCTAATCTTAGCAGAGATTGCATCTTTATCAGCCTGGGTATACTCCCCATTAGTACCCGTGGCTTTAGGCCAGTCGCCACTGTATTGCACTTGTCTTGCTCCTTCTTTAAGCGTATTCACACTTGTGTTAATCGCTCGATAAGCATCCTGCATCCACTCATTTTTTACTTTCTTCGCCTTCATACCCTGGATAGGCATTCGGTCTACTTCCAAAAGCTTTTTAACCATGCTTTCAATATCCATACCCGAACTAAGTCCCGTCATACGCATTACCATATGATTTTCAACTCCTTCATGATTCATTCTTATACTATATTTATCGAATGTTTATCCTCTTAAAGTTAGCCTTTTCTAAAAATATTCATAAAATTTATGTTTTAAATATGAATTCCCATTACTTATGTAAAAAGAAGCCCACGTCCATACGAGGGCTTCTTTCTCTGATTACAGATTAACGAAGCAACTGTAGTACTCCTTGCGGCGCTTGGTTCGCTTGAGCCAGCATAGCAGTAGCTGCTTGTTGTAAAATATTAAACTTCGTATAAGTCATCATTTCTGAAGCCATATCTGTGTCGCGGATACGTGATTCAGCAGCTTGCAAGTTCTCTGCGTTCACACCAACGTTATTGTAAACGTGTTCCATTTGGTTTTGGTACGCACCTAGAGTAGAACGTGCTGTGTTAACCTTTCCAATTGCTAAATCTACTACTGCAGATTCTGCTAAGAATTGAGCCTGGTTAGTCATCGGATCTTGATCGACTCCAAGAGTATCACTTGTAACATCTACAGCTGTAAAATCGATTCCGATACTGTCAGTTTGGCCGCCACCAGTTTGGATTGTGACAGTACCTGCATCTCCGTCAAGAAGCTTTTTACCATTGAATTCGAATTTAGTACCGATATCGTCAATTGCAGATGCCAATTTCTTATACTCGTCAGCCATCGCTACAAGGTCTGAAGTACTATACGTTCCACTTGAACCTTGAACTGTTAATTCTTTCATACGAGTAAGCATGTCAGAAACTTCGTTCATTGCACCTTCAGCTGCTTGAACCATTGAAATTCCATCTTGCGCATTACGCATACCTTGGTTCATCGATTTGATTTGTGAGCGCATCTTCTCTGAGATTGAAAGCCCAGCAGCATCATCAGCTGCACGGTTGATGCGGAATCCAGAAGATAGCTTCTCACTAGATTTACCTTGTTGAGTGTTGTTGAACACCAAGTTACGGTGCGAGTTCATTGCGTTAAGATTGTGGTTAATAATCATTGTTTGTTCCTCCTTGAGTTTTTAAAATTTCACATCCATGTGAAGTAGGCTTTTCGCCTTACAATATATATATCGGTTATCTGGGACTAAAGTTTATAGTTATTTAAAAATCTTTTTTATTTTTTGTTTTTTAAGTTTTTTATCAGATTTGAATCAAGGTAAACTAAGGTTGCTTCACGATTATTCGCTTGAATCTCTTCTACTAGCTCCTTCCTCAAGATGACTACCTCTTCAGGAGCTCTGATTCCAATTTTGACGCTATCCCCTTCTATCGAAGATATATATATTTCAATATCATTATTGAGTAGAATCGACTGCCCTCTCTTTCTGGTAAGTACAAGCATTTACTCTCCCCCCTCTTCCTGAGTACCTGTAAGCATTAATGAACTATTCGTCCGATAGTTCGTCTTTTCTTGGAGCACATACTGGCACCCAACCTGTTCATGAACATTAATAATTAAAGGCGCCAATAAGTTAAGGGTAGCTGATTCTATAGATTCCTTTATGGTGACTATACATAGAACTAACGTATCTTCTGGACTCTCCAACTTCAGTTTCTTTTTCAATACATCATCCAGTTGAATAGTATAGTTCGGATGCCAGTGAAATGGAGATGTAATCACAAATGAAATATCCGTGTCTTCCATACTCTTCAAATATGCAAAGTTTGTATCTTCAATTGCTTCAATCACAAACATATTTAATTCATCAAATCCTAATATACTTCCTTGGAAGGCGAGTTCTACTTGATTAAATGGTTTGTACATTTCAATTCCTCCTATAAAAAAAATCTAAGACTATAGCTGTATAGCTATAGTCTTATTTCAACCGAATACATCATAATTTCTAACTGACATTTGTATACTATTCTGATTTACAAGGTAAATATTCACATTCCCAGGTTGATATGATGTTTGCGGCTTCTGAGGGGTATACTTAATATTTGTATCATGAAGACTCCAATTCATATTTATCTCAGCTGGTCTGTACTCAATATCTACGTTGTCCAATGATGCTTCTCCGTTATATTCAATATTAGATTGTTCCAAAGTACGCTGTAACATCATATTTGAGATAGAATTACCCGGTTTAGTGAAGTCAGCTAGTCTGTTTCCCTCTTCGACCATTTGTGACACATGAATAAGAAACTCTTGATGGATCTGGCTTGAAATCATCCAAAGCCATTCCAGATGATCGCCTTTTCCGAGTGCCATCCAAGCTCTTGAGCTATCTATATCCAGTTGATCAGGCTGGGTGCTAACTTCCATGGCCGATGGGGTGGTTTGAATCTCCAATTCACCTCTAGGTGACTGTATATTTAACTGGGCCGCTTGAGTACTAATACCAGTAGTAGCATAAGTCTGTTGAATAGAAAGTCGTAAAAGATTCATATCAAGACACCTCTACTCCATTTATCATTACTTTATCGTAAATAGTCCAAGAGACTTACTTGCATAATCTTGGCACTGGTCGCCAACGAAGCTTGGTACACACTTTCATCTTGTTTCAACTTCATTATAGTTTCAGCATAATCCGCATCTTCCGTCTTGGCCTGCATATCGGTTAGATTCATCTCTAGATCAGTTAACCGATTCGTTATCAATTCTACTCTATTCGTCTTCGCCCCTATTTCCGAGCGCGCTTCATTTATTTTGGAAATACGACCTTGTAGCAGTTCAAGTTCTCCCCGTGCTGCCGCTTGGTTTCCTGCACCAAATGCTGTTTGCATTCTAGTTAACACTCCAAATAAGTTATCTGTATCTGTTGGTTCACCAAACACGTCTTGACCTGTTACATTGATTGACAATGATGCTCCTTCTGTAAACTTATACGTTATACCGAAAGTATCTGTCCCTTGGGTTTGAGCAATAGCAGCATCGTATGGAGCTTGATCTGTAAATTGACCATTAAAAATATACTTATCATTAATTTTGGCATTACCGAGTGAAACCAGTTGTTCGTAAATTTGCTGTATTTCAATATTAACTGCATTCATTGCTTCTTGCGGATTAGATCCAGTTACCCCTTGAACTAATAATTCATTTGCACGTTGAGTAAGGTCATTAATCTGACCCAGAACCGTATCACTATAATCCAGCCAGGATACAGCGGCATCTGCATTCTTCTGATATTGATCATTGATGGACAGTTCACTGCGATATCGCAACGAATAAGTAATGCCTACTGGGTCATCAGAAGGTTTGTTCAACTTCATACCGGTGGATAGAATGTTCTGATTCTTATCCATGCTAACCAAATTTGTATTAATATTTCGCATCATCTGTAAATTCATCATGCCTGGCGTAACACGTAATGCCATTTCCTTCGCCTCCCTTATCTACCTACAATACCCATACTATTGATAACTTTATCCAAGTTCTGATCCATCGTTGTCATCAGACGCGAAGCAGCCCCGTAAGCATGTTGAAATTTAATTAAGTTTGCCATTTCTTCATCTAGGGATACGCCACTTACAGATTGTCTTCTAGATTCCACTTGATCGACAAGCAATTGGTTATTTCCTTGCTGACGCAATGCTTCTCTGCTCTCAACTCCCAATTGCCCCATAATTGAACGGTAGTAATCGTTAATCGTCCCATCTGTAATACCATTGTTACTTGCGATTGGATTAAACTTAAATGAGCCTTCTCTCAACTGCGACATAAGCAATGCAAGAGTGTTATTCCCCTTAACAGCTTCATCACCTGTTGCGCTTGTCAAGACACGTAAAGACGACACAATCTGATTCGGGTCCTTCTCAATAATAGTATTCAATTGAAAAGAAGCTGCTGTTAATGCCCCACCGCTAGAATTGAAAAATTCTACTCCACTTGTCGCTGGTGAGGAAAGAATATAACCTAGTCTATGGAGACCATTGATCCCATTGACTGTTGCAGTCAGATCCGTAGTCAAGGTACGATTGGCTCCACTATAAGTAATACCATTCAATATAGTCCCTTCAGGTAAAACAGAACCTGCTGGGATCGTTACCGTTACCTCACCATTAGCCATTGTATTGGCAAGTTGATCGAGTTGATCCGTATAATCTCTGACAATGACATCTCTAGACTTGATGGTTCCAAACATTTCACCACTAGTCAGTGTGTTACCTGCGTATGCTGTTTCCCAATTCGCTGCCGTTGTGAGAACGGAATCTCTTCCATTTACTAACTCCATACCACCCATAGTTACCCGATATCCGTCTTCCTCTTCGACTACGGTTGTATTACCCATCCTTGATAATTGATCGATAATAAGATCTCGCTGATCCCGCAAATCATTAGCATTCTCTCTATATCCTTCTATTTTGTATATCTCTTGATTGAGACTCGCTACTTGAGCCGTTAGCGAATTGATACTATCTGTATTTACAGATAAGCTGTTCGTTAAGTCCGACTGCATATCCGATAATTTTTTACTCATTTCATTAAACGCGTCCGCTAAAGCCAATGCATTCTCTTTTACAATTTTTCTAGAGGTCACATTCTCAGGATCCTTACTCATCTCTGACCAAGACTTCCAGAAGTTATCAATGACTGTCGTTAACCCCGTATCAGAAGGTTCATTAAATAACTTTTCAAGTTTAGACAGTGTAGTCGCTTGCGCCTCCCACTCCCCAAGTGAGCGGTTCACATCCCAATACTGGTCATCCAGGAATGAATCCCGAATTCGCTTGATGTAGGTTACCTCAACTCCAGTTCCTAATTGCCCAGGATTTGTAGACTTAAATAGCCCTGGCGCTTCTAGTGGTCTCGTAGCCGCCATACCCACAGTTTGGCGTGAATACCCCTGTGTACTAGCATTTGCTATGTTGTGTCCTGTTGTGTTCATCGCAGCCATCTGTGTAAATAAACTTCGCTTGGAAGTCTCAATGCCGTGGAACGTAGATGCCATTTATACCCCTCCTTAACTTTCTGCAAACTTAACTTCATACTAAACTTTGGAATCGAAGAAATTATTCTTCTTATAGCCTACTGACGGTTGCATCGGATTCTGATAAATCAATTCATCATCAACGCCTACAATAATATTTAATGAAAAATCAATGAAATGTAAGGATTGCTCTAGTAGTTGTTCAATGGTTTCATTTTGTTTCTTAAGAGATTGAACATGAAGGACTAATTGATCTCTAACCTTCAGTAATTTCTGTTTATCTTCAGGTTCGAATACAAGACGACTCAATTCCGTCACCGTTAGATTCAGACGCGATTTAATCCCCTTTTCTTTCAAAAATTCAT
Organism: Paenibacillus sp. Y916; assembly: GCF_056786435.1. NCBI lineage: Bacteria > Bacillati > Bacillota > Bacilli > Caryophanales > Paenibacillaceae > Paenibacillus > Paenibacillus sp. Y916. Next base: position 491,615 of record NZ_JBXCJA010000003.1, on the reverse strand, counting down.
CTACTACTCCTGTCCTTGTATCCTCTGTTATTGCAATTTGCTTTATCAACCGATTCTCTTGTGTCATTAAGCGTGTCAATTGTTCTATATCATTATCCACAATCGCTCGCTTCTTTTCATTCGCAGTGTTAATCAAGCATTCATGAAGTTCAATTAACTGCTCCAGCGTTGAGATGACCGGACCAATACTCACTCGATCTCACCCTCCTTTAAAATACGGCAGGAGCTTCTCAGCAATCTTACCCGCTTCAACATGATAGGTACCAGAAGATACGGCTTCCTTCAACTCCTGAATCCTCTCAGTACGTTTCGGATCCTGAACTTGATTATTCGCTTCTAGCATTTCCTGTGCCTCATTAGAAATCGATACCTGATCTTTTTGAAACTTCTTCTTATCTACATGATTCTCTCGAATGTCTATATTCCGTTGGTAAGGGTTCACCCCACTAATTCTTCCAGGTTCATTAATCTTCATAATCTTCACCTCACTGTTTATAAAAAAAGCCGATAATCTTTAATAAGTTTATCGGTCTCCATTGGAACATATTTAATAGCTGACAGCGTAATTAACTATTTATTGTATTTATCAATCGCACTATATACACGTTTACCGCTATCATTACTGTCTTTTCTAGACTGCTCATTCTTAATAGATTGATCTAATTCCTTGGTTAAACGCGTTCTACAAGAGGGGCACATATTACCTTCTTGAATAAAGTTAGTCCCACATACTTCACATGGATAGCTAAGATTTGGAGCATCAATAACGGAGATACGTCCTTCTCGTATGAATTTGGTAATCTGTCGTATAGTCACTTCTGTCGCCTCTGACAGTTCAGTTATCGTAGATCCTCTATGTTCCCTTAAATAATCAGAACACAAATGATATTCATCTTCGATTCCCTTCGCACAATCCGGACAAATATCTCTAAAATTCATTGCAAAAAGCTTGCCACATCGCGGACAATTCCCAAGATTCATAGCTTCTTACTCCCCCGTTCCATATATTTCATATAACCTTACAATCTAGTATACATAGATTAACGTATATAAGCATAATCCGTCTATCTTTTAAGTATGACGAATTACCAACCCTTGTCACACTCGGCTTGATAATTCGTTCTAGAAATATCAAGATCGTGCCCATGTCAGACTATATACCTCGACTGGATGTCCGATGAATTCCCCCGCTCCCCACAATACACCGGCACAAGCATTAATAGTACTTCCGGTCGTGTAGACATCATCGACCACAAGAATACGTAACGGAGCATTACTTAATGATCTTTGACGTGCCTGAAGAATGTTATAGACCGTACTAATCATATCCGGATCACTACTAAAAACATTCTGCATGTCGCGAATACGATCACTCCGACTCTTAAAGCTCTGTTTATCGGTATGTCGTTCCCTTATAAGCAATCTGGCAAAAGGAAGCCGTATAAGTTCTGCCAATCCTACAGCTAACACCTCAGCTTGATTAAACCCTCGCTCCTCTAGCCTAATTATACTGACAGGAACGCAGGTGATGACATCGATGGTCCATGGTGAGGCTCCTTTGGTCTGTCTGTGTTCACACCGCATGCTAACGTAAGCCTTACCCAGCATCATTACGAGTAGCGCGCTATATCTTTCATTCCCCCTATACTTATACTGTCCAAGCCACTCACGCATCATGGGGTTATACGCTACCACGCTCCGATTACACTCGAAAAAACGTTCATATCCATTCGTACGCGTACAATCCGGACAACCGATATGCCGACCGCAAATAGCGCAACGTGGTTGCCTAATCCATGGGATCACCCTGTAACAATCTGGACATATCCCATGAACATGAGTCGATCTGTTACTCATTCTTCCACACGTGAGACAACCCGCCACTGCGGGAGCAAGTAAGCGATGTATAGGATCTAATATACTTTTCCAGGTCATATTGCTCTCCTCTCCAAATCATAGCTATCAATTACCAACTAACAACTACCAGCACCAATAGTTGCATATCGTGTATCTAAACTGAGCTAATTTGCTCTGGAGCTACTTTTAGTTGCATAACGTGTATCTAAATTGAGCCAATCTGCGCCGGAGCTACTTTTAGTTGCACAACGTGTATCTAATTACTCCAAAACCCCTACTTTTCACCGTAACCCTACTTTTAACTGATCTTTATGCAACTACTTCTCTCTTCCGGCCTTTTCTTCCTAAATTAAGTATCTTCTCTACAACTACGGCACTATAGCTATGGCGCTTGTCTCTTCTTGAGATGGTTAGTTAAATACCCACCCTTCTGCGCGATACGGTTCATTCCTTTGATCTGAGAAATAGCTCTCTTCTGCGATCTTGTCCATGCGGGGGAGGCTAGGAATACTCTACCTGCTGGATCATCTTTGGACCTTCCAGCCCGCCCAGCCATCTGTATTAGCGAGGCTTCATCAAAAAGACCGCTATCCGCATCGAGAATAAATACATCACTTCGCGGCACAGTTACTCCCCTTTCTAGAATAGTTGTTGTAATCAGCAACCTAATCTTAGTATCCCTAAAGGCTAATACCTTCTCCGCTCGTTGTGGGTCTACAGATGAAGTGCCTTCTATGTAAGTACCTGGTAAATAACGACGAAATAGCATCACCAACGGCTCAATATGGCGAATCCGCGAGACGAATATGAAACACTGCGCACCTCGCTGAATGGATTGTCCCAAGTTACGAAGAAGCTTGTCTGGAATTCGCTGCTGACTAAGACATTGCGCTACAGATTTCATATCGAGTCGAGTAGGGACGGGCAGGGGATGTCCATGAAATCTCACAGGTACTTTGGCGTGAGAAAGTTTGCCGGAAGCTGCTTCTCTCTGTAATTGACGTGGGGGTGTCGCCGACAGGTACACGAACTTGCCCTCGGGTTTGCAAGCATTCTGTGCTGCATAGGCCAACATGGGATCATTATGATATGGGAATGCATCAATCTCATCAATAATGACGAGATCAAATGCCTGGTAGAAGCGCATTAATTGATGCGTTGTGGCTAACGTCAACATCCCCGGTCTCCAGCGTTCCTCACTGCCCCCATACAAGGTAACCACCGTCTCATCTGGAAAAGCTCTAGCTAATCTTGGTGCAAGCTCCAACACGACATCCCTCCGCGGTGTGGCGACAAGCACTCGCCCTCCAGCATGCAGTACGGCATGCAGCAAGGGGAATATCATCTCAGTCTTGCCCGCCCCCGTAACCGCCCAGAGGAGAAAGCGCTCTGGCATTACCGGAGCCGAAAGTGAAGACAAAGATTGCATAGGGAGCATAGCTCCTGTGTTCGATGTGGGAACCGAAGGTGAAGGGATCAAAGGGACCATATGCCCCCCCGCTCCGCCCCCTCCGGGAGGCTTCGCTAGGAACTGCAACGCCGCGCCTGCGGCTGCGCTTTGCGCTGCACTAAGACCCCACCGGCCCATGGCCTCGGTGGGGGAACCCCCGGCCGTGCCACGCACGGCCGGATGCGCTGCTCCGCGGAGCAGCAGCGCACAAGCGCGGCTGCGCCCCATAGCGAGGCAGGCCTCGCAATAGGCGCACGCCGCGCTGCCGCACGAGGCGCATGCCGTGCGGCCAAGGGCAACGCTGCCACAGCGATGGCAGCGGAGGATCTTACGGCGGCGCTGCAGCCACGAGGCGCCGCTACGAGGCACGGCAGCAGGCGCTACGCCTGCGCCGAAGGCGAGCTGGCCCTGGAGATAGGCCAGCTGAGCGGCTGTGAACCAGGCTCCAGCCATGGTTGGGGCCGCTTCCGCTAGAAGTGCGTCCACTTCGGACTTAAGCAGAGAACGCCCTCGGAGCACTTCTGCCAGCACTTCCGCCTCTCGGAACACTTCCTGCACCAGCCCATCTTGCTGTAATCCTTCCGTTTCAGGCACTGCGTGCACTTTCGACATTGAATCTTCACAGAAATATTGTACGAGTGACGAAGACTTAGACGCCACTTCTTGAAGTTCCTCTTCAAGAACATCGCTGATAACCTGTTGCCACTGAGCAATAGTCCAAGCATCCATCCCTTTATCACGTAACTCCATCTGTTCAAGCTTCATCCCCCATCCCAAAGGAATTCCCTCCGCCAGAAGTACCATCCTACTTGATGAGCCTCTCGCTGCTCGTCTCCACCACGCAAAGTCCACTCTCACATCGAGAGAAATCCTCATCCTCCAGCTCTCAGCATTGCGAATCGCATACACAGCTACCTTCATTTTTCCACACCCTCTCTAATTTATTGCATTAAACTTTACAGGATGACTGAACGCAAAAAAGGCACATTCTCCCGGAATCCCGATCTTGGAGAGTGTGCTTCACACCTTATCACCTATACGATTGCTACCCGTCTTCAGACAACACCATTTACTAGCCTTGCACATAAGGTATACGTCCGGCCTCATGCGGTATTCTTAAATCGATTACTGTTGATCCTTGTAACTCTTCTTGTGATATATAGTCATAGCTACTGAGTACATCTTCATCTACCCTTGCACAGACCCTTACCGATAGATTAGATCCTGAGTACTCACTCATTCTGCGAATCATTCGCACCGTTTCATCACTTGATGCATGATCCACGATAAGAATGCGCACTTCCTGATTTCTAAAATAAGAAAACAACCAAAGTGCACGCACATACCATTCTACATGATTCTCATGATTAGAAGTAATAAATATGAACTGATTATCATATCCCTTCCGTCGATTGCTACTATCTTTATCGGTTGTCGCATGTACGCCATGAACGACGGCTATCGCTAATCCGTAAATGATAGCAATCCAAATACATTGGATGATCACGGAGCCTCACCTCCTTCTTTACCAACAATATATGCTGATACAGAAGGCTAGGTGACAAGATATACTCACTCTGCGCCCTTATGCAACTATCCCGGTCTTACTGCGGCTTGGGTCTGCATCAAGCTCGGGTGTCTTGTTGCCAGTAACGAGTAACGGGTTACATTTACCGGCTACAGCCTTACCCAACCATATTTAATAGCATTAATAACTGCTTGCGTGCGATCATCAACTTCCATCTTTTGCAAGACACTACTGACATGGTTCTTCACTGTCTTCTCACTAATAAAGAGATGTTCAGCAATCAACTTATTACTCTTACCCTCAGCCATAAGACGTAACACTTCTGCTTCACGGCGAGTGAGTGGATTATCTTCTCCGCCCACAAACTTAACTCCAGCTTCTTCCATGGTAGACTTCTGATTCATTGCACCAGCTTCATTAACGAAGGTCATTCGACGCAACTGCTGAATAAGCTTCCCCGTTACTTTAGGATGGATAAAGGCATGACCCTGATGCACCGAACGAATCGCATTAATGAGGGACTCCGCCTCCATATCTTTCAGTAAATATCCATTGGCGCCTTTGCGCAACGTCTCAAACACATAGCTCTCATCATCATGTATAGACAAAATGATAACCCTAATATTGGGGAATATCTCTCGAAGCTTCTCGGTTGCTTCCACACCATTCTGCTCAGGCATATTAATATCCATGAGCACAACGTCGGGTTGAATCTCATTACAGAATTCTAGTACGTGGACACCGTCACTACATTCTCCGATGACCTCCATATCTTCCTCCATATTCAAGATCCGTTTCAGACCTTCACGAAACAATTGATGATCATCAACCAAGAGTACTTTAATGGTTTCTTTTCCAGAACCTCTATTTGTCATTTCGTCACTCCTTTCTCTTATCTACATTAGTAGGGATATGAATGGTGATTTTCGTCCCTTCTTTTAGTTGAGATTCGATCTCCATCCTACCCTCAAGGAGTTCTGCCCGTTCACGCATGCCTACTATACCGAAATGTTCATTTTTCTTTTGTTCCAATAGTTCGGGTTGAAACCCACATCCATTATCCTGTACAGCTATCTTCACGATTTGCGCCTGAAATGTCAATTCTACAACCACATATGAAGATCCAGAATGCTTAGCTACATTCGTGAGCGCTTCCTGCACAAGACGATAAATAGCCGCTTCCATTGCTGAGGTGAGTCTCCGTTCGTTCCCTCTCATTTCAAGTAAAGTTCGAATTTTTGTTTTCTCTTCGAAATCATAAATGAATTTACGGAGTGTAGGGATCAGACCCAAATCATCTAGAGCCATCGGTCTTAAATTAAAGATCACTTTGCGCATTTCTTCAAGACTAGCTCGTACTTGTCCCTTAAAATCTACTATTTCGTCTCCCACCATCTTAAATTCCTGCTTCTTTAACATTCTTTCAACAATTTCAGTTCTTAGAACTAGATTGGCTAGTAATTGAGCAGGCCCATCGTGGATTTCACGGGCAATTCGTTTACGTTCTTCTTCTTGAGCAAGAATAATCTTCAGTCCTATGAGCTGACGACTCTTAGCATTCTCGATGAAACGACCAACTTGGCTTATTTCACCAGACAAATACTCCTTTACCACACTCATTTGCGATCCAATACTCTCCGCACGTGTTACTGAACTCTCTACGTTCCGAATTCTCTGCTTTAACTCATCACGTCTGGCTTTGAGATACATCTCTTTTTCACGATATATGATTAGATCGAGTTGGAGCCGCGTTGCCTTCTCATAGGCCTGTCTAATATCCTCTTCCTTAAAGCGAACAAAGTCACGACTGACTTCCGTCAGACGAATACGAGATCGCCGATAACTTAACTCAAGCTGGTCTACTTTTTCTAAAGTCACCTGAGTTTCCTTCACCACGTACTCCAACTCACTCTTCATCGTATTCAACTCATTACGAGCACTTTCCATAATCTCGAATATTTGATATTTACTATTCTCAACTGCATCAATCGCATTCTTAATAACCTGATCAATAGCCTCTGCTTGAAAACCCACTTCAGCTCTACCCCATTCCAACTTTACCGTTATTAACTATTCCATATTATAGCATAATTACGATTCGATGGTGATCGTCTTCGTATTCTGATCCCAATTCACAATTAACCCCAGTTGTTCAGATACTAGACGTAATGGCACTAGCGTTCTACCTTGCGTAGTGAACGGCGCTACTGCCGCTGTAAACCTTTTTCCATTGAGTATAAATTCCTTCTTGTTCACTGTAAGATCTAATAATTTACCTCCACGTAGTACCGTAATACGCTGATTAGCAGCGTCCCAATTCGCACTTCCTCCAGCTGCATCTAGTACGAAACGAATCGGCACATACGTCGTATTACTCTGCATTATTGGTGCAACATCCATCGCTATCTTCTCGCCATTAACAGTCATCGATTTCTGTCCAATAACCATCGTTGCTGTTCCTTTAGGGAGAAGTGCCTCACTGGATAATGAAGGTATTGTAAATTGAATATTGTCAAAAGCAACCGAACCGCTCAACGCACGTTCATCCTGTCCTTCTCCTACATTAACGACATATAACCGCTTCAACTGTGCTGGGTATTGAATATTCAATCCGCTCAGATCGATGTTCAGATTCTTCCATCCTTCCCAATCAATCACCTCGGCTAGATCAACATAAACCGTCTTACCCGTCTTATCTATAAGCTCAGCACGAAGCCAATTCAAACTGTTATCCCCTTGAACATCCACTGACATCGATGTTGCAGGAGCCGAAATAGCTTTACCCGTCGTACCATTTATTTGTGCATAAGCGTACATTTTACCAGTTCCCTGGGTCATATCATATTGAAGACTTAGTACTTTGGAATTCGAGCGATCTCCACTTCCTTGCGTAATGTTTGCAGATCCCATCACCTCAGCCACATTACTGGTAAATTGAATAGGATAACTCGTATTCTCGAAATCTTCCCACATGCTATTCGCAGCTTCCGAGAGCACAATCACGGTACTAAATCCATTATATCGACCAATCGCATAACCGACCTTCGCGTTTGCATTTACGGAAGTCACCGTCAAATTGTCACCTTGTACATTCCCTTTGAATCCAACAAATTCCCATTTCAATGCACTAGCAGAGATTTGTATACTTTGTCCATTCTTTGTAATTGCCGTTATAGGAATTGATACGGTTGTTCCTGCGCTCAGAGGCGCTGTTGCATTAGCCGTGGTCAGACTCGTGAGTTCATCTGCCCCAAGAACGCTTACCTCCATACTTGTTTTCACATCACCGCTTATCGCCGTAATCGTCGTTGTTCCGGGTTGTACACCTATGATCTTACCACCACTGACTTTCACATTACCATTACTAGACTTCCAGGTAGGAGTAATCTGTGTGAGATCCATCGGATTATAGTAGGTATCATAGGCTTTTAGAGCATAAGCAGCTTCTTGACCAATCAAGAGTGATGAGCTGCCACTAATCTTAAATCCTTTCAATTGACCTTGTGGAGCCGTACTGAATACACCGAGGGCATTCACAATACTACGCTGCACGGTGCCATATTCCGTATTAAATGTTAGTGTCGCGTTATTCTCAGCTAAAGGGCGGGTTACCATCGTAGTAGAACCACCACCATCCAGATTCATCCCTTTCCACACACCTATCTTCACCATGAAAGCCTGTAGCTCGGATAGCGACATTCCTGAACTGTTGCTGTTATCCTCCGCTGTTACGATATAGGCATATCGTCCATCTTGCGAATAACCCAAGGCGGTACGAGCACGGTAGCCACCAATAGTTGCAACATCTCTTGTGAAACCAGATGCCTTGCCGCCATTCACCAGAAGGGTATGTCCACCAATCATCATTTGTAGACTCGTAGGGTCGACCTCTTGGCCTGTCGTTTCCGATAGAAGTGAGGAACTCACATTCACTGCCTGCCCTACGACTAAATTGGTGTTAGTGAATTCGGCAGCCGTTCCATGCGCACGAAGAATGTAGCCATCTTCTGGTACAGGTATTAGCAATGGCGATTTATAAGATATATCTGTTACGATTCCATTCTGTACAAGAACTTCCGTAGCCGTTGATGAACTATCAACAGGACGATCCAATGACTTCCAACTACTTGTATACATATACATTTTATTAACATGACTATAATTTGTGCCTGTTCCTTCTGGATAGTAGGCTGTCTTATTCACACCTGATAAAGGGAATGTTTGTCCATTATCTGCTGTTACGGAACCCTTGAATTCATATTCATCAATCATGGGTTTACCGTCTTTGGACACTGTAAAAGAATACATACCTTTCAAATCTGCTGGTGTAGCCATCAACACACCATCTGTAATCTGACCGCCTAATGGTGCCCATTGCGCCCCTAGCCCACTTGTAATGTAATAATCCCCATTCACCGCAGCTACAGCACCATTCTCTTTGGCCATGGCTAGAGTGCTTTGTCTAGTCGTAAACTGACCACCCACACCATTCATGACATCCATTTTCACATTAGAATTGTGTAGATCCACACGAATGACGTCAGCAAGCGTAGTCACCTGCTTACCAGAACGAGTCGTAGTAAACTTATATTTGTATAGAATAGCTCCAGAAGTAATGATGTCTTCTCCGATCTTAGTAACCGATTGCGAAGCAGCATTAACAACTGATCCTTGGAATGAACTATATATTGGAAATCCACTACCAACAACGGGGCCGATCCATAATAAACCCGCCATTGTAACAATAACCCACTTCTTACCTGTAGCGTTAACCACTCTTTTTTGCATTTGTTGTAAATCTCTCTTCATTATTTATGTAATCTCCCATCTGCTATCTTGTTCGCACAATCTTACATTTCTGTAGAAATGATAGACTATATATTTAGCGTATATACTATTAGACTTGGTTTTTGAATAAAAGTTACGAAATCGACATTATTTATTCTAGATTTTACAATTCTATGCAATATAACCGACTTTCCCACCAATTTCATATTAAATTCCCCCTAAAGCGACAGCTTCAGAGGTTGAACAGTTCATTCTAAACTTCATCATTTTATTCTTTTAAGTTCTCAAATAATCGTCTGCTGTTCAACTTAGATAAAGTATAACATACAAAAAAAACGATAACCCCTCCAGATCCGAAGAGGTTATCGTTATATGTCTTTCTAGAATCCTATTATAGATACCCTATTATACTCAATAGTCTCTTCAGCATCACCGCAGCTTGGGCACGTGTTGCATTCCCTTGCGGTTGGAATGTTGTTGTGGATACGCCTTGAATAATTCCTTCCTTAACGGCTCTTGAAACAGGCTCCTGTGATTGGATTTTACCAACATCCTTAAATTTAGACAGTGTTGCTGTAGCCGTACTTGTGTTGGTAGTCTTATACTCCGCATAATCCATCGCTCGTACCATCATGATCGCCAATTGCTCTCGAGTGATATTATTGTTAGGTTTAAACGTTCCGTCCGTATTCCCGGCAATAATACCCGCTTTAGTAGCTGCTCCAATGTACGCACCTGTAATTGATGTTGACTGAACGTCACGGAACCGTTCTGCTGCCTGAGAATCTCCTGACAATCCTAAAGCCTTCGCAATAAATACTGCAAATTCGCCACGAGTAATGTTGCTATTCGGTTCAAAAGTGGTAGCGGTTCTTCCATCTACAATATATTTGGCTAGAAGTTCATTGATTTCGCCCTTCGCCCAATGATTACCGACATCACCGTAGAACTTGCTAGCCGTTACTCCGGTTACCATATAATTGTCTTTCACCATCGCATGTAAAATAGTACCCCCACTCCATTTCTCGATCTTGGTGGGTACAAATGAGATTTGAGCAGTCGATTTATCAAAGTATACGAGTGCTGATGTACTCTCAGGTACTGACTTAGCTGTACGTATCAAGTATTCACTTGAAACATGTACAGGAATAGATCTTCCAGAAGCCGTATTTTCCGCAGATACATAAAAGTCATACGTGTCTACAATCATGTTTGCTCCAACTTCACTAATTAGATTATTCATTACAGACACAGCACTAATCGGGACTTTCTCGATCTGGATCCATATCATTGCCGTCGAAGTAGCCGATGTAAGATCCCTCGCGATTTGACTAGTATTCAGGCTTCGTAATGGAATAGTAACGATACTATCTCCTAATCTGACTGCGAACTGTGCTGTTGGATCCGAGAGAGATCCATCTTGAAGTGATTGGACAGGAACTCCCACATAGGCTGCTCTCTCGGTAGTAGGAACCTCAAATACAATCGTTTTGCTAGTTGCATTGGCCGTCGCCACATAATCATAGGCAGCCTTTAATTTTATCGAATCTACCTTATACTTTTTAACGCTTTGGTTATATTTGGATTTACCATCACTACTAGTTGCAGCACTGGTATCGAGAACGTACATCATTCTACCGAATTCGCTCTCATTTAACGTTCCCAGATTACTAGGAGTAAAGACGCCACTGCTCGCTGAATTCTGCACATCTAGATTAAGGAAAGACGGAATATTATTCCCTTGACTGTCCTTAAGCGCAGTACTCATTGAACTATAAGATACTTGTACTTTCTGGCCGAGTGATGCAGGAGACATCAATTGAAGAGTCACCGTATTCCCACTCACATTGGTAGATAGTATAGAACGCGCATTGTTGTCCACTCTTACGGTAAACAATGCGTTTAATGCGTTTGAACTTAGTGAACTTGTCAGACTACTGTGGAATTGAAGTGTTAATATATCTCCCTTAATCGAAGCCGACTTCACATCAGCGTTGAGCGTACTGGTACTTACACCAACGGGCTCAAGATTGAGGTAGCCTGCACTATTTCCATTTAAATCAGTTATACGTTGGCTTCCAACACCTGGTACATAAGAAACAGTAGCCTCTTGGGTTACAGTTATAGGAGATGCCAACGTTAGTTCTACATGGTTAACATTCACAGCCATTGCCGTTACATAGACAGCTGTTTTATTCACCAATACTGAGAATTGACTCTTCATCGGTAAGTTATCTGATTTCAGAGCTTCATTATATTTCAAGATAACCTTACTACCAGACCCTTCCGCTCCCATAAAGATTGGGGCTTTGGTATCATTCTGATTCCGGACAAAGAAATCACTAAATGCAGACATATTCATGCCTCTGTAGTCCTGAATTGGATATGATCCAGGGCTATAGGATACTTGAACGACATCCCCATTACTAATGCTCTTATTCAAAGTTAATACTAGCGTTGAACCACTCTGATACATACTACGAACGCCTAGAGAAGAACCATCTGCCATTACAGTGAACTGTTGATAAGCACTCGTTGACGGCGACTTCAACGTCTCATTGAAATAAAGAGATACTGTTGTTCCATAAGCCGTACCCTCACGAGGCTTCGGTAGCGCAGAATCGATCCCATTCGTCACCTCTCTCAGCCCGAAGCTAGCTGCTGGATTAAGGGCGCTATCTATAATTCCGGAGTTACCGCCAGTGTAAGATATTTTGACATTTTGTCCAACGGAAACCCCAATCTCTAATACAACATATACACTTTCACCTGATGTATATACTTGACTAACTTTTCTATTCTCATCATTAACGGTCACAGCAAAGTTTGATGAGTACAAATAATTCGAATAATTCAACGTCTCATTATATGTCAGTCGAATGGTTGTTGCATTATGCATTAGAGCGGTCTGGAGAACGGGAGCCACCGTGTCGCTAGAGCTCGTCCTAAATTTCCAATTGGAGTTGCCATTCAGACCCCCATAGACGATACCTGCATTTACTCTATCTATAAACACGCCACTATCCACAACTACATAATATGAACTGTTCTGATCCAACGTCACCTTATTCACTGAACGGACCTGTGAAGGGTTATTGGCATCTACTACTACATTGACGTTGAATGATTGCCCGCTTGTTGCGTTGTACAGTCTGATTACTGCTTGATCGGACCCATTAGCCGCTTTCACGGGGCGATTGAGGGTTAGAACCAAATCTATGCTCAGTGGTACGGCTGAACTGCCATTCGCTGGTGATACGGCGGTCTCCCGCAATGCAGATGAATCACCAATAGCTGTGAACGACCAGCTCATTTCATTCTGTGGTACTGAATTACCGGCATTATCTAGAAAGGCACCTACTGGCATCGTTACTGTATATTGTTTATTATTCTGGAATGTGATGTCCGGTTTAATAACAATCGTATTCGTACCCTCCCCCGTAACTCTCGGTGAGATTACTGGGATATTCGATTCAATCGATGAACTTCCAGCGGATCGAATCGTTATATTCCCACTGCCTTTATTAACCGTCTGATTAAATATGAGTTGAATTGGGCTGCTTATGGGAACTGACGTAGCCTCATCCGCTGGGATTGTCTGAGTCAAGACACCCGGACTTCCCTTCGTAGTAAATACCCATTGCGTATTGTCAGTTATACCAGCAAAAGCTGTACCATCCACATCTACTAGTGTTCCTGAATCGATTAATACATAATAAGTTGTTGATGGAGCGAGTTGCGAAGTCTCGATGTTAATGAGATCCTGACGGGCAGGACTCAAAGAAATCGTAGTAGAGCTTCCCGATTGAACGGATAGCTTCTCGACCTCTTGATTGTCTGCTACCTGGTGTATATGTATCATACCGTCAGCTAAGAACACCTCTTTATTGAACAGTAGCTGAAGCATTGCCTGGTTAGGCTCTACTCCAGTTGCGCCAATCGTAGGTGTATATTGCGAGATCGCAGCAGGATCTGTACTCGCGATCACTGGTTGACCTGCAGCTTGAACACTTATTGAAGTTCCTAATCCTAGACTAGGTACCAATATTTCCAATGTCATTATTAAAGCAATCCAAATTGAAATCTTCTTCTTCATTACGATTATAAACTCCCCTCTTTGAATACACTTGTATCTATATTTTCGGTTTCAAGTGCTTACAAGTTTAGAGCAGTGACATTATTTCATTGAATCGAACGATTTCTCTGCGCACCAAAAAGCCGCTGAACGATCCAGCGACTTGAATTGTACTAATAATAAGGGCAATAATCTTTACATTCCTGCTTGTGCCTTCAAAGTCTCCGCCTTATCCACTTGTTCCCAAGGAACATCTAGATCCGTACGACCGAAGTGTCCGTAAGCTGCCGTCTGTTTGTAGATCGGACGACGCAAATCAAGCATTTGAATAATGCCAGCTGGGCGAAGATCGAAGTTCTCTTGGATGAGCGCAACCAATTTCTCTTCGCTCACTTTACCTGTACCGTAAGTATCCACATTAATCGATACCGGCGTAGCCACACCAATCGCATAAGCCAATTGAATCTCCAACTTATCTGCCAGACCCGCAGCTACTAGGTTCTTAGCTACATAACGCGCCGCGTAAGCCGCTGAACGGTCTACCTTCGTAGGATCCTTACCAGAGAACGCTCCGCCGCCATGACGCGCATAACCACCGTATGTATCGACAATGATCTTACGTCCAGTTAGACCCGCATCTCCTTGAGGACCGCCAATAACGAAACGTCCAGTAGGGTTAATGAAATATTTCGTATCCCCATCTAGCAACTCCGCAGGAACAACAGGAAGAATGACGTGCTCTCTAATATCCGCTTGGATCTGCTCCAACGTAATCTCTTCCGCATGTTGCGTAGATACAACGATCGTGTCAACACGTACTGGCTTATCATCCATGTATTCAATCGTAACTTGCGTCTTACCATCTGGGCGCAAATACGCTAACGTACCATCTTTACGCACCGCTGCTAAGCGACGTGCAATACGATGTGCTAAGGCAATCGGAAGAGGCATCAGTTCAGGTGTCTCATTCGATGCGAAACCGAACATAAGCCCTTGATCTCCGGCCCCAATATCTGCCGTTTCCTTATGCATCTGATCAAGATCACGATTCTCTAATGCAGCATTCACCCCTTGGGCAATATCAGCCGATTGCTCATTCAATGAAGTTAGTACAGCACTTGTATTATAATCGAAACCATATTTAGCATTGGTATAACCAATCTCTTTGATTGTATTTCGAACGATAGCTGGAATGTCGACATATTCAGAGCTTGTACTAATCTCTCCAATAACAAGCACCAATCCTGTTGCCACAGCTACTTCACAAGCAACGCGTGCATTAGGATCATTCTCTAAGAAAGCATCTAATACCGCATCTGAAATCTGATCACAGATTTTATCTGGATGTCCTTCTGTAACGGACTCTGATGTAAACAAATGACGTCCTTTAATTGACATGAATTAACCTCCTATAAGCAAAAAATGAACCTTTCCCAATTGGAAAAGGTTGCAGTACAATCCTTATTCGTCATATTAACTTATTTGCGAAATCGTGTCAAACGTTTCTCTATTATAAAGGAAGACCAAAAAGTCAGCTGGTGATCATGATATATCCTTGAACTGCTAAGGATTAATAGACATTGTGGACTCTTGTTACAATAAGGTCTGTTCAGCTTGGCGTATCAACCGTTTTGTAATTTCCCCACCCACGGAGCCATTCTCCCTTGAGGTGAGGTGACCCCAGCTTGTCCGTCCACGATTCGTATATCCTCCAACCTCTCCGAGATCAGAAGCGAATTCAGCATCCATTCCAGCCAGTCCACCAAATCCACCTACCTGTAGTCCGAACTCCGCTGCAATCTCATATTTCATCTGATCAATCATCTGACGACTTGCCGGTACTACTGTCCGATTGTTCCTTGCCATTATAATAAGCACCTCCTGTATGATGATCCTACAAGAGTATTATTAGCATGCTGATTCAGATTACACGTATAAAAGATTGCTACTACTGGCAATAATAAGGGATAAGCATTATTGAATGCTATATCCACCGCGTACCATAACAACTAGACCGAATTTCTGCCCATCTTGAACCGTAATACCGCGCCCATCTCTTGGGAATGATAATAGATGATTCGTAATAACCGCTTGTCCATTTACAATATCTATACCGTCAGTCAAATCTGCTACACCATTAGCATCTTGACTATAGATTACCGCTTTACCATTACGAACAATAAATTCAGCTCCTGCTTCGGCAATGAGCTTCTCACCTGGTCTCACATCAACGATAACAACAGCGTTGCTTGTGCTCGCAGCACTATTATTAGTTGGATTCGTTGGTACCGTAGGTGCTGGTGTAGGTGTCGTCGTTGTACTCCCACCACCTAACGCTTTTTGGATCTGTTGATCTACGTAACTTTTGGTGACAACAGGGTCATCGGCTGTACCGGGTTGACCCATAGCTCCAGCACTGCTGGCTGTGGTGTTGAGTAGGGAGCCTAGCCATACACCGCCACATAGCAATGTAGCTACTGCAGTTACTTTCCAAACAGGTTTCATGATATATCCTCCTTATGTATACTCGTATCGATCACAAGCACTTTCAATTCTGTGATCCGTACTTATAAAAATAACAGGAAGCCATTATTCGGCTCCCTGTTACTTTATCTAACTAAATCATTTAAGATGTTTTACAATACTACTTTTTTACTACACCTTTAGTGTCTTTAGTAAATTCAGCTACTTCGTTCTTAGCAGCGGAAGTATCTGTAAGGTACTTAGAACCCAAGAACTTCACTGTGTACTCAGTTGCATTCTCTCTATCATCAGTAAGTCTAATTTCGATACCGTTAGTTCCTACTAGAGCAACTGTAAATTGGTTACCTGCAACTAACTTCTTACCGTCATAATAACGAGTAATTTCAAAGTCTTTAGCAAGCAATACAAGATTGGCATTTTTATCCAAGACGATTTCTTCACTGAAGATAGCAGTCAATACTTCACCATCAACAGATAAGTTGTCACCTTTGAATGTTGGAGCTACTTTGTCTAGAACTTTTGCTGTACCAGTACCAGATACATTTCCAGCTAGAGTTGTCAACTTGCCAAAGTCTACTTCAACTTCAAGGTTATCACTGTAAGTTGTATTCAATACGCTATCCTTGAAGTTCAACTTCACTGTAGAAGTTCCATTATAGTCAACACTATTAACAGCATATACTTCCTCAGTAACAGTGTTTTTAACAACGAATGCAGAAGCAGGAGCTGTAGATACACCAGCAGACAACTTCACATTAATTTGGCTTTTACCTACCAAAGCAGCTTGATAACCGGCAATTTTATCATCATATACAGCTAACTCCAAGGTAATATCTTTAGTCAAATCAATTTTATTCTCATTATTTTGTTTAGTGAATTCTTTCAATAGGTTACCAGCTTCATCTTTCAAGCCACCTACAAATAACGATGAAATTTGTTTCGAACTAGCAACAATATTTTTATCTTTATCACGAGTACCGAAGCTTACGTCTTCAGCAAACTTAATGGCAACAGCGTTGCTATCATTAAACACAGTAATATCAGCTACTGAACTAGTTAATGTTCTACGAGCAGCATCAGTACCTTCACCATACTGAACATGGTAGTTCGCAAGATCTTGTAATGAAGCAGGATCCATTTTCTTGTCGAAACCAATGATTAGAGTACCAGTTCTCGCATTGAACAATTTAGAATCAATTTTCGGAGCAGATACGTCAGCAAGATTCACTTTGCCGCTGTAATCAAGCATAGTGTTTTCAAGTCTTGTGCTATCTTTTACATTCTTGATTGTTACTGTGTTATCACCAGTGGACAATGCAGTGTACAATTCAAGAGTTACTACGTTGTTCGAACCTAATTCTGCGTTTTTAACAGAAATCACATCACCATCTTTATTCTTGATAGTGTAGTTCCCTCTAGATTCTGCAGATTCCTCTAGTACTGATTTAGAGTAAGTAACTTTGATTGTTTTATCATCTTCAGCTACTACCTTTTTCACTACTGGACGAGTTTGGTCGATTTCAGGAGTTACAACAACAGTAGTTCCATCAGCAAGTTTGTTGCCGCTGTAGTCTTTCACACCTTCAACATGAATCGGAAGGGCACCTGTTGGTAAAGAGTTAGCTTTAGTAAAGAAGAATTTAACTTTATCATCAGCTACTACAGTGAAAGTATCCGCTGTTTTCTTGCTATCACCAGACTTCCAGTAAACATTGGAAGCACTGATTGTATCAGGATCAACTTCTTCAGAGAAAGTTACAGTTACAGTTTCCAAAGTTGCTGACGCTTCAGTAATTGTAGGAGCATCTTTATCTTCAACTACTGTAATATCATGAGTGCTAGTTAGTGATCTGAATCCTGCGAAGTCATAAACTCCTCCAATAACAAGCTTATGATCTCCTACTGCAAGAGCAGATGTGTTGTAAGGAGTCAAGATAACTGTTCTAGATGTTGGAGCAGTGATCTTACCGAAGTAAGCTTTACCATCCAGTTCAAAGCTAGCTTCTACTGGTAATACTACTGGCTCACTGAATACAACTTTAACTGATTTAGTTCCCAATGATTTAACGGAAGCAACTTCTGGAAGTACGTTGTCAGAAGTACTGAATTGATATTCCTTTTCACTAAGTACGTTATTTCCAGCTTTAACATTAGAGAAATTCAAGAAGTCTGCTTTGTTATTAGCAAGAACGCCGCTTAATGTAAGAGTAACTGTCTTCTTGTCTTCAGATAATGAAGCCGATTTAACTGCTTTACCTGATTTCAAAGAGTAGTTAGCTTCATCTTCAGCAGTATCAGTGTCAACAGTACCGTCAAAAGTTATAACAACTTCTTTCAGGTTGCTTGCAGATACGCTTGCAACTTTAGTTGCATCTGTAATTACAGGGTTCAATTTCGCTTCAGCTGCAAATGCTGCTTCTACTAACAATGAACGCTTAGCGTTTGCTTGGAAGTTAAGGTTTTTGTCAAGGAGTCCAGCGTCGATTGCTGCTTGAACTTTTTCCTTTTCCCAAGATGCACTGTTGTCTGCAGTTGCTGGAACTTTAAGATCCAATGCGTTAGTCAACACAATTGCCAATTCTTGAACAGTTACGTTAGCTTTAGGAGCGAACAATTGCTTAGTCAAATCTTGACCTTGCATAATTCCTGCTGCTGTTACTGCTTCGATGAATGGAGCAGCCCAGTGCTTCTCGTTGTAGTTCTCGTCTTTGTAAGAAAGAGTTTCTGGCAATTCTTCATTCAACCCTGCTACCTTAGCGATAACTTTCGCGAATTCAGCGCGAGTCATGTCATTGTCAAGACCTGCAGTACCGTCTACATAACCGTTGAAAATACCTTTTGTTTTCAATGCATCATACTTCTGTTGGTTTGTTAGTTCGTCTCCGAACGCTACAGATGCAAACATTGAGAATGCCATTGCTGTAGATAGTGCTACTGATAAAATTTTCTTCATAACCTTTTTGTCTCCTCCTTGGGAATACATAACATTATTATTTTTATTTTCATAGAGTGGGCTCGTATTACTCATTTGTTGTTGCACCCCCTTTCTCGAGTTGAGCAAGTAAATATAAATGATGTCTGTGACGGGTATCACAGAAACTGGTAAACAAAAATCTGCAAATATAGACTAGCATCCAATCCTACAATAAGTATTATACATTGGGTCCAAGTTGCCGTAAAGCTAAATTTTCTAAAACATAGATAATTTTCTTTATCCGGACACAATTGGATGACTCCCCTTGCTGAATCCTTATAACTCTTAGACGCATGAGTTTCTAAAAAGTTGCACCTTTTTAAAAATAAAATCATTTTTGTTACTAAATTAACAGTAAGCGTATGATTTAATAACTAGAAAACCTTATTCTAACTATAAAGACAAGAAAAAGACGCCCTTCGGCGTCCTTTTCACGCTGTTCTTCCATATTAACTATTACAAATTTGTTACCGGATTTTCATCGACAATTGAATAATCTGCGCTCTCGTCTCAAGACTATTGCTGAGGCTTGCATACATTCTTTCTATTGATTGCTTATTCTCACGATAAGTCTTATCATGCTTAATTGTAACATGTGACCATGCGATGAGGTTATTCTCTGCTGTCTTCAATTCATTGTAAGCATCATGGAAGCCTGTCTCAAGAACGAGCCCTTCCATCAATTCCTGAGTAACCTCTGTCTTCTTACGAGTTGCTTCAATTTTCTTCTCCATCACACTAGCTCTATTCTCAAATACCGTCTTTGCCTTCATATAATCCATCTGAGCTTTAGAATAGATTGGTTTCATTAGTAACGTTCACCCTCTAGAAAAAGTTAAGTTCTTAGACATTGTATCGCATAGATCCGTAAATTACAAAATATAGTTCATGGAAAAAGAGTAGTTGACAGGAGACTCCTGCCCTCTACTCTTTACCAGTACTACTTAGATTTTAGGAAGTTTCTTCATATCCACCATTACTTTAGCAATAATGATAGCTGCATCACCACGAAGCATATTCGCTTTTGGATTAAATGTATATCCCTTTTTCAGATCCGTAGGATCCACAGGACTTCCCGTTATAAATCCCTTTTTGGCAATGGCCAGAACAGAAGGTTGAGCATAATAATCTATATTCGTATAATCAACGAAATACTTCTGTAAATCTTTAGTGATCTTAGCGCGATCAGTATCGAGCTTCAGATTTAGTCCTCTAGCAATCATGACTGCGGCGTCCTGACGCATGATGTTATCATCTGGACCAAATACCTGAGGTTCTACCCCTCTAATGATCCCCGCTCTTGCTGCTGTCTCTACATATCGGAAATCCCAAAGTCCATCATAGTTAATCGTGGCTATGTCGGTAGGAATATCCACGAAATGCTTATTCCCATTATAGTTCAAAGGCAAGTCAAGGGATCTAACTATCATTCTTGCGAATTCTGCCCGACCTACATATACATCTGCACCGAAACGACTGGCTGGATCTTCAGCATTCATAACACCCTTTGCAAAGACTGTCTCAATGTACTCACGAGCATAAGGATGTTGGACAGTATCATTATAGGTGTACCCAAGTTTCCCTACAACGAAATAACCAAAGCGGTTAAATGGAACCGTAATGGTATGTTTCTTCTCATCTACGACTCCGCCAATATTCTCCCATTGCTTCAATACAGGGTCGAAACGGAATACAGTAACTAATCGGCCAGCATCTTGAGTAATACTCTTATCGTAAGAGAGCGTCATTTTTCCTACTTTAGAAGGTATCAACTCACGGCTCGCATCGCGTTGATAGAAATTAGCGATTGGTGCATTAGGGAATTGATATGGATCGTTACCATATTTTACCGGATCATAGGCATTTGGCGTATTAATATCATCGGCTAATCCTGCATCTATCCAATATACAGCACTTGATTTCACAAAACGCTGTTGGAAGTTGCCTGTGAATACTTGCTTACCTATCGCCAACTCTAGATCGTAATTAGCTGGAATAGCATCAAATTCATGTCGATCGACTACACCATCTGCACTATTGGCAATAGAGAACAAGATATCGTGATTTGCGAATACTTGGTTCTTGAATTGTTCAGGTACATTGTAGTCTTTACGCACCAGGCTTGTTCCTTTGGCAAAACTAATGTTCAAAGCTCCTTCAAAAGCCTTATGAGATGTTTTCATTGCCTCCATGTATTCTGCCCCCGGAATGCTTGTAGGAACATATTTCACGGTAAAGGAATCTTTAATCTGATCATTCCCTCGTGAAATAACCAACTCAATCTTCGTATCCTTATTGGGTTTCAAGTTCTTAACAATGGCGCGATACGCTGGTGCATATTCAATAATACCATCATAATCGGGATCATAATTAATCTTCTCAGCTTCTACTTTGTTAATGATGACTTTCTCAGCACCTTCGGAATAAATGACAACTTCCACAAAGTTCTGATTAAGTACACGCTTCTGAGTAAGTGGTGCTACAACCGTATACGGGATTGAGATCGGGTTGACTTCCAAACGATATGTCGCTCTTGGTCCACCTTTACCAGAATTAAATACAGTCATAGTATACACTTTCGGGCTACCATCTAAGGGTATCTTCTGATCTTTCATTACAAAACCGAAATATTCATGCTCAAGATCATAATAAACATTTATTCCTGGTACCTCTGTAGCGCCAGATGAAGTAGGGTTTAGAGGAAGCCCTCCTACTCGAGAAGTTAATTTATTCCCAAGGTTCCACTCGATTGGTTTTTCGCCAGGAGATTGAATCATTAAGATGTAATTATCCAGATCTGTCCCCATGCTCCCCAACTTGGTCTGCACGCTTAGCTCATTAGTTCCTAAATCTAGAAAATCAAATGTACCATGCACATTCATAATTGCTTCCTTCGTCATAAAGACGCTACCCTTAAGCTGAAAATTGGTATCATTCGGCTTAGGTTCTAGGTAAGTCGTGCTGTACGGGTACACACCATCTGTTCCTGGTGCCGGGATAACTGGAATATTGGTAGGAATCAAACTAATGACAAAATTCTTCTCATATGTGTTCTTATTCGTTGTGAACAAGAACTTAATGTTGTTATCCCCCGGAAACAATGCATCATAGGCTGCTTCTAAATTAGTATTACCCACAATCCCGAACTTGCTTGAGTCCGATGCGTCTCCCGTTAGTGCCACAAGCGTGTTATTAACATATAGGAATACCGTTTGTCCGGTAGTACCATATTCAATCTTCTCATCACTTGCTACATTTATTAATTGTCCCTTGAAATTCAAGAGTTCATTCATTACTTTATTCTGCCTTATATCCTTAGCATCCGTGGTATTGGTGTAAATCTTCATATCGTCATATGCACCATCAAATTTGACGTAAGGACCATAAAGTAGAGTTACAGGAACTTTCTTCTCTACTCCACCAGTAACATTAAAGTAAATATTTTGTTTCCCTGAAATAGGAAGCTTATTTATTACAAGAACGATTCGTTGTACTGTTGTAGGCACGCCGTTAATGTTCTCAATCACCGTCGTATTCAAGACGACAGTCGATGCAGGGGCGTTCACCAGGAGAGCATCCGCTCCATCTGTTATCTTACTTATTGCTGCTGTTACGTTTCCTCCCGTAGGGTTAACAATCAATATTTCAGCCGCAACTGGCGTAGAGAATATATCTGCATTCTCCATCGTTGTGCCTGTAAGACTAGATATAGAAGCTGAACTCATACCTGCTGAATAACCCGTTAGATAGTTCACTTTGTATATATAGGATTGGCTCTTATTCTTAGGCATGAAGGATAAATTTCCTTCTGTCTCATCCACAGGAGGAGTCAACGTTCTATTCTGTGTAGTTAATGCTAAAGACACACGTTGATCCCATTGAATTGTCCCCACAGGAATGGTAAATTCCACCTCAACACGAGTATCGCCTGGCTGTATTGTCGCATGAGTCGGCGTTACACTACCTGTAGCGTTGACACCACCTGAAAGCGTATAACGGATATCATCCAACGCGATCCCTGTAGTAGGAATAATCGCCTTCCCCGTTATTGTAGCTGCCGTAGCACTTCCCATTGGAAAGTCAGGGTTACTACTTAAATCAGGTGATACATCCGCTCCACTCTTGGCTATCACATCAAAGAAGGTAACTCTACCATTATAGAATGTGATCTCACGGGTTGTTTCTACTGTTTGGCTTTGATTAGAAACTCTAATTGTAATAATGTTCTTACCTTGCTTAACATTTAAAGGTGATGCATAAAATTTATAATCATT
This sequence comes from Paenibacillus sp. Y916, assembly GCF_056786435.1. Lineage (NCBI taxonomy): Bacteria > Bacillati > Bacillota > Bacilli > Caryophanales > Paenibacillaceae > Paenibacillus > Paenibacillus sp. Y916. The sequence continues at coordinate 468,185 of NZ_JBXCJA010000003.1, read as the reverse complement.
CGTACTTGATACATTATAGGTCCAACTTCGACCATTAATGATTACAGTTACTTTATCAGCATTAGGTGCTTTACCCACTAAAGCAATATCCGTATTGGATCTACCAAACGAAGCTCCAGCTGGTGCAGATGAGATCACTGTCGTCCCCTGCTCATTCACATTGGTAGTAATTCCATCAATAATGGCTTCCAAATCATAAATCGTTGGACCATTACGATATTCAATATAGATGGAATCTTCCACTTCCATAGTCCCTTGTTGGCCTTTGAACGTAATCATGTTCAATCCCGGAAACAATTGAAGGTTATTTACTGTCATATTTGAACCGCTTAGTTGAATATTCCCAGTCTGTCCTTCGCGAGAATTAATCGCTGAGCCTCCATCTTTGGGAATTTGAAATACACTGTAGGAAATGGTACTTCCATTAACATTATTTAGTGTACCCTTAATCGTTACGCGTTCTGTATTGGTAATTCGTGCAGATGCCAAATCATACTGTTCGCCTGGCAAGATAAAGAACCTTCCCACCGCTGCTTCAGCTGACTGCGATAAGGTTGCCGGTATTAGGCTGACAATCATGGCTAGCGTCAACATCAATGATAATAATCTTTTCAAAATTATTTTCCTCCTCTTTTTGAATCCTCATCCATATCAAATTTGATGAATTCATCTCGTTATCTTCTATATCGGTAATAAACCTACAAAATTTTAGAAAAACATACAAAAAAACAGCCCACCATGAAATGATGAGGCTGTTAATCTTTATTTCGATCTCGTACCCGCATTTTCCTTCATCCGTAATCTTGCGATGAGGTTCAGCAGCGGTTTCGTTGTTTTGCCGATGAGGCCAATGACCTCGGCTCCGATCTGGAGTAACAACATCATCATGCAGATGACGACGAAGGTGACCCAGTTCGCATCGTAGAATGCAGCGGATGATTGAATAACGGCCAATACACCGAAGAAAGTAGCAATTCCGTAAATGATGAGCACACTTTGACGGTGGCTGAAGCCCAGTTCGCCTAAGCAATGATGTAAGTGACCTTTATCTGGAGCAAAGATCGGCTTCTTCTGAACCCAACGACGTACGATCGCAAAGAATGTATCCGATAACGGTACAGCGATAATAATTAAGGGTGTAATTAAAGATACTACAGCAATCTGCTTAAATCCTAACAATGATAACATGGCCAGGCAGAAACCTAAGAAGAGGGATCCTGAGTCGCCCATGAATATCTTCGCCGGATGGAAGTTAAAGAATAGAAATCCAATAATAGCTCCTAGCAGAATCATACATAGTAATGCAATCATCATATTCCCCATCAACAAAGACATCACTAAGATTGTCCCAATGGCAATACCTGACACACCTGCAGCTAGCCCATCTAATCCATCGATCAGATTAATAGCGTTCGTCACACCAACAATCCAGAAGATGGTGAGGGGTATGGAAATCCAGCTTTCTAATGAAGAGTACGTATCATTAAAAGGTATATTTACAACGTTCACGGATATATCAAATCCAAATACGACAATGCACGCAGCTGCAATCTGTGCGACGAACTTCAATTTAGCAGATAATTGAAAACGATCATCCAACGCACCAATCAACACGATCATCGTTCCACCGATCAGAAAGGCTTTGATGAAATTCGCATCCCTCATCGACAAGTCATTCGCTATGAATGGCAATGCCAGTAGAAGAGCTACGACAAAAGCTAAATAAATTCCGAGTCCACCCAAGCGCGGCATAATCTTCGTATGCACTTTACGGGCGTCTGGTACATCTACTGCTCCCACTTTAAATGCAAATTTCTTTACTTGCGGCGTCAATATAAGTGCCAGTCCTAAAGCGACGATAAATCCTATAATCGATATCATCAAAATATTCAAAGTTCAACCTCCATTTTCTCTAACGGAATAAATTATACTCCGTCCGAAAAATAAACACCAACTCCGTATTTCAGTAGTTTTTCACCTAAATCAAGCGATTTAGCCCATTTCAACTCGATTTTGTCACGTTTCCTCTATCCCGTAACACTTTGACAACGAATTGCGGCAATGCAATCATTCTTCGATATCTTGTTGGCTCACTTAACAGACGATATAACCACTCTAAGCGAAGTTTCTGGAAGATCACAGGTGCACGTTTGATTTTACCTGAAATGATATCAAAACTTCCTCCAACTCCCATCATAACTGGAACAGCAAGTTGAGCCTTATATTTCGCAATCCAAGGTTCCTGCGTGTCGGCGGATCGAGCCACGAAGAGGATATCTGGCGAAGTCGCTCTAATCTGTTCAACCACCGCTTCATCTTCCTCTGGACCAAAGAACCCATCATGATATCCCACAATTTCCACACCTAGATACTGCTCTTGCAGTCTAGATGCAGTCGCCTTAATGACCTCTGCTGTTGAACCAAGTAAATACACTCTCCAACGATAGTTTTCTCCTGTGCTCATTAATTCATGTAACAGGTCATAACCTGCCACCCGTTCTTGTACGGGTTGTCCACCAACACGCGCAGCCCATACCACGCCTGTCCCATCCGGAACGATGAGTTCAGCATGCTGCATAACCGACATATACGTCGTGCTCTTTAATGCCGCCATGATCATAATGGGATTAGCCGTAATAACCTGATGTGGGGTCCGTGATATAATCACTTCCGTTAAATACTTAACGGTGTCGTCCATCCCCCATTTACTTACGTGAATTCCGAATATGGGAACCGTCGGCACTTCTTTTAATAATGTCTTATTCATTTTATCACCTTACTTGCTATATATTCAACAATACGCTCAGCAGGCTTTGAGGCTTCCTGCTTCAATTGATCAATCTGTGCAGCATGGGCTTCACGCCAAGCTTCTTCATGGAACAACAATTGTTCCAGCGCAGTAGCTAACTTAGCTGCATCCAATGATGACGTATCCCCCACTGGTTGAAGCTCCAACCGCTGAAGGAAGTGATCAATCTTCGGATCATAGGAAATACCGATCATCGGCACTTGGACATTGGCCGCATAGATCAAGCTATGAAGTCGCATTCCAATGACGATCTTGCACTTACTGACCTCCTCCAGCATGTCCTGTGGAAGAACAATGTCTGGGCAAATACTGACGCGGCTTCCTGTTGCTGTGACATCTCCAAGCAATTTCACCATGAACTCTGAAGCTTCAACATCAGTTGGGAGATGAAATGGGAGAAATCTAATATGAAGGGATTGTCGTGCCATCACTTGTTGTAACCCTTCAACAATCTGCATAAGTTCCTTCTTGTCTTTCTCCCAATAACGAATCGAGATCCCAACGACCGGTAACTCCTCGTTATTCATAGTAGCTACATCATTCTGAACGTCTGCATTAGACCGCTTCCGATCATTCTTTCGTTGTAATCCCATCACCGCATCGGGAACAACATCTATCTTGCTTCCTTGCAAGCCCATCTGCTGAAGTAACTCGGAAGACCCCTGGTCACGAACTGAAATATACGCACATTGATTAAATACTGATTTAATCATCGGGTGAAAAATCCCTCGGCTAACAGGGCCAACTCCTTGAGAATAAATAAATGTTGGCTTTCTCATCCATTGAGCTAGCTTAATGACACCTAAATAATAAGGGATCGTCTTGGAACCGGTAGCGTCCTGAAGCAAGCTCCCGCCACCACTGATCAGACCACAGCTATTCTTGATCGCCTGCCTTACTTCACCAAGCTTCAATCGATGAACAGCTTCGACGCCGTAAGTAGACCTGGTCCACTCGGGATCAATCGATAGAACTACAGGCTGAAGTAGCAATCCTGCAACTTCAGCCTGTTCTTGTAATGCTGTTAAAATCGATTGAAGCACAGCTTCGTCCCCGCTATTCTTGTATCCATAGTACCCCGATATGACTATCCTTTGAGGAGTGGTGACCATCGTTTCCAACACCCTTCTGCAATCTGCCATATCGCTATGGCAATAAGCCCAATAATAAGTCCTAATCCTAACCCAAGTAGGTCCCGAACGAGTGAAATGCTCAGCGGTGTATGGATATGTGCAAATGTATCCACCATAGACAGTTGACCTATGACCGCAACGACCATCATGTAGACAGCATTACGGTATTTAATGGACATAAAGATACCTAGTAGAAATATAGGGTGGGCCATCATAAATTCCTTATTACGTGGACGGACACCGAAAGTATCTTCCATTAGCGTACGGAATGTCATTTCAATCGACGTTACCGAACCGCCGTTACCAGTACGTTGTAAATAATACCAGCCTACCACACCGATGATTCCAACGACTATGATACCCATTACAGTAATTCGACTACGTAGAATTGTACCTATTTGCTGACGTAGATTCCCTCCACGATAGAGAACAACGTACAAAGCCACAAGTGCAATTGGACCAAGGTGCAGTAGACTAACACCGCGGAATTGTTCAAGAACCATTTGATACGTCACGTTATTCAACAGTGCCACTACAAAAGGTATTGCGCTCAAAGAAATAATCGCAGTCTTCACATATAGAACAACTGTATGCGTTAAACGACGACTCAACTTCATTTCTACATCATTGACATTCAGTTCGTTCAATTTGCGTATAGCTAGCACCATCGCTATCGTTGGTCCACTAATCGCCACTAGCAACGCTAGTGCCTGTTCGAACAAAGTTGGTCTTAGCATAAATAGTCCAGCACTACCGATCATCCCAATTACGAAGGCAGGGATCGTTAATAACGGAATGAAGTACGACGCTAACAATGCTATGAATGCAATCGCACCAAGTACAACAACCATTTTAAGAATACGTTGATAGGATGAGTCTACAATGTTGAAGGCTTTTGCCTCACCGATTGTAAAGCCATTGCTCTCAATCTTATCTATAGCGTTACCTGGTTCTACAAGGCTGTGGATTAAATTATCCATTGGATCTGTAACCATCGCTTTGGCGGTATTACGACTTGGTGCCGCATTCAAGTAAAATATACGGATATTACGATCTTTACTCGCCAATGCGAAACGATCAGCAATTGTCTGTACATCCAGATATGCGTCGGCTTCACTCAATGAATACAAGCGTACAATATTATAATCAAGTGCGTAGGCTAATTTGTTCAAGCCCAGTTGAGGTTTCTTCAAATTCTCAATAGCTACAACACCTATTCCATGCTCCTTAAGAAGTTCAGCAAAGGCATCCAAACTATTCATATCAGCATGATCATTGTACCCTTTGACGGATTCTCCTTCAAAAAGAATACGCGTTACCCCTTCAGAGGCATAATGAGATATCACTGACTTCATGTATTCCTGATTATAGGGAAGACTATCCCCCAGCCGTGGCATAATGTTAAATCCCTTGCTACGTAGCATAGCGAACGTAACAGGATCCGACTGCATCGGCTTCATGATAGCATTCTCCAAAGGCGTCTCGATCACAAGCCCTCTTTGATCCCCATTCGACCATGGTCTAACTACAATCTCCAGCATATCAAATGTCTCTTCAATAACAGGAGCGATTTCACTTTCATTCTCTTCATTCGTAAATGAAATATACGTGAAATTCTCATTGACTGGGATCAGTTGATTGTTCTGCATAGCTATATCCTTACTACTATAAAGCATAATACGTCGCGATTTCTGGAATTCGTCCAACGTACTTTCAAACATAGCCATCGTACTCACTCCGGCATCCTTCAGCCGATCCAATTGTTCGTCTATATAATCTTGGGGATGGGCTTGTAAGACAGCTATATCCACCAAATCACGGTAATCGAAAGCAAACTCCACTTGATTCGTAGATGTCTCTGTCTGGAAGCGATCATACGCGACAGGCATAGCGGCTACAATTCCGATTACAACTATAATCCATAACCATTTGCGCGAAGACTTGCTCCACTGGTTCCATTTATACTGCACTACAAGTACCTCCTCATTCTCAAGCGTCAACACGTAGCATAACGACTTCAACTAACTTCGCTATCCGCTCTTTCGCATGTATTATAGTCTCTCCATGGACTGCAAAATAAACCTTGATCTTCGGTTCTGTTCCTGATGGTCTTAAACAGAACCAAGAGCCATCTTCCAGCATGTACTTCAGTACATTTTCTTTCGGAAGTCCATTAAGACCTAATGAGTAATCCAGCACTTCCTGCACTCGAACTCCCCCAATCTCAACCGGAGGCTGATTACGCCAAGCTACCATTGTGGATTGAATTTGTGCAAGTCCATCCTTACCTTTTAACGTGCGCGATTCCAATTGCTCTTGGTAATATCCGAATTGCTCATACAGCTCTTCCAATACTTCGTATAACGTCTTACCTTGACCTTTATAGTAAGCACCCGCTTCAGCAATCAGCATCGAAGCAAGCACCGCATCTTTATCCCTAGCATAATTCCCCGCGAGATAACCATAGCTTTCCTCATAACCGAATAAATACGTATATTGACCAGTCTCTTCATATTCAGTCATTCGCTCACCAATATATTTGAATCCAGTCAGTGTATTCACAACTTCCACTCCGTAGTGGCGTGCAATGGTTGCGCCCATCTCGCTTGTCACGATCGTCTTCACTACGACGCCATTGTCAGGGAGCTGTCCCGCTTCCTTCAATTGGCTCAGTAAATAATGAATCATGATCGCCCCAGATTGATTGCCTGAGAGCACGACGAATTCACCATTTCGATCTTGAACAACAGCACCCATGCGATCACAATCCGGATCCGTTCCAATGAGTATATCTGCATTCAACTCTCGCCCTAACTTCATAGCTAATGTAAAAGCTTCACGTTCTTCAGGGTTAGGAGATTTAACCGTTGAGAATTCTGCATCGGGTTGCTCTTGTTCCGGAACGACATGAACATCGGTAAATCCAATCGACTCTAGCGTCTTCCGTACAGGTATGTTACCTGTGCCGTGTAACGGGGTATAGACGATACAGAAATCTTTACTTAATGAAGAACGTATAAGATCCGCATTCACACTTTGCTGAGCAACTGTACGGACAAATGTATCATCATCCGCTTCACCAAGCCATACTAACAAACCTTGTTCTTCAGCTTCCGCTTGGGTCATTCTCTTCACATCTGCGAAAGAGCCTACCTCTTGAATGCTACGAATGACATGCTCTGCTTCATGTGGAATAAGCTGTCCACCTTGTGCATTGTACACTTTATATCCGTTATACTCTGGTGGATTATGGCTTGCAGTAATAACAATACCACCGGTCGCTCCCAAATCACGCACACTAAAGGACAACTGAGGTGTCGTTCTTAAAGATGGGAATAACTTAGCAACTATCCCATTACCCGCAAGTACAAGTGCAGCTTCCAGCGCAAACTCAGGTGAGAAATGGCGAGAATCATGTGCGATAACAACAGATGGTTTATCCTTTGTCTGATCATGACTACTTACTATAAATTGTGCGAAACCTTGTGTTGCTTTACCAATCGTATAACGATTCATTCGATTGCTACCTGCACCTATAACACCTCTAAGTCCCCCCGTACCGAACTCCAAATCCTTGTAAAAGCGATCCTCTAGCTCTGTTGGGTCCTGCTCTAAACTCCGAAGTTCCTGTTTCGTTTCCTCGTCAATGGAAGAATCCTGAAGCCATTTCTGAATATTATTAATAGATGTTTGAGTTAATTGAGTCATCATGAAATCCCCTTTCGTTTCAACCTCATTGATTATAAACTTATGATTACGATTTAGTTGGATCGGATAAAGCAAACATAATCTCGCCTTCTGCTACAACTTTGCCATCAACCGAAGCTTTGGCATGACCTTTACCGATGCTGCCCTTTAATCTGGTAATTTCAACTTCTAGTCTCAACGTGTCGCCCGGTACAACTTGCCCACGGAAACGAAAATTATCAAGTCCCGCTAGAAATCCGATCTTGCCCTTATTGCTCTCCACATTCAAAATAGCGACAGCTCCTACTTGAGCCAACGCTTCTGTAATAAGAACACCTGGCATGACCGGGTACCCTGGGAAATGTCCTGTGAAAAATGGTTCGTTGATCGTCACATTCTTAATTCCTACCGCCCGCTTACCCTCCTCGATCTCTATAATACGATCAACAAGTAGAAATGGTGGTCTATGAGGTATGATCTCTTGAATTTGATTCACATTTAACACAAACAAAACTCCCTTCGAATAACATTATTGTGTAACGGCTATACTATGTAATATCCTTCATATTCTGCAGAATGTGGAGGTTCAGATAAGGAGCTTTCTTACGCTAGGCAATTACTGCCTACTGGGGAGAGCTCTTTTGTCCTTAGTCCTCAACCATTATACATTTATCAGCCCAAGAAAACCACCTTTCGAACCAATAAGCCACCTCTTGAACGCCCATAATTTGGTATTTTATACAGTGGACTATTACTAGCGACGGTAGCATAATTAGCATTGCCATACGATTCTTTCTAAATCTGCGTTCAAATAGAACAGCAAAGACGGGTACCGTCCTTTTACAAGGATGGCACCCGTCTCTGTAGGAACATAAGGTATAGAGTGTCCAATGTAACTTATGCTTTCTTTACTTATGATGGGGCAAAAACAAGATCTAATACATGCTTCCAAGTTTCCCAATGAAATACTTCATCGATACTACGCTTACCGAAAACAACATACCCTACAATCATCCCGCCCATTAAGCCTATCAGTAGAAATACTGGCACCAAGCACCGTAGAACAATTCTCCATGCAGGCGTTTTGGACTTGGCACCCTTTGTAGTCTTGGTGAGTTCATCAGCTTTACTCATGGATATCGCCACCTATCCTCGCATATTGTTTGCAAGGTTCATCATCGTATCACTTGATGTTAATGCACGTGACATCAGCTGATATGCCCTTTGAACTTGAATCATCTCTGTCAACTCAACAGTCAGATCCACATTAGATTTCTCTAAATGTCCTGATAGTAAAACTACCCCCTCAGGCGCATTCTCAACAGCACCGTCTGCCGATGTTCCAAATACATCTACTGCTGTTACACCATTCGCTAGAACAAACTTATTCCCATCTATTTGAACCAATCCTTCAGGTCTTGCTGGCTCAACTACATAAATCTTCCCAGCCAGTTCTCTATCCATTGTGCCATTCGGTATCGTCCATACATTTCCTTTATCATCAATAGCGACCTTCGCATCGGTTGGAACTTTGATCGGGGCTGGATCAGCTTCTCTGCTAAGGACCTTATCACCCTCGTTATTCACCAAGAGCATAGAAGACGCATCTTCTGGATCAGGAACGAAATGAAAAGCCCCTTCACGTGTGTAGGCAATATTTCCGTTGCTCTCTACTGCAATTAACCCATTCCCTTGAATAGCAATATCCGTTGGAATACCCGTCTCCTCCAAAGGTCCTTGCTCCCAGTTCGCAGCAACAGAAGCAGGCTTAATACCGTACCCTACATTATAACCCATCGGCGTAGCCCGATCTGTGCTCTTAAAGTCTTTATGTTGCTGTTGTATCGTAGTGAGCACGTCTTCGAAAGAATTCTCTTTACGTTTATACCCAACTGTGTCCATATTGGCAATGTTGTCTGCAATGACGTCAAGTCTTGACTGCAGACTATTCATAGACACCATAGCGCTAATTGCGGAGTTGTTCATCGTGTGACCTCCCGAAAGCTTTACGAAGTAAAGCTACTTCGTAAGCATATACCAAGCTTTACGAAGTAAAGCTACCTCGTAAGCATATACTATATTCTGCCGATTTCGTTCACGGCCTTTTCCAAACTTCTATCATAAAACTGAATGACCTTCTGGTTCGCTTCATAAGCACGCGCGGCTATATTCATTTCTATTACTGATTGGGCTGAGTCTACGTTGGACCGTTCTAAATACCCTTGACGCACAGTAACATTATCGTCTTCTGCAATGAAACGAACATCCGCCGCTTCTAGATTATCTATCCGGTAGACGCCATTTCCTTCTCTTACCATTTCATAAGGATTATTAACTACGCTAATGGCTAAAGTTACCCCAGTCTCTTCACCCGTATCGGTATTTATTATTCTACCTTGCCCATCTATCTTAAGTTGTTCAATCGTCCCATTTACGATGATCGGCTGATTATTGTTATCCATCACACTGAATCCGGTAGATGACAGAAGCTGACCAGCAGCATTCACTGTGAAGCTCCCATTACTAGTGTACCTAGTCTGTCCTTCATTATCCTGTATGGTAAAAAAAGCTTGTGACTGAAACATGATATTGCCTTCTCCATCCACATATTTACCATTATCATCGAATGCTATAGGTTGTCCCGTAGCAGGGTCATTCATTTGTAGATTAGATACAAGTGCAAAATCTGTTGGATTGTCACTCTGTGTCACATCTCCCTGTAAGAACATTGAGAGACTTTCCTCCATAAACACTCCTGTATTCAGCTTACCTAACTTGCGATTGCTAATATTAGGATCCCCGCCTTGGATGGACACAAGCGCTTCCGGAAAAGAACGTGCAGCCGTATTTACTTGTTTGTATCCCGGCGTATTAATATTCGCTATGTTCTGTACTACTGTATCATGTCTGCGTTGTTGCGTCAGCATACCCGCAGCAGCCGTATAGAGTCCTCTTAACATAAGGTTGCCCTCCTTTGATTACTTCTTAATATTTATCGGTTAGTTAGAAGCTTTTCTTAATAACCCGATCTAAATTGTCGAGCATAATGCCGGTTCCCTTCACAACACAGTGCATAGGATCTTCGGCTATTAGTACTGGAACATGTAGCTCATCGGACAATAATTCATCTAATCCGTTCAATAATGCGCCTCCACCTGTGAGGATCACTCCACGATCAATAATGTCTGCTGACAACTCTGGAGGTGTTCGTTCTAATACGGATTTCGCTGACAACACAATAGCCATTATCGGATCAAATAACGCCTCTTGCACTTCATTTGAATAAATAGTAACTGTCAAAGGAAGTCCTGTGACCATATCTCGCCCACGAATATCCATCTCAGCCTTAGTTCCACCTGGACGCACAGATCCAATATTCACCTTGATATCTTCAGCCGTACGTTCCCCTATAAGGAGCTTATATTTATTCTTTATGTACTTAGAGATAGCTTCGTCGAACTTGTCCCCTGCTACTTTAAGAGAAGAAGCGGTAACGACGTCGCCCATAGAAATCACTGCGACATCTGTCGTTCCGCCACCGATATCGATAACCATGTTACCACTCGGTTCATATATATTCATACCGGCACCAATTGCTGCCGCTTTAGGCTCTTCTTCTAAGTATACCTCTTTAGCTCCGCTATGTTCAGCAGCTTCTCGAATAGACTTTTGTTCCACAGATGTAATATCCGTTGGGGTACAAATGAGGATACGAGGGCGACTATACCAATTACGCCCCCCTACACTGTCGATGAAATATTTCAGCATCATTTCTGTCACTGCAAAGTCAGCAATGACTCCATCACGCAATGGACGAATCGCAATAATATTGCCCGGAGTACGTCCAATCATGCGACGTGCATCTTCACCCACAGCAAGAACCTTTTTGGTATCCCTTTCAATAGCAACAACCGAAGGTTCGTTTAATACAACGCCCCTCCCCTTAACGTGAATGAGCACATTTGCCGTGCCGAGATCTATTCCAATATCCTTACTTAACATCATGAAAGGGCCCCCAAAGTGTTATTTTATGGTGAATAGAGATGTCTAACGTGTCTATCTTCTGCATTCGACAATAAGCTACAATATCCCTGCATTCTCGAATACTTTATGATTACACAATTCGACTCCATACCATCTTTTAACATATCATACTTCAGGGGGAGTATTCAACGGGAATTGTCAGTATTCTAATAAACTTAAGACTTTGCTGTGCCTACTGTCTCTCTTTTTTTACTGTTTGTTTTCTTATACTTAATTTTCGTGGCTTCTCCTCCTCTAAGATGGCGGATAGATTTGTGGTACTCGAGAATATTCTTGACTTGATCCGCTAGCTCAGGATTAATTTCTGGCAGCCGTTCCGTTAAATCTTTATGCACTGTGCTTTTCGATACGCCAAACTCCTTGGCAATGGTTCGGACCGTGTTCCTAGTCTCCACGATACAACGTCCAATCTTAATGGTCCGTTCCTTAATGTAATCGTGCACGCCCCCGCCTCCCTACTGTGGATGGTTTGGTACATTATATGAGGGGCGTGCCCATATATTCGCAGTTTAGAAACATGACAAGCTTCATTATGCTCATTTATTTTGTGGACATGTTGTGTTTAAGGGGGGTGAAGGGAGATTAGATACCCGTTATATAGCTATTCAGCGAGCCTACCCTACATACTCCCCCAGATCTTCAACTAATCATCTCCCCACTTCCACATTTCCCAATTAAGTTTCCTTTTTTCACAAAACACACTTAAATAAATAGCCCAGAACAAGAGAAAGACACCCCTCGGGGTGTCCGTTAGTTATACTGTCCTAACAAGAAAAAGGGATAGGTATGTAGCTCATACCCATCCCTTTCTGTGCATTATAGTAACCTCTTCATCCAATCCACCGTTAAGAGTTCTGATTACTTCGGAGGAAGTAATTCTGCTGGGTTGACTAAGTTCCCCTTGCTATAGACTTCGAAATGCACGTGGTTACCGAGATCACTTTCCATCTCGCAGCGTCCGGCGCTCGCAAGTGTGTGCCCTTGAGTAACCTCATCACCAATCTTCACTTTAGCGTCGGTTACGCTTTGGTATACGGTCTTCAAATCTCCAGAATGAGTAACTTCCACAACGGTTCCCATTAACGGATGCATCTTCACTTCGGTGACCTTACCACTAAGCGCTGCTTTTACTTCGAACGAGCTGTTATCTTCACGAGCTAGATCAATACCATTGTTCGTTACAGAAATATCATTGTATTGAACCATAGCTTCTAGATGATTCTCCTTGGTACCGGCTGGATCATAAAATGGTTTCACAACATTGACTTCTTGGGCGTTAGCTACTGGCCATGTCATACTTTCTGCTTTTGCAAGAACTTCTAGTGCTTCAGGATCTACCATATCCGTATTCGCGGGCCCAATCACTTGAGAGACTGTGTTCCCTGAACCATTAGTGAGGTCTGAAGTAAGTGATTTCTGACTGGCATCCTGATAGACCCACACTAAGGTTAGTATAATTGCTGCTGCGGCCATGTAGGCTGCCGGATAAACCCACCTTTTCGACAACAGTTTCTTCCATGCAGACGGTTCATTAACCGGTGCTCCTTTAAATGGTTTAGGAGTTTCTCCATGGTTTTGATCTTTGTTTTGTTCATTCATTGTTATCACCTCTGTAACCATTGTTACCGAGATGAACTCTTTTATACCTTCTCTATATATTATTTTTTGGCGAGTAGTTTAGTAACTTGTTGGAATTCTATCCCCGTATAGTAGTGTTCGAGAATCTGAGTAGCTGTATATCCTTCTTGAGCCATCCCATTCGCTCCCCACTGACTCATTCCTACGCCATGCCCGTTACCATACGTGGTAATCACAATATCATTCCCAGAATCCACCCAAGAGAATTGGCTTGAGCGTAGTCCGAGCTTCTCTCGAACTTCACGACCACTAAACATAACACCACCAATACTCAGTTCTTTTATACGGTTTCCTTGAGTAGTTGAGAGTATATGAATAAGAGAGTCCAGAGAATACTCTCCTTGTTTGTTCTTCAATGTGGCTGTAGCTAGCTTGTTTAGTCCCATTTGATTCAGAAATTTCTCCTTGCTTAACTTGACAGTATCTTTATAGTGCGGGGCTATTTCGATATCCCAAGGGCTTGATACACTGCGCAAATAAGGAATAGTAGTCTGCCAGTAATCTTCTGAATTCTCAGTATATCCATTACTAGTAGAAAAAAAGGTTGCAGTGATCGGCTTTCCTTTATACGTCATAACTATGTTACGACTTTCCAACACTGCACGCTGTACATTGGCCAACTGGGCGGCCTTCCCCTGGCTCTTCCACTCTGTCTCAAGTGTCTGCAGGGACAGATATGCTTGATGAGAGACTGTATCGGTGACATCTGCTCCTTCTACAGGAACACCACTCGTATCATTCGTTAATAGTCGTTGCACGATATAGGTACGAGCAGCCGTGGCCTGTGCCTTTAGTGATTCGAATGCAAAATCAGCAGGCATCTCTGCTGCAACAACACCTCTTACGTAGTCTTCAAGCGGAAGAGTCTCGATCTGACCCAGCTTAGTTAGATATACCGACACCTGAGGCTCCTCCTGCTCTGCTTCTGCAATCAAGCCGGACAGCGCTTCTTCTGGCAGTGGTGGAACGGATACTGGAGGGTTATGATGTACATTCACGATCAACACGGGAAGAAGCATCGCCATAACTAGTAATCCTCCCACTGCTAATAAGATCGGAGGGATTCGCCACTTGATGGGGTTAGTCGTGCGCCGACCGAAACCTCGACGCGTAGCACGCTTACGACGGGCGTTAACTCCCCTTGTAGGGGCGAGTCGCGACGCCGCTTTCGCATCAGTGACATCAGGAACAAGGTGCGACAGGGGTGGCTCGGGCGCGACATCAAAGGCAGGCTGCGATAGGCCCGGTGTGGGCGGTAGATGCGCAGTGTCGCACGATTCGACAACGTTCGCGGATGATGATCGATGCGACATTACAGGTGACGCTGAGACTGATGGGGCGACACTCTCAGATTGTGATAACGACGGGTCGAGCGATGCTATCGTCGACGAAATGTTACATAACGATGCAGGTATCTGCGATAGATTGTCTGGCTCCATCGGGCTGCTCGTTTGCTGATCTTGCTCTTTCATATAACGATAAACCTCCGTTCTCTACATCGACATGCCTACGATTTCTTGTTCTATCTATCTTATACATATGAATCCGAAAGATATGATAGAACCATTTAGTAGAATGAAGATTTACCATTAATGCTAGAACGGATAGTTCCATATCCCTTCAGGCTGATCTCCAACAGCTGCAGAAAGTACATCTAATTCCATCCTATTCGCTCAAATGGTAACTTTAGTTGTACAACCTACATCTAGTTACTCGATAAACCCTACTTTTTACGATTTTCCTTATTTTAAGTGTAACTAATGCAACTATTTCCTTCTCCTCCCACCTTTTCTGCCAAATAGGTGTGCTTTTTACAACTATTCGGCAATTACGGCGGTTGATGAGTCGTTCCCCAACTTTGCTGCAATCGCGATGGATTAGACGTATGGGCGTTCAACCGCAATCATAAAAATCAAAAAAGACCAAAAGATCAACCCGATTGGGCTCTTCTTTTGGTCTTTTTCATAACATAGATTATATAATATTTCATTCTAGTATTAGGTCTTCGCTTGAAGTCTCGTTATCTAGACCCAGGTTGGCTGAGTGGAGAAACGTTTCACTTCATCTTTCACTTTATGCGAAACAGCCTTAGCCTTCGACGGCTCCAATGTAGACTCCTTTGAATGCTCATCCAAGCTAATTCGCCAAATATCAGCACCCAACTTGGATAACTTCTCAGCTAAGTTCACATATCCACGATCAATATGATGCACACCACTAACCTCAGTTGTACCATTAGCTACAAGCCCAAGCAAAATTAATGCTGCACCTGCGCGAAGATCAGTTGCACATACTTTAGCACCATTTAGTTTAGCTCGCCCTGTAATAATGGCTGATCGACCTTCAACTTTAATCTCAGCGTTCATATGTTGAAATTCATCCACATGCATGAAGCGATTCTCGAATACCGTCTCCGTTACGACACTGGTTCCTTCTGATACAAGTAATAAGGACATCATCTGAGACTGCATATCTGTAGGAAACCCAGGATAAGGTAGCGTCTTAATATCCACTGAACGTAAAGGATGATTCGCAGTAACACGAATACCATTCTCGTCCGGTACAATCTTCACTCCCATTTCTTCCATCTTGGAAATGACAGGACCTAAATGATCCGCGATTGCACCTTCAACGTATACATCCCCGCCCGTAATCGCTGCAGCCACCATATATGTACCTGCTTCTACCCGGTCAGGAATAACAGTGTGCTTGACACCATGCATTTTGTCGACACCTTCAATACGAATGATCCCTGTACCAGCACCGCGAACTTTGGCACCCATACTGTTCAAATAATTCGCTAAATCGACAATTTCCGGCTCTTTTGCTGCATTCTCTATCGTCGTAATACCCTCAGCCAGAGTTGCGGCCATCATAATATTCTCAGTTGCTCCTACACTTGCAACATCCAAATAAATTTTGGCTCCACGCAGTCTACCGTTACTTTTTGCTTCAATGAAACCTTGACCAAGACTAATCTCTGCACCAAGAGCTTCGAATCCCTTCAAATGCTGATCAATTGGTCGTGTACCTATGGCACAGCCGCCCGGTAATGAAATTCGAGTGTGACCCATACGCGCCAACAATGGACCCATCACTAAGAATGAAGCTCGCATTTTACGCACATACTCATAAGGCGCCTCACAGGTTGCTATTTTCTCTGCATTCACTCGCAATACTTCGTTGTCATAGCTTACTTTCACACCAAGCGATTCCAATACTTTACTAATTGTCATCACATCGTCAAGAGGCGGGGCATCGTAAATGGTGCTTTCCCCTTCTTCCCCAAGTATAGAGGCAGCGATGATCGGAAGAACTGAATTTTTGGCTCCACTAATTTTAACATTTCCGATCAATCTATTGCCACCGCGGACGATAAATTTGCTCATCATGATTCCCTCCGCGTCCGTAATTTTCATCTTTATTAATAAGGCTTAATAAAATCACTCTTAAATTCCCAACTTTCATCATAGCATTGATTTTTTGACGTGTACAAGCCTTTTTTATAATTTCATCTTAAGAATTAGATTTATTATTCAAGTTAGTTATATCATTATGTTGAAAGTTCACAATTGGTTCTAAGAAATAGTTAGACTTATTCCCCATTGTTTACATAATGATATGTTATTATTCGACACTAACGAAAGATTAAAACATGTATTTGATCATTTGGCTCCAGTTTAGATAATCAATAATAAATCCCGCCACAAAATGACCCAAAACAATCGCCAAAAGTACTTGTAACAACTTCCCTTGAGTTCCCAGTGGATTACGAATGAATAAATCTAATTTCAAATTCTGCAATGCCCACCATGATATCCAAATACAAATAAGCGATACAATAATGGAGACAAGTCCACTCACGCCCACTGCCCCAGAGACTGCACTTGATATACTTTGATTCATAACAATTCATCTTATCCTTTCCGGTTACAGTTCAACGCTTTAACCCGACTCTACTATCATACTTTCCTTATGCAAAAGAATCCACTTTTGTAATCGCTTTAATTGTTTCTTTTGAAAATAAAGTTGTTACTCAACCTTGTCTGCACGATGGAATACCAAGCCAAGTGTCCAATACGATCGTGCTTAACATTCCATCGTGCACAAAAACAGCCAGGCCTAAGTAGCTGACTGTTTTTGTGTATAGTAATTATTTATTAATATGAGAATGTACTTTAATCCGATTCATTGCTTTCTTCAGGGAAAGCTCTGCACGGGCGAAGTCAATATCAGCTTGATTACGCTTCTTAGCACCAATACGACGTTCTGCACGTTCTTTGGCAGCCATTGCACGTTCCACGTCGATCTCTTGCTCGAGCTCAGCGCTTTCGGCTAATACCACCACTTTATCTTTACGAACTTCCACAAATCCACCACTGATGGCTATGAAGGTATAATCTTGGCCTATTTTTATACTAATTGGCGCTACCTGTAGCGGAGTTATGAATGGAATATGCCCTGCTAAAATACCTATTTCCCCTTCGATTCCACGAACAGTCAAGCCATCGACCTCACCAGAGTAGGCTAAATGATCTGGTGTGACGATTTCCAGTAAAAAGGTGCTCATTTGTTCTCCTCCTTAAAGCTATTCGAAGAATAGCTTACTACGAAAGCATGTGCTGAGCTATTCGAAGAATAGCTTACTACGAAAGCATATGCAGCTTAAAGTGTCTTCGCTTTTTCAACTGCTTCTTCAATCGATCCTACGTAAAGGAATGCTAACTCTGGAAGATGGTCATGCTTACCTTCGAGAATTTCCTTAAAGCTACGAATAGTGTCTTTAACAGGAACATATTTACCTGCGAACCCGGTGAACTGTTCAGCCACGTGGAATGGTTGAGACAAGAAACGTTGAATTCTACGTGCACGAGAAACGATTATTTTATCGTCTTCACCCAATTCATCCATACCCAGAATGGCGATAATATCTTGAAGCTCATTATAACGAGCTAGAATCTGTTTCACACCTTGGGCTACGTTGTAATGTTCTTCACCTACAATTTCTGGAGCTAGAATCCGTGAACTGGATGCTAATGGATCTACCGCTGGATAAATCCCCATTTCCGAAATTTTACGTTCCAAGTTCGTTGTTGCATCCAAGTGAGCAAATGTCGTAGCTGGAGCTGGATCTGTATAGTCATCCGCAGGTACGTAAATGGCTTGAATGGAAGTAACTGAACCTTTCTTCGTAGAAGTAATACGTTCTTGTAATTGACCCATTTCTGTCGCCAATGTTGGTTGATAACCAACCGCTGATGGCATACGACCAAGTAGTGCCGACACTTCGGAACCTGCTTGTGTGAAACGGAATATGTTATCAATAAACAACAGAACATCCTTGCCTTCTTCATCACGGAAATATTCTGCCATTGTTAGTCCTGTTAACGCTACACGAAGACGTGCGCCTGGAGGCTCGTTCATCTGACCGAATACCATCGCTGTTTTCTTAATAACGCCTGATTCCGTCATTTCATGATACAAGTCATTACCTTCACGTGTACGTTCACCAACACCCGCGAACACAGAAATACCACCATGTTCTTGAGCGATATTGTTAATTAATTCTTGAATAGCAACTGTTTTACCAACACCGGCACCACCAAAGAGTCCAATTTTACCACCCTTTTGATATGGTGCGAGAAGGTCGATTACTTTGATTCCTGTCTCAAGCATCTCAGCTTGCGTTGACAGTTCATCATATTTAGGAGCTTCACGGTGGATAGGTCTCTTAATTTCAGTAACAACTTCACCAACTTGGTCGATAGGCTCTCCCAATACATTAAATACACGACCCAATGTTTCTGGACCTACAGGTACTGTTATGGAAGTTCCTAGATCTAGAGCTTCCGTTCCACGTACCAATCCATCTGTACTGGACATGGCGATACAACGTACTCTATTGTCACCTAAATGATTAGATACTTCCAAAGTCAGGTCAATCGATCTATTATCCGATAAGACCGTCTGAATCTTAATCGCATTGTAGATTGCTGGCAGTTGACCTCTGTCAAATTCAATGTCAACAACCGCACCCATAATGCTGACTACGCGTCCTTTATTCATCTTTTTGTTCCCCTCCTACAAGTATGCTTCAACCATTAATCTTAAGACTGTGAGTCTGCTCCTGCCACAATCTCGGAAATTTCCTGCGTAATCGCTGCTTGGCGGGCACGGTTATAAATCAACTGTAAATCACCAATCATCTTGGTAGCATTCTTAGTCGCACTACCCATGGCCGTCATCTTCGATCCCAATTCACTTGCTTTTCCGTCCAACAGGGCACCAAAGATTAGTGTCTCTGCATATTTAGGCAAAAGCACTTCCAAAACAAAACTTGCAGAAGGTTCGTATTCGTACGGATCTGTATCCGAATTTGTATGAACTGTTTCCATTGGCAATAGTTGTACCGTTTCAGGTATCTGTGTCAAAGCATTAATGAATCGATTATAGCAGATATGAAGTTCATCAATATCGCCCCGTTCAAAACGTTGAACCGCTGTATATGCGATGGATTTAATATCTGCGAAACTAGGGGTATCCGACAAGTCCATGAGTTCATCGACAATAGGAAGCTCCCTACGGCGGAAATATTCACGTCCTTTTCGACCTATGACGTATATTTCATACTCATCCTTCGACTTGTGATTCTCAGCAATAGTTGTCATTACTTTTTTCAGAATATTCGTATTATATCCACCCGCAAGACCGCGATCTGAAGTGATAACTAAATACCCTGTTTTTTTGACTGGTCTCGTCTCAAACATCGGATGGCTAATTTCTTCCGAACTAGAAGCAATACTAAACACCAATTCTTTAAGCTTCTCCGCGTAAGGTCGGGCTGCGGTTGCCTTCTCCTGCGCTCTTCTTAGCTTAGAAGCGGCTACCATTTCCATTGCCTTCGTGATTTGCTTGGTGCTTTGTACACTCTTGATTTGACGTTTGATATCACGTAATCCTCTTGCCATGTTTTCACCACCTTAAAGTTTTGACGGAGTCAAAACTAGCATCGTAAGCGTTAACTTAGTTTTGACGGAGTCAAAACTAGCATCGTAAGCCTTGTTATTTTTAAAATATAAGAAAGTACAAGTTTCACTTCATACTCTATTTCTTATATTTCGGCAGAGATGGTTACCTTAAAGCGATACGAAGTATCGCTAGCATCGGAAGCATAAACTTCTTCAGAAGAACGGCCCAGCCATTTCAGCTTGTAAATAGTGATACCGAGCCTCCCGGCCCGGTCTATGGTCTATACTGATACCGAGAATCCCTTTTTGAATGTCTCAATAGTCTCTTTCAAAGCAGTCTCATTGTCAGCAACCAAGTCCTTCGTATCCGTAATAGATTGAAGAATTTCAGGTCTGTTACTTTCTACAAAAGCTATGAATTCCTTCTCGAAACGACGGATATCTACTACCGGAATATCATCCAAATGACCTCTTACTGCTGAGTACAAGCTAATGACCTGTTGCTCAACTTGGAGCGGCTCGTTGACACCCTGCTTAAGAATTTCCATCAATCTAGCACCGCGATTCAGACGTGCCAATGTCGACTTATCCAAATCCGATCCAAATTGGGAGAATGCTTGCAGCTCACGATATTGTGCAAGGTCAAGCTTCAAACTACCTGCGACTTTTTTCATCGCTTTGATTTGTGCTGAACCCCCTACACGGGATACCGAAATACCAACGTTAATTGCTGGGCGTTGACCCGAATAGAACAACTCTGATTCCAGAAAGATCTGTCCATCTGTAATCGAGATTACGTTCGTTGGAATATAAGCAGATACGTCTGAAGCTTGCGTCTCGATGAACGGCAATGCCGTCAAAGATCCTCCGCCCAAAGCATCACTTAATTTAGCTGCACGTTCTAGTAAGCGAGAATGAAGATAGAACACATCCCCTGGATAAGCTTCCCGACCTGGTGGGCGACGAAGTAACAAGGAAAGCTCACGATAAGCAGACGCTTGTTTCGTTAAGTCATCATAAATAATGAGCGCATGCTCACCTTTATACATGAAGTATTCACCCATCGCACAACCAGCATAAGGTGCAATGTAAAGTAGTGGTGACGGCTCTGATGCCGCTGCTGTAACAATAATTGTATATTCTAATGCACCATGGCGGCGTAGTGTTTCTACGACTTGAGCAACCGTAGATTGCTTCTGTCCAATAGCAACATAAATACATTTTACGCCATTACCCTTTTGGTTAATAATGGTATCAATAGCAATTTGGGTTTTACCTGTTTGACGATCTCCAATGATAAGTTCCCGTTGGCCACGTCCGATTGGTACCATCGCATCTATCGCTTTTATACCCGTTTGCATCGGTTCATGAACCGATTTACGATCAATAACGCCTGGTGCGCTGTTCTCTACTGGACGAAATTCTGTTGCTGCAATGGGTCCTTTACCATCCAATGGTTCGCCAAGCGCATTAACAACCCGTCCTAGCAATGCTTCACCCACTGGAACTTGCATAATTTGACCCGTACGTTTAACTTGGTCGCCCTCTTTAATCTCTGTGTAACGGCCTAGAATAACGACACCTACGTTACTCTCTTCCAAGTTGAGTACCAATCCGACAACACCATTGGAGAATTCCAAAAGCTCACCGGACATAGCATTCTCAAGCCCATGCACGCGTGCAATACCATCACTTACTTGAATGACAGTACCTACTTCAGCGACTTCAATGTCAGATTTATATTGTTCAATTTGACTTTTAATAAGTGAACTGATTTCTTCAGGTTTGATACTCAATATTTTCACCCCTATCTACTATGCTTGTCATTAAATGACTTTTCGAGACGTGCAAGCTTACTCGATATACTACCGTCATACAGCGTATCACCGATAACAACCTTCAATCCCCCGAGCAGGCTCTTGTCGACTATATTGTTCACACGAATCAACTTATGCGACAACTGGCCAAATTCAGCCGCTACCGCTTCTTTCTCATGCTCATTAAGCGCATAAGATGAATATACATCCGCATCGGCCATTCCCAGGCTATCGCCCTTTAACTTGACGTAGCTAGCTAAAAGGTCAGGTAATATATCAGTTCTCCGTCGTTTCACTAGTAGTTCCACGGTATTCATCACGGATTGTGACAGCTTGCCCTGAAGTGCACTATTAAGTGCATTCAATTTATCAGAATCGGAAATATTCGGTGTAGTGAAGAAGCGTTCAATCTCATCATTAGATTGAATGGCTCCTACGATCGCCTTCAATTCCTGTTCAACTTCAAGCGTTCCTTGTTCCAATGACGCCACTTCGAACAGTGCCTTTGCATACCGTTTAGCAACTACCGTATGGCGGCTCATGATTTGTCCCCTACCTCTTTGAGGTATTGATCCACGAGTTGTTCTTGTGTATTATCCATATTCACTTCTTTATTCAGCAATTTCGAGGCAATTTGTACGGAAATAGTACCAATTTCGCTTCGCAATGCTTCCACTGCCTTGTCCTTTTCACTTTCAATATCGCGTACAGCCTCAGACTTCAGACGTACCACGGCATTGCTAGCTTCTTCAAGGATCTGTTCAGCCTGTTTATTACTTGTCTTCTTAGATAGTTCTACGATATCATAAGCCTCTTTGCGAGCCTCTTGAAGAGCGATCTTCTGATCTTCTACATATTGTGTTGCCTCTTCACGTGTCGTTCTAGCATCTTCTAACTGATTCAAGACTAGCATACGACGCTTCTCCATGACATCAAATAGCTTACTGAAAGCAAATTTGCTTAATAGCCAATAAAGAAGTACGAATGAAAGAATTGTCAATAGCATGTTTTCCCATATAATATTCAATGATGTCACTCCTTTCCATTAGCGCGAAGTGCGATTCTAAACAAAAGGAAGGCGCGGATGACATCGCCCTCCCCGCCAAACCGTCTGTCTTTTATTAAGCAAATATAATCAAGAACGCGATTACCGTTGCAGCCAAAGGTACAACTTCTACGATACCTACACCGATAAACATCGTTGTTTGCAATGCACTCGTAGCTTCTGGTTGACGAGCAATTGATTCTACCGTTTTACTTACGATTATTGCGTTACCAAACCCTGCACTTATTGCCCCTACACCTACTGCGATTGCTGCTGCTAAAAATTCCATTATAAAATATCCTCCTTCAAATCTTCTTAGTATTTGTAAATTATAATATCTTCTGTAAAAGTAATCAGACACTCTGAAGTTACTTCACCGAAGTTAATTAATGCTCTTCATAAATCGTCATTTGAGCGATATACACCATCGTCAATATTACAAATATAAATGCTTGTAGCGCACCTATAAATACACTGAATCCCTGCCAAATTGCCATAAACGGAATGGATACAATCGAAAGTTTCAGAATAACCCCAATGAGTACCTCACCCGCAAAAATATTTGCGAACAAACGTATCGCTAATGCAAATGGTTTCGATAAATTCTCGATAATATTTAATGGCAGAAAAATCGGAGTTGGCTTGACGAAATGCTTCAAATAATGTCTCCAATCTGTTTTGAATCCTAAATAATTCATTAGGAAAAAGGTCGTTAGGGCAAGTCCAGCAGTAATATTGATGTCTGCCGTTGGAGACTTCCACCAGACAATCTCAGCATGTTCTCCCGGCGCCAAATTTCGAGTAGCCTCAATTACATAACCGAACAAGTTGTCTTGACTGGTATGTTCTGTAGCGATCATAAAGGGAAGTCCTAATATATTGGCTACTAAAACGAACAGAAATAACGTCAGCGCGAATGCTAGATAAGGTCTGCCCTTCTTCTCATCCATTGCCTTATTAATAATCCCTTGAACAAATTCCACAATCCATTCCACGAAATTCTGTATCTTGGAAGGATTCTCGACTGAAAGATTCCTCACTCCGAGCATCGCGAGTATAAAAACGATGGCAGCGGTCACAAAGAGCATAATAATTGCAGAGAAATCGAGTTGTAGTCCCCCCACAAGAATAATCGGTGAATCATGCATTAAAATGTTCCCCTCCTTTCAGATAAATGTTAGCTCTTCTTACTTACACTTCCATATATTGCTACAGGGATGGTCAATAACTGCGGTATGAATAGTCCAGCAATTGTTGCTCCAAGAGAAAAATGCTCAAACTTAATCGCAAACATGACTACTAGTATAGAAAAGCTTATTCGAGTCAGAAAGCCTAGACCAAATTGTCTCTTATTGCTTGATATTGATTGAACTGCATTACGAATTTTCATCGAAAGATAGCCTGTATTAACCAGACCGACTACTATACCTAGGACCATCCCCATTGTGACTGTTCGATATTCAGGAACTAAGGCCCATCCAACTAACAATGCTGACATCATCAGTAAAGATAACCTAGTGACTGTTCTTACAATGGAAATGGTATCATCCATTCTTTTCCCCCAAAATTTTTTTGATCAAAACGATAATGTTAGAGATTCCCAAAACTAGCCCAGAAATACTTCCGATCGCCATCCAATATTTAGGCCCTTCCCACAATCCCATCAACCATCTACTTATAAAAAAACCTATAAGAATATGCGTTGTAAGTAAGCCACCAGCTCCACTTATGTAAAGTGCCATAAACCACGGATTATCATTACGTTTTGGGTTCTCCATTACACTAATCCCAACCTATTTTACTGAATATTTTAAGGATTTGTCAATCAAACGTTTTCATCGCTTTAAAGCGAAAAAAGGCAGCTAATTTCTCTTCATAAATCTATAAACACCGCTAAAACCATACAGTTCTACTGTACACTAACCTACACATTATAAAATAACACATTTTTACTCATTTGTGAACATTGTGTGAAATTCTTCTGGGCGTTCGTTTTCCAAACCGAAATTGTGAAGAATCGCATTGACAATTCTTTCTGAAACTTTTCCATCTCCATATGGATTAGTCGCCTTACTCATGGCATCGTACACCTTCTGATCTGTTAACAGGGTTCTAGTCCGTTGATACACATTCTCCTCATCCGTCCCTACCAATTCAAGCGTTCCCGCTTGTATTCCTTCAGGACGTTCTGTCGTATCACGAAGCACAAGTACTGGTACGCCAAAGGATGGTGCTTCTTCCTGCAATCCTCCCGAATCACTCAGAATCAAATGGGTATGAGGATAAAAGTTGTGGAAATCTACCACATCCAACGGTGCAATGAGTTTAATCCGAGGATGATTCCCTAAAATCTCATGTGCTGGGCCCATCACTGCAGGACTCGGATGCACAGGATAGCAGATAACAACATCTTCGAATTCATCAGCAATCCTCTTCACTGCACGAAAAATATGACGGTGCGGTTCGCCTTGGGATTCCCTGCGATGCGCCGTCATTAAAATGAGTTTCTTACCTGACGCCCAGTCTAGCACAGGATGATTATATTCGGGGTGTACAGTATATTTAAACACATCTGTGACGGTATTGCCTGTGATATAAATGCTTGACTTTGACTTGTTTTCAGAAAGCAAGTTATTTGCAGACCATTTCGTAGGAGAAAAATGAAGGTCCGCAAGAACCCCTGTTAATTGGCGATTCATCTCCTCAGGGAAAGGGGACTGTTTGTTCCAAGTTCGCAGCCCGGCTTCCACATGTCCCACTTGAATCTGTTGCATAAATGCAGCGTAACTAGCTAGAAAGGTCGTCAAAGTATCACCGTGAACGAGTACAATATCCGGTTTAACCTCACGAAGTACAGGCTCAAGCCCTGCTAATACCCGAATTGAGATTTCATTCAATGTCTGACTTTCCTGCATAACATCCAGATCGTAATCAGGTTGGATCTTGAATACTTCCAACACCTGATCCAGCATTTGACGATGTTGTGCTGTTACGCAGACAATAGATTCAATTCGATCGGAGTGTTTCTGCAATTCAAGAATAAGCGGTGCCATCTTAATCGCTTCAGGACGAACTCCGAAGATCGTCATTACTTTAATCTTACTCATAGTTAAAGATACCTCTTTTCTAAAAGTACATGTTCAAAAAGTCGACTTTTAAGCACTAAAGTGCAAGCTTACGCTGCTGCGTTTCTTCGTGATCAAAAGATGACTTTTTGAACTTCCTCTAAAACTTACTTAGTACCGTATAAACGGTCTCCAGCATCCCCTAGTCCAGGGATAATATAACCAAGTTCATCCAAACGCTCGTCCATTGCAGCCACATAAATATCTACATCAGGATGAGCATCATGTACTGCCTTAACCCCTTCCGGAGCAGCGATTAGATTCATCATCTTAATTTGAGTACATCCACGTTTCTTCAGCACATCAATGGCTGCAATAGCAGATCCACCTGTTGCAAGCATCGGGTCAATAACAATCAACTCGCGCTCCGTAACATCGGTAGGAAGCTTCGTGTAGTATTCTACTGGTTGTAATGTGTCTGGATCGCGGAATAAACCGATATGACCCACTTTAGCTGCTGGAAGACATTTAAGAACACCATCTAGCATGCCCAATCCAGCACGTAGAATAGGAACGAGCCCTAACATACGCCCTGAAATGACGCGACTTTCTGTCTCAGCCACTGGCGTCTTTACTGTAACGGTTACCAGTGGAATATCTCTTGTAATTTCGTATGCCATTAGTGTTGCTACTTCATCAACTAGCTCCCTAAAGTCTTTAGTAGTAGTCTGCTCATCACGGATGAAAGTAAGCTTGTGTTGAATTAAAGGGTGATCACAAATCACCAATTTTCCTTTTCCCATGGTTCCCCTCCGGATCATTCGTTTGTTTTCATGTTGTAAATGTACATCAATATAGAAGTAGTGTATACAAACTTTGTTTATTATATCATTCTCCGAAATGATTTTGCACCCACATTGATTGAACTTCTAGTTACGGAGGTGTGAATAATTATGCCAAACACTATTACAGTAGGTGTTTATCTCCTTCCACAGCAACAATTTCAGCACTCTTACAGGCGGGACTGCATACTTGAGGTGGGGATTCCAATACTCTTGTAGGAAGCGTCACCTTACTTGAGGTGGGAATATTTGCATAATATATACTTGGACTCGTGTAGACTCGTGCCAATTCCTCTAATACCAATTTTAGTTGCTTGGAGTACATCTAGATTCGGACAAATCCCTCCAACACTAACTTTAGTTGCATAGAGTACATCTAGATTACTGGAAACCCTCGTTTTTCATCGTTCTCCCACTTTTAGTTGTAGTTTTGACAACTATTCCTCGCTTCCACGCCTTGCTTACTCAAATAAATGCAGTTTACACATCTATTCCTCCGTACGGTTTGCGCCGTTTCAGAATTACGTGGCTCTGGGGTTTATCTGTTTATCTATTCTACGTTTCTGCGCTTCTATGGTTTCACTATTGCGCGATTTCGGTCACTCGACTCCCGCCCTCTTTCGGATCGACCTTCTACTGAATTCTTTCTCTCCAGTCCCTTCGGCTACTTCCGTCCAATTCAGATCCTCTAGTACCAGTAGACGCAAAGTAGCCCCTCTTGTGCAAAAAGGGGCTACTCCACACTTATATTATTCTACCAAAAGCTACTATGCTTTATGCATGCCATAGCTTATTCTTAATATTTCAAATCAGGATATAGAGGGTATTGATCTGTAAGTGCAGTCACTCTTGCTGCCGCTTGAGCAAGTATTGCTTCATTCTCTGGATTCTTCAGAGTTAGAGCGATGATCTCACCGATTTCTACCATAGCCTTTTCATCCATACCACGCGTAGTCGCAGCTGGAGTACCAAGACGAATACCGCTAGTCACGAATGGACTTGTAGGATCGAATGGAATGGCATTCTTATTCACTGTGATTCCAATTGAATCTAGAACCTTCTCAGCTACTTTACCCGTAGTGTTCAGGCTGCGAGTATCAATCAATAACAAGTGGTTATCCGTACCACCAGATACGACGTTCAGGCCTTCGTTAACAAGCGTCTCAGCCAACACCTTAGCATTCTTAACTACGTTCTGAGCGTAAATCTTAAATGATGGATCCAATGCTTCTTTAAAAGCAACTGCCTTCGATGCGATAATATGCATCAAAGGTCCGCCTTGCGTTCCTGGGAATACCGCTTTATCAATCGCTTGCGCCCATGGTTTCTTACAAATAATCATCCCACCACGTGGACCACGAAGTGTTTTATGAGTGGTAGTCGTTACAAAGTGTGCGTGAGGTACCGGACTAGGATGAACCCCTCCCGCAACCAATCCAGCAATATGAGCCATATCCACCATGAACAGCGCACCTACATCGTTAGCAATAGAAGCTAGTGCTTCAAAGTCAATCGTACGTGGGTAAGCACTTGCGCCCGCTACAATTAAACGTGGACGGTGTTTAAATGCGATCTTACGAACTTCGTCATAATCAATTAGGAAAGAGTCCTCTTGTACGCCATAAGGAATGAAATTATACAATAGACCTGAAGCGTTAACCGGACTACCATGAGTCAAGTGTCCACCATGAGCAAGATTCATACCCAGTACTGTGTCTCCAGGATTTAGAACAGCCGTATAGACAGCCATATTCGCTTGAGCACCAGAGTGTGGTTGAACGTTAACATGCTCAGCACCGAACAATTCCTTCGCACGATCACGGGCGATATCTTCTACAATATCAACCCGTTCACAACCGCCATAAAATCTTTTGCCCGGATATCCCTCTGCATATTTATTCGTTAGTACGGAACCCATCGCTTCCATAACCGCTTCGCTCACAATATTCTCAGAAGCGATCAGTTCAATATTATTCCGTTGGCGCTTCAATTCTAGGTCCATAGCCTCTAATACCGCTGGGTCATAACTACGTAAATTTTCCATTTTTATATTCCTCCTAAAAGTTTTTGAGCGTTACCCCATGAATAGTCTTCGTAAAAACTCACATCGAAAGCATATACTTTAAGTTTTTGAGCGTAAACTTCCTGATTAGCTTCTAAAAAACTCACATCGGAAGCAAACTCTTTATGTTTTTGAGCGTTACCTCATAATTCATCTTCGTAAAAACTCACATCGAAAGCATATACTTTAAGTTTTTGAGCGTAAGCTAAAAGCATATTCTTTAAGTTTGTAATGCTTAATCACAAAGATTTGAGTTACTTTGTTGGCTGGAAGAAGCTTCTTCCATTCTATATTGTGCTCGTTCCCCACCAATCAGCCTCGGACGGGTATACGCAGCATTCACACGTGCCTGTCCTATATACCGAATACTTGGGCGAAAAGGTACAGCTACACGTCGAAGATGCATCCCGATCATCGTCTCACCGATATCTATTCCAGCGTGGGCCTCCACACTTTCAGCGAGGCACGGCTGTAACATTCTTCGATATGCAGCAGATGCCATGGAACCTCCCGCATGGGGATGTGGCACAGCAACAACCTCCGTTAAACGAAGTTGCTCAAGAAGAGTTCGCTCCATGACTAATGACCTATTCAAATGCTCGCAACACTGAAACACAACATGGAATCCCATCTCTTCGCGAATCTCTTCAATACCAAGAAGCAATTCATTCGCTATGTCCAAGGCTCCACCTGTACCAATATGACTTCCTATCACTTCACTTGTACTCACACCTACCACGAGCAGCTTCCCCGGCCCTAGATGGGCAACCTCCGCTATTTCACGCATGACTTGTGCGACTTGTTCTTTAAGAGATGTACCTGTGGATTGCGACCCTTGATCCATGAAGATAACCTCCTTAGACGTGCAGATTACGCTCTTCAATAAGCTTGATTTTGTTCACACGATTTACATGGCGCTCTTCTCCACTAAATTCCGTTATAAGCCATTCTTTAACGATCTCACAAGCTAATCCAGGTCCAATAACACGTTCCCCAAGCGCCAACACATTCGTATCATTATGTTCACGTGTTGCCTTCGCCGAGAATACATCATGGACAAGTGCACAACGAATGCCAGTTACTTTATTAGCTGCAATACTCATACCGATTCCAGTTCCACATACTAATATACCCCGATCAACTTCGCCCGCCACAACCATCTCACATACAGGAAGAGCGTAATCTGGATAGTCAACTGAGTCAGTGCAATTGCATCCAACGTCCACCACTTCATGTCCAAGTTGCTGAATGACATTAATGATGTCCTGCTTCAAACGAACGCCACCGTGATCTGTCCCTAATGCAATCTTCATCTCTTGAAAAACCTCCTATTATCCCTCTTTTGTCTTGTACCATTATAACCTACTTTTTAGTCAAAAGACGAAAAAAGAGCAGTCTACGGGGATTCCCGTAGAATTGCTCTTGTGCCCAGGCGACCGGCCGTATATCCCGATGCTCCATCGTGGTTTCATCCACAGAGTCGCCAGTTACATCGGAACCGATTGTTCTTCTGCTCTCATGATAAAACAAAAGAGGATGAAATGCAACGATGTTCTAGTTGCTCCGATCCGCAAGCTTAGTTACAATCCGCTCGACTGCTGTATGAATTTCTGCCGCTGCCACATCATAATCTGCTCGTGAACCCCCATATGGATCAGATACATCAAAGCTCGGTATCCGCTGTTGGATTTCAATTAGACGTTCTTGATCCCGATGTTCAATCAATTTCCCCAACGCCCTATTCATCGTTAACGTCGCATAAAGACTATCCAATTCATCCAGATCCCGAAGTACCTGCTCATCATCTTCCGCATATTCTTTCAACGTATAGATCTTACCCACAACTTCTGGGTATATCCGAAGAACATGCTGTTTATGCGATTGAGTAAGGGTCAGAATCAGATCACAATCAAGTATGACATCTATCCCCAACGCTTGCGAAGTTATTACATCATCTATATTATGGTCACGTAGTATCGCTTCTGCATGTCTAGATATTGGCATCCCTTCTGTCGCTGCCACACCCGCAGAACTCACCTCAAGTGAAAGACCACGCTCCTTAGCCAGCTTCCGAAGAAGAGCTTCCGCCATCGGGCTGCGGCATGTATTCCCTGTACAAACAAATAGAATTCGCAACTCGTTACCCCCTTCAAATCTGTCCTTACATATTAAATAACCTCTTATACCATTGTATCATGCTTTGAATGCATCAGAAGATAAACATAAGCCCAAATGCAAGCAATATCGCGCCGCCTAGAGCTTCTCCATGTTCCCCCAGTTTGTGACTCACTCTTCTACCGAGGAGAAGACCCAACATAGACATCAGACCTCCGACAACACCGAATATGAGAACCGTCAATAACAGATCACTCTTGAACATCCCTAGAGATACTCCTACCGAGAACGAATCGATGCTCACACTAATCGAGAACAGCAACATTCCGCCCCATGCGCGATAATTTATTATTTTCGCATGTCCTTTACGATAAGAATTAAATATCATATGTCCCCCAAGCAACAACAATAGCCCGCCCGCAGCATATCCCGTAACCCTTCCCAACAGCGAGCTAATATAATGTCCCGCAAATATCCCCAATAAGGGCATTAACACATGGAAAAGTCCTATTAACAAACTAATTCTAAGCACATGAAGCAACCGAATCCCCCTGATGCCAATTCCCACACCTAGCGATAAAGCATCCATTCCTAGAGCAATTGCCATCAAAAATATCGTAATTAACTGACCCCAGTGGGCAGTAGCTTCCAGCATACACACGCCTCCAAATCCGATTGTACTTTTGTACAACCATATGCGGACAAGGAGTAAAACATGATAAAAGTTAGATATCCACCTCGATAACTCTTCCTCCAGCGGCCTTAATAAGTCGGTTCATCACCGCTTCGCCAAGCCCTTCTTCCGAACAAGCCTCGGCTAGCATGTAAGCGACACCTAACTCATCAAAAAGCCGTAGCGCAACGTATAGCTTCTGAGCTGCCTCAGCTGGATTAGTTAGCGACCCAAGTGAAATAACATGGATTGCGGAGTCCAAATCATACATTGGAATATGTTCGTCAAAAGAAAGTAAACCTGTCATTACTCCATCATCTACAGCTCTATCCAATAAAGCTGTAATTCGAGATACGACGACCTCAGGCGAGATGCCTCGTACAATTGTTAGCTCCCCCTGTGGTGCATAGTGAGCGTACTTCACCCCCGGGGAACGCGGAGCCTCGGATTCAGTAGCATTCACATATGCCGTTCCCTTCAGAAGTTCTGGGGATACAGCAGACTGCGCTTCTACAAGAGCTCCTCCTCCGGTAATAACGGTGACCCCCTCCGCCAAGGCGAGCTGTTCGATCGTAATTCCACCAGGTCGTAGCACATGTATTTCCCCACTTACGAATGTACGCACAACGGTAGATTCCAGACCTACTCCAGCTGGACCACCATCAAGGATTCCGTCAATCCGACCATCTAAGTCTTCCTGTACATGCGAAGCGAGTGTAGGACTAGGTCGCCCCGAGCGGTTTGCACTGGGCGCAGCAATAGGACAATCTGCTGCCGCAATCAAAGCTAGTGCAATCGGATGATCAGGCATACGTATACCAACCGTATCCAGACCCGCAGTAACGCGAGGCGAAAGCACATCAGATCGCAGTGGAAGCACAATCGTAAGTGGACCGGGCCAGTACAGATCCATTAGGACGAGCGCGACAGGAGGAATTTCCGTAATCAGCTCAGCTAATTGCGAACGGTCGGCAATATGAACAATCAGCGGGTTATCCGAAGGGCGTCCTTTTGCATTGAACACCGCTTCTACCGCTTCCGTGCTACGGGCGTCTGCTCCTAGCCCATAAACCGTTTCGGTTGGGAAGGCGACGATTCCACCTTGTTGCAAGAGCGCTGCCGCTTCCTCTATCGCTTGTCCAGTTACTGTATCTTGGTCATCCGACCCTACTCCCTCTTCTAACAAAGAGCTTACATTCCAATAGACTGTATCCAATTTCTCACACCGCATTACGCTGTCCAGTCCGTCATCAAAGTTATGCATCATTTTTATATCCCAGGCTTTCTATATAAATTTCATCTTTTTGTTATAGTGAGCATCACAAGTAGAAACGGCTTCGCCGTCCTTTTTTCAATAAGCTTATGCTTCCGATGCTAGCGATACTTCATATCACTTTCAGGCACCCGTCTCATCGAAAATATAAGGATCTTAGTATCCTGTGAAACTTATAATTTCTTATATTTCGAAAAATCGCTTGTTATTGCAAGCAACTTCCAACATTATCTCACATTTCAATTGATACAGTAAACGTATCGTAACTTCGGCCTTTTTAACGGATCTCACAGACACTATTCCGCGAAAAGGCACCTGTATGAAGTTGTAACGGAAATGCAAGCCTCTATATGCGAATAAACGACCCCAACTTGGAGAAAAGGTCCAAATAAGGTCGCTCAGTTTCGTTAAAATTACAAAAGTGGCGTTTTTGCTAACATAAGGTCTGTGGCTTCCGTTAAATCTGTATAAGTCGCGTTTGGGGAGGGAAAGAGGAGGAATGGGGCGTGGCACACGACGGTAGCAGCTGTAGTGTGCACGTAGTGGTGGCCGATACGAGAAAGGGAGCCGTACAATATAACAAGCTGAATAGCAGGTGTGAGGTATTGATACATGCGAGCGCGGATACGCGGCGGTAGCCGACACAAGCTGCTAGTAGCGAAAAACCTGCGATTGTACATCCTTTCTTCGCATGATCTAGCCGTTGCGGGAGATGCCTGCGATAATACATCCTTTTCCCGCTGTAAAGACGATTCCAACCACTTATGGATGAAATACCTGCACAATTGTAGGCACTCTCGCTAGATTGTTCCTTTTGAAAGAAATACCTGCACTTTCGCGCGAATTTCTATTCATTTAGAATAACCCTTTGACCCAATCCACGATTCCACATAAAAAGTCCCATAGAAAGAAGCGCACTTCCGGATCTTGCTCGACAGTAGACGAAACTTGCTTTATGTTCGAACTATTAGAACCTTCTGGTCCAGTTACTTGTACCGAACCTTCTTCGGATTGAGCTACCGCATCACCACTTCCAGCATCAATGAAACATAATGGAGGGAATAGTACACACCACCAATTCTGACCTCTTCCTTCACCCAGGGTAACTCGCAAAGCTTCATATTCACCTGCCGGGTATACCATACCTCCGTACATTTTGGTTGGGAAAGGAACTACGCCTAACTCCACGTTATAAGAATAGTTAATTCCTCGATTGCGCAACTCTCTACCCACTAATATATTCAAGTCTACTATATGATTCTGAATGGTTTCTCTCGCCTGATCCAGATCTTGCGGATCTTCCAACTCTGCCACCCAACCGTTCATCTCTGCAACAATGGCATCTCTAATTTCTCTTTTGACAAGTTGGTCACCCACCGAATCTGAATTGGCCAGAATGCGCAACCGAATAGATTCCTGCGGAATCGAACCTCCTACAATTGAAGCATCTGTACGCTGTCCATCCCATGACATCACAAGCATAAATAATATACTAAAAATAATAGCTGTATTCTTCAACAATAAGCGCAGTTCATCTGCTTTCTTCTCATTCCACTGTATCGCATTCCATTTCACAGCAGCCGGCCCCTCTCTATCAGTTCATACTTGTTAGCATGTCCGGATCTGATAGAGTCTAAACCTATGAATCTACTAAACGGGAAGGAATGGGTTGCAGCATTTAGGGAAAGTCAAACCAGAATACGACCAGCTGTGAAAAAAATGATTGGCGAAGCAGTCAAAGTTGCACGCAATCATACAAGCGGGGACAACCCGATTGCCGATCTATTCGCTGATGTTATGGAGGAGTAGTGCACATAGAAATACCCCTCCAAGTTCACTCGTTCCTTCATAACTAAGTATGAGGGTGCTTTGAGTGTCCACTTAAAGGGGTTCGTAATATAAACGCTGAACCGAAGGCTATTGTCCATTCTAGTATTGGAGTAGCCTTACGTTCTCTGCTTCGTAACATTAGAGTAACTCAACGGTTGAACCACCATTTCTTCTTCCGTATCCTGCCCATGAACTCGCACACTCATCACGATGCCAATGCTAGCCATATTAATAAGCAGTGATGTTCCCCCGTAACTTATGAATGGTAGTGTAATCCCAGTTAAAGGCATGATTCCAAGAAAAGCACCAATATTCACGAAAATTTGATATAACATCATGGCCACGACGCCCACAATGAGATAGGGTCCTGCACGATCCCTACATTCTAATGCGATCAGAATTATTCGATGAATCATTACAAAATATAATAGTAGCAACACCGATGCTCCAACGAAGCCAAATTCCTCGGCAATTTGCACAAAGATAGAATCAGAATACGTATAAGGTACACGTTCGGTTTGAACCGATGTCCCTTTCGCATACCCTTCTCCACTCATTCCTCCAGAAGCAATAGCAAGCTTGGCATTGTCTGTATGGTAACTAGCTTTAGCCGTTGCCTTCTCAGGAACAAGCCAAGGATCAAGTCTTTCCACCCAGTGAGCCTTATCAATGGACTCCAGTGATACTTTGATCTCGTCATGGTAATGAATGTATCCTTGAATGCCACCAATGAGAGCTCCAATCATGATGACTACACCAATCAAGGCATGAGAAAACTTGATGTTCCCAATCCACAGCAGACCAATGAGAATAACAATATAACTGAATGAATTCCCCAGATCGTTCTGTGCAATAACGATAATAAATGGAATGAAGGCTATCACACTAATTGGTACAACATTTCTCCAAAAGGATAACTTATTCTTATTAACACGAACAAGGACGTAGGTTAAAAAAATGATTAAACATAATTTGAAAAGCTCTGCCGGTTGCAATGAAAGATTATCTCCAATTTTGATCCATCCCGTTGCTCCGTTCGTCGTTTCACCTATATAACTCGCTACTCCAAGTAAAACCAAACCAAGTAAAAAAATGACCCAGGCATATTTAATCAAAATTCTGTAATCAAAAAATACCAATATGATGAAGGCAACAAAAGAAATACCATAGAATATCAACATCTTCATGTGATGTCCATCTAAGCCGGTGCTAGTTCTTCCATTAGTCACGCTAAATAAAGACAAGATACTAATCACCATGAGGGCAATCAGGACAGCCACTATAATATAATCTATCTTTTTTAACTTCTGAAGCATGTGTCGCCCTCCTGTACTAAGGCTTCCCGCCCATTGTGCCCCAAAGTGCACTTCTTTCTATTGTATAGGATGTTCAGTACCTAATTCAATTGATTACTTGAACCAAATTCATGAATCATGAAAGAGGCGCACTACGGCGTCCTAAGTGAACAAGTTGTTTTGGTAGGCGGAATGCGAATGTAACAATACCCGTTAGTTGCATAAAGCGCACTTAAATTCGGCCAATCTCGCCTATCGCTACATTTAGTTGCACAGGGTACATCTAGATTACTCGAAAACCCTACTTTTCATGGATTCCCCTACTTTAAGTAGCACTTTTGCAACTATTCTACGTATCCTCTACTTTTCCATCAAAATAAGTGCAGTTTCTGCAGCTATTCCATCTTCAACTCTATATTAACTCCGAGTACATGCCGTTCAATTCCGGCAAGGTCAGGAACGATGATGATCTCATTCCAATGTCCCGCTTGACGCAGCAACTCGGCAACTTCTTCAGCTTGTCCCATACCCAATTCAAAGCCTATAAGCCGAGGCGGGGCGGCTAGCATCGCGATCTGCTCCATCATGATGCGGTAGGGCAGCAACCCATCCGCACCTCCATCCAGTGCGAGGCGCGGTTCGAAGTCGCGCACCTCACGCTGCAGACCGGCGATATCTTCAGCCGGTATATAGGGCGGGTTGGACACCAATATGTCCAACTTCATCCCGGCAAACGGCGCCAGCAGGTTGCCTTCCCGGAAGGCAACGGCTGCTGCATGCCGTGCCGCATTGCCCGCGGCTACGCGTAGCGCCGCGGGCGAGATGTCGCTGGCGTATACGCGCCAGCGAGGGGCATGCGCCGCGAGCGTCACGGCAATGGCACCGCTGCCGGTGCCGATGTCCGCGGCTACGAGCGGCGCGAGCTCGGCGGACGCTGCTGGCAGCATCGCTGCCGTGAGCGAGGCGCCAGCAGCGGCGAGCGCGCCCAGCGCAGCGGGCGGCACGGCTGCCGTGGCAGCATCGCTGCCTGGCTGTGGCGCCGCTAGCGTAGCGCGGCCAGGCCACAGCCGCTCGGCCTGCTGCAGGACGGCCTCGACTAGCAGCTCGGTCTCCGGTCGAGGGATCAGCACAGCCGGCGTCACTTCAAAGAGCAGGCCGTAGAATTCCTGCTCGCCCATGATGTATTGCGCGGGTTCACCTGCCGCTTTACGGGTGACCGCGTCTTCCCATGCAGTTATAGCAGCTGCAGGGAAGGGCTCTGGCAACGCCATGTAATAGGCGGTGCTAGACAAGCCCAGCACATGCTCCAGCAGAAGCTGGGCATTCCTTTGCGGCTCCATCACGCCGCAATTTATGAAAAAAGAGGAAGCCTCCGCGAAGGCTTCCCGTATACTGAGCTTTGGTGTCATGACAAATACGTCGTTGTTCAAAGCATTATTCCCCTTTATCCATCATTTCTGCCTGTTCAGCAATACTTAGAGCAGCAATAATATCTTCGATATCCCCATTCATGATCTGATCCAACTTATGAACGGTCAGTCCAATTCGGTGATCAGTTACCCGGCTCTGTGGGAAGTTATACGTACGAATCCGCTCACTTCGATCCCCCGTACCCACTTTCCCCTTACGTTCACCAGCATACTTCGCTTCTTCTTCCTGACGCTTCGTATCTGATATACGGGTACGTAGTACTTTAAGAGCCGACTCTTTATTCTTGTTCTGCGATTTACCATCTTGGCAAGTTGCCACAATGCCCGTAGGGATGTGTGTCACACGTACAGCAGATTTGGTCGTATTAACGGATTGTCCACCCGCACCACTAGAACAGAATGTATCTACACGAATATCTTTATCAAGAATTTCAATCTCAAAAGATTCCGCTTCTGGCAGTACTGCCACAGTCGATGTCGATGTATGAATCCGTCCACCCGACTCTGTCGTTGGGATGCGTTGCACACGATGTGCGCCACTTTCATATTTCATTTTGCTATATGCCCCACGACCGTTAATGGAGAAGATCACTTCTTTAAATCCGCCAAGATCATTGCTATTAACATCCATAATCTCTACTTGCCATCCCTGTGCATCCGCGTAACGAGTGTACATACGATAAAGATCAGCAGCAAACAAAGCCGCCTCATCTCCACCCGCAGCACCTCTAATTTCCACAATGACGTTCTTATCATCATTCGGATCTTTCGGTAATAGCAAGATACGAATATGACTATCTAACTCGACGTGCCGAGATGCTAATTCATCAATTTCCATCTTGACCATCTCACGCATGTCATCATCTAACTTCTCTGATTGCATCGCCTTCGCAGCATCTAGTTCTTCCGTCACGGTTCTATATTCAGTGAAAGCCTCAAACGCAGGCTGCAAATCCGATTGTTCTTTAGAATATTCCCGCAACTTTGCAGTATCACTTGCAACGTTAGGATCACAGAGCAGTTCGCTCAGCTTTTCATAGCGGTCCGCCAAGGATTGTAATTTGTCCAACATTGGGGGTCACCTCTCCTATTTAAAATACACCGATTATTATTTCGACTCTTTATTTTATCATAATTTTTAAAAAATAACTATATTTAATCACCCACTTACAAGATACCCTAATTAAGACATAATATATAAATTTCGTCCTTTAGTAAATGAGTATATATCGCTAGGATATGTCGTTAGGAAAATGGTTTAGTTGCAAAATGAATCATTACATCGGCCTTCTCCTTTCCACTTTTCATTATCTACACATCCAATATAAACAACAAATAAGCTTACCTAGCCCAAAGCCGGTAAGCTTATTCCTATCTATTCAGATCATTCACTACACGTTCTATACGTTGAAACGGAAATGCATAACGTCTCCATCTTTTACGATGTATTCCTTACCTTCAAGTCGAAGCTGGCCGCGCTCTTTAGCACCATTCATAGATCCTGCGGCAACAAGATCATCATACGATACTACCTCTGCACGAATAAATCCGCGTTCGAAATCGGTATGAATAACACCCGCTGCTTGTGGCGCTTTCGTCCCATTGATGATCGTCCATGCACGAACCTCTTGAACTCCTGCTGTGAAATACGTATACAAGCCTAGCAAGCGGTAAGCTGCTTTGATCAGAAGATTAAGACCAGACTCCGAAAGTCCTAGCTCTTCTAGGAACATCTCCTTATCTTCGCCATCCAGTTCGGCAATTTCCGATTCTACTTTAGCACTGATTGGCACAACTGCTGCGTTCTCTGCTGCTGCGAAATCCTTCACTTGCTGCACATACGGATTGTTGTCCGCATCCGCAACGCCATCTTCACTCACATTCGCTGCATACAGGACAGGCTTAAGTGTCAGCAAATGAAGATCGCGAATAATCGCTAGATCATCTTCACTAAGCTCAATACTACGCGCAGGCATATCGTTATAAAGTGCTTCTTTTACACGTTCAAGCACTTCAACTTCTAGCGCAACTTTCTTGTCACCGTTCTTAATGTTTTTACGAGAACGATCAATCTTCTTCTCAATACTTTCAAGATCGGCAAGAATAAGTTCCAGGTTAATCGTCTGGATATCGCTGACTGGATTTATTTTTCCATCCACATGCGTCACGTTCTCATCTTCAAAACATCTCACCACATGTACAATCGCATCCACTTCACGAATATGAGCTAGAAATTTATTACCCAACCCTTCGCCTTTGCTCGCACCACGCACTAATCCAGCAATATCAACAAATTCGAATGCCGTAGGCACCGTCTTGTTCGGCACAACTAACTCAGTCAACTTATCCAAACGCTCATCAGGTACTTCAACAACCCCAACGTTCGGATCGATCGTACAGAAAGGATAATTGGCAGCTTCTGCCCCTGCTTGTGTGATCGCATTAAACAACGTGGACTTTCCTACGTTCGGTAAACCGACGATTCCGGCTCTTAAAACCATTTATATGACAACTCCCATTTTAGGTGATAGATCTTACTATATTATACGGTTCAATCCTATCTATTATATATTAGAACACTTAACCCGGCAAGGATTACAGCATAGCCATCTATACGTGCGAGTAAATTTCTATATTCACAGCTACAATCTGCTCACACTTAGGTTCTTTTACCGTTAAATCGATTAAATATAAAAAAGACTGGTTCGTAGTTTCAGGTAAAAACGCTACCCGCTCACAGCGATATTCCAATTCATTATCGTCATAGTGTAACTTTGCAGAGATCCCATTCCCCGCTTGTAGCACAATTTCTCCATCCTTCTGAAGTACTGGCTCAATAAAAGTAACGAATCTTTCTGTAATCGAGACAGG
Source organism: Paenibacillus sp. Y916 (assembly GCF_056786435.1). Taxonomy (NCBI): domain Bacteria; kingdom Bacillati; phylum Bacillota; class Bacilli; order Caryophanales; family Paenibacillaceae; genus Paenibacillus; species Paenibacillus sp. Y916. The sequence continues at coordinate 427,588 of NZ_JBXCJA010000003.1, read as the reverse complement.
CGTTCTAGCGAAGCTATATTCATCCTCTATACGAAGCGTATCGGTATGAAATCGACACCTTCGGGTCAATGATATGAGATTGTCCGTTTTGTACGCATTCGTTAAATCTAGAACTAAGACATCTCCTTCTTCAGAAGGAGCAATCTGAACCCATTGTGCCGCATATTGTTCTCCCTCCTGTTGACGGAGCCCTTCAATAATCGGGACGGAGTGCCCATGCGAACCATTATAGATCATGGAATAACGTTGATCACCGAAGTATTCCTTCGTGTACGTGCCGAGACCTGGATCAACAAAGATCGGTTGTTCTCCAGCATGGAGAATAAAGCTACCGATATCATTATGATTATGCGGTTCAGCATTATGGCCACCTTTTAAAGAGAAAGCGACGTTCGTACCGTTCCATTCACTACGACGAATGAAGATCTGCGCTTCTTCTAATACATAACAAGCTTCGGGTAGCTTATCTGTAACATAATCTTCTCTGCTCCACAGTAAATTACGAATACCATGAGAGAATCGGAAACAATGATCACCCCAAGGACCTGAATGAAACTCAAAGGGAGGTACATCGATTTCCTCAAAAAGAGATTTAAGATAATGAGTCAGACCGATCTGATACTGATATGTAAGAGGTGTGTCCGAATAACTGATTACGTAATTATTACTTAAATAACATTTCTGCTGAAACATCGCGATTGATTTGATCTTGTCATTATTGTGCATTAAGTCGATCTCTCCAGCAGTTCTCTGCTTCAACAGAACTGCGAAATAAACATAATATCCGAAACCATAGGCCCAGTATCCCACGCCTTCGCGACATGCCCCATCCGCTGCAAAGCCGTCTAAGAAACAATCCATAGTGTCCAACACTCGATGAAGCAGTGGCGCTAGCGTATCATCCTCTTGAATCAGGTACATCGCTGTCGCTCCAATAGACCCACCACATACCGCCGCCCAATTCATATCCGTCGTCTCCCACCAGCTTGATGGTTTGAGAGAAGCATAGGATTCTAATACTCGCTCCTTGATCTCCTTCACCACACGATGAACAACGATTTCTGATAAACGTTTCCCTAGTAAATGAATCACTTCGCTCAAAGAAAACGCTGTTTCAGTTGCAAATAAATCTAGCACCTCTCGATGTCCGCGTGCCTCATCATGTTTCAGCGATAGACTTCCGCCTAAGTGAGCAGGTAAACACCATGTATATTCATCACAAATAGCCCAAAGAACATCCTCTAAGGCGGCTATATACTTGTCATCCTCATCCAATAAGGATAGGAACACGAAGGCATCTAGCCTACGTCTTCGCTCGAAGTAAGCATTCTGGAATAATTCTCGGTCACCAGTTGTATCGAACATTTTGTACAATGAAAATGGAATGACAGGCATGGGCTCTTCTAGAAGACTCTCGCCAAGCTCACGAATTTCACAAATCATCTCAGAATAAAAGGAATCTGTGGAGATTCTACCCCAGGTTGCCTTGTTCCGCCCCTCTGAGAATAGAAGCTCTCTCCCATTCCCTCCAGCTATTTCCGTACCATATTGTAGCGCTTTCAACAATGACTTCATGATTTGCGTAAAGGACACTCGCGACTGTAGTCGTGAGGGGAATTCACGTTGCGTGTTCCCTTCTACGGATGAGTCTCGAATTCTTTACTTCCCTCCCTTCAAAGGATGTATTCACGAGTTAGCTACCCGGCCGCTCTATTTCTAATACCACAATAAGTAGTCCTATCTTCCCTAGTGTATCAAATCCCTTCACTTCCGCCACATATGTGGATACAAATATTTATTTCCTTATATAAAGATAAACGGCTTCACCGTCCTTCTCTTATGCGAAGAAGGGCCGTTTGTCCAAAAATATAGGGGATAAAAGTAACGAAAACTTATTCTTTCCTATATTTCAAGTAGAACTGGCTATGCCGTCCTTATTCAAAGAGATTATGCTTCCGATGCTAGCGATACTTCGTATTACTTTAAGGCATCCGTTTCAGCGGAAATATAAGAATTAGAGTATCAAGAATAAATTTCATCATTACGCAATCCAATTTAGCTGCTTTGGCGATTATGAAATTGATTCAAGTGAAACTTGTGCTTTCTTATATTTTAATAACAAATGCCCTCCCCCGCTTAGATTTCGAAATCCTGCGGTGGAGGGCGTCTGTTATTTCATTGTCCGCTTTCCTTATTTCTCTTGGGTATCCGATGCTTCTCAGGTTTCAGGTTGGCTCTCGGAATGATTCTCAAGGGCGAATTCAGTCATCTTCCATTCCGTTCTTCCTAGCACAAGATCGGAAGGGAACTCTTCCCCTCTACGCAAGTACATCTCTCGTCCTTCTTCATTCTCGTATACCCCTTCCACTTCGACCGTTTCCTACGACATTGGAAGCATATCTTCATCTTTATTGCTCATAACCTGGATGTCTCCCGGAGTGTGAATTAGTGAATATTACGCTTCTTTAATATATTCCAAATTAACTCACGTTATCCAAACCAAAGGAATTCCCCCTAGGTCTTCACAGAGATATTGCAATAGTTGCAAAAAGCACATCTAAATCCGACCAATTACCTCTAACGCTAATTTTAGTTGCACAGAGTACATCTAGATTACTCAAAACCTGGCTTTTCATCGTTATCGCCAATTTTAACTGTAGGTAGTGCAACTATTCCTCGCTAACACATCTTTTCCACTAATTTAAGTGCAGTTTACACATCTATTCCACTATGCGGGGATCACGGAGTACCTAGCTCAGGGAAGTCCCTGGATTCGACAGTTGCTCGACTACGACACTCATTGGTGCTTTCCGCATCTATCACAGCACCTTCCTGCACCTTCACATCACCTTCACAGCACCTTCCTGCACCTTCCTAGCATTTTACTAGCATCTTCACAGCACCTTCACAGCACCTTCCTGCACCTTCCTAGCATCTTACTACTAATTCACCCGCACTAAGCGCTGGGTTGAACGGAGTGCTGAAATATCCGCGACGCCAATGCCGAACATCGCTGTCCGTAGCTCCAACTCCACCCTCGCGAGGGTCGCGTCCAACGCTTCCTCGGACTCCACAGCGGCCGCCAACAAGCTGCGACCGAACCCCGCGAGATCGGCGCCAAGCGCTATTGCTTTAGCGGCATCCACACCGCTATTCAATCCGCCGCTGCCAATCAATCCTCCGTGCGGGGACACCTCTCGCACCTCCGTGATGCATTCCGCGGTGGGTATTCCCCACCCCGCAAAGGCATCCGCTGCCGCGCGCCGAACCTCGTCGCGGTTGCGGAACTTCTCGACTTGGCTCCACGAGGTGCCACCAGCACCTGCCACGTCTATGAATGCAACACCCGCATTATACAATCTCGACGCAGTCTCACCATCGATGCCCCAACCTACTTCTTTCACACCTACAGGGACAGTAAGTTCGCGACATACCTTCTCGATTTGTGATAATAATCCGCTGAAGTTCAGATTGCCTTCAGGCTGAAAAACCTCTTGCAGTCCGTTTAGATGCAATACCAGCATGTCCGCACCCGCAATCTCTACAGCACGCAAACAATGATCAGATCCAAATCCATAATTCAACTGTACCGCTCCCAGATTAGCAATGATAGGAATATTCGGTGCCTTATCTCTAACACGAAAGGTGTATGCTAAATCTTCTTGCTCCACCGCAGCACGAATCGATCCGACTCCAAGCGCCCAACCACGTCGCTCAGCAACCTCAGCCAGGCGTGCGTTAATAGCTCCCGTCGTCTCGCTTCCTCCAGTCATAGAGCTGATCAATAGCGGTGTGCGTAGCGAAGCTCCTAAGAAGGTTGACTTGATATTTATATCATCATAATTAATCTCTGGTAGCGCACAATGCTTGAAACGATATCGTTCGAAGCCTGCTGTTATACCGCTTGCATTTACTTCTTCTTCTAAGCATAAGCGTACATGTTCTATTTTGCGTTCACCCGTTGGTACTTCAGGCATTAAAGAGTTTATTGATTTATTTATCATCATGATTTCTCCTCCTTCATCCGCTATAAAGGTTGTCCAAAAAGGTCAACTTTTGTGAACTTCCTAGAGCAATGGTGACATTAAACGAGCAGCAGATTCTAGAATCCGCTCCCATACTTTCTTGCCTTTCAATTGTTCTGAGCTCATTAAATTAGCTGTTAATAGATCACGCTCAAAGTCGGCAACCATCTTCTGAACACTAGATGTCTTTACGAGAAGAGCATTCACTTCAAAATTTAAATTCAGGCTACGCATGTCCATGTTCGCCGTTCCTATAGTCGCTACTTCACCGTCGACGATCAACAGTTTAGAATGGAGGAACCCTTTCTCATACTCGTAGATCTTCACCCCAACTTCCATCAACGTTGGGAAATAGGAATGTGAAGCGAAGAACGGAACCCATTTGTCAGGTTTAGCAGGAAATAAAATTCTAACATCCACGCCACCTAGAGCAGCTACTCTCAGTGCCGTTAATATATCGTCATCCGGTATAAAATACGGAGTCGCTAACCATACACTCTTCTCCGCTGAAGTGATCATGGAGAAGAAGAGATTTCGAAGTACACGTCTCTCATTATCTGGACCACTCGCAATCATCTGAACAACACCATCATTCCCGCTAGTCAGTGTTGGTGACAAATACTCTTGCTCAAGGAATCGTTCTCCTGTCATATAAAGCCAGTCCCGCAAGAAAATAATTTGAAGTGTTCTAACCGCTTCTCCCTTAACAAGCATATGTGTATCTCGCCAGAATCCGTAAGTCTTACTTCTGCTTAGATACTCATCCCCCACGTTCAGCCCACCGATCAAGCCCACGCCCCCATCTATCACAACAATCTTGCGGTGATTTCGGAAATTCACGCGGCTAGAGAAGAAATTCGTCTTGACACTACCGAAAGCAACCAGCTTCACACCAGCCTCTTCCATCTCCTTCAAGAAGGTTTTGGGAATCTGAATGCTACCCACTGCATCATACATAAATCGTACCGCAACACCCAGCTTCGCTTTATTGATCAGGATTTGTTGAATTTGCGTTCCGATATCATCTGCTCGAAATATATAATATTCCATATGTATATGATGTTTGGCATTCTCAAGCTCGGTAAGCAAAGTTGAGAAGGTCTGTTGCCCATTCGTAAGAATCGTTGTTTCTGTAGAGAAAGAGATTGGAGTGCGTGCCAACCGTTGGGATAATTTCAGAAATTGTTGCTGACGCGTTGTAAATTTCGAAAGATCTTGATGAATTCGAAGTTCCTCATTCTCGATTCTTTCGTATGCTTCCATATCACGTAGCGCCTTTTTGTCGTACTTCCGACGGTTGAAGAAGTTCTGTCCGAACAAGAAATAGAATATTAAGCCCACAATAGGCACTAATGCAAGTAACAATATCCAGGACATCGTTGTCGAAGGATTCCGATTCTCCATAGAGATCATGAAACATAGAGAAATAACCGTTAGGGTTGAGAACACACTAACAATCGTTCCCGCAGTCCTCCCTACAACACCAAATCCAAAATAATAAAATGCGAATACAATTGCTGAAATTAATACAACTTGCAACCCGCGTCTCATATATTTCCTCACCTTTTCCATTCCCATTTGGATTAAACATATAACAATATCTATAACATATACCCTTAACTATTGTACATGATGCTTCCCATATTTGCCTATCTAGATGAATAGTAGATGAGAATGCTCGGCAGTGGACTTAGTGTTAGCGTATTCGGAGATCGCTTAGAGGATATTAAGCCAGTGTCCGATGAGATCCTGAGACTTGTACAAAAAGATACGACACATTTTGAATAGGCAAAGTCTAGTCTATCCACTTGCTATGATCAATACACGATTGTAGCTGATCAGCAGAAGTTAAGTTCACTAGGTCTTACGGCTGGGCAGATCACTCTGAAGCTAAGCCCTGTTCGGTAGCGTCCGGTTCTAACTGAAATTGAAGTTGAGAACAAAACCTATAAAGTTTATATTGAAACTGATAGATCTGTAAGTTATCGTACCTATCGTGTATGAATTACTAATAAAATTCAGCAAACCTAAAGTACTTAATTAAGATACCCATAATGACTATTGCATCAACAATAGGACGTACACCCATTTACTTCTGAAATGGGCGTATGTCCTTTTTCTTATAGTATGGGAAAGAGGAATAGCAGTGGAAATATAAGATACACAAGTAGAAACGGGTGCCTTAAAGCGATACTTCGTATCGCTTTAAGGCACCCGTTTCAGCGGAAATTTAAGAAATATAGTATCGAGTGAAACTTATACTTTCCTATATACCAAAAAAGCCGACTCCTGTTCACGCTTGAGGAATCAGCTTAAAGCTATCTTCATATATTTAATGGTCAAAGATGCCTTCTCAAGCAACTTCTACTAGGCAAGTTCCTCTCTCCATACACGTAACATAGCCATATCATACGGTATAAAGTCCTTCAGAATACTTCCAATAGCGGTATACATCGGACTTTGTGCTAGACACATTAAATCTTCACCGAAGGTTGGAATCCACTTCACTAGATGTTCCTCTAAGAACTGAATCTGATCATCAATTAATTCTAGTTGTGCCGTCCTGATTCGTCGATCATCTGATGCTCGTTCAGCAAGAATAGCCATGTACTCAAGCTCAAGCGAAATATTATCGTCCTGTTCATGGTTCAATTTATTGAATGCAATACCTGACTGAACGTAAATCTCACGAACGTCAGCAGTACAGTCCACATCCTTCTCACTCAACCTACTCACATAATCGCTTTCACATAGCGATGGGAATATGGGACGCATACAGTGAAATAAACGTTGGTACTCTGCCTTCTCCAATTCACAAACCTTTGCAAGTTGACCTGGCATAATATCGGATAAGTAACTCTTCAACAGTTGACCGCCTTCTGTTAACAGAATTTCCTCCCTAGTAACTATATGCTGTCGCCATTGTGCAACGAGTGACAAGTTTGGCGGACTCCCCAAGAAATCTATAAGCAATTGATATACCCAGCCTCTACCTTGCTTCCAGCGTACACATTCCTCAGTATCCTTAACAAGTTCCATGGTTAGTAACACAGAGTTCAACCCCCTTTATGTCCTAGCAATGAGTCGAGACGATACAATAAACATCATATATTTGTTCTTTTAAAGGTAGCGCTTTCTTATATATTCATAATACATCAAATGTTAGATATCTCATGTGACATTCTTCACGATATTATAACCATTTCTTTTTACTAGGAGAACCAACTAAGTCACCTTTTTTCAAAGATGGACCCGTCTCGAGGGATATATAAGAAATATCGTATTCTGTGAAACTTATACTTTTTTATATTTCGCAAAAAAAATGACTTCCATCAGCGATGGAAATCATATCAATTGAAATTCCGGCATACGATTACTAGGGGGAATCGTCACCTTATAAATATATAATAACTTATTTTGTAAGCGCTTACCAGTCCTTTTTATTTCTTTCCCTCCTTTTTTGCACTAAATGATGAATTTATGCTGATATGGAAATTTGTTGGTTTGAATCCCTTTTCAACACATGTTAAAGTGGAATGGTTGATCTAAACACCATAAATAACCATTAACAATTCGTATTTAGGATGATCTTTGGTTAAGCCAAGTATAATAGGGCTCAACTATTCCTCCTATGGAAAGGAATGTACATATTGAATGAACCCATAGAAACCAAATCTTCCTTAACGTCACTTAGACTTTTCAATTTCTTCCTATATGGCTCCATGGTGCTCTTTACTAGCTTTTTTCAACTTTATCTTCATGATGTCGGCATGACGAAATTTGAAATTGGTAGTCTAATGGCTCTCGGGCCCTTCGTCTCTTTGTTTGCTAATCCCTTTTGGAGAAGCTGGGGTGACCGCTTGCATAATATGAGACGTATTATCGTCATTATGATGAGTGGAAGCGTGTTGCTGATACAGTTTGTTTTTCAAGCTGATAGCTATCCTATGGTGTATTTAACAATGACCTTATTCTTTTTCTTTCAGACACCTCTCTTCTCTCATAGTAACAGTCTTATACTAGGATATATTCAGGATACACCTCATAAATTTGGTAGTTTCCGCATATGGGGGTCTATCGGTTGGGCAGTAACCGCCATTGCAGCAGGACAAATCCTTGACTCGACGGGGATATCACGAGTATCAACCCTATTTACTGCTCTTCTTATCTTGACCATTGGGATGGTAATGCTTCTTCCACCCTTGCATCGTTCTTCCTACACTCCAAAGTTAAATCTTAAAGGATTTGCAGCGATCATGACTAATCCATACTTTCTTTTCTTTATCCTTTTGGGTGTTCTAGTATCTGTTCCGAATGCTATGAATAATACATTTATGTCATTATATATAACGGAAATTGGTGGATCTAAACGAATTGTTGGATTAGCAGTATTCCTGTCTTCTTTGTTTGAAATGGGGATGTTCTTCTTGTTTGATCGTTTCATGAAACGTAAAATATCATGGCTATTCGGTTGCCTTGCCTTAGTAAGTCTGCTTTTCAGTCTGCGTTGGCTTCTCATGGCTGAGGCTACAGTTCCGTTAGAAGTCGCTGCCATTCAGATTCTGCACTGTGTGACATTCGGTGGATTCTTCTACGTGGGTACCCAGCTTACGATGCTGTTGATCCCTCGTCCTTTTCGTGCAACGGGCCAAGCCGTATATACTCTCTCATGGAGTGGTCTCTCAGGCGTGATTGGTGGATTTGTTGGAGGGTGGTTATTTCAAAGCTTTGGTGCAGAAGCCATGTATAAGACGGGTATGCTATTCTCCTTAATCGGCGCCGCTGGCTTTGCGCAGATCTGGTCACTCATTCGAAAACATGGTTATAAATTACCTGGTACAACTCACGAAGGGGAACCTGACGAGGATCCACTCTATTAGAGGAAGTTCAAAAGGGCATCTTTTGATCACGAGGTTAGTGAGAGGCGTATTCAACATCGAATATTGAATTCAGCCGGTCATTCTTAGTCAATAAACAAGCCCGCAGATACATCACTGCGGGCTTGTTTATACTTGTTAAGTTGTTGTCTTTATTTCGTTATTGGAAATGAACTTTTGAGTGAAACGACGCGATTAAATACCGGATGTCCTGGCGTCGAGTACTTAGAGTCTACGTTAAAGTATCCATGTCGGAAAAATTGGAACTTATCCTGAGCAACTACATCTCTCATACCAGGTTCTATATAGCCTTGGATAATTTCCATCGAATTCGGATTGATTTGATCAAGGAACGTCTTCTCTTGGGTCTCATCAATAGATTCTTCCGCTTCCTCATCCAATATAAGCGGCTCATACAAACGGAATTCAGCAGGAACAGCTTGAGTGGCCTCGACCCAATGGATCGTTCCCTTCACTTTGCGTCCAGTAAATCCACTTCCGCTCTTCGTCTCAACATCGTAGGTACAATGAATTTCGACAACATGACCTTCTTCATCCTTAATTACTTCATTGCATTTAATGAAATAGGCATTCTTTAATCTAACTTCATTACCAGGAAATAATCGGAAGTATTTGTTCGGTGGATTCTCCATGAAGTCCTCTTGCTCAATATATATTTCCCGAGAGAATGGAATTTGACGATTACCCATTTCAGGATTCTCGCTATTATTCTCCGCTTCCAGTAGCTCTACTTGATCCTCTGGATAGTTGGTAATTACGACTTTGAGTGGATTCAATACTGCCATCGTACGTGGTGCTTTCAGCTTCAGATCTTCGCGGACAAAATGCTCCATCATTTGTCGATCTACGACACCTTGGCTCTTAGAGATACCCGTCTCATAAATAAAGCTACGGATCGCCTCAGGAGTGTATCCCAGACGACGCAAGCCCGAGATCGTCGGCATCCGTGGATCGTCCCAGCCATCCACATGATGCTGATCTACAAGTAACTTCAGCTTCCGTTTACTCGTTAGAGTCTGCCCCACGTTCAGACGACCGAATTCGTATTGATGAGGAATATTCGGCATTTCACATTCTGTTACAACCCAATCATAGAAAGGACGTTGATCTTCAAATTCCAACGAACAAAGGGAGTGTGTTATAGCTTCAATAGCATCTTCTAATGGATGAGCGAAAGTATACATCGGATAGATACACCATTTATCCCCTGTATTATGATGATGAGTGTGAGAAATACGGTAGATCACCGGATCACGCAAGTTTATATTAGGTGACGACATATCAATTTTGGCACGTAATACTTTTGCACCATCACTAAATTCGCCTGCGCGCATCCCTTCAAACATAGCCAAATTCTCTTCCACACTACGATCGCGATAAGGACTATTACTCCCAGGTTCCGTCAATGTTCCACGAGTCTCCCGAATTTGATCGGCACTGAGATCATCAATGTAGGCTTTGCCTTTCTTGATCAAGATGACTGCACGATCATACATCTCATCGAAATAGTCTGAGGCGAAACGTAACTCGTCCCACTCATATCCGAGCCACTTCACATCTTCCTGAATGGATTTCACATATTCTGTATCCTCTTTAATCGGGTTGGTATCATCGAATCGTAGATTCGTCTTCCCGCCAAACTCAGCTGCTAAAGTAAAGCTAATCCAGATCGCTTTAGCATGTCCGATATGTAAATACCCGTTAGGTTCTGGTGGAAAACGCGTCAAAATTTCCTTCACCTTACCGGATTTCAGATCATCCGTAATAATAGTCTTAATAAAATTGGGAGGTGTACTTGGGTTCTCCATTACAATCAACCTTTCATCCTTGAGTTTTCTGTCTCGTCCTTTATACACTAGCTTCATACAAATATACCTGTTATATGCGTATTGTTCAATCATGACACCTTGATACATTCCTTGAAAGCATATGCTAAGAGCGGTCGAATTCATTCTTCGATCACGAAGTATTGACTTCCTATTACAATAGGTACCCCATCAGAATATCATCTACATACCTTCCGCCCACATGGAATTCGTTAACAAGCCGACCTTCTCTAACAAATCCACATTTATCATAAAACTCCAAAGCAGCCGAATTAGAAGCCAGAACTCGCAAACTAAGCTTCTTCATCCCCTGTTCAGTTGCCCATTCCTTTACCGTTTCCATCAGCCTTGTTCCAACTCCCCCATGCTGATATTGTGGGTGAACGGCTATATTAATCTCATATACATGGCGATTACTTTTAATCAATGTGGGATAGCGAAAGCCAACATAACCACAAAGTCTTTGATCAATGAAGGCTACAAACTGCGAACCAGGTTGGCAATGTCGTAGGAAGTCCTCGCGAGAAGTCCAATTTAATGGTTCCGGAGAGCTATAATCATCCCATACAACAGCGTCTAAATCCATAATCTGCTGCGCATCTTTCATTTCTGAAAGGCGGATCGTTAACATTTGTTCATTAAGCTTCATCTTTTTCACCTCTTTTCAAAACCTTACTTCCGAAACTAGACCGCTACTGGCCAGCATCTCAAAATTATTATCGTTGATTCTATCATAAGTCCCCTGCAATTATTGTGCAAAGTCTAAAACAAGTACCATATCTACAACTATTTCATCGCCGTCACTATCCTCGCTAACGTCAACATCGATCATTCAGTATCCGTCTCAGACGAATTATAAGAAATAGGGTATCCAATCTCTTCTATTTAAATAAAAGAACTACAGTATAAGCTCAATTTCATACTGTAGTCCTTTTATTATGTGTTCCCTAAGCATGCTTACGCAGTGCATTTACTTGTGAAGATTGAACTTTATGTGCTACTGGGACTACTTGAGGATCACGTAGATAGGCCACCCAATACGCAAGAGCAACGAAAATTGCCCCACCGGTTAAATTACCTAGCCACACAGGAACGAAATTCATTACATATTCTCCCCAAGAATAGTAACCTGCAAAGATAGCCGCCGGGATCAGGAACATATTCGCGACAACGTGTTGAAAGCCTATAGCCACAAAAGCCATCGTCGGGAACCAAATTCCCATGATTTTCCCACTCATACTATCCGCTCCATAGGACAGCCATACAGCTAATGCCACTAACCAGTTACAACCGATCCCCGAAACAAATGCCTGAAGGAATGTCACGTCTAACTTGTGCCCTGCCATTTCCACCACTTTCTCTAAATACATGCCCGTTTCCGTTAAACCAACGATATGTCCGAAGAAGTAAGCAACGAATACAGCTCCTATAAAGTTACTCAATGTGATCAATATAAGGTTCTTAAATGTCTCTCTTGTAGAAATCTTCTTCGCTATACGCGCTAAAGGCACTGCCATCATATTCCCCGTTAGTAATTCCCCACCAGCTAAAAGTACAAGTATGAGTCCTACAGGAAACACCGCTGCTCCAATCAAATTAGAAAGAGAACTCCATTCTTCTGAAGTTCCTGCAGTAACACGAATATCCAGTAAATATCCTAGCGCAATAAATGCGCCTCCCAAGAAACCAAGAACAAGTACCGTCGAAAGTCGATTATGTGCCTTCTTCGTCCCGCTCTCTACTGTTACTTCAGCAATTTGCTGAGGTTTATAATAGGTCATGATCCTATCCCCTATTCCTTTTGATGTTAAAGTGATATATCAAGTCCATTAGTTAAAATTTAAAATGAAAATAAGTTAATGATAAATGATTTGTTAATCATATCATTTCTGAAATACCATTAAAATGATCTAAGTTACAGAAAATTATGAAACTTGCATTCGCAGGGTTTGTTCCATCTTTTTCATCTATATTTATAACTGTTTATTGTAAGGAAAAAAATGGGATTCACTATGCGTGAAAAAAATAACGGGAACCCTTATATATTCACGGATTTTCCATATTTAAATTTACTTAAATTTGTGATATATCTAATAGTTACTACTCATAAGCCATGATTAAATAGGGGTTAATGATATTTCATAATTATAGAGGAGAGAATACGTCATGAAGACAAAAAACCGCTGGTTAATTGCCTGCTCTGCAATTGCCATACATTTATCCATTGGTTCTACTTATGCCTACAGTGTATTTAAAAATCCGCTGTCTGAAAAATTAGGTTGGGAAGGGACACAGGTTGCCTTCTCATTTACAATTGCCATATTCTTCTTAGGTTTATCAGCTGCAACCTTTGGCCAATTTGTTGAAAAGAAGGGCCCAAAAGTGTCCGCCATGCTCGCAGCTTGTTTATTCACTGCGGGTCTGATTGGTAGTGGAATTGCAATATCTGCTGGATCTCTAATCGGATTCTATTTGACCTATGGAGTACTTGGCGGAATGGGATTAGGGATTGGGTATATCTCTCCCGTGTCTACCTTAGTTAAATGGTTCCCAGATAGAAGAGGATTAGCTACAGGTATGGCTGTTATGGGTTTTGGAGCAGGTGCCTTAATTGCAAGTCCTGTTGCAGCTAAATTAATCGTGTCGGTAGGTCTTTCTAACACTTTCTTTATCTTGGGGGCATGTTACGCCGTCCTTATGTTCTTAGGAGCATCTTACATTAGTAAGCCACCAGAAGGCTGGATGCCAGATTCAATGAAACAAGCAGTAAAGGAAAAACCGATTGTTGTCAAACAGGATCTAGCTCAATTGACAGCAACGGAATCGATCAAGACTTCTCGCTTTTGGTTACTATGGTTTATGATGTTCGTTAATATATCAGCAGGTATTATGCTTATATCCGTCGCTTCTCCTATGGCTCAGAATAAAGTGAGTATGACACCCATCGCAGCTGCTGCAATGGTTGGAATTATGGGGTTATTTAACGGTGGAGGCCGAATTGCATGGGCCGCACTTTCCGACTATTTAGGCCGATCAAACATATTTGTAGCATTCTTTGCAGTTCAACTTATTGCATTTCTCATTCTTCCTAACGTATCCAATCAGTTTGCCTTTGAAGCCTTAATATTCCTGATCATTACTATGTATGGCGGCGGATTCTCCATGCTACCTGCCTTTATCGGTGATCTGTTCGGAACGAAGCAACTGAGTGCAATACATGGTTATCTTCTCACTGCCTGGTCTATGGCTGGGATTGCAGGACCGCTAGTTGTAGCATATATTTTCGACACAACGAACAGCTATAATCAAGCCTTCTATATATTTGCAATCATGCTAGGTTTTGCTCTATTCGCTTCAATAGCAATGAAATTAAATATTCATAAAATCCAAGCCGGTAAACTAGATCAACCGAAACAAACGACTAAGGCATCTGCCTAATAACCGAACGGATAACGAATATATAAAAAAGCGCCCTGGTGATAGAAAATGACCAGGGCGCTTTTGTTTGACTACGTACTTTGCTATACGTCGTAGTTAACAATATAGTGTTGCATGTCTGAATTATAATGACCCACGCTGTATTCAATTAACCTGCCATTGGCATCGTAGGAATAACGTAGACGTTTGAGCATCGCTGTTCCTGCTGGAACAGACAGCCATTCTTCTATCTCAGCGGTTGCAGCTGCTACAGTGAAATGATCTCCTTCTCAAGAGCGTGTCGATGACTGCCGTAGCTATAAGCGGTATCTGCTGCAATGGCGTTGGGGCGAACGTGATGTTCGTGACAGACCGCTTCAATAAGTTCAAGCAAGCGTTGACCATCGTCTTCATTACCTGCAATCGGTTCAGCATCGAGGACCAACCAGGAGTCAGCCTCAAGTACAACCTGTATTTAATCGCCCAGAAATGGCGCATGTTTGTTTTTGTAACCGGCTCGCACATCAGGATCTATTGCGCTTACCAATCGATCCTTCGGACGGTCTTTACGCGCTTTCTTCTTATACACGGTATCCGAATCATCAGATGAATCGGCATAGGTATTTTCATTCAGGATGCGGTAAAGGAAAGCCTGAAGCTCCAATGATACGAGTTGACGTTTAGAATCTACCCATGACCAAAACAGAGGTTGAATCGTCTCATTTTCAAATCCATAGAGTACATTATAGGCAAGGATGACCAGCTTGCTAAAGGCCACTTCCAGTTCTGCCTGTGTCGGCTTGCTAGGCAGTTTCGGTTTTAATTCTTCTACATCGCACACGGAAATGAACCGGTTATACAATGAGCGGTTAGAAAGATTGTAATAACGCTGTACGATGTGAAGCTTCAGTTTGAGAGAAGGGGCATAAGGTCTAGCACCACGGGAAGTGTATAACGGTGCGCAAATGCGATCGGCAAAGCTGAAATCGAGCAGTTGTTCCGCGCGACTCCATATGGGATGAACAGGCAAAACCGAATACACCTCAATATCTCCAAATGAGAGCTGCTCAACCAGCTGTAATTAATCGACAGTCTCATAAGTACATCTAAAATCAACCCACTCCCTCTTAAGCTAACTTTAGTTGCATGGAGTACATCTAAATTACTGGAAACTCCACTTTTCAGCGTTATCGCCATTTTTAACTGTCCTTTTTACAACTAAATCTCCCTTCCCCTACTTTTCCTGCTAATTAAATGCATGGAGTACATCTAAATTCAGCCCAATCCCTCTGAAGCTAACTTTAGGTGCATGGAGTACATCTAATTTCAACACAATCCCTCTGAAGCTAACTTTAGGTGCATGGAGTACATCTAATTTACTGGAAACTCTACTTTTCAGCGTTTTCGCCATTTTTAACTGTAGTTTTGACAACTAATTCTCCCTTCCCCTACTTTTCCTGCTAATTAAATGCACTTTACGCATCTATTTGAGCCTCAGCTAAACTACCTTCATGCGTGAAGCATTATTCATCACTTTAACGTTGCCACTCTATGCAATTCCACTGATTTACATCCGGAATTTGAGATTATCCATGGAATATGGTGGGTCGAACGGGAAATCCTCAAAAATACATACACTTTCTATTATGTTAAAAAAAACAGTAAGCCAAAGGGAATCCCCATGACTTACTGTTTTTAAAAATATCAACCTTTTCATATCATTCTTAGACTAAAGCAGTCTCTTTCTTAGCGATAGCAGGCAATGCCTGTAAACCTGCGGTGTTCAAGAAATTCCAAGGCTTGTTATAATGCGGTTGGAAGAAGAAATCAATAAATCCAAGCTGATCAATGGTCATTCGGTTCTGGATGCATACCGAGATCGTATTAATCGATTGTGTCAGATCTACCTTCGACATCAGTTGGGCACCTAGAATACGACGCGAATCTTTTTCAAATACAACCTTCAAGGTTAC
Organism: Paenibacillus sp. Y916; assembly: GCF_056786435.1. NCBI lineage: Bacteria > Bacillati > Bacillota > Bacilli > Caryophanales > Paenibacillaceae > Paenibacillus > Paenibacillus sp. Y916. Next base: position 411,449 of record NZ_JBXCJA010000003.1, on the reverse strand, counting down.
ATTCTCTGCATCAGGCATGAAATCCGGACGGTATTGATCGGTAATGGTCACCGTCTCTACTTGCAAGCCTTCTTCTTTGGCAGCTAATTCCGTCAACCCAGTAGCAGCGATGTTATCTTCATAAATTTTAATACCCGATGTACCCTGCGTTCCCATATAAGGAATGGTCTGTGCCATCAAGTTGCGAGCAACGAGCGTCCCCATCCGTACAGCATTCGTAGCTAGTGGTATATAGGCACTCTTACCAGTTGGGTTGTAACGAATCGCACAACTATCTCCCGCGGCGTAGACGTCCTTCTTGCTCGTCTGCATATAGTCATCAACGATGATCGCGCCGTTTGGAAGCATATCCACTTGCCCTTTCAGCAACTCCGTATTTGGACGGAAGCCTATGCACAGGATGACAAGGTCTGTCTCATACTCCCCTTGCGTTGTAATAACTTTATTCACATGACCATTCTTTCCTTCAAAAGCAGTCACCGTCTGGTTCAATGCAAGCTTGATGCCTTTATTCTGGAATGTCTCTTGAATAGCATCTGTGAATTCAGGATCCAAATATTTGTTAAGAATACGGTCGACACCGTCAATCAATGTCACTTCTTTACCATTCATTTGAAAAGCTTCTACGAGCTCGACTCCAATATAACCTGCGCCGACAACCGTTATACGTTTAGCTTGACTTGCTTTTTCGATAATCGTATTCGAGTGGTTATAGTTTTTACAAAGTAATATATTGTCCAACTCAATTCCTTCAAGCTTCGGAATAATCGGCCATGATCCCGTCGTCATAATTAATTTATCGTAAGTATCTTCAAATTGTTCACCACTGACCAAGTTGAGTACTGTGAGTTTCTTATTATCCGTATCTATACCTGTCACTTCATGACGCATATTTGTGTTGACTCCAAGCGTGGCTAATTGATCTGGGGAAGAGTAGAACAGTCCATGTGGATCTTTCACGACACCACCTACATATAACGCTATTCCACACGACAAGAAAGATATATTATCATTACGCTCATATACGGTAATTTCAGCTTCTGGGTATAATTGAGCGGTGTTTACAATGGCTGCGGTTCCGGCATGTGTACATCCTACGACGACTACTTTCATTATTTATTCCTCCTCCAAAATGGGGTGATCTATTTCTTGTTATGTTGTGAAATGTTTCACTTGATACTCCTTATTATAGTGTGATATTTTTCACATTGCAATAGAGTTTGATAAAGTTTTCACATTGTTCACATTTTCGACTTTACCACAACCACACCTTTTGCAGGATTAAAATAGAGGATTCCTTGTTCCAATGCGCCTTACCAGTGATTATTGTCATATCCAGAGTGTGAAACGTCTTTCACAGCAAACGCCTTTTATATAACGGATTGTTAAGCCATGTGCGACGGGATTTGAGCATCCGTTATGTTATTAACCTATACTCTAGAATTTGCTTTAGGCTCGAAACTTATGCATGGCTTACCTGATGAGGACAAAACCGTCTGGCTGGGCATACTATTCGTTTTAAATCCGAATGCTCTGCACCCTTTAGGGTATTGAGGATCCCATGTAACATAGAAATGCTGACATTTCATACAATTGATACGTTCATTCTTAGTCATTTAAATTCTCCATTATGTAAGATGAATCTATTATACCATTAGGTACAAGGCAGCCTATTATACAAGCGGTTAATTGGGTACAATTAACATAGAATATAATTAGAGGGGAAGTAGATGATATGAAAATCAAATACCATGGACATTCATGCGTTCAAATTTTTACAGGGGGGAAATCCCTAATTATTGATCCATTCCTACGTGGCAACGAAATGGCCGTTACAACACCAGAAGAAATTAAGACCGATGCCGTGTTATTAACACATGCACATATGGATCACATTCTAGACGCAGAACCGATCGCCAAAGCAAATGATATTCCAGTGGTGGCTAATGTAGAGCTCGCAACGTATATGTCCTGGAAAGGTGTACAAACGATTGATATGAACATTGGAGGTACCATTGATCTAGGATTTGCTAAAGCAAAAATGATTCAAGCTTTTCACAGTTCAGGTATCGTATTAGATGACGAACAACGGATTATGTATGCAGGAATGCCAGGTGGCTATATTATATTCGCAGAGGGTCTTACGATTCTTCATGCAGGCGACACAAGTCTCTTCGGGGATATGCGAATGTTCGGGGAGCTTTATGACATTGATGTGGTCTTCATCCCCATCGGAGATAGATACACTATGGGTGTTGAAGATGCTCTACATGCTGCGGAATGGTATAACGCCAAGATGACGGTGCCTATTCATTACAACACCTTCCCGCTCATTCAGCAGGATTCACACGCATTTGTTCATTCACTGAAGGATAAGGGATTGCGTGGACAAGTTCTAGCTCCTGGTGAACAACTTGAAGTTTCGAGCAACGGTAATCTATTGTAGGGCCGATGTCCCTACCTCCCGCCCCCTCACTTCACTAGCCGTCACCAATAGTTGTCAATTGTACACCTAAATTTGGTGAAATCCCGCTAATGTTAACTTTAGTTGCATGGAGTACATTTAATTACTGGAAAACTATCACTTATCACCATTTCCCTTATTTTAAATGTACTTTTGCAACTACTCCTCTCTAACCCATCTTTACCTCTGAAATAAGTGCTCTTTCTTCAACTACTCCATCCTCATCTGTCTATCTGGAATTTGAGATCACGAATATGACTTATACTTTCTCGTATATGATAAGAAAAAAGGCTTATATCCCCAGGCACTTCCTAGGATATAAACCTTTCATTTATGAAACAGATTGATTACCAAGTCCTGTCGTATCTGGCTTGACAACCCATCATATACTAATCTCAGAACAATCCGTTAATAACACCCTGCTCATCCAAGGCGATCTGCTCAGCTGCAGGTGACTTAGGTAGGCCTGGCATGGTCACGATGTTCCCCGTATGAACGACGACAAACCCTGCTCCGGCTGATAAGGAGATATCTCTAATATGGATCGTAAACCCTTCAGGTGCTCCCAGTAAGCGCGGCTGATCCGAGAAGGAATACGGTGTCTTCGCCATACATACAGGTAAGTTCCCGTACCCCAGTCGATCTATCTCCGCAAGACCCCGCTGAGCGGCTGGTGAGTAAGAAACATCTTGTCCACGATAGATCTCCTTCACCACCTTCTCAATCTTCGCACGAATATTTAATTCCAGTTCATATAGTGGTGCAAAGGTCGTCATCTCACGGTCCAGAATCTCAACCAACTTCTCCGCTAACTTCCGTCCACCTACACTTCCTTCTGCCCATACCGTGGAGGTCTCTACCATTACCCCAAGCTTGCAACAACGCTCCTTCACTAGTTCTATTTCCTCGGATGTATCTTCTGCATATTGATTAATAGCAACCATGACAGGAACTCCGAATTTGCTAAGGTTCTCGATATGTCTCTCCATATTGACTAGCCCTAACTTGAGCGCCTCTGAATTTGCATAGTCTAACTCTCTATTCGGAACTCCGCCATTATACTTAAGTGCCTTCACTGTAACGACAAGTACTGCTGCTGCCGGAGCAAGACCCGCTTGACGACATTTGATATCAAAAAACTTCTCAGCACCTAGATCAGCTCCAAATCCAGCCTCTGTTACAATAATTCGGGCTAACTTCAAAGCTAATCGGGTTCCGACTACGCTGCTACAACCATGAGCTATATTGGCAAAAGGTCCCCCATGCACCATCACCGGAGTGCCCTCTAATGTCTGCACAAGATTCGGCTTAATCGCTTCCTTGAGCAGAACGACCATCGCTTCGACCGCTCCCAACTGATCCGCTGTCACAGCCTCTCCCTCTTCGTTATAACCAATTAACATTCTACCGAGTCTACCCCTAAGATCAGACAAATCTTCACTCAGACAAAGAATGGCCATCACTTCCGAAGCCGTCGTAATAAGAAAACCAGACTCTCTCGCATTTCCGTTCCCGCTTCCAAGCCCAGTCACGATACTACGTAAGCTCCGATCATTCATATCCATCGCTCGTTTCCAAACAATCCGCCCTGGATTCAAGCGGAGGACATTCCCATGAAACAGGTGATTATCAATCATCGCGGACAACAAATTATGCGCCGATGTCACAGCATGAATATCCCCTGTGAAATGAAGATTGATATCATCTGCTGGGACGATCTGGGCTTTGCCACTCCCCGTTGCTCCACCCTTCATTCCAAAACATGGACCGAGCGAAGGCTCTCTAAGCGAAGCGATCGTTGGCTCTCCTATCGCATTCAATGCCTGTGTTAGTCCTATCGTAGTTAATGTCTTTCCTTCACCTGCAGGTGTCGGATTCATAGCAGTCACAAGGACTAACTTACCATCTGAGCGATTCTTTACTTCTTCCCAAAGTGAGGGGTTTATTTTACATTTATATTTACCGTATAGTTCCAGATGGTCTTCTGCAATACCCATAGCTTGGGCAACTTCAATAATAGGCTTCATGCTGTTTTCGTAACCTCCAATAATCATTTCACTCATATATTTGATAAATCACATAACCATTATTGTACCCGAATAGTTCATGATATTATATATTATAACTCTCAATTCACATCTATTCTGTGCAAGAAAGGGGCCCAACGGTAAGATACCGTTAGGCCCCATATATGTGTCTACCTTATTCTCTAAACCTGTTAAAGTAATTTTTCAATATCCTGGGTCATCGTTTCTGGCGATGTCTTCGGTTCGAAGCGTCCAACTACTTTCCCCTCACGGTTCACTAAGAATTTAGTAAAGTTCCATTGAATATGGGCATCTTCACCCTCACCTGGTTGTTGTTCTTTCAAGTACTGAAATAGTGGATGTGTTCCTTCACCATTGACGTCCACCTTAGCGAAGATTGGGAAAGTTACACCAAAGTTCACCTGACAAAAATCTGCTGCCTCTTCACTGGTTCCTGGTTCCTGAGTCCCGAACTGATTACATGGGAATCCTAGAATTTCCAACCCTTGTTCATGGTACTCTGTGTACAACTTTTCAAGATCTCCATACTGTGGCGTTAATCCACACTTACTAGCTGTATTAGCGATAATGAGAACTTTACCTTTATATCGCTCCAATGACACCTCTTTGTTCGCAGGAGTAACTGCTGAAAACTCGTAAACTGACATATTGGGTACCCTCGCTTTCGTGAAATGAACAAATTGAACTTTACCTATTCAATCTATCCTTTTCATCATATAGGAAAAAAGCCATATTCCCAAATGAATGAGTCATATGACTTACGAGAATATTAACGGGATGCTACCGCCGCTTCGATTTCTGCCTTCTTAACCTCTCTTTGTTCACGGGTAAGTTTAGGACACACGTAGCAATAGGTGCACTCACCAATCCGATACGCTTGACAACATGCAGGTCTAATCCAATATGGCTCAGATGGGTTATACGGGTTATCAATCTCTCTAAACTTCATCTCGAAGGGATTCCGTTTACGTTTAAAAGTCTCTGGTGACATCTCGTTTCTTATGTACAGATAATCCTCATCAATACGGAGTTGATCTACCTCATCTGTTACCATAGAATGCATCTTCTGTGTAAAACTCCACAACGTCAGAGGCAATTGCCCCCATAGCTGACCCAACGGAGCACTTCCTGCATTCGCCATACTCTCCATCAATGGAGTGACTGTAGTGCCATAGAATCTCTCTAATGTAAGGTTACGAAAGCGTTCATGCTGACCTGCATCAGGCACATATTCTGTAGCATCATTTAGTTGAAAGCAAATGTTGGCATATCCATTCCTCATCAGAATGTGAACCGTTAAATTCTCTATGGATAAATCGACTTGTCTACTACACAAGGAAACCATATATTGTTGGGCCATTGTCAATCCTCTAATCCAATTTGCAAAAAAGGTTGCAGCGGCATTTAAATCCTGCGCTTTAATTATATCTCCATAAGTTTCCAGGAAAAGACGAGCCACACTAGGATCCGTGAGCTCCACAGCAGACTTCGTGAGTACAACTTCAGGAGGAGCAATCGTTGTAATGTTTCCATGCTGCTCAAGTAATGTATAGTCGATCTGCAACACATTTATCCCCTCCTATTAGAGATACCTTACAAATCCAGTTCATTTAGTTACCTGAAGCTTTGCGAATGTCATTCGTGCGAAGATCATCCTTCAATATTTCTGTCTTTTGAAGAGTGGAACGGTTCATATGCTCAGCTCCCATCGACTGACCAACAAGTGCATATGGAAGACAAAGTGGAAGCCCTGAGCGTGGATCCACAACAATATCAGCTTCAATTCCGAATACCTCTCGCAATACATCTGCTGTCATGACCTCTACAGGCGAGCCAGATGCCACCGCTTTACCCTGCTTAATAGCAATCATATGATGGGCATATCGAGAAGCATGATTTAAATCATGCACAACCATCACTATCGTACGTTTGGCTGTACGGTTCAAATCCTCCAATAAGTGAAGTACTTCCAACTGGTGAGCCATATCTAGAAATGTTGTCGGTTCATCTAAAAATAATATATCCGTATCTTGAGCCAATGACATCGCAATCCATGCACGTTGACGTTGACCACCTGACAAGTGATCAATCGGACGATCATGAAATTCAGTCATCCCAGTCACTTCTATAGCCCATTGAACCATTTCCTTATCTTCTGGCTTAAGAGAACCGAACCCCTTCTGATATGGGAATCGACCAAAGGATATAAGTTCCGCTACGGTCAGACCCTCTGGAGCCGTTGGATTCTGCGGTAGAATAGCCATTTGCTTAGCAACTTCTCGTGTAGACTGTTTATGAATAGACTTACCATCTAGCAGAACACTTCCACCCTTAGGTTGCATGATCCGCGCCATGGCTTTAAGTATCGTTGATTTACCTGAGCCGTTGGCCCCGACAAGTGCTGTAATTTGCCCATCGGGAATTTGTATGTTCAAATCCTCTACAATGGTGCGATGCTCATATGCTATTTCCAATTGAACTGTATTTAGACGAAACAACTCTTCACCCTCTTCTTCCAAGGATATATCACTCAAAATATTTGATCCAAACATTTAACTTTCAATAACTATATGATATTGAGAATCATTATCGAAGTCAAGGTTTATTATATTAGTTACATACGAAGCGATAGATGACGATATATAATAAGTAAGACTACATCATTTGTATGGAATCATTCTCTCATCTTATTACAATACGGAGGAACTAACTTGGCAAATATTATCGTGGTTGATGATGCTTTATTTATGCGAATGATACTTAAGGAAATCATCTTGAATATGGGACACACTGTCATTGCAGAAGCAGAAGATGGATATGAAGCTATTCTGAAATATTCTGAACTGCGTCCAGACCTAGTCACAATGGATATCAACATGCCTAAAATGAGCGGGGTCTCGGCCCTCAAGGAAATCATTAATATTGATCCAAAAGCTAATATCCTGATCTGCTCTGCGCTAGGTCAACAGTCAATGATTACCGAAGCCATACGGGCAGGTGCCAAAGACTTTATCGTCAAACCTATTGAGGAACAGCGTGTCATAGGAGCTATTCAAAAGATTCTTAACGGTTAAGAGCTTGTTCGAAAAGTTGACCTTTCAAACAAGCTCGTTATGTGAAATTCCTTATCTTTAAGCCGTAGCTGCTCCTCTAACACATCATGTGATGACGCGAAGTTTTCACCTCATCCAAGATGTCGTAGTAGTAAGCATTATCAACTTTGTCGTAACCATAAAGAAGAACACCAGTCGGTGCCCTCGATGAAAGAGTTCTTATGGTGGTGGAATTAGAATGGACACATCCATAGTTATGGGTGGCATATGAACCTTTAGCTTCATCCACCCCCTACTTTTGTTCTATTCTGAGGGGCTTCTACTTCCCTATAAATCATCAACACCAACACTACTCATTGGTACCTCTTGCCTCCTTCAATCACCAATACTACTCATAGCCACCTCCTGCCTTCTTCAATCACCAATAGTTGTATAAAGAACACTTAAATTGGGCCAAATTCCCCTGGGACTAACTTTAGTTGCATTAGTACATCTAGTTACTGAAGAATTAGCACTTTTCATCGTATCCCCCACTTTTAACTGTTGTTTATGCAACTATTTCTCCCTCCCTTACATTTCCTTCTGAATTAAGTGTACTGTAGGCATCTATTAGACAGTATGGTTAACTATGAAGGGATTGGACCATTGAAAAGTTATATATGCTGGGATGTAAAGTCAAAAAAAGGAGAGAGGGAATCGAATCCCTCTCTCCTTCAATTAGGTTGGTACCTATTTCTTACGCGAATAGCCTTTACTTCCGCCACCACTGGAGCTTCGGCTAGAAGAACGCCCCGCCGATGAACCGTAGCCCCCGCGTGCTGCTCCGCCACGCGTTTCACTGCCGCGTGCTGCTCCGCCACGCGATTCACTACCGCGTGCTGCTCCGCCACGCGTTTCACTACCGCGTGCTGCTCCGCCACGCGATTCACTACCGCGTGCTGCTCCGCCACGCGTTTCACTGCCGCGTGCTGCGCCGCCACGCGATTCACTACCGCGTGCTGCGCCGCCACGCGATTCACTACCGCGTGCTGCTCCGCCACGCGTTTCACTACCGCGTGCTGCTCCGCCACGCGTTTCACTGCCGCGTGCTGCTCCGCCACGCGATTCACTGCCGCGTGCTGCTCCGCCACGCGATTCACTGCCGCGTGCTGCTCCGCCACGCGTTTCACTGCCGCGTGCTGCTCCGCCACGCGTTTCACTGCCGCGTGCTGCTCCGCCACGCGATTCACTACCGCGTGCTGCTCCGCCACGCGTTTCACTGCCGCGTGCTGCTCCGCCACGCGATTCACTACCGCGTGCTGCGCCGCCAATGCCAGCTCCGCCACTGCCGGCTTCGCCTCGGCGTCCAGTTCCACTGAGGGATTTGCCTCCGCGACCACCAGACTTACCGCGGGAACTAAGTTCGCCGTCGCGGCCACCTTTAGGTTTTTTCCCAGAGGAATTGAATGTGCTCATTTTCTTGAATTCAATCTTGCCATCATTATTCTCATAACGTAGCTTTTCAATATTATGATGAATTTCAAGCTCAATACGCTGAACTTCTGGCTTATCCTTAGGATCCGCTAATGTAATCGCAAGGCCTTTATCTCCTGCACGACCTGTACGACCAATCCGGTGGATATAACTATCAACATCATGAGGAATATCGTAGTTAAATACATGTGAAATACCTTCAACGTCCAATCCGCGTGCCGCTACATCTGTTGCAACTAGAATGTGTAACTTAGCCTCACGGAATTTACGCATCACGGATTCTCTTTTTGCTTGTGAAAGATCGCCATGAAGCTCGTCCGAATTATATCCTTTATCTCGCAGTGCCGTATTCAGTATCTTCGCACGACGTTTCGTACGACAGAACACCAGCGCCAAATAAGGATTATATTCATTAATCATAGTGATCAACGCATCTTGCTTGTTGCGGTCAGAACACTCGATAACCACTTGACGAATATTCTCGAGCGGCACCAGTGAATTCTCACCCTTAATAATAATATCTTCAGCATCCGTCGTATAAGCGCCAGCAATTCTTTTAATCTCAGAAGGCATTGTTGCTGAGAATAGCATCGTTTGGCGGCGATATGGAAGTGCTTGAATCAGCGTCTCAACATCGTTCAAGAAACCCATATGGAGCATTTGATCCGCTTCATCCAATACTAGCATTTTCACTCCACCAAGATCCAACGTACCGCGTCCTAGATGGTCCAACAAACGTCCCGGCGTACCTATGATGAGATGGCGTCCGCCCTCAAGCTTACGTAGCTGTTTCTCAACATCTTGTCCTCCATAAACTGCAAGGATTTTAACTTCTGTATGCCTAGTTAGCTTCCGTGCTTCTTCCGTAATTTGCAGTGCCAACTCCCGTGTTGGAGCCACAATCAGAGCTTGTGGAAATTGACGATCCGGATCAATCTTCATCAATATTGGCAACAAGAATGCTAGTGTCTTTCCTGTTCCCGTACGAGCTCGAGCGATGACATCTCTTCCTGCTAGTAGCAACGGAATCGCTTCATGTTGTACTGGTGTTGGTTCTGTTATACCTTGATTCTGAATAAGCTTATCTAACTCTGCCGTAATGCCTAACTTTTGAAATTTGGGCAAACTCTTCACCTCGTTCTATTTATTTTTAAACGAACTCTTCTTACTGTTCTTTATAAGTTACAACATATACAGATCACTTTCACAATTAGAAACGGCTGTGACTTCCTTATGGAGGAAGTTCAAAAAGTCATCTTTTGATCCCGAAGTATAATAAGAGGCGTATTCGACACCTTCATCCAATCTTCTCGGTGCTGAAAACCTAACTCTTTGAACTCGAACCTATATTAAGAAGTTTATACTTCCGATGCTAGCGATACTTCGTATCACTTTTTATATTGAACTTAACCCCCATTGTAACACGCTAGCACTCAAGTAGAAACGGCTTTGCCGTCATTTAAGACGACAAGGCCGTTTTCAATTAAACTTGAACTATAATATGGCTAATCACCCAACAAGTATTAACCTAGAATCTCCCTGATTTGATTATTCCATACAGTAACCATAGAAACATAAATAAAGCAACGGTGAACCCAATCCCAATCACAGGAAATTGCCACAATATCGACGATTGATTATTCATAGCAGCACCGATAATGAGTCCAGCCATAATAATACTGAATGCAAGTAAAACGATACTTATAGATAGCCTATTACTAACTTGATCAAGCTTATGCATCAACGCTTGAAGTTCAGGCACACTAATCTCAAGCTTCAATTTGCCTTTACTAATAAGAGATGACAATTGGCGAGCTTGTCCAGGAAGATCCAATACCCCTTCAAGCAAACCGCCTAATCCCCCAAATAATTTCTTCCTTAAGTTCTCTGTACTAAAGCGTTCCTTCGCAAGTTTCCTCCCAAAAGGTTCCGCCATATCAATAATACTTAAAGATGGGTCCAAACTTTCTACAACACCCTCTAGCGTCAGTAATGCCTTTCCAAGAAGTGTAAGGTCTGGAGGTATGATTATCTGATGTTGTCTAGCTACGCCAAATAGATCATTTAACGCCTTCCCCATACTAATCTCCGCAAAAGGGATATCATAATATGTTTCTTGCAATCGATCCAGGTCCGCTCGTAAAGCTGCTATCTCTCCCTCATCTGGAAATAAGCCCAGTTTGAGAATAGCACGAACCATACCCTCACTATTTTTACGCATCAATGCAATAATTAGAGCAGATAGATGCTCCTTCATCTCTGTACTTATCCGACCAACCATTCCGAAATCAATGAAGGCAATACTCCCATTCTTCCTAACTAAAATGTTACCTGGATGAGGATCACCATGAAAGAAACCCTCTATAAAAATCTGATGGAGCATTCCATTGGTAATACGTTCAGCGATCTCCTTCAGAACATAGCCTTTGTCTAGAAGTTCATCCTTATTCCTTACCATAATACCATCTATATATTCCATCGTAAGTACCCGCGAAGATGTAAGCTCCCAATAGATTTGAGGAATGTAGATATGGCGATTATTCTGGAATTGTAGTGCTATTTTCTCCGTATTTCGTGCTTCTTGACTGTAATCCAGCTCAGCTATCATAGACTTAGATAATTCCTGTACAATGCGGGTCAATTGATATTGCTTCGCCCATTCCCAGCGCTTCTCAATTACGATAGCTAGATCACTAATAATATCAAGATCCCGGCTGACCATTTTCACAACGCCTGGGCGCTGTATTTTAATAGCTACGGCTTCTCCACTTCTAAGCTTGCCCAAATGAACTTGTCCAATGGAAGCAGCTGCAATCGCTGTATCCTCGAACCAAGAGAAGGCCTCATCAATCGTTGTATCTAATTCTTGACTAAGTATTCCCTTGGCCGTTTCTGATGAAAAAGAAGGGACCTGAGCTTGCAGCTTCACCAGCTCCTGAATGATCGGATCTGGAAGTAGGTCAGCTCGTGTACTTGCCAATTGACCCAACTTAATAAAGGTCGGCCCCAAATCCTCTAAAACATGCCGAATCCTCTCTCCTAGCGTCTTAGTCTCCAACGATTCATGTGTAATCCAGCGCCGTGGGAGCGTAAGGAATTGGAATAGTTCAATTTCCTCCACCATATAACCAAAACCATGGCGTATCAACGCCATGGCAATTTCTCGATAACGTCCGGTATGTCTAATACGTATAGCCATTATTCAGCCTTCGGTGATTCCAGCTCCGCAATTCGGTTCTCCAAGGCAGCAATCCGTTGCTCTAAACCAGCCACATCACTCTCTGTAGGTACATGAAGTTCTTTCAGAATACGGTCTACCTGCTCATGTATGACGTTTTTGATCTGACCTTGTTCTTCCTCTCCCCGTTCAATAAGTCGGTTCACCAACGCCTTCGACTCATCGGGTGCAAGTTCACCACGGGTTACAAGTTCTTCTACGATCTTCTCAACCTTCTCCTTGCTCACCACAGTTAGACCCAAACCTAAAGATATAGCTTTCTTAAATAGATCACTCATAACTTATTACCTCCCGATGGCTACTAACAGCCTTATTATACTCTGAAAAGACTTCCTACTATAAAGGATGTTCAAAAAATCAGATTTTGATCACGACGTATACCAAGAAGTGTACTCGACATCGAAGATTGAATTCAGCCGGTCCTTCCGGTGCTCACGTAGGTACTGCCTACGCTACGCTCCGCTCCTCACTCCCTATCTTCATTCAATCTTCTCGGTGCTGAAAATCTAACTTTTTGAACTCTCACTAAAAATAAGGATGTTCAAAAAGTCAGATTGTGATCACGTTGTATAACAAGAAGCGTATTCGACATCGAATATTACCAAGAAGTGTACTCGGCCTTAACGAGAAGTCCACTCGGCTGCTTGAAGAATAAACTTCCGTAATTCAGGTTGTTTAAATGTAGGTTCATGGTGTCCAGGCATCAAGAATGTTACACGTCCTAGCCCGTAAGTAAGGCTCCATGCAGCTGGGTACCATTGGTCATCCATCTGATACTCTAATAGAATCTGCTTCTCCGTAAATGGATTGAATTCAAATTGATGAGGTTCTTCTTCTATTGTAAAAGGTTCTATTCCTTCTATAATTGTATGGTCATTTCCACTTGTGCGGAAAGTAAGAGATTGATATGGCGGGTGTCCGGTGAACTTCCCACCTATTAATTGAGCTAATTCGAAACGCCCATCAATAGATATGCCATTATGGATAACGAATAGACCCCCACCTTGACTAACATAAGACAGTAACCCAGCTGTTTGCTTAGGAGAGACTTTCTCATCCCATAGATCAATATAGGAAATGCAAAGATCGAATTGCTTAATATTGCTGTCCAATAACATATTCTTATTCTCACTGCATTGAACCGTCATCACATCGTTTAATATATGGCTAATCTGCGCATCCACCCCTTGTAGCGGATGAAACTTAGGATGTGTATAATCCCCAAGCAATAAACATTTTTTCGTTGTATTCATATTCATTTATTCCTCCTTAATTATTACCAGGAAAGTGATTGTCCCTTATAGTCCACAAAAACAGCACGCTCTCCTTTAAATTCATCATTTCTTAATAGAAGCTCCATAATATGCGATGCAGACTGAACTGGTGTTAATTCGCCTTGTTGATCGAGCTTCCCGTTCATATACGTCTGCACCCAGCCCAGATGAATGACATGCACCTGCCCACCTACATCCCTGATTCCATTATGGATCAATTGAGATTGCATATTCAATGCCGACTTGGACATGCAATAGGCAAACCAGCTATTCCGTTTAACATAACCAACTGAAGCGTATCTGGATATTGCTCCTTCAGTTTATCTAGGCATTTCATTTCTCCGAGATATTTACCTGCAAATACGTGCATCCCACGCTCCAACAATTCCCTAACCAGACTTAGACCTACACCTCTGTCTGCTCCAGTTACACACGCCGTTGTTACCATTCTCGTTACCCTACTTTAATCTAAATTAAGATGACTAAGCGGCTGTGCAGCGAAGTAACGTCCCAGTGCTACCATCATACTACCCATACGCTCTTCTTCCGGAATGACAACACGTTCAATTCCTTCGTCCAGTAGCGCTTGAGCTGTAACCTTACCTACGGCCACGGCCACAACAGGTCCTTCGAACGCCTTCCGCATTGCGGTCATTCCATCATGTTCACGAGCATACGCCATTAAGAAATGAAACTGTGGTGCACTAGTGAAGGTCACAGCATCCACATTGGCCTGCACAATATCTTCAAAGAGTTGCTCTAATTGACGTTCTTCTGGTGGCACATGACGATATGGTAATAATGATGTCGTTGTTACTCCCTGCTCTTCTAGCCACTTCGTAAGCTTTGGTGCGGATTCACCGTGTAGCTGTAGAATGACACTAGCCCCTTCAAGATGATGCGGTTTAAATGAACGAATCAGGCCTGCACTACTTCCATCATCATCTCTAACCGTAATCATTAGATCGCGTTTTTTCAAAGCATTCGCCGTCTTGTAACCACGAGCAGCTATGGATGATTTCGATAGTATTTCAAGAAACTCGTCTGCTACTCCCATATTCTCTGCCATATTAAATAGTGCTTCGAGACCTGTCCCCGTCGTGAAGATAACCCACTGCGGTGGATGCTCTATCCATGAAGTGATTCCCTCGCGAAGCTTCTCATCATCCAGATATACCGTTCCTTGCGCAGGACGAAGAAGCGATGATCCTCCCATGTTCTCCACTAATTTCGCCATTTCAGAAACTTTACGAGAAGCAGCTATGGCAATAACTTTGCCCTGCATATTCTGAGCCATTTATATTCTCTCCTTATCATCTCTAGTGAAAGTTACATTGTTCTATACGTCGCTACATGATTACCGATACACCATTATGTGTTTAATTATACCATCTTTATCCTCGCGTGTTTATTATTTCATAGAAAGACACTCTAGGATAAATTATGACAAATTTCTAATTGAGTTAATACACCAAAAAGAAAAAAGCGCTCCTTTTGAATTGGTTGCGAATGCTTCCATTTACCAAAGAAAACGTTTTTTCATGTTGTTTTCAATCAACAACTTAAGAGCGCACTCCGATAATTAATCGGGGGCGCTCTTGAGTTGTTCTATATAAACTTTCATTCAATCTATTTACTTGACGGGTGACCCGTCATATTTATTCTATCGTTTATTTAGGATCTATGATCAGAATCCACTGGAACATCCCCATCATGATTCGGGGTCATGTCCGTATCTTTCTTCTTACCTTTTCCACGCAGAAATTTAAATAATCCACCGATAGCAACTACTACTATAATCCCAAACTTCTTGAGAAATACGACAAGCATAGCAATTAATCCTGCCTTCTTCGCCACGACTAATCCAGCTCCACCCACAATGAGTCCGCTGAGTCCCATTTCAGCCAATTTATCAGTCGACTTATCATAGTCTGCGTAACCCTGACCTGAATTCACTGAAAAGTTGGATAATACGATATTCTCAAATGACTTACGATCCTCAGCCAAGTGTTCAGGATCCGATACGAGGACAGCAGAGATATAGCCTTCTCTCGTCAATATACGAACATTGTAATTGATAATTGTCTCATTATTATTATCATGAGCAAGAAGTGACCATTTCAAACTATGTAGATTGTCATCATAGGTCGGTGGAACGTCCCAACGATCTACGAATAAGTGGTTTGCTTCTTCTTTTTCCTTATTGGCTTCTTTCGTTCCGTCCTTATAACTTTGGAGCAATGCATCCGCGTCGATATCGTTCTTCTCGTCATCAGCAATATGGCCAACATCATCATAATCAAAGAACACGGCCCATGTTTCATTCTCATCCAATGGAAAGACAGATCCAATCTCCTTGTAACTTGGGACTCCACCGTAGGATAGCTCATTGGCCACCGTATCATCTTTGTCTAGAAATATCAGACCCGGCTGTAATGTAAGTGTTGCTATCGTGCCAAGTTCTACTTCTTGCCCTGTGCCCTCTACCCAATTAATTTCTGTACTTTCCGCATGAACTACACTTGTAACACTCATCATGACGCTTAATACCATCATGAAAGCCAATGCCATGTTAAAGCCTGTTCGAACTGCCGTTCTAAATCTTCCATCTCTACGATTTCTCACCAATAATCTCCCCTAGTTATTATTTACCAACAGTAACTAAATATCGGTGAGAATAACCTAATATTGAATAGATTTGAAATATTTCCTCCTTAAGACCTATGAAAAGGGGGACTTTCTATGCCATCACAACTTGCTTGTACCCTAACCTCTCTCTATCGAGTAGCGAATAATCATAAAGGGGGCCTTCGTACATTATTTCAAAAGCTGGATGACATAGAAAGTCGTTAGGCGTTACTAGTGTTGACGGTCGCTCCCATAGATGAAGCCCTATATTTCTAAGTATTTCGGCCACGAATTGTGAGCAGAAATAGGCATTCTTCGCCTCTAAGTTACGATTCATCAGTACACCTATTAATCCAATGAGATTATATCGATATGCTTGCTTCTCCTTCTGAAAGGCCCGAACAATTCGAATCGCATCAATATATTGCTCCTTCGACACCTGTAATCGGAGCAGTGCACAGCGAGTACTAGGAAAGTGACGGAAGGTTCCCTCATAGACATCCTCTTCGACAAAGCCTCCAGCCCAAGGATTGTTTGGACGCTTGCGTCCGAAGCTGAACAACTCTTTCAGTTCTAAGTCCAGTGCGAAAGATGCATGATTATAAGGAGCTGCTGTAAATTTCTTAATCAACGTTGTGAACATGGTACCGGTATCGGTCAACAATACATATACGCTACTCTCCGCATGTTTATCCTCTATATTTCTGATTATTCTGTCCACCTCATCGTAGTCATTCTTCATTTATCCAGTGTATCAAAAGGATATCTTAGATATAACTGTCCGAGGTCTAGCTCGATACTGGACTTTAGTCTCAGGACAATACAGAAAGCCCTTGTAACGATACGCTTTCATGTATCATTACAAGGGTCTTTAAATTGATATATTATATTTGGACTCGCACTTTACGCTAGTATTTGCTCAACTCGCGTAAGCACATCTTCCGATAATGTAATACCCGAAGCTTTCACATTCTGCACTACTTGCTCGGGGCGACTTGCCCCAACCAAGGCGCTAGATACGTTATCCTGACGAAGTATCCAAGCGAGCGCTAACTGGCCGACTTGTATACCTAGTTCCTTCGCTATGATCTCAAGTTGTTGAACTTTGGCAATCCGTACATCACTGATCTTATCCTCATTCCATCCAAGCTTAGCAGCACGACTATTCTCTGGAATGTTACCTGCAGAACTATATTTTCCCGTCAATAAGCCTTGTGCTAATGGTGAGTATACGACTTGTCCGATACCCTTCTTCTCACCGAGTGGAATAATCTCCTTCTCGATCTCGCGCTCGAACATATTGTAAAGGGGTTGATTCACAACGATACGGTCTAGCAAATAACGGTCAGCTACAGCAAGTGCTGCTTCCATCTGCGCCGCCGTCCATTGACTCACACCAACATAAAGCACTTTACCTTGACGCACTAAGTCATCTAGTGCACGTAATGTTTCTTCTATTGGAGTCTCTGGATGAAAGCGGTGACAATAATAGATATCAATATAATCTGTATCTAGACGCTTCAGACTCGCATGACATTGCTCCATAATATGTTTACGGGATAACCCTGAATCATTAGGTCCATCTCCCATAGTACCAAATACTTTCGTAGCCAATACATATGATTCTCGAGGATATGCCTTAAGCGTTGGGCCTAGTAACTGTTCCGCCGCTCCACGTTCATATACATTAGCCGTATCGAAGAAGTTGACCCCTGCATCATATGCTGCTTGAATCGCCTTAACGGCATTCTCTTGTTCCACATATCCACCGTAAGTTAACCAACTGCCCAGACTGATCTCACTGACCTTCAATCCGCTTGCTCCAAGTCTCCGGTATTTCATGATCGTCTTATCCTCCTCTAAACATATGCTATAGTCGTTCTGTGGTACAACCTTATTGTAAACATTCCGCATGTGCTTTGGAAGGTTTATTCAAAATCAAAGAGATAAGTCGAATCTCAATTGCTCCACCTTCACTGATGCTGGATACACGTGATTCAAATCTAGAAACACTATCTCCATAAAACTCAACCTTTCTTATATTTTCAGAGCTAGTAATAATTAACCAATATTAAGGCACACTAATTCCCAAACACTACATCATTTGGAGGGGCCTAATGTGAATAACCCAACACCATCTACACAACAATTACCTCAATATCCTGAGTCTCTATGGAGAGTCTCAACAGAAGTGCCCAGTTTCCCCCGATTAAATGAAGATATCACCGTGGATGTAGCGATTGTAGGAGCTGGGATTGCAGGGATCACTACAGCCTATTTGTTATCTAAAGAAGGATTCAAAGTCGCTGTATTGGATGCAGGCCAAATATTACAAGGTACTACTGGACATACGACTGCTAAAGTTACTGCGCAGCACGGCTTGATTTATGACGAATTAATACAACATCTCGGAGAAGCTCAAGCCTCCAAATACTATCAGGCTAACCATGATGCCCTCGAATGGATTGCACGGACTGTGAAGGAGCTTAATATAGACTGTGAATGGCAACAGGAGGATGCCTATTTATATGCGGAAAGTAGTCAGGCGATTGCCAAGCTTAAGAAAGAGTTTAAAGCATATGAGAAACTAGGTATCCCTGGTCAGTGGAAAGATAATGTACCTGTCCCGCTTCATATAAAGGGAGCGATTCAACTACCCGGACAAGCCCAGTTCCATCCTTTAGCTTATTTAAAAGCTTTAGTGGATGCTATTATCAAAGCAGGTGGAGTTATTTATGAGAACACAACCGTGAGTAAACGGTTAGAAGGGGAACGTCCCTTCACTCTCTCAACCCTTCACGGAGATCACAACGTCACTTGTCAACATATCGTCTCAGCCTCCCACTTTCCATTCAGTGATGGGGGCGGACTCTTCTTCTCACGTCTGCATGCGGAACGATCTTATGTGATTGCTATGAAACCACAGACACCTTTTGCAGGCGGGATGTATATCAGCGTCGATGAGCCAACGCGTTCTCTCAGATCCGCCTCATGGAATGGAGAACAACTCGTTCTCGTTGGCGGAGAAAGCCATAAGACTGGACAGGGGATTTGCACCTACCGCCATTATGAGAATTTAGAGGAGTTCGGCGCAAAGTTGTTAGGGAATCAAGGAATCCCTTTCCGTTGGTCTACGCAAGACTTGGTCACACTCGATAAAGTACCCTATATTGGTCAGATCACATCGAAAGACGAGGGTATTTATGTAGCAACTGGGTTTGCTAAGTGGGGAATGACAACCAGCGCCGTAGCCGCTAGGATCATTACTGATCAAATTCTAGGAAAGGATAACCGCTTTTCTGATCTTTTCACCCCTTCACGCTTCAACGCTAATCCTAGTGTTAAGAATCTCGTCGTTCAGAATGCCAATGTGGCCAAAGAAATGCTAACGGGTAAGATAGGTATTGTCTTCACTAAAGCAGATGAACTCGAGAATGATACTGGCTCTGTCGTTACGCATGATGGAAAAAGAGCTGGCGCCTACCGCGACTCCGAAGGCCTACTGCATCTCGTAGACACCACATGCACACATATGGGCTGCGAAGTAGAATGGAACGAAGGCGAACGCACCTGGGATTGTCCTTGCCACGGTTCTAGATTCGGCTATGATGGAAATGTATTAGAGGGTCCAGCGCAAGAAGCACTGAAGAAGTTGGATTAGAACATATTATTCAGATTTGCACAACTCGCTTAAGGTATGCCATGTAGTTTATAAATGACAAACCCGCTCAATTTCCCGTATGATAACCTGTCTAACGGGTTATTCTAAGTATGTCGTAGCAACAATAAGGTTGGAAAAGGAGGGCATCCTATTGGAACATCAAACAGAAGATCAAGTGCGAAATAAAGAAAACAAAGACGGAGATTCTCTTGCGGAAAGAAAGAAAATGGAGAATGGCGTTGATATTGAACCGCAAGCAGATGATTGGGTCGCCAAACCTGTAGCCTATAGCGAAACGGAATCAAAAAAGGACTAAAATGTAAATTTACAAAGAGAAACGGCTGTGCATACCTAAGAAAAAGTATGCACAGCCGTTTCTTTGAAAGTCACCCATAGCATAGGGATCTTTTACTGTTTCAATAACTTATCGTCTATTGACTAAGCTCCTCTTGACGCTCAATCTCTGTGTACTTCCCAGGCCAGAAAGCGACGCGTCCACACAGCTTAGTGATCGCGGGAACTAAGAATGGGCGCACAATGAATGTATCTAGAAGTACCCCTATAGCCGTGACGATTCCAAACTGTACTAATGCTTGAATCGGTAATGATGCTAACACTGCAAATGTACCCGCTAAAATGATACCTGCAGAAGTAATAACAGAACTGGTCTCGCCTACCCCTTCTTTAATCGCTTGCTTCAGAGGCAAATGTCTGCTCTTCTTCCAGATGCTTGAAATCATAAAGATATTATAATCCTCACCCAGAGCTACCAGAAATACAAAAGAGTAAAGAGGGATTGCGCCTTGTATGGCATCCGCGCCAAGACCATAGTGAATAATAATCCAACCTAAGCCTAACGCTGAGAAATAGGATAGAATGACCGTTCCCACCAAATAGATGGTTGCTACAATAGAGCGCAAGTAGACCAATAGTAATAAGCTAATTAGACCAATCACGACAGGTATAACCACTCGCGTATCTCGGTCAGTCATTACTTTAGTATCGTACTGTGTAGCGGTCTGTCCACTAATCCACACTTGATCTACAGGAGCATCGATACCTGAATCCTTCAGAGCTTGCTCTGCTACTATACGTAAATCTGGAATGTGATTCATAGCTTCTGAGGAGTATGGGTTCATACTCAACTCTATATCATAACCAACGATGTTTGGATTCTGCGCTCCTCGTGCTGATTCAGACACGACAGCTACGTATGGAAGTGCAACTAACTTTTCACCTAGGTTATCTTCCTTCCCCTCCGTATCCACCATGATTTTCACTGGAGCTAGCTCACCTGGTGTAAACTTGTCACCTATTAAATCAAAGCCTTCTCTTGAAGCCATATCTTTCGGAAAAGTAGACATAAGATCATACGTCGTTCTTACTTGAGTTGAAAAGGTAGCCAATCCTCCGAGCAGTACAACAGTAACGATTACAACCGTCCAAGGCTTGCTGACAACCAGCCGACCTATTCGGCTATCATGATCAGCCCTACGGATAGGTATTGGTTGACCTTTCTTGCGAGCACGTTCCACCTCCATTTCTGAAGTACGTGGAATGAATGGATAGAATGAGGTGCGTCCTAAGATAGCAAGTAATGCAGGTACTAATGTTAGACTCGCTACACCCATAATTAGAATAGAGACACTGAATGGTATAGCGAAGCGGTGGTAAGCGCCATACTCAGCCAGAAGAAGAGCAAACAAAGCAAGAACGACCGTAAACCCACTCATAGCAATGGCTCCTGAGGCATCCGTGATGGACTTCAACAATGCCTTCCCCTTGCTCTCTTCATGCTTTAGCACTTGGCGGAAGCGCGAGATAAGGAATAGACAATAATCCGTTCCTGCACCGAATAGCAGTACGGTCATGATCGATATCGCTTGTGAATCTACAACAATCCAGCCTTTACTTGCCATGAACCCAAGGATAGGACTAGTCAGACCGTAAGCAAACCCAACAGCAATCAATGGAATCAATGCAAGGACAGGAGAACGATATATAAGAAGTAGGAAGAATAGCACTAGAATGACCGTCCCCAACATGAGCTTAAAGTCAGCATTCTTGAACAATCCTACTGCATCAATTGAAATACCGACAGGACCTGTGACCCGGGCCCTTAGTTGACTCCCTTCATCTTGACTTACAGCGAATGGATCACTTCCCATTTCATCCGTCGCCTGCGCCTTGATCTGTTCCACTCCTTCCTTTAATTGATCACTTTCCACCCCTTTACTGAACAAAACCGGTGTAACTAGGGTGCTCTGATCTTCGGAAAGAAGTGTCTTCAATGCAGGCAGTGGCATCTTATCAAAAGGTGGAACACTATCTTGATACGGCAATGGGGTGGATCCCCATAATGCATATAGATGTTGCACCTTTACGATATCCTCGTCTGTCATACCTCCTTCACGATGCCATACGAGAAGAGCTGGTATTCCAGATCCGCCTGGGAATTCCCGATTTGCTATTTCCTCTGCTTGAACAGAGGCAACATGTTCCTTCAAATTAGGAGAGTTGTTAATCTCCTCACTACCGACACTAGGCCATGCAATGGTTAGTACTCCTACGACCATAATCCAGACCAAGAGTGTAACCCACTTACTTCGTTTGCCCGTAACCCATCTACCGTATCCTAAATGCTGTTTCATGTATGATCCTCCTTGAATCCTTTTTTTAAAAAGTATGTAATGTATGACGGTTCCCTGTATAATCGATATAATTATATATACCGGTTGGTTAATTATCAATCTAATTTTGTGGAGGGTGTCGTATACATGATGAATGCACCAAAGACCAAACGCTCACCAGGTCGGCCAAAACTTAAAGAAGACGATTCACCTATAGATCAGATGATTCTACGTACCGCTTCCAGACTATTCATGGATTACGGTTATGAGGCGGTCTCCCTGCAGCAGATTTCCAAAGCATGTGGTGTAACGAAGGCTTCCATTTATTATTACTTTGAGAATAAAGCCCAATTATTCACGGCATCTGTTGCCGCCATGATGATACAAGCAAGGATTCAGACGCAACGCATTATGGAACAGGATGCTCCACTCATGGACAGATTACGTCATTTAGCTGAAGCGAAATTAGCCAATCCTCACGGAGAATTTGGAACCATTATGCATGAAGCTCGGTCTTCACTATCACCAGAACAACTTCAAGAAATAATGTCCTCTGAGGAAGCTATTCACGGCGTACTTATTTCCAGCTTCCAACAAGCGATGGATCGTGGAGAAATCCGCACGGGCAATACCCCATTTCTTGCCTATACCTTCTCCTCACTACTGATGCTGGGAAATCGTGAAGCAACGGAAGACTATAACCATTCCTATGCTAATTTAGCCCAAGAAATTATTGATTTATTCTGGAATGGCGTTGCAGCTAAATAACACAATCATTCATCCACGTTTCCTATACTGGTAATTTCCCCCTTGAATATTCACTCAATAGGCACCTTAAGAGTAGGCGCGCATATGTTATATAAGCCTAATCTGAAGGGAGAGAATGCGTAGATGTTATCATATCATGATCAAGTTCGAGCAACAGCAGACGCACAGCTGATTCGAGATCTCCTGACGTCACTGAATGGAGAATATAGTTCTATTACCTGCTACGAGAAGTTAGCTGCATGTTCACCAACCGAGGAAATTAGGAAGAGAATTCTGGAGATACGTCAAGATGAGATCAAACACTTTCAACAATTTGCGCATCTTTACACATGCTTAACGGGTTGTATACCTGCACCCGAGTTAACCGAAGTTTGTGCATCCGAATTTAGAGCAGGTGTGAAAGCTTCGTTTAAGGACGAACAGAACACCGTCGATTATTACCTTAAGATATCTGACCAAGTACGAGATCCGTACGTGAAAGAACTATTCAGACGTACGGCTGCGGATGAACAGAATCATGCTGTCTGGTTTTTGTCTTTTCTATGCTAACAAGCCTGATCAATTTCACCACGTCATAAACATTACACAAGAAAAATGCCTTTTGGCGTCTTTGGTCAAGAAGCTTATGTGGTGGATTAGTAGTAATGAACTATGGGCTGTATCCCCTTCTCTTGTTCTACTTTCTAGGCTTTACTATCACCATTCCCTCCGTTCACCTGCAGAACGTACAGCTAATGACTCACAAACTCTCCCTTTTCGCTGTTCTTCCATTTTGAATTATAGCACTTATTTCTCGCCCCCCCATTCTGCTAATTTTAGTGTTGTTTAGACTCATATTCGCCGACGGTAGATTTCTAACGGAAGCCACAGACCTTATTCTACGAAAAAACACCACAATGAAATTTTAACGGAAATACAGGCCTCTATATGCACATTAACAGCTCAAATCCGAAGGAAAAGCCCAAATAAGGTCGCTCACTTCCGTTAGAATTCCAAAAGTGACGATTTAGGCAAAATAGAGGCTGCTATTTCCGTTAGAAAATATACGTGGTTACTCTCCATGATGCCACTACAAGCGGTGCCTCCATAGAAATTTATACAACATTAAAAAGCGGGCAATCCTTCGGTTCTCCCAAAAACATATAAATTCTTATATATAAATTAAGAAGAGTACTTCACTGCTTCCAGTGCGTACTCTTCTTTGTTGTGTAACAATTAATAGCAGGTATTGTTTACCCTACGTCTTGTTGAATGCCTTTTGAAAATTGACTGTTATACAGGTCTGCATAGAAGCCATCCCGCTCCAGTAACTCTTCATGGTTACCCTTCTCAATGACACTACCATGATTCATAACTAGAATAAGATCGGCATCTTTTATCGTAGATAAACGGTGCGCGATGACGAAGCTCGTTCTACCCTTCATCATCTCATTCATCGCCTTCTGAATGTAAATCTCGGTACGCGTATCCACGCTACTCGTCGCTTCATCCAGTATAAGAATCGATGGATTGGCTAGAATGGCTCTGGCAATAGTGAGAAGCTGCTTCTGCCCTTGTGATATATTCGAAGCTTCTTCATTTAGAATCGTCTCATAACCATCTGGAAGGGTGCGAATGAAATGATCCGCATGAGCTGCCTTCGAGGCTTGAATAACATCTTCTGCTGTCGCATTCTCACGACCATAAGCAATATTTTCCCTGATCGTTCCATTAAAGAGCCAAGTATCTTGTAGCACCATGCCGAACTTACTACGCAGATCGCCGCGTTTCATGTCAGCAATATTCACACCATCGATCTTAATATCGCCGCCATTTAGCTCATAGAAGCGCATTAGAAGATTGATAAGTGTTGTCTTCCCTGCTCCGGTCGGACCTAC
Organism: Paenibacillus sp. Y916; assembly: GCF_056786435.1. Classification (NCBI taxonomy): domain Bacteria; kingdom Bacillati; phylum Bacillota; class Bacilli; order Caryophanales; family Paenibacillaceae; genus Paenibacillus; species Paenibacillus sp. Y916. Next base: position 386,335 of record NZ_JBXCJA010000003.1, on the reverse strand, counting down.
AATAGCAATTGTCTGGCCTGGTCTGACATCAATATTCATATCCTCAATCAAGATCGAATCTTCCTTGTATCCAAACTTCACATGATTGAATTGAACAGCACCCTGTGGATATTGAATCGTCTTCGCATTCTGAAGCTCAGGTACTTCTTCTTCTTCATCCAATAACTCGAATACACGTTCAGCAGATGCTATCGTAGATTGAATGACATTAGCAATATTAGCTGTTTGCGCAATCGGCATCGAGAACTGTCTTGTGTATTGAATGAAGGCTTGAACATCCCCGATGGTAATACTCTTATTAGTAACGAATATTCCCCCAACGACACATACCAACACATAACCCAGATTACTCACTAGGCTCATTAACGGCATGATCATTCCAGATAGGAATTGTGCCTTCCAACCTGACTGATATAATTTCTCGTTAATGTCATCGAATTCCTTCATCGACTGTTCTTCGCGCCCAAAAGCTTTGACAATCTTATGTCCCGTGTACATTTCTTCCACATGTCCGTTAAGATCACCTAGTGACTTCTGTTGGCCCATGAAGTGTTTCTGTGATCTGGATGCCACACCTTTGACGACTAGTACGCTAAGCGGTAACGTTATAATCGTAATTAACGTTAGCCATGGACTAATGGTCAACATCATGATAACAACCCCAATAATCGTCACGACAGATGTAATCAGTTGCGTTAAGCTCTGTTGCAGCGTCGTACTTATATTATCGACATCATTCGTAGCCCTGCTCAGTATTTCACCATGCGTCTTAGAATCGAAATACTTGAGTGGTAAGCGAGACAGCTTACTATTAATCTGTGTCCGCATATCAAGTACAACCTTCTGTGCCACGCCAGCCATTAGATACTGCTGTGCATAGCTGAATAGCGCACTAATGATATAGAATCCAGCCAATATGAGCAATATCTGTGTAATATAATCGAAATCAATGGCCGCTCCGGGAACATCATTCATCATTCCCATAATACCTTCAAATAGTTTCGTTGTTGCTTTCCCCAGAATCTTCGGGCTAACGATACTAAATAATGTACTCAGAATAGCCATCAAAAGAATAAATATTAATATAACTTTACGTGGAGCCAAATAACGAATTAATCTCTTCAAAGACCCCTTAAAGTCTTTGGCCTTCTCACCAGGGATGACCACTCCAGGCGGTCCTCCAGGATGTCCTCCTCCAGATCTACGGGGAGGCTTATGTTCTCTCTGATTCTCACTCATGCGCTTTCCTCCTCTGACAACTGTGAGGATACAATCTCACGGTAGACATCACAAGTATCCATCAAGTCACGATGTGTACCTATTCCGACGATAGAGCCTTCATCCAATACGATAATACGATCTGCATCCATCACTGTGCTCACACGCTGTGCAACCAATAATACGGTAGCATCCATTGTAATCTCCTTGAGTGATGCACGAAGCTTGGAATCGGTCTTGAAATCAAGGGCAGAGAAACTGTCATCAAATACATAGACCTCTGGCTTACGCACCAATGCACGCGCAATGGATAGTCTTTGCTTCTGTCCTCCAGAGACATTATTGCCCCCTTGGGCAATTTCCGATTGGAATCCGTCTTTCATCTCTGCTATGAATTCTGTCGCCTGAGCTATATCAGCCGCATATTGAATTTCCGCATCAGTGGCATCTTCCTTACCATAGCGAATATTATCGGCGACGGTCCCCGTAAATAGAACTGACTTCTGTGGTACGAAACCAATCTTCTCTCGTAATTGTTCCTGGGTAAGTTCTCGAACATCGACACCATCAATCAGTACTTTACCACTCCCCACATCATAGAATCGCGGAATTAGACTAAGTAATGTTGATTTGCCCGATCCAGTTCCTCCAATGATCGCTGTAGTCTCACCCGGTCCAGCTTCAAAGGTAATGTTAGCAATCGCTGGCTGTTCGGCACCCGGATAACTAAAACTTACATCCTCGAATCTAAGGAAGCCATGTTGACTATTCGCTTGCTTGGGCTGTGCAGGATCATTGATTTCTGGAACCATATCCAATACCTCATTAATCCGTATCGCGGAAGCAGAAGCCCGTGGAACGATAACAAAGATGACCGATAGCATAATAAGGGAGAACATAATTTGCATCGCATATTGAATGAACGCCATTAAGGAACCCACCTGCATTTCACCATTGCTGATACGAATTCCACCGAACCACACGATCGCAATCGTTGCGAAGTTCATAACAAGCATCATAATCGGCATCATCGCCGCCATAATCTTATTCACTTTAATAGCTGTATCTGTTAAATCTACATTGGCATCGTTGAAGCGCTTCGTCTCATAATCCGTACGATTAAATGAACGAATAACTCGCATTCCTGTGAGATTCTCGCGTAAAACGCGATTCAACGTATCTAATTTAACCTGCATTACTTTGAATAGTGGGAGTCCCTTCAACGCTATAATCGCTATAGCACCAATTAATACAGGAATAACAACCACAATAACGAGAGAAAGCTTAGCATCTCGATTGACTGCCATGATGATCCCACCAATACACATCAGTGGTGCACTAACCATCATTCTCAGTAACATCATTAGGACCTGCTGAACTTGGTTAATATCATTGGTTGTACGTGTGATTAGCGAAGCGGTTCCGATCTTATCGAACTCCTGCAAAGAGAAGTTCTGTACATGACCGAATACTTTATTACGTAGTCGTTGGCCGAAGCCCACCGCTACACGTGAGGAGTAATAACTTGCTACAATGGAACATATCGCTCCTACCGCAGTGATCAGTAGCATGATACCACCGATTTTCCAAATGTATGGGATATCTTCGTTTATAATTCCCTTATCCACGATATCTGCCATCAAGGTAGGTAAATACAGATCAGATAGGGATTGAATAAAGATCAGTATAAGTACTAGAGCGATAGGCAGCCGATAGGGGCTCAGACCTTTAAATAATTTCAACATATATTATCATCCCCACTCTGAATCAAGTTCGTATCTTTCTGTTCATAAAACTGATAAGCCTTAATCAGAAGATCTGCCAGCTGGTTGCTGTCTTCTTCTCCTAAGTGATTGATTAATTCATTAAAAGAAGCCTCTGTTACCTCCATCGCCTTCTGAATTACTAATTCCCCTTCAACACTCAGCTTAACCCGAACAACTCTGCGATCATTCTGATCAGCAGTTCGTTCTATCCATCCTTTGGCCTTCAACGCGTTCAATGATTGGGTAATTGTCGGAGAAGTCACTCCCATCATTTCACTGATCTCAGACACCTTCAGACCCTCTGCATTGGACTTGGATGACTTCTTGACATAGAACATCAGAATCATTTCGCTACGTCTGACACCATCAATCATACGTTGTTTGAACTGCGCCTTATTGAACCTCTTCATCGCTTCGAATAACTTTTGTGCAATTAAATTTTCCATTATGAAAGGCCATACTCCCCCTTGTTGTCATAATACATAGGTTACCTATTAATTAGGCTACCTATGTATTATAATTCCATCTAAAGTGCTATGTCAAACATGACATGAGTTCTCAGATAAGAACTGGATCACTATCCTTTATTTCTATTTAGTATCAGGACTTCTCCTTGAAAATATCCTGCGTAAAATGGATCCATTCCTGTGCAGCAAAAGACTGATAACGTTCCTTACGCCAGATCATCCCGAGCTGCCATGGAATGGTCGGATTAACAAGCGGTACAATACGAATCCGAGATTGATCTACTTCTCGACATATCGTCTCAGGCAGAAGGGCTATCCCTAGATTCGCAGCTACCATTCCACTAATTAAATCCCATTGCGAACTTTCATAGACAACATGTGGCTGGAACCCCAATCGAACACATTCTGTAATAATCCGATCATGCATCGCGAAGTCTTCCCTGAACAATACGAAAGGCTCCGATTCAAGAGCGGATAAGGATACACTCTCCCTGTCAGCTAGGGCATGTGTTGGGTGAACAAGTAGCATTAACTTCTCCTGTACAAAAGAAAACGAATGAAATAACTTGTCATCCGTTGGCAATACGGTCACACCGATATCTAGTAGTCCGCTCTCAACGTCGAGTTCTACTTTCTTGGCACCGTCCTCGAAGATTTGAATCGTTACATCGGGATATTGTTCGTGGAATTGACCGATCACCTCTGGAAAGAAACTGGAACCAACCATCGGTGGCAAGCCAATCCGAATATGACCTTTCTTCAGATTTTGTAGATCCTGTAGCTCTGATGAAAGGTTCTGAAAAGATTTCACAATATGGCGTCCTTGTTCATACATAATCTTTCCCGCATCCGTTAGTTCAATCTTTTTACTTGCACGATCAAATAATACGATATGAAACTCCTCTTCCATATTCTTAATCGTCTTACTGATCGTTGGCTGAGTTATGTAAAGTGCTTCTGCTGCTTTCGTAAAACTCTTATGACGGGCTACTGCCATAAAATACTGCAATTGTCGTATATCCATGCTGTGTTGCCCTCCCTCTCCACTCTATTGTATGAGCATTTGATGCCCCATCATCTGATCAATTATGAAGCTTTGCGGTACTTAGCTTTATGATCTTCCATAGCTAAATGGAATGATATCCATTCCTTATATTCATTTTACCTATGAAAGAATGTGATGTAAAATTTTCATAACGAATGAAAGGAGCGGAACATGATGAGAAATATGCTAAAGGGAATCATTCAAGTCGGGGCTTTAATGGGCTTCTCCATACTGATGAATCAACTAACACAATGGCTTCAATGGAGTGTACCTGGGAGCATCTTGGGTATCTTAGTGATCTTCATTCTGTTGGAGACGCACATTATTCGCCTAGAATGGATCGACATTGGCGCTACTTGGTTGCTTGCTGAGCTACTACTATTCTTCATCCCCGCCGCAGTTGGTGTTATGAAATACATTCCGATGCTGCAAAATAATGGCATTCAGATATTGCTTGTTGTCATCATTAGTACATTTATCGTCATGGTTAGCACCGGCCTTATGGCAAGCAGGATATCTAATAGGAAGGAGCGACGTATATCATGATAATTGGAATGCTGTATCTCATACTAACCCTCGGCGTTTATTATACGACTAAATATATGTATAAGAAGTGGTCTAAAGTGTACTTATCGCCATTATTAATAACACCCTTGGTTCTCGTTGTCTTCCTACTATCTGCGAGGATCCCTTATGAATCCTATAATATGGGTGGTCAATGGCTCAGCGATTTACTGCAACCGGCAACTGTAGCATTTGCTGTCCCTTTATATAAACATTTTAAGGTATTAAAAAAGCACGCCATCGAAATTATCGCCAGCGTACTCTTCGGATCTATCGTAGCTATGATCTCATCGGTCTATCTTGCGAAATGGATGCATCTAAGCAGCTCACTTGTGACAAGTCTTATTCCGCGATCGATTACGACACCCATTGCCATTAATGTGTCTGAAGTCATCGGTGGTGTCCCTAATATAACTGCCGTATTCGTTATTATGACAGGGCTTCTTGGAACGATCATCGGACCCTCTGTTCTAAAAATTTTCCACTTTGACAATGAGGTTGCAAGAGGTATTCTGCTTGGTACCAGTGCCCATGGAATGGGTACATCAAAAGCATTTGAGCTTAGCTCGCTCAGTGGTACTATTTCTAGTATCTCCATGATTCTCGCTGCCCTGTTCACCTTGGGAATGGCCCCCTACATGATGACCATATTACTACATTGATAACGTGGCTCACGTTCTAATATTGTATCCTTATTGGTAATCCTGTATTGGCAGATTCTAATGCAGCATAGGCGACCAATTGCGTCTTGAATGCATCAGCATAATCAGAACGGATCTGAGAGGAATCACCTGTGCGTAGTGCGTTAATAAACGTCTCACTCTCCAACACATAAGGATTCGTGGGATTATTATATTCTGTAGTAACATTCGGTGTCACCACCTTCAACCGGCTAGGATTCCAGTCTAGCAGACCTTCACCTGTGTAGAATGTAATACCCGATGAGCCTACGTTGCCTGGTAGAATACAAGTATTAGATACGTTAGCAATCACTCCATTAGCGAGCTTCAGCGTTACTGTACCAACGTCGGAAACGCCTACATTATCATGTTGCTCGTGCATCACACGGTTGCCATACATCGCATATACTTCTTCAACTTCTCCTAAACAGTACCGCAGAATATCAACAATATGTGTTGTCTGCTCTATGAATTGTCCACCTGATCCTTCCTGTTGTCTCCACCACGCCACGCCAGGCATGCCGCCCATCCATTGCCCCAAAGCCATACCCACTTTTTGTTCAGTAAGTAATTGTTTCATTTGAGCGACGGTTTCATTATAACGGTGTTGATATCCGACAGATGTTAGTAACGACTTCTCTTCAATCTGTCTCAGTAAACGACGGGGTAATTCTGAATTAATCCCAATAGGTTTCTCCACCAAAAAGGGTACTCCCCGTTCAATTAACTTCTCTTCAATCTCCCCATGTGCCATTGGAGGAACACAAATGTACACAGCATCCAACCGCTCCGTTTCCAACATAACCGTAACATCCCCATAACCCGTTGCTCCATAGTGTATTGCCATTCGCTCTCCCTTCTCTAGGCTACTACCGCACACGGCCTGAAGCTTAATCCCTTCCATAGCGATTAGATTATCTGCATGAACTTGGGAGAACCAACCCGTTCCAATAATACCTATCCGTAATTGTTGCATAACTCCTCTTCCCTTCGAGGTAATTTAATGTATAGAGGTTGTTCAAAAAGTCGACTTTTTGAACTCGAACATATAGCGTGCAAGATTATATTAGTAGTATGCCAATCCCTCCTTCTAAATTCAAGTTTACCAGAACGGTTCTAAACCTATCCCCTCCATTCTTCAGGCAGTAACTCCTGATATTGGCGCTGCAAGAACCGATCATCCACCAGCATGAGAATGCCTGTGTCTTGTTCAGAGCGAATGAGCCTTCCGCCAGCTTGCTGTACTTTGTTCATACCTGGATATACATAAGCGTAGTCATAACCATTCTTCCCAATACGATTGAAGTAGTCTTTCATTAGATCCCGCTCCATCCCTATCTGAGGAAGACCTACACCTACAACTGCAACACCATTCAATCGATCTCCTTGTAGATCAATACCTTCGGAGAAGATACCTCCTAGCACAGCAAATCCTACGAGAGTATCAGGATTATCAGATCGAAAGCTTGCTAAGAATGCCTCCCTTTCCTCTTCAGCCATCCCCGTTCCTTGCACAATCGTAGCTACATCCAAGTTCTCAGAGTGAAATTGAGCATATACATCCTGTAAATATTGATAAGACGGCAAGAAGATCAGATAATTCCCTCGACGTTCCCGAACCATCTGACTTAATAAACTTACCAATGGCTCTTGGGTGCTCTCGCGATCCCGAAATCTTGTCGAGAGAGACTCAATTCGAACATCTAATTGTTCCCGATGGAATGGCGATGCCACGCTCAAACTGTAATCATCTTCTCCCGCCCCGATCATATCTCTGTAATAATGCAGAGGAGACAACGTGGCAGAGAAAAATATCGTTGAGCGGAAACCTTTTCCCGCTTGAGCTAGCAAGAATGAAGGATCCATACAGAACATTCTGATGGACATCCCATTTCGGATCACTTCTGCATAAGTCACGTAGCGTTCATCATATAGTTTAGAAATCCGAATCATATGTTGCGCAGCAAAATATGTATTCAACAACAGTTGACGCGATTCATCCTCTCCATGTCCGATCCCTTGAAGTTCTTGCTCAGCCTCTTGAACAAAGAGGTCTAACTTATTCATCAGGTCCTCAGGAAGCTCTTTCCACAATTTACGCTTTATCTCGCCACACTCTTTTTTTAAAGCAATGAAATATTGATTGACAGCACGAGACGTCTCATGAATACGATTGTTCTTACCTTTGTAGCCTCTTTGTAGCTCGAGAAATTCTGCCTTACCTAGCGTTGCAGAGAACATTTCCCTCCCGCGATCAACCAAATTATGAGCTTCATCCACTAGTAATACAGTCTTCTTCTTCCGTTCTTCGAATAATCGTTTCAGAGATACACGGGGATCGAAGACATAATTGTAATCACATATGACCGCATCTGCCACATAAGCAGCATCCAGCGAGAACTCAAAGGGACATAGTTGATGCTTGCGAGCATAATGCTCAATTACGGTCCTATCCATCAAGGTCTCATTCGACAGCATATCCATCATTCCTACGTTAATGCGATCGTAATAGCCATCTGCAAATGGACAGTCTTCCTTCTTGCAAGAGACCGTTTCTTGGAAACATATTTTATCCTTTGCCGTCAAGGTCACCGTTTGTAAGTTCAGTCCCTTTGACTGCATCAAGCTTAGTGCCTGTTCCGCGGCTGTGCGGGTCGTCGTTCTAGCCGTTAAGTAAAATATATGTTGCAGTAGCCCTTCTCCAATCGCCTTTACCGATGGAAACAAGGTCGATACCGTCTTCCCGATACCCGTAGGCGCCTTCACAAAGAGCTTCTGACCCTCCTTGACGGTCTGGTACACTGCACCTGCTAACTTCCGTTGCCCTTCACGGTAACAATCAAAGGGGAACGGCATAGAACGAATACTATCATCCCTCCGACGGATATGTTCCAACTTTAAAGAAGCAAAGGGGTTATAACTGGCCAAAACATCCAATACAAATGACTCCAACTCAATAAAAGTAAGCGATTTCCTAAACTGTTTCACCTCACTCGTAACCACTTGAATATATGTTAATTGAATATTCATTTGACTAAGTCCCTGTTCTTTCGCTACCATATAAGCATAGATCTGCGCTTGAGCCCAGTGAACTGGATAGCCTTCTTCCATAAAATTTATGTCCGAAGAGGTCGACTTGATCTCATCCACCATCCAACCATCCTCCAAGAGGATTAGACCGTCACACCTTCCTTCAATCAGGTATAGAATATCCGCGTATAACATTTCTGTCTTGAGAGTTACTTCTTTCAGATCACCTTCTTCATACATTCCCTGCATTTGTTGATGTATTCTAGTTCCTTCATGGAGCGCAGCCACACCTCTGAATCCTGATTCAATGTCTCCGCTGCTATACACATATTCCACCAAAGGTCGGACGGAAATTTTCACCTGTCTGAGTTCATCATTATGCTCCAACAATAGGATCACCCGTTCTCATATTTTGTTGTATCATACCATGAATATAGTTGTGCAGTTACATCCTTTTTAGGGTCGTATAAACAAAACCCGCATATGGTAATAAAAAATTAAAATGTGTATTTATTGCTCAAAAGTGTTGTAGTGGCGCTTAAAAAGTGTATAATTTCACTATCCAATAGAGAATATAAACTATAAGAGAAGAGGTTAATATTATGACATTTTTAAGAGTTAACGAACCAACTGAGGCCGTCGCAAAGCAATATGTGAACAAGATTTTTGAATCGGTACAAAAACGCAATCCTAATGAACTGGAATTCCATCAAGCGGTTAAGGAAATATTGGAATCTTTAGTTCCCGCATTAGCTAAACAACCAAAATATATGGAGACTGGCATCTTAGAAAGACTCGTGGAGCCAGAAAGACTCATCATGTTCCGAGTACCTTGGGTAGATGATCAAGGCAAGGTTAGAGTTAACCGTGGTTATCGCGTACAGTTTAATAGCGCCATTGGACCTTACAAAGGGGGACTTCGTTTTCACCCTTCTGTCAATTCCAGCATCATTAAATTTCTAGGATTTGAACAAATATTCAAGAACTCTCTTACAGGTCAACCTATCGGTGGGGGTAAGGGTGGATCAGATTTTAATCCTAAAGAGAAATCAGATGGCGAGATCATGAGATTTACACAAAGCTTCATGACGGAACTTTATAAATATATCGGTCCAGATACCGATGTTCCTGCTGGGGATATCGGAGTTGGAGCCAGAGAAATCGGTTATATGTTCGGGCAATACAAGAGAATCCACGGTGGCAATCAAGCAGGTGTTCTTACAGGTAAAGGAATTCATTACGGTGGTAGCTTAGCACGCCCAGAAGCAACTGGCTATGGTACTGTGTATTTCGTAAATGAGATGCTGCAAGCCCAAGATCAAACACTAGAAGGTAGTACGGTTGTCGTATCTGGTTCAGGTAATGTAGCGATCTACGCGATTGAGAAAGCGACTCAGTTCGGAGCAAAGGTTGTTGCATGTAGTGATTCTAATGGATATGTCTATGACCCTGATGGTATCCAATACGAAACCGTTCAAAGACTGAAGGAAGTAGAAAGAAAACGTATCAGTGAATACGTCAAGGAACATCCTAATGCTACTTACCATCCCGGTTGCGAAGGTATTTGGTCCCTTCCATGTGATATTGCCCTCCCTTGTGCTACACAGAATGAGATTGATGAGGATGCAGCTAGATTGCTTGTGAAGAATGGCGTCAAGGCCGTTGCTGAAGGTGCTAACATGCCATCCACATTGGCAGCTATCGATGTATTCCTTGAGAATGGTGTTCTCTTCGGTCCTGCAAAGGCAGCTAATGCTGGTGGCGTAGCCGTCTCTTCACTGGAAATGTCCCAAAACAGTATGAGATTAGCTTGGACCTTTGAAGAAGTCGATGCGAAGCTTCACGAAATTATGATTAATATTCATAAGAGATGCGCTGAAGCTGCTGATACCAATGGATATCCCGGAAACCTAGTGGTTGGTGCGAATATTGCCGGATTCACTAAAGTCGCTGATGCTATGTTGGATCAAGGCATCATTTAATGACCGATACAATAAATGTATAGAGTGCAACTTATACTTTCTTACATTTTCAAATAATGCATCCCATCATCAGCGAGTAGCTGGTGTACGGGATGCATTTTTGACATCTATCTTATCAGGGAGCATAATAATATAGAGTTTCTTTATTAGGTGATTTGTAATTATATACCACATTTGGTTATTTATTTTTTGGAAGGAAGTTATTTATATGTCTTGGTCAGCATTATCCAAAGGTCTTCTAAAGAAACCTTTCGTACTATTCTCTATTATTTTATTGCTGAAAGGTTATTTAACATGGGCTGTAACCTTTAGCGATCCACTTCCGTGGAAGCTACTTCTCACCGAGCTCCCATTCATTTGGATCTTATTCAGTCTGGTCGAATGGTTCGCTAGCAAACGTAAATTCACCTATTATATGATTATCAATTTAGTTGTCACTGCCATATACTTTGCGGTCATCATGTATTATAAATATTATGGTGTCATTGTGACTTATCATGCGCTGGAACAGGTCAATCAAGTCACTGCAGTAAGTAACAGTGTCTTCTCACTGCTTGCGCCTTATTATTTGTTTATCTTTACTGATATTATTCTTTTTTTTCTATTATCTTTTCGCAACAAGAAGTTCAAATCCTGGAAGTTGCACATTTCAATCAAGCGGAGAAATAAAGTTGTCTCGATACTATTTGTTGTATCGTTAGTAGTATGTCTGTTCAACGTTCTCCCCAATCGTGCGAGTATGAATGAAATTACCCAAGCTCAAGAGATGGGGATTCTTAGTTATGAAGCCTATACAATTCTTGCAAAAGATAATACCGAATGGATTCCAAATAGCGACATCTCCCAAGGGGTCATTGATCAGTTAAAAGGAACTAGTATACCTGCAACTCCTGCATACTGGCAGACGGCTCAAGGAAAGAATGTCATTATTATTCAAATGGAGTCTTTCCAGACCTTCCTGATGAACCTAACCATTGATGGACAGGAAATCACACCGAATATGAATAAACTTGCCCAAGATAGCCTTTACTTCCCTAACTTTTACCAACAGGTAGGGCAAGGCAATACTTCTGATGCCGAGTTTGTTGTGAATACGTCCTTCTATATTCCACCAAAAGGGGCTGCCTCACAGGTCTATTCCAACAAGTCATTACCGAGCCTTCCTAAGCTTTTGAAGGAGCTCGGATACCAAAGCGCAACATTCCACACGAATAATGTAGAGTTCTGGAATCGTAAAGAACTATATGCTGCACTTGGGTTCGATCATTATTATGCCCAACCTTTCTTCGAGGATGAGGATGTTATTTTCTTCGGATCTTCAGATGAAGTTCTATACACCAAAACGGCAGGAAAACTTCAAGAAATGGATGAATCGCCAGATCCTTTCTACGCTCAAATCATTTCAATGACGGCACATCATCCATTCACGATCCCAGAAGACAAGTACCAAATGACATTACCGGAACGCTATGAGGGTACGTTCGTTGGTGATTATATTCGTTCACAGAATTACGCAGATTATGCACTTGGCTTGTTCATCGAGGATCTAAAGAAGAATGGTGTATGGGATAACAGCTTAATCGTGACTTACGGAGACCATATGGGCCTACCTTTGTATTCCCTAGATCGCCGCGATAAAGAACTAATGCAAGAAATCTATGAGCACGAGTATAGTTATGCAGATATGATGAATATTCCACTCATTATTAGCGGTAATGACATCGTATCACCTGCCGTTCTAACGCCATTGGGTGGACAAATAGACGTGTTGCCTACGATCGCCAATCTGGTTGGGGCACCACTTGACCATCAGATTCACTTCGGACAGGATTTATTGAACCACGATTATAATTTATTACCTGAAAGATACTACCTCCCTAGTGGTTCTTTCATGAGTGACAAAGCCTTGTTCCTGCCAGGTAACGGATATGAGGATGGAACCCACTATCCATTCGTTGGAGAGAACGGGAACTCCAAGGGGGCAACGGAAGCCGAATACGAACGAGCATTGAAGCTTCTACACCTATCAGATAGCTATGTAAGCCAGCTACCCGATCGACAGCAGGAATAACTACGGTGGTTTGCTCAAAGAAATTCATAAAGAATTGAATTTGGGCGATGCCGAAGATGGCGATTTGATTCACATCGATGAGGATTCAGATGAAGTTGCGAACGGTGCTGTTGATGTGATGGCTTACTGGCATGTTGGTTTAAATAATTATGTGATTTCTAGGGGGAATGACAATGCTTAAACCAGGTGAAAGATTTTATTATTGTCCAGGTTGTAAAAGATTTCATGAACATGGTTCACAAGATCATAAAGGTGTAAATCGGAAATCCCTGAATTTTCTAGCCATGAGTTAGCCCGTGAATATTTTAAAAATAGGTATGGTAATCATTTTGTGATGATGAATTCTGAAATGATCGGTGACGAAAAGGTTTATTTTTATAGTTTGATATTGGACAGAAAAGTTTTTGAAAATGGTCAGAAACAAATGTTGAAAGATGGGTTTATGGTTGATGCACTTGATTTCATGAATAGTTATCAGCCAGTCGAAATTTTTGAAGATGGTAGGATACATATAATTCATTGAAAATTGTTGGTTAACAAATGGGCCAGATTATGGAAGAAACAATAGCGTTCTTCTGCATTTAACACAATTGCAACTATAAATTGACAAAGTGCAATCGATATAGGATAGAGCTTAGTACTTTGTTTTAATACAATTTATTTATTAGAGCAAAGGAGGTTGTACCGTGACATTTGGTGAGAAACTTTTAAAACTAAGAAAAGGGAAAGGATACTCCCAAGAAGCCTTGGCAGAAAAACTAAACACTTCAAGACAGGCTATTAGCAAATGGGAAAATGATCAAGGGTTTCCTGAAACTGAAAAACTTTTAATGATTGGAAATATCTTTGAGGTTTCCATTGATTATTTGATTAAAGATACTGTTGAGCAAAATGATGATAATCAAGAAAAGTATTATGTTAGTAAGGAAATGGGAGATGGATTTTTACTCCAAATACCTAAGGTTGCTAACCCTATTGCTTTTGGAGTTAGTTTGTTGATTTTATCCACCGTTCCGTATTTTGTTTTTAAAGGTAATCCAGAAATATATACATTCCTTATCATTATCATTGCTACTTTAGGGATTATCGCTATTTTAAGAGGAGTAACTAGAGTAGATGATAGGTATAGTGTTCTCGAGGAACGACCATTAATTTTGGACCATAACTATCTCAAGGAATTAACAGTAAGATATAAAAATATGCAAAAAAGGTACACTTTTATAACGGTTACTGGAATTAGCTTAATTATAGTTGCTGTAATTTCCTTTCTTTTGGAAAAGAAGCATATATCTTTAGGTGTACTTGAACCTTATTATCCAATTTTAATCACTTTTATTGCCATTGGTGCTTATATTTTAATTCGTGTACTACTTTTGGCAATTGGATATGAACTGCTAGTAAAAAATGACGAACACATTAAAGAGTTAAATGCTAAATCAGAAAAAAAGTGGAGAAAAAAATTAAATGAATGGTTTTGATATAGAAATTATTGTGCCATAATCGGGCGCGATTGTTTAATAAGTAAAATTAAGAGTGGCTGCGGCTACTCTTTTTTTGTCGAAGTTCAGAGGGATAAATAAGGGGAAGTGTCAACGGTAAATGTCTGACCGAAGGGAATTTAAGGAGTTGATACGAGAGGTTGTTTTCACCCTTTTTTGTTAAACAAACCAAATTTCAGAGGATGTCTTGCAGCTATGAATATGGTTGTAAGATATCCTCTTTTTGTTATACGTCTCAATTAACATTTAACTTGTTATTATAACAAAATGATAACTTAATAATAACTAAACGCTTCCATTTTCAATAGATATAAGCTTGAAGGATATAATTTATTTACATTATTCAAGATTATGTCTTGATATTTAGGACAAATAGGATTATAAATAAGATAGCAAATAAATATAACACAACACTAACAAATTCGGATTCTTGTTAGCTTAAAAAGGAGATTACACGATGAAGACTCTTAGGTTAACTGGAATTTGGCAACTTCAAGATAATCATGAACTTATCCCTCAGGAGGTTCAAGTCCCAGGGTCCGTTTATAATGATCTACTTCAAGCAGAAATTATTGAAGACCCTTACTATCGTGACAACGAAAAGAATGCTAAAGATATCATGAACCGAGAGTATCGATATTCTCGCAACTTTGACGTATCAGATGATCTATTCCAAAGTGATCGCTTAGAATTAGTATGTGAAGGGCTCGACACATTAGCTACCATTCATATCAATGGGCATTTCATTGCCGATACCGATAATATGCACCGTACTTATGTGCTCAACATTAAGCCTTTCATCCAACTCGGGACAAATGAAATTTCTATTCTGTTCCATAATACGTTAGATTATATCGCTGAGAAACAAGAGGCATCTCATCTATGGGGCGTAGACACAACGATGGATGGCTTCCCCCATATTCGTAAAGCACATTCCAGCTACGGATGGGATTGGGGACCACAATTGCCGGATGCCGGGATTTGGCGTGATATTTATTTGAAGGCATATAATACTGCTCGGATTCAGGATGTCTACATAACCCAGCACCATACGAAGGAGCAAGTCGAACTTGAGCTACGTCTTAAGTTAGAGTCATGGAATACGCAACATTTAAATTTAGATATATGTGTAACGAATCCTGATGGAGAAACGATTACAGCACGGAATCAAGCTCAGAATGGTATCCAAACATTGACGATGATGATTGATCAACCACAACTATGGTGGCCTAATGGCTATGGCGCACAACCTCTCTATAAGGTAGTCATTGGACTTTTTGACGGAGACCTTCTAGTCGATCAGCAAGATTACACCATCGGTCTGCGGACCATTCGCGTCAGACAAGAGCCAGATGCCTGGGGTGAATCATTCGAATTCGAGATTAACGGCATATCTATATTTGCAATGGGTGCAAATTATATTCCTGAAGATAATCTATTACCTAGAACCTCTACTGCTAAGACGGAGATTCTAATTCGCGACTGTATCGAAGCGAACTTTAACTGTATTCGCATCTGGGGTGGCGGTATTTATCCGGATCAGGGTTTCTATGATCTGTGTGACCGTTATGGACTCATCGTTTGGCAGGACTTCATGTTCGCTTGTGCTGTATACGACCTGACAGATGCATTCGCTGCCAACATCAAACAAGAAGCTATCGATAATATTCAGCGCTTACGGCACCACGCTTCTCTAGGAATATGGTGTGGCAATAACGAGATTGAATCTGCCATCGTCGATTGGGGATTTCCTAAGACGGAGAAGATGAAGGAAGATTATATTAAACAATTCGAAGTTCTCCTTGCAGATGTGGCTGCAGAGTACGATCCCAACACATTCTACTGGGCTTCTTCCCCATCATCCGGCGGTAGCTTTGATCATCCAAGCGATCCGAACCGCGGTGATGCTCATTACTGGGAAGTATGGCATGGTCTAAAACCCTTTACAGAATATCGCTCTTTCCACTTTCGATTCTGTTCTGAGTTTGGATTCCAATCATTTCCAAGTGTGAAAACGATTGAGAGCTTTACTGAGCCAGAGGATCGTAATATTTTCTCCTATGTTATGGAACGTCATCAGAAAAATGATGGAGCGAACGGAAAGATCATGTACTACTTATCTCAGAACTTCAAATATCCTAAGGACTTCTCTTCCCTTGTCTACGCTTCCCAGATATTACAGGCAGAAGCGATGAAATATGGTGTAGAGCATTGGAGACGCAATCGAGGGCGCTGTATGGGAGCGATTTACTGGCAGCTGAATGACTGTTGGCCAGTTGCCTCATGGTCGAGTATCGATTACTACGGTCGCTGGAAGGCACTTCATTATTTCGCTAAACGATTCTACTCACCTATTCTTCTCTCTGCTTGCGAAGAAGGTAAGAACGTAGCCTTACACGTATCCAATGAAACGATGAACTCCTTCGATGGCACCGTATCTTGGAAACTTCGTAGCACGTCATCACATCTTAACCATCAAGGCCGACAATCAGTTGAAGCGAGTTCACTTAGCTCTACCTCTGTCGTTGAACTTGATTTCACATCACAGCTAACCGACGATGAGATGCGCTCTGCTTATTTAGAGTATCGTTTAGAAAATGTGGCTGGAGATGTGGTAAGTGAAGGCGTTCTACTATTCGCTGCCGCTAAGCATTTCCAATTGAATCCAACTATGATAGCTGCCGAATGGTCGGAACAAGAGGAAACCTTTGAACTGAAATTAACGTCACAGGAACTTGCCAAATACGTGGAGCTAGAATTTGCGAACTTGGATGTCAAATGGAGCGATAATTACTTCGACTTATGTCCTGATCAGGTGAAGACTGTCATCCTACGTAAAGATACATTGTCTTCCTCTGTTACGTTTGAGTCGCTTCAATCCGCACTTCAAATTCGTAGTGCGGTAGATATGGCGGACTAAAGTAACACTAACTAGCGTATTAGTAACGAACTACTAGAAAGAAACGGTCTGGCTGTCCTTTGAAGGGCAGCGGCCGTCTCTACATAGATATAAGGATTAGAGCATCAAGCGCAACTCTTACTATTTTAAATTTCAAATAATGTGTAGGTGGGACTCTGATGAATATTAATAACCAAGTTACAACATGGAAGTCTGATATAGAGCGAGAATTGAAAGATAACATCCTAGAATTCTGGATGAAGTATTCCTTGGATGAAGAACACGGAGGCTTCCTCGGTGAGATTACACCAGATCTACAAGTAATTGTAGGAGCGGAGAAGAGTCTCGTTCTGAACACTCGGATTCTCTGGACTTTCTCGGCTGCATATCGGATCTTTAAGAATAGCAAATACTTGAGTATGGCAGAGCGCGCTTATCAATATATTTGCGACCACTTCGTAGATAAGGAATATGACGGACTGTTCTGGATGCTTAACGCCGACGGTAGCCCTTCAGAAGACAAGAAGCAGGTCTATGGTCAGGCTTTTGCGATCTATGCCCTAGCCGAATATCACCGAGCTACTGGACATCAGGAATCTTTGGCAAATGCCATTCAATTGTTTCATATTGTTGAGAAACATAGTTATGACCCTATTCATCAAGGCTACTTCGAAGCCCTTTCTCGCAACTGGACCGTCACCGATGACTTAAGTCTAAGTGATAAAGATCTGAACGAGAAAAAATCGATGAATACCCATCTACATGTTATGGAGGCTTATACCAATTTATTCCGCATATGGCCATCCCCCATTCTTCGTGATCAGCTTCATGAATTAATTGAAGTGACACTTGATCGTATCGTTAATCCCGCTACGAATCACTTCCATCTATTCTTCGATGAGGAATGGCATGTGAAATCCGATCATATCTCGTATGGTCATGATATTGAAGGCAGTTGGTTGCTATTAGAAGCAGCCGAAGTTCTAGGAGATGCCGTTCTTCTGAAACGCACGAAGAAGGTAGCCATTGCGATGGCCGAAGTCACCTATGCCGAAGGTATAGATCCCGATGGTGGTATTCTGAATGAATCTTCTGCTGGAGAGTTTATAGACACCAATAAAGATTGGTGGCCACAGGCAGAGGCAATGGTCGGATTCTATAATGCTTTTCAAATGACGGGTGATACGAAGTTCGAGCAAGCCGCCCTCCACTCTTGGTCTTTCATTCAGGAATATATCGTTGACCACGAGCATGGTGAATGGTTCTGGAGTGTCAATCGCGAAGGCGTTCCCAACCTAGAGCAATCCAAGGTTAGCGCTTGGAAATGCCCTTATCATAATGGGAGAGCTTGTATGGAGATGTTAGAGCGATTGAAGTAGTCGCGTAAAGAATGGTGTAGGATGACCGCTACGGTGGCGGATTGTCCTTACGATCGCTGTTGCCCTCAGATTTCTTGATTGTATACCACCTAAAGCGGTTGAAATCCGAGGGCAAAGCATATGCTTCCGAAGTAGCTTTCCTGCGGAAAGCTTGTAGGCGAGCGCTAACGCTTCTTCAGGACAATTCCGACACCTTCGCTACTTCGAACAACATCCATTGTTTACTACGAGCAAATACTGATTATAGTAATGCTCAAAAACTTAAGTACATGCTTCCGATGCTAGCTTTCTCGAAGTATATCAGGAAGTATCGCTCGAAAACTTTTAGGAGGTTAACAATCTATGGATTCGTTATTTAATACACGCAAACAACAACTTACAGGGCGCTATGATGCATTAATCAACCGCAAGAATGAGAAGGTTCCCTTGGGGAATGGGATATATGATCGATATCAGCACCCTGTGCTGACGGCAGATCATTCCCCGTTAATATGGAAATATGATTTCAATCCTGAGACCAATCCATATTTCATGGAACGCCTCGGTATTAATGGTGTGTTCAACTCAGGTGCTATTCATCTCAATGGGAAGTTCTATTTAGTCGCACGTGTTGAAGGTGTGGATCGTAAGTCGTTCTTCGCTGTAGCTGAGAGTGATAACGGAGTTGATGGCTTCCGCTTCTGGGATCACCCTGTTGTTCTGCCTGAGACAGAGGTTCCAGATATCAATGTCTATGACATGCGCCTTGTACAGCACGAAGACGGTTGGATCTACGGGTTGTTCTGCACAGAACGCAAAGATCCGGATGCACCGAGAGGCGACCTATCCAGTGCAACTGCTCAATGTGGAATTGCACGTACGAAGGATCTCATCACCTGGGAACGTTTAGCCGATCTCAAGACACCTTCTGCTCAACAGCGCAATGTTGTTGTTCATCCTGAATTTGTTGAAGGTAAATATGCCTTCTATACTCGCCCACAAGATGGCTTTATTGACACTGGATCAGGTGGCGGGATCGGCTTCGGATTGTCAGCTTCCATCGAGAATGCTGTCATTGAGGAAGAGATTATTATCGACGAAAGATACTATCATACGATTAAGGAAGTCAAGAATGGTCAAGGCCCTGCTCCAATTAAGACCGACAAGGGCTGGTTGCATATCGCTCATGGCGTAAGGAATACAGCGGCTGGCCTCCGTTATGTGCTCTACGTCTTCTTGTCTGATCTAGCTAAGCCACAAGTGGTTACCCATCGTCCAGGAGGCCATTTCATTGCCCCTGATGGTGAGGAGCGTGTCGGTGACGTATCCAACGTTGTATTCTCCAACGGCGTTATCGCTCTGGATAATGGCGAAGTGTACATCTACTATGCTTCCTCCGATACAAGACTTCATGTCGCTACAACGACGGTGGATCAATTGCTAGACTACGTCATCAACACGCCCGAGGATCCTTACCGTTCTTACGCTTGCGTTCAGCAACGTATTGAATTGGTGAATCGTAATTTGAAAGTATAAGACCTTAAGTATATAGTGATGAAAAAGAGTCGACAGCTTCCCGGTACGAACGGAGAAGACGTCGACTCTTTATTATTCGATAGGCTTGTCAGAGCACCGGAAGGCATACCTCCAATGAACAATCGGCCTTTTCTTGTCCTAATTCGTTATGTGTATGTCCTATACTTTGGAGGATATTGAATTGCTCAAGGCGAATGTATACTCAGAATGTCACTATTTCATGCTAAACGCTATTTAATATCTACTGCCACTATCGATCCAATGTCTATTAGATCAAGCGACTTCAGCCTTAGAACACGAACATCAGCTTCGTCTATCACCTTACGGAGGAGGATTAAAGCGAATTCGCCTATCCCGCTGTATGAGTGGGATAGGCGAGTTCGTGGATTAGGAGTTATCCGAAAACCTCGGTATTTAAAATCTATAAGAAAATTAAAATTATCTTGTTTGGTATCTTGTTTGGTAATGTAACTGAGGTATTACAATACTAGCTTTTTTAACAACTTATGAATTCTTCACATAAAATCAAATAATAAATTATTACAAATACTGAATGTGAATAGATTTAATCAAAAAAATAGTTGAAGTAGCACCAAAAAAGATTGATAAATAAGGAGCTGATTATTATGAATACTTGGATAAATAAGTATCATGATTGGAAAAAGAGACATCCACAATTGGTTATCTATTATCTGGTAACTTTTGTTGCCCTTTTACTTTTATTACTATTTAACTCTTCTGTTAAAGTAGGAGAAGTTATTGGAAATATTATTTGGGGGTGATTAATAATCAAAGAAGATTCACCCTAATAAAAACCATAATCAACCTATTAAGAACTGAAGAACTCCGGGAAAACTATTAATTATTTGGCTTTAAAATTATTATCCAATTGATTTATAGGCAGATGTTAAAGGGCTATGAGATTTTTGAAGGAAGATTCGAAGAGGTCGAGGTCATCGGATAACACAGCATTCCTACATCGTCGCCTTTGCTCCTCGGTCGCCAAGTTGAATTTCGGAGGAGTTAATTCAGGCGACACATTCAACCAGCTAAGTCTGACGACCCGTTCCCTTCAGTCACTTAAGCTGCTTGAACGTCAGGAATGCCAAACGTTATCGGAAAGCCCTGTGAATCATATGAATAACAAAATCAATCAAAGAAACAGTAGAGGAGGAAATTGATGGAAGAGAATAAAATACAAGCAGTGTTTATCGATCGGGATGGAACAATTGGAGGAACCGATGAAGTACTTTATCCGGGTTCATTTGAATTGTTTAAGTATACTCATGAAGCTTTAAATAGGCTAAAAAAAGAAGGGATAAAACTACTTGGATTTACAAATCAACCGGGTATTTCAAGAGGCGAAGCTACAGAGGAATCCTTTAGAAACGAAATGATAGATTTTGGCTTTGATGCAGTGTACATTTGCCCACATCAACATACTGAAGGATGTAACTGTCGTAAACCTAATCCAGGGATGCTATTCAAAGCAGCAGAAGAGAATAAACTAGATTTAACTAGATGTATTGTAATCGGAGATAGATGGTCAGATATTTTGGCCGGATATAATGCTGGGTGTATGAAGGTTTTAGTATTAACAGGTGCAGGAAATGAAGCACTAAATAAATATAGACATAAATGGTCAAATACAGAAGTGGACTATATTGCGAGAGATTTCGAGGATGCGGTAAACTACATAGTGAATTTCGTGAGTGATATCGAAGAAGACAGGGCCATCCGATAACACAGTATTCACGCAGCGGATCCGCCTTGGTCACCCTGATGCTTTTGGCAGAAGTAGTAGATTCAGTGACAACTTGCTGCGCAAGTTCGTGAATACCTGAACGTTATAGGCATCCATAGCAAGAAAATATACAAATTCAAAAGGAGGTCGTCTTAATGGAATTCAGAAAAATAACTTGGGATAATTTTATTGAATGCATTGAGCTACGTGTGGCTAATGAACAACAAAGATTTATCTCCTCAAATCAACATGCTCTTGCCGAAGCATATATTGCCTCCGATGAGGGTCAGGTAATTATTACATTTGCAGTCTATAAAGAAAATAGCATGGTAGGCTTCATTTCAATGTACTATGATGACGGGGATGGAAACTTTGATTACAGTAGTTACGGCATATTTAAGATGATGATCGATAAGCATTACCAGGGTAAGGGGTATGGTAAAGAGATGGTGGTAAAAGCGATTGAATATGCGAGGACTTTTCCACGCGGGGAAGCTAAAGTTATTGAACTTACATATAAACCCGAGAATATGGTTGCGAAGAGGATTTATGACTCTCTTGGTTTTATGGAAACAGGTGAAAAATTGGCGTGTGGTGAAGTTCGCGCAGTATTAACATTATAATCGTGGGGCGTTCGCCCCTTGATCGCCAAGGGGATTTTCTGAGCAGTAGATTCATGCGATACACTCAACCAGCTAAGTCTAACGCCCCGTTCCCTTCGGTCACTTAAGCTGCTTGAACGTCAGGAACACATGATTACAATGATAAGCGATTAGGGAATCTAACCATTTTTAATCTGAATAGTGTGCAAGAGTATGAGACTATCCTTATTTTCAAGAACGGGAAAGGGACCGTATTTGATCTAGTGGGTGGATGACGATAGGAACACTGGAGAATCAACCTCAAAGATAGAATCCACCACGAGGGGGAGATTGCCTCTTAGCGAACTGGCACCCATGACTGACCGAGCGTGAACCCCCTTCTCACCAAACACTTCCTGCATCAGATCAGAGAAACCATTCAGAACGACATGATGCTCGTCAAATTGTGAACCGGCATTTACAAAACCTTGAACTTTAATGACCCGCTTCACCTTATTTAAGCTACCCAATGCCTGTTTCAGTACTGCGAGCACTTCTATTCCTGCCTGCCGGGCGAACTGATATCCCTCTTCTGTTGAAAAGTCACACCCCAATTTCCCCTTAGGATGACCAGCTGGCCCTTTCCCGGACACAAATAGTAAGCCGTTCACGATGCTGTAGTTCATATAGTTTGCTGCTGGCTCACTTCCGCTTGGCAGTACAATCTCTAACTCGTCTAACCTTGCCTCAACGGATTCTTTCAACAATAACTTCGTCATCAATACGATCTGCCCTGTATGATATCCAACATGTTCTGCTATGTACACTAAATGGCTTTGAATGGATCTGCTGACACACGGCTCCGAATATTCAGCATCTATCCCCTTCATTCGTTTCCAATCTTCAGGATTGAAATAAATCTTTACTTGTCTTTGTAAATCTTCATCTGTCAGCCCATTCAACACCTGAATGGATTCCCTACGAACGGCGTGAAGTTGTTCCATTAATTTCTTTTTAGAGTACCCGCCTATTCTATCAAACTCCTGCGACCTTTCTCTTATAAAAGGCTTATTTCCCATTCCACTTACAAAATGCTGATACTCACTTCCTGCTAAATGAATGCATAAATTAGCAACACTATTCATATCTGGCTCTATTCTCGACCACACATCTTCTTCCGATAAACGATTCACATGGTCTTCAATTCTTTCAAGCTGCGCATTCATCTGATCAATTACGATCTGAACGATCTTAGACATAGGATTCCTTCTTTCTCCGGATCGGTTGTTATATTCCTAATGCCTAGTCTATAATAAATTTGACCTCTCAAAAAGAATCAGTTAAGCAATATTATTAGGGGTCAGATGGAGGTTGCTATGTTTGATATTATGCTTTCCAAAGATGAGCAAGGCCCTTTATATATGCAGTTATATAGACATATTCGTAGACTTATTCAAAATGATGACATTAAAGATGGTACGAAGTTGCCTTCTATCCGTTCTCTTCGCCAGCAATCCTCTCTTAGCAAAACAACGATCGAAACAGCCTATCACCTGTTGCTAGAAGAGGGCTATGTCATTAGTAAACCTCGTTCAGGTCTCTACGTGGTTAATCCTCAATCAACCCAACCCATGACGATTCGCGACGTTACCGAGAATGAGAACACCAACCTAGATCATCGCTTACATAGAAACCTTGATGCACCACATTCCAAGAATGACGGGGTGATTGACTTCAATCTCTTAGCTGTGGACGGCAATTCATTTCCACTTCAAGCTTGGAGGTCCGTCTTGACTGAGTCTCTTTCCCTAAACGGAGGTAGCATTCATCAATATGGAGACCTTCAGGGGGAATATGCTTTACGATTACAACTCACACAGTATTTGAAAAATTCACGTGGCGTATCATGCTCACCCAATCAAATTGTGATAGGTTCGAGTATCTCCTATAGTATCCATATCCTCACTCGACTCTTAGGACAGCCCATTACTGTTGCTTTCGAACAGGATGGAATTGCTCAGGTCGGAGATCTTTTCTCACAACATGGTTGTCACATCGTTCCTTTCCCACTTCATGACCATCAACTTTCGATAACTGAATTAGAAGATCAGAATATCGATGCCATATACGTTACGCCCTCGCATCGTCCTACAGGTAATCCCTTGTCCTATCCTATAAGACAGCAAATGCTTCAATGGGCAAACAACCATCATACTTATATTATTGAGGACGATTACGATGGAGAATTTCGTTATACCGGTAAAACCATTCCCTCACTTCAAGGACTTGATCACGAGGGTGTCGTCATCTACATAGGTACATTCTCAAAAGCATTCACACCTGCGTTACGCATGAACTACATGGTTCTCCCCCATCATCTGATGAAGAGACTTCAGACCATGGAACATATTCTCTCTTGCCCATCACGCATTGACCAATTAGCCATGAGTCTATTCATAGAGCGTGGTCACTGGTTCCGTCATATTCGGCGAATTCGTCATGTTTATCGTAGAAAGCATGAAAAACTAACGCAATTACTCCAACAATATTTCTCAGATCATATTCGTATCAACGGGGATAGCGCTGGACTTCACATTGAAGTAACTGTGAACACCAACTGCAGTGCAACCCAATTAATAGAACTAGCCTTATCCAAAGGGGTTCATGTATACGGTTCTCAACATGTGGGGATTGTTCCAAGCAAATCTCAGCCTAAGATCTATATGGGATTCGGTGGGATTGATCTGAAGGATATGGAACGGGGCATTCAACAATTGAAAAAGGCATGGTTACCTGTGTTAGCATAACCATAACATTAGATTTACAAGATAGGACAAACTCCTAACCATGTCCGTGGTGATTAAGTTATTGCGATGGGCGGGTGGAAATTAAACTGGAAGGGAGAGTACCATCACCAATCACCAACAGTTGTACAAGACACATCTAAATTGGGCCGAATTTCGCTAACACCGATTTCAGTTGCATAAGTGCATCTAAATTCTAGAAAATCACATATTTTCGCTGTTATCCCCATTTTAGATGTCCTTTGTGCAACTATTTCCCCCTCCCATGCCTTTCCCATTAAAATAAGTGCCCTTTGTGCAACTATTTCACTTTAACTGCAGCGGTCGAGTCGCGAAAAACTACATCCCCAGCTAGCATAATCTTCTCCATAGGCTCGTCTCGTTTTACTAATCGTTCAAGTAGCTTCTCTACGGCACGGCGACCCATAGCCTCCTTCGGGACATGGACGGTAGTCAAAGCGGGAAGTTCACTGTAACCGATCTCAATATTATCAAATCCAGTAACAGATATATCTCCTGGAACATTCAACCCTAGTTCGATCAAGGTATTCATGGTCGTCTGGGCTATATAATCGTTCGCGCACACTAGAACCGACGGCATCGTTCCGGACTTCTTCTGATTAAGCAACCAAGATCGTATTTCATCGGCAATTTCCCCACCTTCAAGTCCTTTTAGGTTCTCCATTGCTTCACCTCCACCTTGCAGTTTCAGCCCTTGCTCCTCCATCGCGGAGCGGAAACCAATAAATCTGTCCCTGAAGCTTCTCGAGAAGCGCAGATTACCAATGAACTGCAACTGCTGATGACCCGTTCCCATTAAATGATTCGTTAACCGAGTCATAGCATCAACATTATTTACAAATATAGTGTCCGTAGGAATCAATGGATCTTCATGATCTACTAGAACAATAGGAAGTCCAATTCGATGGAGCTCTAGCAAAAGGGGCGTAGAGATCTGCCCCACGCCGATCAAACCTAATATGGCGTTCGGATTCAATATATCAAGGACACTGTCCACGCTCTGCTCTGAAATGATGACCATTCCAAGCCCTTCTTCTTCCAATCGCAAAGAGATTCCTTCCATAATCTTGCCCCAATAGAGTGACTCTCGTGTTTGTGATCGAATATTGGGCATGAGCACAATAACCGATTGTTTACTATTAGAGTACGCTAACTTTCGATCAGGCTTCTTCACGTAGGCATTCTTCTGAGAGAAATATCCTAACTGGGACGCCGCCTCAATAACTCGCTCTTTCGTCGCCTCATTGACTCCACTTTTACCAGATAACGCTTTAGAAACAACAAATTTAGACACACCCAAATGGTCGGCAATTTGTTGCATTGTTATTTTCTTAGCCACCGTTGTATCCCACCTCTAATCAATAACTACTGGCACTCATCTACTTTTGTTATTGTTAATTATTAATTTTATTATAACAAATATAGAATGTAGATCATATAGTAGCATTCATTTCCCATATTGTATTGACAATTTTTATTTATAAATATACATTTGTATACATAGCAATTTCGTATACGATCGTATACAACTAACGCAAAATGAAAGGATGGATTAGCATGCGACGTCGTTCAACCTTACAAGGGATAAGTTCAGATAGTGGACTACATTCCCCTTCACACCATAGTAAACGAAGAGAAATCAACAATCTGGATCGAGCAGAGGTACACGGAGGTCGAGGTTCAAGTGATCGCAGGCGAGCTCCTGGTCGCCCGAGTGATCGTGATCATCGTGGAGGTCAAAGAGTTCAACAGGCAGATCAAAATGTTCATTCCGAACGAAATCACCGGAGTTCACATCATGCGCATACAGAAGATTGGTTAGCTCCACGTCCTGTAGACCGAGATGACAAGAACATTCAAAGTGCAAAGACCTTTCGCCGAGGTCGCATTATTATTTTTCTAAGACAATTACAAGTAAAGCGTGACACCTTGGTGAATCAACTTCAACAGCCAGAATTCAAATCCATTGAGCAAGTCATTAGTGGAGAATTAAAAGCAGTCGATGAAATGATTCAACAGTTCACTCATTTATTTGAGCTTCGCGAAATTGAATCTGATGATTCTACGAAATCGTGAGGTAGATCTCTATGCGGAAATTTATATCTTATTTAAAGCCTTACTGGTTATCCAGTATATTGGCTCCTCTATGCATGGTGCTTGAGGTGTGGATGGATCTATTACAACCTATGATGATGGCGAGCATAGTCAATGATGGCATCATGAAAGGCGACCTTGCTCATATCCAGCGGACGGGACTCATGATGCTTGGAATCGCACTCATTGGTATCCTTGCAGGGGCTGGTTGCTCGGTCTTCTCTAGTATTGCTTCACAAAACTTCGGCAGAGATCTACGGAACAGCTTATTCGAGAAAGTGCAAACTTTCTCCTTCCGCAATCTTGATCAAATAAAAACAGGTTCACTCATTACCCGCTTAACAAATGATGTTATGCAGATGCAGACTTTTGTTCAAATGATTATGCGTGGCTTCATCCGTTCACCGCTCCTGTTTGTTGGAAGCTTCATCATGGCGGTATCCATCAGTCCAAGACTAACACTCATTCTAGCGGTAGTCACGCCGCTATTGTTCATTTTATTGGTCTTTCTCATCCGGAAGTCCTTTCCTTTGTTTACTAAAGTCCAGTCTAAACTCGATGGTGTGAATAGCGTCCTTCAGGAGAATTTATCAGGGATTCGGGTTGTGAAGGCTTTCGTCAGAGCGAACCACGAACGTAAACGTTTCGGTAAAGCTAATGAGGATTATACTCATATCGCTATTAAAGCCGCACGATTGATGGCTTTGAACATGCCCATCATGACGCTTATTCTAAATGCCAGTGTGGTTGCGGTATTGTGGTATGGCGGAGGACTTACCCGAGGTGGTTCTCTATCAACAGGAGATTTAATCGCCTTTATCAACTATGTTACCCAATTGTTGTTCTCTATGCTTATGATTAGTAATCTACTGCCCTTCGTATCTCGTGCGAAAGTATCTTCTGAGCGCATTAATGAGGTGCTTGAAACTGTTAGCGAGGTTACAGATCACAACCATACGAAACAAGCCATTATTCACTCCGGACATATTCAATTCAAGAATGTATCCTTTGCCTATGACACGGCACAGGAGGAGCTCATACTTAAAAATATATCATTCCAAGCAGAAGCAGGTCAGACTCTAGCCATTCTTGGTGCTACTGGCTCGGGCAAGTCATCATTGATCAGTCTTATCCCCCGCTTATACGATACGACTAGCGGAAGTGTGCTTATTGACGGTACAGATGTTAAAGATATCCCATTAGATCATCTGAGAGTTCAGGTTGGGCTGGTTTTGCAGCAGTCCATTCTGTTCACTGGTACGATCCGCGATAACATTAGCTTCGGTAACGCTGAGGCGAGTCAAGAAGAGATTGAGCTTGCAGCCCAAGCAGCTGAAGCACATGGCTTCATTCAGCAAATGCCAGATGGATACGATACCGTTCTCGGCCAAAAAGGAGTCAATCTATCCGGCGGGCAGAAACAACGTATCTCTATCGCGAGGGCATTACTTGTTCGTCCCGCTATATTAATTCTGGACGACAGCACCAGCGCCGTAGACTTAGGAACCGAATCCCGAATACAGCAAGCGCTCAGAGAGCTTATGAAAGATACGACTACTATTATTATCGCTCAGCGGATCTCTTCCGTCATCGATGCGGATCACATTCTTATCCTTGATGATAACGGTACAATTGCAGCTGAAGGTACCCATGATGAGCTTCTTCGGAACAGCTCGATCTATCAGGATATTTATCGATCTCAATGGAAGGAGGATGACGTACATGTCTAAGTCAACTAACGGAAACTCTAATCCGTCCTTTAAGCCAATGGGAGGCGGCATGATGGGGATGCCCGGAAGAGGTCCTGGTGGATTGGGAGCTATCCCTAAAGTACGTCCCAAGAATACAGGCGCCACGATCAAGAAACTATGGACCTATTTACAACGCCAACGTACAGGGCTTATCATCGTCTATATTTCCACCTTTTTAAGCGCAGTCATCTCCCTTATCGGTCCTTACCTCATCGGTAAAGCAATCGATGAATACATCATACCTAAAGACCATAACGGTCTGTTGTGGCTATGTATGATGATGGTAGCGATCTATATCCTTGGAAGCATCATATCGTGGGTGCAGGCCTATGTCATGAGTGGTGTATCCCAACGAACTGTGCTTGAGCTTAGACATGACATTTTTGAAAAATACCAACAGTTACCTCTAAAGTTCTTCGACACCAATAATACCGGGGAACTGATGAGCCGAACTACGAATGATATCGAGAATGTCTCTAATTCACTTAATCAGAGCGTCATCCAATTACTGACTAGTATTATCACCCTTTCGGGTTCACTCGTCATTATGTTAAGCCTGAATCTTTCATTAACCTTAGTTAGCTTAATCACGATTCCGCTTGTTCTATTCGCAACCCGCAAGATCTCCACCCTGACACGAAGGTATTTTAAAGGTCAGCAGAAGCATCTTGGAGAACTGAATGGATTCATTGAAGAGACTATCCAAGGACAGAAGGTAGTGAAGTTATATCGCCGCGAAGCTACCGAGATCAAGCGATTCAAAGATATCAATCAGCAGTTAAATACGATGGGTACCAAAGCACAGATCGTCTCGGGTCTTGTCGGCCCAGTCATGAACGGTGTCAACAACCTTAACTTCGCACTTATCGCCGCTGTTGGTGGTTGGATGGTATTCAAAGATCTAACAACCGTAGGCGTGATCGTCAGTTTCCTCAACTATTCCAAACAGTTCGGACGCCCAATTACGGAACTTGCCAATCAATATAATCTGATTCAATCGGCTGTAGCTGGGGCTGAGCGTGTATTCGAAATATTGGAATTAGAATCGGAGTATACAGAAGATGAAGGCATCATCGTCTCCAATGATATGCACGGTGAAGTAACATTTGATAACGTATCTTTCAGTTATAGACAAGATTCACCTATTCTACAGCAGGTATCTTTTGTAGCTCACCCTGGTCAGAAGATTGCTCTCGTCGGACCCACAGGTGCGGGGAAAACGACCATCGTCAACTTGTTAACTCGGTTCTATGACATTGATGAAGGTAGCATCAGCATTGACGGGATCGACATTCGCCGGATTGACAAGAACCATCTTCGTACGAATCTGGGTATGGTCCTGCAGGATGCGTATGTATTCTCTGGCAGCATTCGTGATAACATCCGCTTCGGGCGATTAGATGCTTCGGATGAAGAAATTCAAGTAGCAGCTAAACTGGCAAACGCAGATGGTTTTATATCACGGCTTCCTCAAGGTTACGATATGATCTTACAAGCCGAAGGAAGTAATCTAAGTCATGGACAGCGGCAACTCCTTACGATTGCTAGAGCCATTCTAGCCAATCCAGCCGTACTCATTCTCGATGAAGCGACGAGTAGCGTGGATACCCGAACAGAGATGCATATTCAAGAAGCCATGAAGAATTTGATGAAGGGCAGAACTAGCTTCGTGATTGCCCATCGTCTAAGCACGATTCAGGATGCCGATCAGATATTGGTCATGAATGGTGGTCGAATTATTGAACGCGGCAACCATGAGCAACTCCTCGCTGCGGAAGGGTTCTATTTCGAGCTGTATTGTAGTCAATTTCGGAGAGTTGTGTGAAATAGAGGATCGAGACCATAACGTAAGTTAACAACAATAAGCCCCGGCAGAGAATGCCTGGGCTATTTCCTATTCCCCTCATATAGTGTGTTCATCACATCTTCTTTCAATGCTTCATATTGTGACATACTACCGGCTGCTAATAATTCCTTCGTATCTTTTTTATCAATGTTAAACTTCCCTTGTTCTAAAGACATAATCCAATAAGCATTCTGAGTATCATCCCAAGCTAGAAACAAAACATAATCTAATCCAGCTTTCATAGGAGTATATTTACCATAATTATACCTAGTAACACCGGGAACAATCCCTTTGTTATTTATAGTATATGTTGGCTCCAAGACATCAATTATACTTCCAACTTCTTTATCACTTGAATTACCAAAAACTTGTTCCACTTTAACCTTAGACACCGTATGACCTATTTGCAAGTCCGCATTACCCTTTAAAAAATTTGAAGATTTATCTAATGCTGTGATTTCTACAATGAAGTCGGCTTGTTCAGCGAGTTCATTATAACTGTAAAATATTTGATGATTAGCTATTACACTTTCAGCTTGCTCGATAGTACGATCTGCATATGTATATCCAATAACTGCAATACCCAATCCCATTATTATTCCAATTAGCTTCTTATTGTTCATTCGTTACCACCTCCCTTTACGTATATTAATGCACATCCCATTGCTCAATTCCTGAATTTCATATATTGATGCTCACATATTAGTAAACGTAATAAAAGAGTGTTCGTATCTCATGACATCCATCATGAATTACGAACACTCTTTTGTTCAGAACACATACCGACTCACAAATGACGTTAACTTGTTACCATACCCTTCTTTGTCTGCAAAATAGGCATTGCCGTGCTGCGCATTAGGGACCGATAGCAATTCCTTCTCACTGCCTGCGGCCGCGTACAATCGGTGTACCATGTCATAGGGAACGAATTTATCTTCGTCACCATGAATGAAGAGGATCGGAAGTTTCGTTCGACTTACTTGATCTAAGGCAGATGCCTCCCCGAAGAAATACCCTGCCTTCAATCTACATACTAGACTCGTCAACGGAATCAGAGGGAATGCAGGTAGCTTATACATTGTTTTTAATTGATACGTTAGAATATCTTTCACCGAAGTATAGGCGCAGTCAGAAACGATACATTTCACCTGTTCTGGCAAAAGTTCCCCACTGGCCATCAGCACGGTAGATCCGCCCATGGAGATCCCATGAAGAATAATTTGCGAATTTTCTCCCTCGCTTTTGATAACATAATCAATCCATTTCAGGTAATCCTTGCGATCATGCCATCCGAACCCGATGTAGTTCCCCTCGCTCTGACCATGCCCCCTATCGTCTGGCATTAGCACATGATATCCCAGTTCCTGATACATCTTCGCGAAGTTCGACATGTCTCTACCTTGCCCTGAATATCCGTGTGCCAGAATAACAACCTTATCGCTATCCGTTTGCGCAGGAACATAATAGCCCGTCAGCTGCAACCCATCATCTGATTGAATTCTAATCGTCTCCATTGGTTGTTCTTGCAACCAGTCTGTTGACGTTTCCCAAGGGTGGGTTGTTTTAATCAAGTTAGGGTCTATATTTAGGAAGTCCTTTTTGCTACGATAAATGCTTATTTTATATAAGTAAAGGCTTGCTGCTAAAAGAACCAGCATCAGTACGATAACGACAGCCATCATCACAAACATTGCAGTCTTCATTTATATCTTCCCTCTCCTCATCCATTATGGCTTACTTCTAAAATACTACGTTATCTACCCCAATAGCAATATAGATTAAGAAAATGATCGGCGGCGGCCTTCGTATACATATAGTCACCTTCCGTCCCCACCAATAGGTGCCTAAAGTACGCTTAAATCCGGTCATATTCCCCTATCACTAAGTTTAATTGCACAAAGGGTATCTAATTACTGCAAACTCACCCATTATCACGATTTCCTCTGTTTTAAGTGTCGTTTGTGCAACTATTCCCCTCATTATTGCTTTTCATTCAAAATAAGGGCCCTTTCTGCAACTGCTATTCTCATCTGTCACCCTTAGGAGAGAGGTGTTCTTCATGAACGTAACTTCGCCACTCTAATACATAATCCGATCGATTTCAAGTATTAGTCTTCTTAATTATATTGTCCATTCAGCCATTTCTCCATTCTCAAAGAAATGGCTTTTCCATTTCACCCCCAAATTATGATATATTGCCTATGTAGGAATGATTATGTTAGAGGAGGATGACGTACAGATGGAATACAGAATCGAGAAGGATACTATTGGGGAAATAAAGGTACCTACGGACAAGTTATGGGCTGCACAGACCCAACGAAGCTTCGAGAACTTTCAAATTGGTATAGAGAAAATGCCTATGGATCTTATCCGAGCATTTGCTATTCTAAAGAAAAGTGCAGCATTAGCTAATGGTAAGCTTGGTAAAATGAACTCAATCAAAGTGGATGCAATCGTTGCCGCCGCTAACGAGATTATCGAAGGTAAACTCGATGAACACTTTCCGCTCGTTGTCTGGCAGACAGGCAGCGGTACCCAGTCCAATATGAATGTCAACGAGGTCATTGCAAACCGTGCGAACCAACTTCTAGCTCTTAAAGATAGTACCGTGCGCATTCACCCTAACGATGATGTGAACAAATCACAAAGTTCAAATGATACATTCCCAACCGCGATGCATATGGCTGCGTTGGTCGCAATAGAAGATCAATTATTGCCTTCTATAGCACAACTTAAAGAAACGTTACGTCTCAAAACCGAACAATTTCAAGATATCATCAAGATTGGAAGAACCCATCTGCAAGACGCTACACCCATTACCTTAGGGCAAGAAGTTAGCGGCTGGCATCGTATGCTTGAGAAGACGGAGACAATGATTCAAAGTAGTGTTGAGTATGTTCGTGAACTTGCCATTGGTGGAACAGCGGTTGGAACCGGAATTAATGCCCATCCTATATTTGGTGACATGGTCGCTGAGGAGATCAGTAGCATAACAGGTAAAACCTTCACTTCAGCAAGTAACAAATTTCATTCCCTTACGAGCCATGATGAACTCGTCTATGTTCACGGCGCACTGAAAGCGCTTGCCGCTGATCTTATGAAAATTGCTAACGATGTAAGATGGTTAGCCAGTGGGCCACGGTGTGGAATCGGGGAATTGATTATTCCAGCAAATGAACCCGGAAGCTCAATTATGCCAGGTAAAGTGAATCCAACACAAAGTGAAGCATTAACGATGGTCGTATGCCAAGTCATGGGTAACGATGCAGCGATCGGATTCGCCGCAAGCCAAGGTAACTTCGAACTGAATGTGTTCAAGCCTGTTATCATCTATAACTTTCTTCAATCCGTAGGACTGTTAGCAGATGCCATTAGATCATTCAACGATCATTGTGCCGTTGGAATTGAACCGAACCTTGCTATCATTGAGCGTAATCTCAATCAATCCCTTATGCTCGTTACCGCTCTTAATCCACATATCGGATATGAGAATGCAGCCGCTGTAGCTAAGCTGGCGCATAAAGAGGGTCTCACACTGAAAGAAGCTGCTTTGCGTAGCAATCTGCTAACAGAAGAACAATTTGACGAAGTTGTAAGACCAGAGCAAATGATTCATCCGAAAGAAGACTAATTGATTTAACATCAGTACCCCGTCCACGTAGCCTATGAAAAACTACATGGACGGGGCATTATTATATTGAGTTGCGCCCCGAATGAATTCCCACAAACGTTGAAATCCAATAGTCCCAGCGGAATAGCTGCAAAAACTGCACTTAAAATAGCGGGAAATAGATGCATAACCTACAGTTAAAAGTGGCGATAACGATGAAAAGAGGGAATTTGATTAATCTAGATGTACTCTGTGCAGCTAAAATTAGGGTTAGAGGAAATTGGTCGGATTTAGATGTACTTCTGCATCTGTTGATTAACGAAAAGGTGGAGTACATCTAATGGTCTCCCACAAACTTATACTACTATGCAAGAAGGACGCCTTACGGCGTCCTTCTTGTTATTTTATAGAAAAATTCATTGAATTAGGTGGAATGAACATTAAATCGATCACAATGCTTCAAGAAAACTCTCAGGACGATCTAGATGATACAGATTACGATACCGCGGATATTTCTCCATGAGTTCAACATGGGAACCTCTCATTTCAATCTTCCCATGTTCCATAAAGATGATCTCATCCATATGCTCAGCACCTACTAAATGATGAGTTACCCATATAAGCGATTTACCTGCAAGCGTCTCAAAAATCGTAGAGAGCAGTTCATTCTCTGTTCGAGGATCAAGACCCACTGTCGGTTCATCTAGAATGACAACAGGCGTATCTTGTAGAAGAACACGAGCTAACGCGATCCGTTGCCGTTCGCCACCAGAGAATCGTTGGCCTGTCTCATGCATAGCCGTCTTGTACCCCTTAGGAAGGGATTCAATGAGTTGATCCATTCTGACTTTCTTGGCCACTTCACTTATTTCCTCATCAGTTGCATCCAATTTCCCTAAGCGAATATTATTCGTCACGGAAGTATCGAATAGATGAGGGCTCTGGTTCAATACCGCGATAAGACTAGGAATATGTTCACCAAATTGACTAGCATCAGTCCCATGGATTGTTGCAGTACCCTGTTCAGGTACGATAGCTCCGAGGACCAGCTTCAACAAGGTTGACTTCCCTGCGCCACTCCGTCCTATAATAGCTACTTTCTTTCCTTGCGGAATATCTAGCGTAATGTCATGGAAAGACCATGCGCCTTCTGCATCATAACGATAGGACGCATGATCAATCATAATATGCGCGTCATTCTTTGCCTCATCCACAACCTCTTCACTAACCATTTCCACCTGGGAGGACTTAGCAGTCTCTCCGGATTTCCCCAACTCGCCAGACTCACCAGAGTTACCGGACTCACCGGACTTACCGGATTTCCCAGACTCACCAGACTCACTAGACTTACCAGCACCAGCAGAGTCCCGCTTGCCTCTTCCCTCAACCTTTTCACCCGCATCCGTAATCTCGGCCAATCGGGCAAATGAACCTTGATAACGCGGGATTTTCTCGACAGCTTCAGAGATCGGCAGAAATGCATCCATTAACGGAAATACTACAAGTACAAAGGCAGCTATCATCGTTGAAGCGATCATACCATCTGCATATTGCTGTCCTGCCCAGTACAATACACCTACGACAACGATCCCCACCGTAGCTTGCCCGATCAAATTTCTCCATCTTGCCCAAGTGCTTAACTTACGATCAATATTCGCTACTTCTAATTCATCATTCTCATACAGATTGACGAATTGAGCCGGTCTACCACTGATCACCCAGTCACTCATACCCAGTACAGCATCCGTCAACGTCTGATACAACCGGCCACGCTTCTGCTGCGACTGTTTGTTCTTCTTCTTCGTAAGCCACAGGGAGATCCAAGGTAGCACGAGGATGAGAATGAGCAGATACAGTGCCATGAACAGTGCGAATTGTACATCAAATTGCCCTAAGGCCGTAATCGATATCGTATATAAGACCAAAGCTACTACGCTTGGAAAAATAGTACGCAGGTACACATCTTGTAGCTTCTCAATATCCTCTGCAAGAACACCGAGAATATCCCCCGCTCGGAAGCGTGATGAAATAAATAGCGCTTGTGGTTCTAGAATACGATATAACTGTACACGCATTTTCGATAAAATTCTGAGAATCGTATCATGCCCAACGAGTCGCTCTACATAATGAACGACTGATCTACTTGTTCCAAAGGTTCTCACAATGACGATCTGCACATACACCATCAAAATATTCTCTGGGCGTAATGCAGACTTAGAGATGAGATAACCTGATGAGAACATCAAACTACTAGCTGTGAATACCGTCAAGGCACCCAAAGCTACAATAATTATAAATCGCCAGAAGTAAGAAGTAATATAAGGTCTCAGCCATTGTTCGCGTCTCATAGTACACCCTCCAACTGGGTTCTAATTAATTCATAATACACACCCTTACAGGCTAGCAACTCCTCATGTGTACCGATCTCAGCTACCTTACCTTGATCCATAACGATAATCTGATCCATATCCGGCATCCAGTGTAGACGGTGCGTAGCTAGAAACACTAGCTTTCCTTCAAAAAGAGAACGCATCGTCTCCTTCAGCTCATATTCAGTCTCGATATCTAAATGTGCCGTTGGTTCGTCTAGTAGAATGACTGGCCGATCGCTAAGAAATGCACGCGCAAGCGCCACTCGTTGTGCTTGACCACCACTCAAAGCACGACCTCCACCACCAATAATCTCGTCGTACCCCTCGTTTAAATCATTCACAAGATCAGATAGACCTGCGTTCATAACCGCTTGCTCCACTTGAGATTGACTTGCCTCTGGCGTGTAGAATTTCACATTATCTGCAAGACTACTGCTGAACAAGTATGGATTCTGAGGGATATACGTCATCTGATTCTGCCACGCCACATCTGTTAGGGCAGGAAATTGTTGCCCATTCAGCATGATGTTGCCTGATGACGGTCGTAGAAATCCACTTAGAACATCAATTAACGTTGATTTACCAGCTCCACTCTCACCAATAATCCCTATCTTCTTCATTCCTTGAATATGCAGGGTTACATCGTGCAAGGAATGAGGACCCTCTGCTTCGTGCTGCACCTGAACATGAGATAGCGTCAATTGACTGTCAACATTCCAAGCATAAGAGAATCCAACGGGTAAAGTTACATCTAGCTTTTCTATTGGCATATCGATTATAGCTTGGATCGCTTCTCCCGCCTCTTTCCCATTCAAGGTTGCATGGTAATCTGATCCTACCATTCGGACTGGCAGGAAGTATTCTGGGGCTAGAATAAGGATCGTCAACGCTGTTACAAGCATCATATCTCCATTAATCAAACGAAGACCTAGACCCACGGCTACGGATGCTACGGATAACATCGTAAAGAAGTCTAAAGCGAATGAAGATAGAAAGGCGACTCGCAAAGTTCGCATCGTAGCTTTTCTGTACTTATCACTGACTGCGCCAATTGTACTGATATGTGATTTACTTCGCCCTAAGTATTTCAGCGTCTCCAATCCACGCAATGAATCCACGAAGTGATTGGCTAAATTACGGTAGGAATCCATCTGATTATCCACTTGTTTACGTGAAGAAAGACCGATAAGAATCATAAACACGATGAGTATCGGCATCGTAACTAAGAGTATAATCGCAGACTGAATATCCTGTGTGAATACATAAACAAAGATTACCGCTGGGATCACCGCCGTCGCGACGGTACGCGGAATAATCAGTTCCAAATAGAGTCTGAATTTGGATGTTCCGTCCAATACAAGCGTTACAAGCTTCCCTGTTCCTTCCGTCTTGGCAAACCGCGGCCCAAGCTGAAATAGCTTGTCCATTAATTGTTTGCGCAATAACGTACCAGTACGCTCGGCATATCGGTACGTTATTTTTTGTTGCAGGAAATTCACGACATGTCGAGCCATAAATGAAACTAGAAATATAGCTATTCCATTAGTCTGATCTTGTAGCGCATCCC
Source organism: Paenibacillus sp. Y916 (assembly GCF_056786435.1). Lineage (NCBI taxonomy): Bacteria > Bacillati > Bacillota > Bacilli > Caryophanales > Paenibacillaceae > Paenibacillus > Paenibacillus sp. Y916. The sequence goes on along the minus strand of NZ_JBXCJA010000003.1, from coordinate 347,830 downwards.
CAGCAAATAAGGCAGAGACGACTTCCGACAACGCTCTTGCCATCCATAGTATAGACATGCTTTGCACTAAGGTCAGCAGTGCCACCGCTACCAGAATGGGTTTGATACCTTTAAATGCTAATAAATTTCGACCCATCAGTATTCCATATGATCTTTCGCATTTACTCGTTTATTAAAAATATAGTAACTCCACACTTGATATCCGAGTACAAACGGAAGCAAGGTAAGCGCAACGATGGACATGACCTTTAATGAATATTGTCCTGAAGCAGCGTTGGTAATTGTCAAACTAAAGGCATCACTAATCGAACTGACCATCACTCTTGGGAACAACCCAATAAATATGGATGCGAATGATATGATGATTACTGCGCCCGTCATACCAAAAGCCCAACCATCCCTTTTACGAGACATGAAATAACCGGCTAGGAAGTACGCGATTACTCCAATAATCGCAGTTACGCTTAGAATACCACCACGAACTTCAAATATATCTGTCACAAAATATGTCATCACAGAAAACCCGACTAATAATACTGCGAGTGGAATCAGTAACTTCTTAGCCATCACACGTGCTCGGTCCTGTAAATCACCTAACACTCTTAAGGTAGTAAACATGAGACCATGTACTAGGCAAAGAACAACTACCGTGATCCCACCAAGTAAAGTATAGCCATTCACAATATCAAAGAATCCAGCATTCATATTCATATCTTCACCGATAGGAACGCCCTGTATAAGACAAGCGAATACAACTCCGAACAACAACGGTGGAAGTAAGCTACCGAAGAAAATAATGACATCCCATGTTTTTTTCCACGTTTCAGAAGCTACCTTACCTCTAAATTCGAAAGCTACACCACGACCAATCAAAGCTAATAACACAAATACGAGCGCAGTATAGAATCCACTAAATAATGTAGCATACCAATGTGGAAAGGCAGCGAACATCGCTCCCCCCGCTGTAATCAGCCACACTTCATTTGCATCCCAGAAAGGGCCAATTGAATTAATCAATACACGACGCTCCGAATCATTCTTCGCTAGAACCGCTGTTGACATGCCCACACCAAAGTCGAAACCTTCCAAGAAGAAAAAGCCAATGAATAATACGGCAATCAACAAGAACCACAACTCATTAAGAGACATGATTAACCTCCTTATCAAATGGGTCGTGAGATTCTTCCTCAGGGGTACCCGAATCATTCGGTCCCTTCTTAATCACACGAATGAACAGATATACTAAGATCACAGCTAATACAGTATAAGCAAGTGAGAACGTAATTAATGAGAATAGAATTTGCCCAGCCGATACGTTAGGAGAAATACTATCTTCCGTCTTGAATAATCCAAATACAGTCCACGGTTGGCGACCCATCTCCGTCATAATCCAACCTGCTGAGTTCGCGATAAAAGGTAATGAAATCGACCATATCATAATACGCATAAACCATTTGTTAGTCTGTTCTAGCTTCTTACGAGCTACCAAATAGACACCATACATACTTAGAAGTATGAGTACAGATCCACTTGCTACCATGATCCGGAAGCTCCAGAACGTCGTGCGTACAGGTGGAATATAGTCCCCCGGACCATATTTCTCTTCATACTCTGCTTGTAGCTGGTTCATCCCAACCACTTCACCAGAGAACTTACTATAAGACAAGAAGCTTAGTAAATATGGAATTTGTATAACCATACCATTCTCTTTCTTCTCCGGATCTATTGTCGCAAAGACCGTCCAAGGAGCCGGGTCAGAACTTGTATCCCATAGTCCTTCCGAAGCCGCCATCTTCATCGGTTGCGTCTCTACTAGGTATTGGGCTTGACTATGTCCTACAAGCGCGACACCAATCGATGAGACCATTCCTACGATAATAGCAATAATGAAAGACTTCTTGAAAAATTGAAAATCTTGACGTTTCAACATTTTATAGGCGCTGACACCTGTAACGAAGAAGGCCCCTGTCATGAATGCGGCTAGAATGGTATGTGGAATTTCCACTAATGCCTGTCCGTTCGTAATCAGAGCAAAGAAGTCATTCATCTCGGCTCGACCATTATTAATCTCAAATCCAACAGGTCTCTGCATAAAGGAATTCGCGATTAGAATCCAAACAGCGGACATCATAGTACCAAAAGATACTAACCAAATACACGCTAAGTGAAGCTTCTTAGACAAGCGGTCCCACCCAAAAATCCATATCCCAAGAAATGTGGACTCTAGGAAAAAAGCCAGTAATGCTTCGATTGCTAGCGGTGCTCCAAATACATCTCCTACAAATCTAGAATAATCCGACCAATTCATCCCAAACTGAAATTCTTGTAGTATTCCTGTTACGATACCTACAGCAAAGTTTATAAGAAACAAATGACCCCAGAATTTGGCCATCTTTTTGTACTCTTCTTTTCCTTTGATAACATACATTGTCTCCATAATGGCGATCAGTAATGCCAATCCTATGGACAATGGTACAAAAATAAAGTGAAACAGCGTTGTTGACGCAAATTGGATGCGTGCGAGCATGACCGGATCCATAATTATTATCCCTCTTCCCTTTTTATATCTTTATATTTTGTCAGACCCTCCTCCAAGAGCATGTGATATTTATCACACTTAAAGGAAAAAGTTATCCACATTGTGAAGTTTGTCACACAATATTAAAAATTGATCTGTTAATCTTATTTTATTTGCAATTTTATACTAACAACTTATACACATTAGATACTGGAGGCTACAACGTGAGATTAGCTACGAAGATCACATTAATGTTGATCGCCCTACTCTTTGCAGTAGGTGTATCGGTCAGCAGCTTTGCTTATAATATAACCTATCGCCAGATTGATGAAGCACTCGGAATCGAAACGGTTGGATGTGCAGACATCACTTCAGGGTTAGTTGATCCACAAGATATTATAGCACTCGTTCAAGGAGATACTACTTCACGTCACACAGTGGAGACTAACATTGATTGGATTATACATAAGAAGCCCTTGTTTAAAGAAGCTTTCGTCCTATCTTTGGATGGCACCATTCTAGCTGCTGATACCAGTCTGAAAAGCAGAGGATATCAAGCAGGCGACTCCTTCTACTTAGATCAAGATGCTCGTGAAATGATTATTAATATGAAGCATTCCAGCTATTCCAGCGTATACACATATGATGATATCCACCTAAAGACAGGATACGGGCCCATTTATAAAGACAATGACTCTACTCAAGAAATCATCGCTCTTCTCGCCATCAATGTTGACGCTTCGCTCATTCAACAACGCACGATTAACACGCTCTTATATCCTTTCATTGTAGGTGCTTCTTTATTTCTTGCCGCTGCACTAGTTATTTATCTGATCATTCAGAGAATGATCCGTCCAATAGCTCTTCTATCAGCGCATGTGCACCAAATTACTAAAGGTGATCTGACTGTGAAACCATTGATGTTTAAAAGCACAGATGAAATCGGACAGCTCTCCGCAGATTTCAATATGATGACTCGCAATCTACAAGAACTCATTCAAGAGGTCAACGATACTTCAATTCAAGTTGCAGCCTCTTCCCAACAATTATCTGCAAGCTCTAAGCAGACGGAAGAAGCCGGACGACAAACCGTCTTGATCATTGGCGAAATGGCTGATGGCGCAGAGAAGCAGCTACTGAACTTAGAAGTAAGCTCTGAGAAGATCGCAGAAATATCAACCTTTATTTCAAATATCTCGTTAAGCACTGAACAAGCGCTCGTATCCGCTGCTGATAATTTACATCAAGCCCGGGCGGGGAAGCTATCAATACATGAAACTGTTGATCAAATGACAAATATAAATCAAAGCATACAGGAATTATCATCTACGATTCAGAACTTAAAGGATCATTCGCAGGAAATAAGACATATGCTTGATGTTATGACAGGAATAGCAGCAGAAACTAACCTACTAGCTTTAAATGCAGCGATCGAGGCTGCCCGTGCCGGCGTGCATGGCCAAGGATTCTCCGTAGTAGCTAGTTCAGTAAGGAAATTGTCTGAGAGCTCATCCCAATCAGCTAAAGAAATTTCCGAAGTCGTAACAGCGACCTTAATACTAATAGAAACTGCTAGTCAAGGCATGTTAGATACAGCTATGCAAGTAACACAAGAAATGACACGTATCTCTGAGCTTGAAGCTTCCCTCGAACAAATTGAATGCTCAGCCGACAATATTACGGAGCAGAATAAACACGTCTCCTCAGCCATCCATCAACTGTCCAACAATGCTAATCTACTTGTTGAAACAGCACAAGTTATCGTTGAACTAGCCAATCAGACGTATGATGGAACGCAAAGTGTGTCTGCTGCCTCAGAGCAACAGCTTGCATCCATGGAGGAGGTCGATGCTTCCGCTACTCTCCTTGCAGAAATGTCCGAGAAGCTTCATCGTCTTATTGAACGATTCAAAGTACATTAATTAACTTCAAAAAAAAAGGAGCAGCTACCGGATCTTTCGTCGTAGCTGTTCCTTGTGTATTGTCGCAATGTATTTCTATGATTCCCGATCTACAAAATACTTATTCGTCATGTACCAGGCCTCACCTTTGTCTGTGGGAACCTTACCTTTCTTCTTATCCATAAATACAATCTCTTTACACTTCGAGCAAAACCACTTCGTCGTATAGTATTGCGAATAGGTTGTATATGTCGTCCCACATTTGCAGTCCACCTTGAAGAATACAAGATTCTCTTCATAGGCTTGCGAGAGTTCATCATTCTTCTCTTGATCACCTATCGATATAGGTCTAATTATCTCCACGTAGTTGGAGAATCGATTCTGCACCTTAAAGTCTGCAACTAGATCTGGATTAAGGCCAAAGAACTCTTTGCCAATCGCTGTAATAAATTTCGTATTTGATCTGTAACTTTCCATCCATTCTTGAATCTGTTTATTCGATAAAGGAACAGTCCCTTTAATGCCACTGTTAAGTGTGTATGTCATGATAGTCAAATTCTCACTGTCTTCGTAATACATTATATCCCGAACCTCCTAACTAGTATCTATCTAAATGTACTACTTCTTTCAAATATAATCAAAAGGTGGAAGGAGGGATTTACCCCTGTTTCTTCCTCACTTAATCTAGTGACGATCTAGTTACGTTATCCCAAGTGGTTCTAAAAGCTCGACTCCAGCTAAGAAAATTCAACATTATTAGGAGGATCATATACATATATACGCCATAACTCACTAAGGTACTCAAGAGATGAGCACCTGCAAGAATAGCAAGAATAGCCATCAGTAGAAACAATCTCATGGTTTCGGCTCCTCTCGCAACCCGATAAGGTTCCGAGAAGGGTAGTGCCTTTCTTAATATAAGAAACGAAATGACAGTGTAAATACATATACTCAATAGAAATACCACCAAGTCAGGTAGTATTCTTAGTCCAAATATCACTATAAACAGGATGCTTATTAATATAAATAACGGTAAGAACAACTTCACTAAGATGGCTTTAAGACTTCCTTTAAATATAGGAGATAGATTTGGGATAGGCATCATCCTATATATCCAGGCTCCCTTATAGCTTTCTGAGAATTTCATCATTATGATAACCGTTGGAATAAATAAAGCCGCGGCATACATCAGCAAATAACTTTTACTAGAAGATATATTATCCCATTCCTGAAACTGTACAAAATTAAATAGAAATATAAATGGAAGTACTAGAGAAAGACCCAAAGATGGGTATATTTTCAACTTGAAATTCCGGTCATTTCTTATCATGTCTGTGGTAAATCGGAAGAATATTCTTTCTTCATGAATCGAACACAACCATCTTGATATTCCCGCCCCTCTGGTGCGAGTTCCCCCTTTCTTCGTCCCGCTATTGTTCATGAGTTTCTGTAAATTCCTCTCAAATGTAGGCATATACCTAACATATATGTAGACAGCTACTATTGGCACCAGCACGGCTATAAGAGAAAAGATCAGAATAGTCTTGCTATGATCACTATGAATAAACAGTTCAAATGGTGCAGCGAACCATACAGGTACAATAAAATACTGCCACCACTTTCCATCAAACACATAATTAAAATCTACAATATGAAATAATCGTGAAATGAATTGATATCCAATGGCCATGGTTAGAGTTAAACCAATTTGCACATAGTTAATCATATCCTTCAACTTTTCTCCGTCAAAAAACTGAAGTACAACAAGGTACAATAGTGCCGTTAATACCACAATAAATATATCTATGAATACCAGCGCGATGAGGAAGAGAATTAGAAAGACAACTCCATGCCGGATGGTACCGCCAATAAGTGGAGCAACAGCAAGAGAACTTGTAACGAAGAATAGATATATACACACATGCATAATCTTAGCAGCATGAATGGTCCTTGCATTCACTGGTTTCGAGTCCAGTATATTGATATCACGAATATCTAAGAGTACCGATGAGAAGTCAGATATCAGGGAGGTCAGCACCATAAACATCAGCGCCCCAAATACGATACTCATTTGAAATATAAAGTTGTCCCCCATCATTACCATGGGCGCTAAGGCTACTACACCCAATAAGAGGTACAACCACAAGGATCTCAAAAACTTATTCTTCCCTTCTTCCTCATCCTGAAGGGATGCTACATTTCCACTAATAGTAGGTACTCTTCTGCCATCCATCGTCAATTTGATATGAAGTATTCTTCTCATAATCATATAATGAATACCCATTTTCTCGAAAATCACACGAAACCGATCTAATACCTTCAACGATTTGAAATCTTCCATAGTTTACACCTCTTGTACAATGGAGACCATTCGTTCTGCGACATCCTTATGGTCGTGAAATCCAGTAAGTTGATTGAATATTTGCTCCAGTGATCCTTCCTTGGATTGTTCCTGCAGCTCATGAAAGCTTCCATCTGCTATAATCTTTCCGTCATCTAGTAGAATAATTCGATTGCTGATCTTCTCCACCACATCCATGATGTGTGAGGAATAGAATATCGTCTTCCCTTGAGCGGCTAAACAAGCTAATATCTCCTTCACAACCATGACGCTATTGGCATCTAGTCCGCTGAGTGGCTCGTCCAAGAACAAAATATCAGGATTATGTATCATGCTTGAAATCAACAGCACCTTCTGCTTCATCCCTTTGGAGAAGGAGGAGATGCGCGTACGGTACATCGATTTCAACTCGAAATTGGTCATCAACTGTTGTGCTTTATGATCTGCTTTATTATATTCCAATCCATATAGTTGTCCGATAAACGTTAGATACTCTTGTGCTGTGAGGCTATCATAAATATCAGCGACTTCGGGTACATATCCGATCTTTCTCTTATACTCAACATTTCCATCTGATATATCTTTACCAAAGATCTTCACTTCTCCCATATATCCTTCTATGAGTCCTAACAATATCTTCACCGTTGTACTCTTTCCTGCGCCGTTGGGTCCAATATATCCTATAATCTGTCCTTTAAATACATCTAAGTTGATATAGCGTAGAATCATCTTGTTTCCATAGCTCATCGTTAGATTACGAACGGAGATGATGGGTTCACCTAATTGCTCCAATTACAATCACTCCTCTCTAAGTAAATATACTTGTATAGTATAACATTTCTATACATGCTATAAATATCCTTTTATTATAAATAAAATATTTGCATTACCCGATACTTCATTTATACATTTCTCGCAAGAATAAGTATGCCGTCCTTACTTATAGGATGACATACTCATTTCTTGCTTCATTTATTTATTTCAGTCCTTCATTTACAGTTAAAGTGAGAAACCAAGAATAATGCTGGAGAATTCCAATAGATCGTCACTTCATTAGTAGAGTAGCTATCCTCATGATCTGCATAACACTGCGCGGCAGGCATGCCCAGTAAATGTTCTCTCACATAATCATCGTGAAGCCCTCGATCCGGACCTCCAATAACCATGCCAGGTACTGGATTAACCACATCATCCCCTACAGATGGTCGGTGGTGGGGATTCATAACAGATCGATCTCCAAATCCTGTGACATAGCTTGTATCTAGCACGTTACGGCCCATGAGATAATGAAGATGATCCAATGCACATGACTCAAACTTAGGATTCTCATGTATATGATAGGCAATGAGTAGGTGCATAGCATTGTTCATGACTAGCATGTTGCTTCCCCATATATAATCTTCAGTTCGTAGTGATATGTTATAACCATCCTGTTCGCTCTGATGGACAAGGCGTTCTGCTTCTTGTAGCCAATCCTTCTTCAACTCATTGTACAATGGGTCCGTTACTTGCTCCTCTCCTTGCAATAAGTATGCAATCGTACCATAGCCACCCATGTCGGCCCAACCCAGACTGGTCTTAGAGAAAGATTTCTTGGATAATGACTGAAATACACGATGGTAGGACTCGTCACCCGTTGAGCGGAACAATTCTGCAGCAGCCCAAAAACGCTCGTCTAGGTCCTGCTCATCACCGTATTCACCAGTCGTAATCTCCGATGGATTCTTGAAGCCAGGTACGTCTGGGTTCTGCCCCAGCCATTTCCAAGCGGCCATTGCCGCTTTCATGCAAGATACAGCAAACTCTGAATCAAATGGCATATAAATACGAGAAGCCATAGCCATCACTGCGGCGAAGCAACCTGTCGCAGTTGCCGAGATTGGCGAGAAATACAACTCAGCCGTATCATCCTCAGGCATGACATCTAAAGAAGGAAACTGTAATGTCGTCAGCTTATGGAATACGCCACCTGTTGTAGTGTCTTGCATTGTGAATAACCATTCCAATTCAACACGACACTCATGTAGTACATCCGGCGTTTCGTTATCACTTTCCGGGAGTGGAACAGGCTCGCTAAATGCATTGGGATATAACTCGTAAGCCAGTAGCAAATCAGCAACTGCTTTAGCACCTGGCCCTGCATACTTCCCATAATCACCAGCATCATGCCAACCACCATTACTATGTAGCAAGATATCCGGTTGACCATAGACTTTAACCTTCGTTAAATGACAAGCTTTATGCTTCCAAGGTCCTGCAAATTCCTCTACTAAATCTACACCACAACGATAGTAATAGAACGCTTTCAAGAGGCCCTTATGAAGCTGATGATATGGGCGATCCGAAATCAAGAAGGATGCTGATGGTTCTCTTCCCTCCTGTTCAATATGGTACTGCCCAGTCTTTACTATATCTGAGAACTTTCCAGAATAAACGGTGACTCCACTAGCCTCATCCTTCATTTGACCTTCGGTCTCACCCTGAAAGACGACCTCCTTCGTGTGATCATTTACAACCCGGTAAGTCCCTCCACGTCCTTTGAATAAAGCTATCTTCTCACTATTTGTCACATAGCCAATCTGATTAACCGTAATGCTGCGGATTCCACTGTTACTCATTCATTCTTCCTCCTCTTCCCTATTTCCAAATGACACGTCTAATATATCTTAAATACCAACAATTGTATATCATTTAGAAAGTCATCAAATCAAGAGGATATACCAAAGCCATTACAGTTGGCTAGATATACCCTCTTGATTGTACGCGAGCACGATAGGTGTTCATGAATCTAGGCTGAACTAGCGATGCAGACGTCTATACTTCATTACTTTTCGATACATTGATTTATCTGTAAGCTTGTTAAATATATATGGATTAGGGCTCGTGTTCACCTCTATAATCCATGGCTTCATAGACAGATCAAGCCCCACATCCACACCAATTTGATGAATATTAGGTTGCCTTTGTCTCAGCTTTTTAGCAATCATAACGCCTAACACACTCATTTTTTCAATTTGAGATTTCTGCTCATTCACTGTTAAATAAGGTGCTAACAGCTTCTCAATAGCTACTAGTTTACCACCACTATGATAGTTCGTTACTATTTTTCCAGGATGCGCTACTCTACCAATGATGCCCGTCGTCTCCCACATCCCTTTTGGACTTAACTGTACCATGACTCGAATGTCAAATCTACGCTTCTGATACTTCAATAGATGGATACCCATCTGTACTAAATAGCTCTTCTTCTTCGTGATCTTCCGCAAAGATTGATAGAAGGTATCATAATCCTTGAAGTTATTCGAACGGGTGCCCAACTGATATTGAAATGAGCCTATTCCCTCCCTAAGCATCTCAGCACGAATAACTCCATTTCCATGCATACCCTTTTCTGGCTTAATGTACACCATCCCATACGTAGCGAGCATGTTCGATAAACTTTCCCTCGTTAATCTACGAGTCTGAGGAATATAACGCTTAATCTCTCTGTTTCCCAGTAGCGCATTGGTCTTCGTCCATTTACTTGTTATTGTTCCCATTCGCTTCCCCTTCCTGTTCGATTTCTTCTGTACATCCTATTCACCCGCTCACTCATTTGCATAGGTCGTTTTTACTAGGGTTACTCTAAAAGTCATCTTTTGATCACGAAGTATTCCAAGAAGCTTAATTGACATGGTAAGCATACTTCTGTTCACTTAGTTATCGTAGGAAGAGGATCTGCGTCCTTGGTATAAGAGGTCATATGATAGCAAAAACTGCCGAGATCATGATCTCGGCAGTTTTTGCGAAATAAGCTATTAACGATAATAACGTCTTCTTCTTAGAGAAGATTACACGGGATGGAGAACGGTATTCGCGTTCCTTATTGGATCGCTGCACCGATTTCGTTGATCATCTCTGCCATAGATACAAGCCCACCACCAGATAGGTACCAGTAGTTCGGATCTAGATAGACGATATGTCCTTCTTTGAACGCGTTCGTATTCTTTACCAATTCATTCTCAATGGTATCCTTAGCAGATACTGACTCTGCACCATCAGCAGCTACTACACTGCTACGATCTACAACAAATAGATAGTCTGGATTCTTCTCCGCAATAAACTCAGGAGCAATTTTATCTCCATGTGTAGATACTTTAACAGTAGCGTCTACAGGTGCAAATCCTAGCACATCATGAATAATTCCAAATCTTGAACCGGCACCATAGGCACTCAGTTTACCTTCGTTAGCAAGCACGATAAGTCCATTCTTGCCATTTGCCGTTGCTTTATCATGAATGTTTTTAATTGATGCCTCAATCTGAGCTACTTCCTCATCAATTTGAGCTTGTTTATCAAAGATTTGGCCTAGTGTATTCATATTTTCTTTGAAAGACTCTACTAATTTCGTATTGTCTACTCCTAAGAAAATCGTTGGAGCAATCTTTGATAACTCATCGTAAGCTTCACTTTGTCTTCCCGAGATGATGATAAGATCAGGACCAAGTGCATTAATTTTTTCGAAATCAGGCTCTTTCAAGCTACCAACGTTAGCATATTTAGCATCTTCGTATTTCGCAAGGTATGGAGGTATGTTCGCTTGCGGTACACCCGTCACTTCAACACCCAGCTTATCTAGCGAATCTAGAATACCGAAGTCAAACACAACTACTTTCTCAGGATTCGTCTTTACTGGTGTTGTACCCAATTGATGCGTAATCGTTAATTCTTTGCTCTCGACGAGCTCTGTAGGTGCTGCTGCGTTTGTTGTGTTCGTTGCAGTTCCAGCGTTTCCGTTACTTGCTTCTTTGTTCGTATTGTTGCCGCATGCAGCCACTAGTACAGCTAACATGACAGTCATTATGATCATGAGTACACTTTTCTTCAATCCAATCACTCCTAGACTTTTTTTGGTGATGCTATTAAAATCATTGACGCTAATACCATACTGGCGCCTATACATATGGTATGTCACATCATAATTCCCTAAGGTTACGGGTCAATCATTAAGCAAAATAAACACATATCTTATTACACATGATGTTCTCAATATGGATATCCATTCCATACACATCTTTAAGGACGCCTGAATCGATAATGTCAGCTGTAGCACCCTCTTTAATGATTCGTCCATTCTTAAGGGCAACGATATAATCGGAATAGACAGAGGCGAAGTTAATATCATGAATGACGATAATGACCGTTTTACCCAGTTCTACGACCATTCGTCTTAACACCTTCATAATCTGCACAGAATGCTTCATATCTAAATTATTCAACGGTTCATCAAGCAGAATATAATCCGTATTCTGTGCAATGACCATGGCAATATAAGCTCGTTGGTTCTGCCCACCACTCAATTGATCTAAGTATTTATCTTGAATATCCCCCAGATCCATATACTCGATTGCCTCATTCACATACTTCCAATCTTCGGCGGTCAACTTCCCTTTAGAATAAGGGAATCTCCCGAAGCTCACGAGCTCCTTAATGGTCAAGCGAATATTAATGTGATTTGACTGTTTCAGAATGGAAATTTGCTTAGCTAGATCACTACTCTTAATTTTGCTAATATCCTGTCCATCAATCATCACATTCCCTTGATCCATCGTAATGAGCCGACTGATCATCGATAGCAGCGTACTTTTCCCTGCACCGTTTGGCCCGATAAAGGAAGTAATAGCCCCCTTGGGAATCTGAACTGAAACTTCATCAACAACAGGATTACCATCATATTTCTTAGATACATTTCTTACCTCTATCACGACTTATTCTCCTTTAGCAGAAGATATATAAAGTACGCCCCTCCAACAAAGTTAATAATGACACTTAGTGTGGTGGAGAATGTAAATACCTTCTCTACAATGAACTGTCCTCCGATTAATGCAATGATACTAATTAGAATGGAGCCAAAGATTAAATATTTATGTTTATATGTTTTGAGGAATTGATGAGCTACATTGGCAACCAGAAGTCCTAGAAAAGTAATTGGCCCGACTAAGGCTGTTGCAATAGACATCAAGATGGCTACGACCACGAGTAATCTTTTGACAACATAATCGTAATTCACACCTAGATTGACAGCCTGATCTCTTCCTAATGAGATGACATCAAGGTACTTAACGAATCTCAAAAAGTAAACACTCACTCCAGCAATCCCAATAATCGATATGATTAACAAGTCCGTATTCACATTGTTGAAGCTTGCGAACATCTTATCCTGCAACATCAAGAACTCATTAGGGTCAATAAGAACCTCCATAAATGAAGATACGCTACCAAAGAACGTCCCTAAGATCATCCCGATTAATAACAAAAAGTAGATATTGCTCTGACCTTCTTTGCGAAAAAGAATTTTGTAAAATACACCTGAGAATCCAATCATTAACGCAACAGAAATCAAGAAATTAACATTTCGATCCATCGCTGTTAAATGTGTAGATCCAAAAGCATAAATAATAAAGGTCTGAAACAACATATATAGTGAATCTAATCCTAGAATACTAGGTGTCAATATACGATTGTTCGTAATGGTCTGGAACACAATCGTAGAGAATGCAATGGCGCTCCCTGTAAGAATCATAGCTAGAACCTTCTTACTTCTCCTTGGAAGAACATAATCCCAGTGACCACCCACATCATACAAAAGAAATAAAGCAATAAGTGCTAACACGATAACGAATAAAATACTAAGCTTAACCTTCATTATGCATATGCCTTTCTTCTAATAAGTAAGTAGATAAATATCCCGCTTCCTAACACGCCCACAGTGAGACCAATTGAAATTTCATAAGGATATATAATAAGTCGTCCTAGAATGTCACAGAACAGTAGAAATACAGCTCCTAATAATGCGGTATGTGAGAGGCTCTTCTTGAGATTATCCCCCTGATAGATCGTCACAATATTCGGAACAACGAGTCCTAGGAAGGGAATCATTCCGACCGTTAAAATCACGATAGAGGACACCGCTGCTACAATGACCAGCCCAATATTTACGACTTGCTTATAGTTCAAGCCTAAGTTCTTAGCGAATTCTTCACCCATACCAGCAATAGTGAACCGATTCGCAAATATGTACGCGATAATGACGAGCGGAATGCTAATATATAGCATCTCATATCGTCCTTTCAAGATGACTGAAAAGTCTCCTTGCAGCCATGAAGCCATATTCTGAATGAGATCGTTCTTATAGGCAAAGAATGTTGTGATTGAACCGACGACATTCCCGAACATAATCCCTACCAGCGGAATGAAAATGGCATCCTTATATTTCACCTTGTCTAAAATTCTCATAAAGATAAAGGTACCTATAAGTGCAAAAATGAATGCGACGAACATCTTCTGCAACGATGTAACATTGGGAAATACCATCATCGCAACAAGGATTCCGAATCTCGCTGAATCCATCGTTCCCGCCGTCGTTGGCGATACGAATTTATTACGTGTTAACTGTTGCATAATTAATCCCACGATGCTCATACTCATTCCAGCTATAATAATGCTGACTAGACGTGGAATACGACTCACAATTAGCGTTTGATATTGTTGATCTGTTAAGTGAAAGATATCCAATGGAGAGATGTCTTTCACTCCGATAAATATCGAAATAAATGAAAAAACAACTAGTGCTATGACCAAATATCTTTTCTTCATATCAGTTCCTTACTCTTCCCTTCATTACAAGGGGTTAATGTCTTTTGACGATAATGATATTCATTATCATTGATAATGTTATTTTTAATTATACTGCTTTACTAGGAATTGTCAAACCAAAAATGATATTTAAAATTGAACCTCATAAAATGAATCTACATTACACATCATACATAAAGCGATCTCAACTAAACTATATTCGTATTGGAGTGTACCTCGATGTTGCAACAAACTAAAGTAATCCGTCACCTACTTATGCTATTAATAACCTGTATCACCTTAAGCACATGTATCTCCTGTAATAATCCGAAGAAAGATCATACCCAAGCTGCGGATAAACCCACTCATTTCACAGATCAGGATCTATACATTGATACTTTAGGAACGACCTGGGTGCCATTACAGTCCGTTGTGCAGTCACTCGGACTTCGTATGAAGGATTCTGAGAATTTGGTTCAAATAGGCTACACCGATCCTATGTATGAGGTTTATCCGGGACAGAAGCAAGCTCTTTCCTTGGGATCATCCACGCTGTTACAAGAAGCTCCCATTCGTTGGAAGGGACAGCCCTATATGACTCTTGATTCCGTTTCACGTTTACTCCTCACGCCAGTGAATTGGAATCAACTACAACATAGGGTGGAGATCTCACCGCTCCATGATACTCAGGCACCCCCAACGGGTCAAATCCAAGAGAAATCTATACGGATGGCCAGCACATCCATCAATACGAACGAATTGATATCTTTTGCCAAAAAGTTCTTAGGTGTCCCTTATGAATTTGGAGCTGAGCCATATGCACAATCGAAGACCTTTGATTGCTCCTCCTATACCCAACACGTATTCAAAAAATTTAGTATCGATTTGCCTAGACTTGCCAGAACTCAAGGTAAAGAAGGGGTTAACGTCAGCCGAAATAACCTGAAGGCGGGGGATTTAATATTCTTCACCGTTCCCGACCGATTCGAGAGCAACGCAATTCCTGGCCATGTAGGAATCTATATTGGAGATGGAAAGTTCATTCATACTTGGGGAGAGCCGGGTGTACAAATAAGTAACGTCGACTCCGGTTATTGGAGTACAGTGATCCTGTACATGCGTAGTGTCCTTTGATCCGAAAATACTACTAGCTGTAATCACTCAATCATCATAAAATAGGCTGTTCTAGGAAATACTACGCGGAGTACAACTAAGGAGGGTGGAGCAGATGGATAACACGCATGAGTTTGTTAAGAAGTTACATGATACGCAAGCCAAGGATGAGCGCAATAAGGAGCATCAGGGAAAAGGAGCCCCTAGTAATAAATTACCTAACAAACAGCATAGTAAGACCAAATAGACATGCCAAAGACGGTTTCGTTTCTGTGAGTATATGGAGACGATGCCGTTATACAATGACCAAATCGAGATTAATGACAGATCCCTTCTTGTGCATGCCCAGTGCTTGTGTCTATCTTTCTATTCTGCATTATATTAAACTGCTGTCTTATCCTCTCTTGGGATCCCTTCTTCCGAATGTATACATTCAGAATACGATCAAGTCGGACCGACTTCTCAAGTACTCGCTGATCTCCAATGCCGTAGACATTAGCTAATGTATTTAATTCTGTCCGCCTACATTCTATTAATCTATAAACGGTTCTTATGTCCATTATACTCCCCTCCTATCTTTCTAATAGATTACTATAGGTTACCAAATTATTGATTTATTGTTATTACTATTATTTCTATTTACCCTTATTGATGTAAGTTAAACAGGTCATATAAAATATTCATGCTGGCGCATCAAAAAATCCCTTTGGAAGACTTCCCAAAGGGATTTAAGAAATCACTAAATTGTAAATAGTATCGATTATTAAGAGCCAATACCATGTGCTAATGGTTTCACAATATTAGAATCAATAGGTTGTCCAATCAGAATGAAGCTGCTTAAGCTAATAACTAGAATTAACGAAGCTACTATTTCCTTCATAATTGTATCCTCCTTTTATAATCTGATCATACTCTCCTAGTTCTTCTACAGAAGCGAAACTTCTATACCGCTCAAATAATGACATAGAATCTATAATTTCGCCTTTTTTATTTATTTTAGCATTAATTGTTAGACTTTGTAAAGTATTTCGCATTCCTTCTCTGTATCTCTTATTACTAAATTGGTATTTGGCAATCTCAAAACATAGATTCGCAAAACTTACCCTGTTAATGACATCCGAGTATCCATTATTAATATTGGAGAAGGGATCTTTCTGGTATTCTTGAAAAACATCACTAAACAACTCTAGAATGTCATCTACGGAAAAGCCATGTCGGTTCGCCGATCTCATAATGGTTAGAAGACCGGTAAGTATCTCCTTCGGATTATCTTTCAGAATCTGGGTGTAACCAGGAAGAATATCCACATTTCCCATAAGAATCTCTAATGAATACGTGTTAGCTATTGCCCACATACGGTATTGCTCTACTATTAAGAGACCTTCTTGATCTAGTCCTTCTATCCAGCTTAAATCCGCATATACAGCAACATACTTCATCGCTTCTTCGTAGCGTTCTAGTGATTCTAACGCTGATCCCTTCATTAAATAACCATAAGCGTAATAGACGAATATTGGCTTCTCGGTCACTAACGGCTCATAAGATCTCCTACCTAACCTTCTATGCTTCTCGTTTTCTAATACAATGTTAGAGAGAATAATCAATTCATCTGCATACTGCTCTACTCTCTCATACTTTCCCATCGTGTAGTAGATGTTCATTAGCTGATACAATGCATCCAAGTGATAATTCTCCGGTAGTCTCTTGCGATATGAAACAAACTGAAGCGTGGCCTCCATATTATGTTCCGAATCAAGCCCGAGTGAAGCTCTAAATATGCGATACTGGCTAATCGCTAATCTCTCAGAATGCTGATACTTCTCATGCTCAGCTACGCATTGGTAGAATATAATGGATTCCTTCTCCATCCCACTCATATATAATTTCTCAGCTATGGAGAATATCAACGTTACATAGATCAGGTTCTCCATCAACCTAGATAATACCTCCGCAATGCAGTCCTCTTTACCTATCTCTGCACAGCGAATGAGAAATGCACTAATCCTTCTACCATTCGGCTTCTCATTGAAGAAGCATTCTTCCACATACAAGTCATATAGCTCTCCTTCAGCATAACCCAGCCCTTTTGTAATTAAATCGATCTGCCGCACGGAAATAGGCTTAGGCGGATTATTGTTAAGAATGGCGCTAATCACACCCTTATTGATCCCTGAACTCTGCCCAAAACTACTATATGTATGTCCATTACCTTCCAGATAATTAATAATCTCCGCTCGAATCGTAGTTGCAGAACTCATTCCATCACCCCTATCACAAAAAGGATCATTCTAACCGCCGACACTATTTTAGTATCATCTACTATATAATTACAATTATACGAATATATTGATAGCTGGTCAATTAAAAATTTCCATCAATCGTTTCTATCATTTCTAGGGGTGATTAAACTTTCATTTCCTTGTACACTATAATGATAAAACCTAAGAGGTGATCTGTTGTGAGAATTGGAATCCCCAAAGAAATTAAGAAAAATGAAAATCGAGTAGCCCTTACACCCGCAGGCGTAACAGAATTCCTGCAGCATGGACATACCGTATATGTAGAGCGATCTGCTGGCGTGGAGAGTGGCTTCCCTGATCATGAATACGCCGCTGCTGGCGCTATCATCGTAGAAGAAGCTAAAGATCTGTGGGATCAATCTGATCTAATTATGAAAGTTAAAGAGCCTGTCTCAGATGAGTACGGCTATCTCCGCAAGGACCTTCTTCTTTTCACATATCTTCACCTAGCTAATGAGCCTGCACTTGCCCAAGCTTTGATAAGCTCCGGGGCAACTGCTATCGCCTATGAGACTGTTACTGCAGAAGGTAGCCTCCCCTTACTAACTCCTATGAGTGAAGTAGCTGGACGTATGGCTGTTCAGATTGGTGCACAACTTCTGGAAAGGCATCGGGGAGGTAAAGGTATACTATTATCTGGCGTCCCTGGGGTTAGACGTGGGAAAGTAACGATTATTGGTGGTGGTATCGTTGGAACCAACGCAGCCAAGATTGCCATTGGGCTCGGTGCAGATGTTACCCTACTGGACCTGAGTGTAGGCAGGTTACGCCAGTTGGATGACATATTCGGCAACCAAATTACGACGTTAGTATCCAACTCATCTAACATTGCCCAGTCTGTAGCAGATGCGGATCTACTCATTGGGGCAGTTCTTATTCCAGGTGCGAAGGCACCTAAGTTAGTGACTGAACAAATGGTGAAATCGATGGCCACAGGATCAGTTATTGTAGATGTTGCCATCGATCAAGGTGGAATTGTGGAGACGATTGATCATATAACCACTCATGACAATCCAACCTATGTCAAACATGGTGTGATTCATTATGCTGTTGCTAACATGCCCGGTGCTGTAC
The DNA here is from genome assembly GCF_056786435.1 of Paenibacillus sp. Y916. NCBI lineage: Bacteria > Bacillati > Bacillota > Bacilli > Caryophanales > Paenibacillaceae > Paenibacillus > Paenibacillus sp. Y916. The sequence continues at coordinate 328,969 of NZ_JBXCJA010000003.1, read as the reverse complement.
CTCAAACATCCACGATTGCGCTAACAAATGCCACGATGCCGTTCGCATTGCTACTTGCAAATCAAGATATTCGGGAACTCTGCATTCATCATCCTTCCATTGCAAGTGGTGCTAATGTCATTAATGGCTGCATCACTCATCAAGCTGTCGCTCGGGATTTAGGCTATGAATATGTTCCTGCTGACAAGGCATTTACCCGCGGAAATATCTAAGTTGCTATTGCTCCCTATCACCAAGCAGAAACGGCTATGCCGTCCTTTTTAAGGACGGCATAGCCGAAATATAAGAATTAGAGTATCAAGTAATACTAGTGACCTCATATTTCTACAGAATGATATACTTCCTATTTATTATGAAAAGAACGGGTTACAGCGCCATCACAACTGCCACACTGAAGACAAGAATACGCGCCATATTCGTAATAAGAAAATTCTGAACAGCCAATCCGAAAGTATGCTGTTTCGTTTGTTTATTCATAAATGTGGCTATGTTCTTCTTTACAGGTATCAATGTGAGGAGAATAAGGAGAACGATAACTGGATTCACCTTCAAGAAGAGCAACACGATCAGATCTAAGAAGGAAGCATAGTAGATCCAACGAAACAGAATTAAAGCATAGTCTTTGCCGATGTACACCGGAAGGGTGTATCTTTTATTCTCAACATCCTCATCCATGTCACATATGTTGTTAGCTAGCATAATATTGGAGATGCCCAGGATAGCTGGTATTGAAATAAGGAAAATCAATAACAATTCTAGTATATTAATATGAACGTCCATAAATTGTTGGTCGAAAGTCAACAATATCAACTGATCTCCCACATGAATAAATATGGACACAAAAATAATAACAAATCCCATAAACAATCCAGAGAATAACTCTCCTAGTGGCATTCTAGAAATAGGAATCGGGCCGAACGAATATAATATCCCCACGCAGAATGACAAGCCTCCTACAAGGAAAACAACGACCCCCGTATTAAACACTAACCACATCCCCGTACCCACAGCCGTTATAAAGAGGGTAATAATCATTGCTACTACTGTTAACTCTTTCAACCCAAACTTCACAATCGCATTATGCTCTTGGTAACCGTAGCCTTCTTTTTTTTGTGCTTTTTTAAAATCATAATAATTATTCATCGCTGTTGTAAACATATCGAATGTGAGCAATGATACGAACATTAATATGAAATTCGCTATTTGAAATTCTTCGAATCGGAACACTACATAGACACTCCCTAGGAAAAAAGGGATCATACTTGCGAGCTTCGTCCTAATTTCGACTAGACTCAGAAAACTCTTCACTGTCATATCTATCATCCTTTAGTTAATTTCTGATGGTCTTGACCCTCCATCATCTCTAAAAACATGATATATTATTCTTTAAACTTTAGACAGCTATATATATCGTTGACGACAGCAGAATAGCAGGTATAAGCAACAATAACTACAACAGCGACAACATACCTATAATCCACTGCCGCCTTCACCATTCACTTCTAGCTGCAATAAGTACATCTAAATTCAACTAAATCCCTCTGAAGCTAACTTTAGTTGCACGGAGTACATCTAAATGACTGGAAACTCTACTTTTCAGCGTTATCGCCATTATTAACTGTATTTTTACAGCTAATTCTCTCCTTCCCTACCTCCATTACCTCCATTACCTTCAGCCATCCAGGAAGTCTTCCAATAACTTATACTTTTTAGAAAGCAAAAAATAAACGGCAGCGCCATCCTCTTCCCGGGACAGCACTACCGTTTCTTATGTGTGCGAGTTCAAAAGGTCAGCCTTCCAGTACTAAAGCTAAACCGTATCACTTACGATCAAGGATTGCATCTCTACGCACGCCATAACGAACGCGCCCACCCCATGTAGATCATTCTTACTTGTAGGACGAGTCACATAGTTCTCATAATCTCCTGCCGAAGTACCAATACAAATATCGGGCAGAATGATTCCGCCATTCTCGTCCCACTCCAATACTTGAATTAATCCTTCATAACCTTTCTTAGCTGCTTCCAAGTATTCCTTACCTACAATGCCATGCTTCACAGCCTTAGCAATCGTGTATACGAATAGGCAACTACCGGAGGTCTCTAGCCAATTATCAGCAAGATGACCTTTATCAACAACTTGATACCACAATCCACTGTCCTGATCTTGATAACGAACTATCGCTTCTACGAATTCCCCCAATTCCAATGATAGCTCTGTGTATCCCGGATCACTCTCAGGCAAATGATCTAGAAATTGTGATAATGCGAGACCATACCACCCCAATGATCTACCCCAGAATTCAGGGGAGCAACCTGTTTCGGGGTTAGCCCAAGGCATACGACGACTTTCATCCCATGCATGATACAGCAAGCCTGTTGCGTCATCTTTCATGTATTTACGCATCAACCGCTCCTGATGCAATACGGTCTCGCGCAGGCCCACTTCTCCATATACATTCGCATACTTCAAAGAGAATACCCCAGCCATATAAAGCCCATCCAACCACATTTGGTTAGGATACTTATCCTTGTGCCAGAAGCCACCCTCCGCCGTTAAGTTAAGGGTATGCAACAAGCTTCTCAGCTTCGTAGCCGCAATGCGATATTTGGGGTTACCTGTCCGCTCATGAAGTTGAAAGAGCAGAAGCCCTGCCTGAACAGCATCGAGCTCGTCTCGAGCGAAATATAAGTTTCCGTATTCATCCACGAGATCGTCCACGTATTGTTGAATATAATCAATATAGCGATCTTCTTGAACGGATTCCCACAAGAGTTCCATTCCACATAGAAATACCCCTTGATGGTAATGCCATCGATGCGCAGGAGGAAGCTCCCTAGCTTCGTAAGTATTCATTAAAGAATCGCAAGCCTTCTTCGCCCATTCAATCGGCGTTCTCGGTATACTACTAGTCATTTCAAACTTCCTCTCTAATGGATATATCCCTATCTTAGCTCTCTTTCTTAGCCTTTCATCGATCCCAACATAGCTCCTTTAGCAAAGTGCTTCTGCAAGAACGGATACACCATCAGAATAGGTAGCGTTGCTACAACAATAACAGCCATTTTAATCGTTTGATCTGGTGGTGGAACTGATGCGTCCAATGTCGAGCTATAATCCATACCGCTAGCAAGAACAACAATTTGTCTTAATAGTACCTGTATAGGCCATTTAGCACTATCATCCAAATATAGAATCGCCGTCATGTACGTATTCCAATAGGTTACAGCATAGAACAAAGAGATGGTTGCAATCGCTGGCAAAGATAAAGGTAATACTATTCTGAAAAATATGCCGAAGTCGCTACACCCATCAATTTTAGCTGATTCCTCTAACCCCTCAGGAATATTACGGAAAAAGTTTTTGAGAATAATCATATTAAATGCACTGATCGCTGACGGTAGAATAAGTGCTGCATAGGAATCGATGAGCCCCAATTCCTTCACGACTAGAAATGTTGGGATCATCCCACCATGGAACAGCATCGTAAACACAACCAGGAAGTTAATGACTGTACGTCCATCCAAATCCCTTCTGGAAAGACCATATGCCATAAGAGCAGTCACAAACATACTGAACAGTGTACCTATGGCCGTAACCCCAATTGAAACTCCCATCGCTTTAAAAATCGTATTCGTAGAGAAAATAAACTTGTAAGCTTCTAGACTCCATACTTTTGGAATGAGAACAAATTTATTGGCCGCCATCTCCGCACTTGTTGTGAAGGAGCCTGCTACAACGTGCATGAATGGAAGCACCGTAACTAAAGCAATAATGGCTAGCAACGTAAAGTTTATCGCAGCAAAGAGTTTGCCGCTGAATGATCTATCTTCTACCATTTCAATTCCTCCCACGACATATCAATAGACGCCTTCTTCTCCCATTTTTTTGGATATTTTATTGACCGACATGACCATAATCAACCCAATAATCGATTTAAAAAATCCGATAGCAGTACTATAACTGAACTGGCCTTGTCTCAAACCAGCGGTATATACATACGTATCTATAATTTCAGCAACTTCTCGGTTCATGGAATTAAGCAGTAGATACACATGTTCAAATCCAAGATCGAGTACGGAACCAATTTTCAAAATAAACAATGTGATAATGACACCTCTAATGGAAGGTAGTGTAATATGCCAGATTTGTCTCATCCGACCGGCACCATCCATACGCGCTGCTTCATAGAGCCCAGGGTCTATTGCCGCAATAGAGGCTAGATAAATGATCGTCCCCCAACCTGCTTCTCTCCAGATCACCTGAATGATATACATTGGCCTGAACCAGCCTGGATTAAGTAGAAAGTTTACCTTTTCAAATCCAAAAAAAACAAGTAGTTCGTTGATAATTCCTCCATCCATCGTTACCATAACGAACGAGATCGAGACGACGATAACCCATGACATGAAATGGGGTAAATAGACGAGTGTCTGAAAGAATCTTTTGAAAAAGGTACCTCTAAGTTCATTCAACATGAGAGCAAGTATAATAGGTATCGGAAAATATATAAGAATGTTCAATCCGAATAAAATAAGGGTATTCATCAAAATATTCAAGAAATCTGGCTCTGTAAATAACCGATTGAAATGCTTCATCCCCACCCAATCACTACCCATAATTCCTTTATAGGGTTTGTAATCCTGAAATGAAATAATTAATCCGTACATCGGAAAATATTTAAAGATAATAAAATACAGTATTCCTGGTGTAACCATGACATAGAGCCATTTATTTCTCCACAGACGCTTTTTGAGCTCACTACTGCTCTTACCACTCACACGTTGCGGTTCAGGAGCATTGCTGGGTTGAACGGCCACTTCCTGCATGATACTCTTCCTTTCTCCATCATAATCCAAACTTAATATATCTATTAGTGGTAGTCCAAACGTTGACTTTTCAATAATGAACGAGGCTGTTGAAATCCATCAACAGCCTCTTCTGTTCTACCTTACAGTCATCCATTCAAGCTAGATTACTATTTCTTATATACAGCGTTATACTCTTCAATAATTTGTGCCCCGCCACGGCTCTTCCAGCTCTCAACCTCTTTTTCAAAACCAGCCTTGTCAAGCTGTCCATACATATACTTGTATGTTGCATCCGTAATAATCTGCTGAAGTTCAACTCCTTTTTCCGTAAAGGTAGCTGAATCTAGAGCAGCTGTTGGATCTGGCACACCCACCTTAACATTCGCAAGTACTAATTCTTCTGCATGAATTCTACCCGGAAGAAGGTTCAAGCTTTCATACATACCATTTGTTTCTGATTCACCGATGACGCTATCTTTGAAGCCTTTCACTTCACGTTCGATCAGTTCTTTATCATCTGCTGGTTTAGCTTTACCATCCTCAACAGTATAGTGTACGCCTTCAATTCCCCAGAACATCATATTAGAAACTTCAGGAGTCATCATTTTGTCAAAGAACGCTAGTATCTTTTTGAGCTCTGCCTCATCCTTCACTGCATCTTTCGGAAACAAGACCACGTTGTTATAACCTGGAATCATCCATTGAGCGAAGTTTCCGTCCGGACCTGCAACCATACTATGCGTATCCAGAACAGCATCCGGAAAGTTCTTAACTAAGTCCTTGTTAAGTGAATCAATATCTTGCATGGATCCTCCGATATAGAGACCCGCTTTACCACTTTTGAACATATTCACAGCATCTGTTTTACTAGTCGCCGCGAAATCCTGATTCATGTAACCGGATTCACGTATCTTCTTGAAGAAGTCCATCGTGTCGATATACTGAGAGAACGTAAATTCCGGTGCTAGTTGACCGTCTATCTCACCCCATGTGTTTGGTGTTCCGAACCATGCTGATACTGTTTTGAAAGCACCATAGATCAATTCATTCCGATCAACAATACCCGTCGTATCCTTCTGACCATTACCATCTGGATCTTGCTCTGTGAACGCTTTCGCCATTTCGAACAATTCATCTACATTGGCCGGTGCACTGAGTCCAAGTTTATCTGCCCAGTCTTTACGATAGATAATTCCTTGACGCGCAAGCGGTCTACCGATATACAGTGTGTATAACTTATCATCCACCTTGGTGTTATTAAGTATTTCAGGTTTTAATTTGTTCAAGTTCGGGAATTCGCTTAAATAAGGACCTATTTCCCAGAATTGTCCGTCTTTGATTGCTTCTTTCATCTGAATGAATGTCGTCTGATTCTTCAGATAGGTTACTTGTGGTAAGGATCCGGTGGCAAATGACGAGTTCAATTTCTCTTCATACGTGTCTGCTGGGAAGAATTGATATGTCAGTTTCGTGTTCGTTAATTTCTCAAGTTCATTCTTTATCGTGTCTGGTGGTGCCTCTGAGGTGTTCAATGGGAGCATGATCTTAATCTCTGTCGGTTTCTCTGGTTCTGGCTCTTTCTCTACCACCGCTGTGGTGGTCCCCTCATTGTTAGATGCAGTTGGAGCATTTGTTCCACCGTTGTTTCCACCTGAACAAGCAGATAATACGGCACTGAACATGAACAGCGCAGTAAGCAACATGGAAAATGATTTTTTCTTCATACCCTCTTGACCTCCATTTAACTTGTAATGTTTACAAGTCCCACACTACACACCTTATCTGATTACGAAAACAATCATTTACTCATAAAGGGTCATAAATAGGCATTCCCACACTCATCTGTTCAAATGATTATCATGATAATCATTCATCCCACCTCAGTTATATATACCTATCTTCGCTAGGTATATAGTTGCATATGTACATCTAAATTCAGCCCTTTTCCTCTTTAGCCAACTTTAATTGCAAAACTGCATCTAAATTACTGGAAATTCCACTTTTCAGCGTTATCGCCATTTTTAAGTGTAATTTTGACAACTATCTTCTAAGACCTCCACCTTTCCTGCTTATTAAGTGTACTTTTACATCTACTCTAGCCGCACCTTCACTGCCTTCATGCGCGAAACATTGTTCATCACTCTAATAAGGGGTAAGCCTCGCTTACTCCACAACATATAAATTCTTATATATTCAAACAAAGGACGCCTTGCGGCGTCCTTTGTTGAGGATTTCAGATCATTTGATTGTACATCACTATTTCAACGCTTCCGTTCGTTCTTTATCCTCATGATATTGTTGCATTATAAGGTTCCCACCATTACGCTTCCATCTCTCAACCTCTTGTTGGAATCCATCCACTGTTAAATTGCCAAGGATATAATTATACGTAGCATCCGTAATGATCGTAGTCAGCTCAATATTTCTCTCATCATACGTTTGGGAGCTCAACTGAAGCGTTGGGTCATTAACTAAAAAGTGTTCATTATCTTCACTCAACTCATCTGCAAGAGCTGTCATCAATTCTTTCTCACCGACCTCCATAATGTTAGGATTACTAAGCCCGGCAATGATCATCGTATACAAAGGATTAACTTCCTTCACTCTCAGCTGCGAAGTTTCCTCTGGGAGAATAACTAAGTCATCCTTCATACTATAGTGTTTCCCCTCGAAACCATACATCATCAGATTAACAACATCACTATCCATCGTTCGATCAAAAAATCCAAGAATTGTTCTCAATTCAACTTCCGTTTTTATCGCCTTTTTAGAAAAGACATACAGTCCATTATAATTGGGAATAGACCATACTTTATATCCACTTGGTCCTTCAATACGATTAATCAAACCTAATCTAGCCTCTGGGTTAATAGCCTTGACCTCATTGGATAGTCTTTGAACATCGGTCATACTTCCAATATATACGCCCGCTTTCCCTCGAATAAGTAGATCCCGCTGAACTTCCTTGCTCGTAAAGACGAAATCCTGATTCAGAATTTTCTCATCGTATAATTTCTTCATAAAATTCATTGTATTCTTATATTCTACTGTTTCAAATTCAGGAATAAATTGATTATTATCTATTTTCCAATTGTTTGGTGTTCCGAAATAGGAACTAAGTGTCTTGAACACACCATATACTAGATCATTGCGATCAACCAAGCCAATCGTATCATTACTTCCATTCTGATCTGGATCATTAAACGTGAATTGTTTCATAACCTCATATAGCTCATCTAACGTCTGGGGCTTATTGAGGTGAAGGTTATCCAACCAATCCTCTCTAATGATAATTCCTTGCCTTGATGACGGACGTTCCGTGTATAATCCATAAATTTTGTTATCTACTGCAGCCTGCTCCAGAAAAACTGAGTTCAGCTCTTTTAGGTTAGGAAAGTCTTTCAAATACGGACCAATTTCCCAAAAGGCTTCAGATCTGATCTCATTCTTCACTAGGGTGTAATCTGTAAATTTCACAAAAGTGGCCTTTTTTAGGGAGTTCGTCGTTAATGCGGTATTCATTTTATCTGTATATATGCCCTCTGGTACCCAACCGATATCGAGCTTTGTGTCTGTTAGCTTCTCAATCTCTTGAATAATCTCATCTGTCGGTGGATGGGGAAAATGAAGTGGCGCCATAATAGAAATGCTCGGACGCTCATCATTCTTAGCCGATGTCCGGGCTCCCCCTCCTTCATTCGAACATGCGCTAATTAGAAAAACCGAAAGAATCATAAATATTAGATACGAAATGGCGGTACTTCTACTCCGATATGTATTAACCATTCTTATCCTCCCTTGATGAAACTAAATTATCTCGTCATAATAAGCTAAAGTAACTCTAATTCTAAGATAATGATTATCTTCATGGTAGATGATTATTGTCCTAACACTGCCTACTCTATAAAATTAAGATGTATCTATTTCCTCATGATGGGTGTTGAATCGTGTGAAGTCATTAAGCTTTTTGCGAAAACTAACAATGTTCACCTTTGTATTGAGCACTCTTCCTGTCATATTTATCGGCTCATTCTCCTATTTCACCTCCTCCAGTGAAATACAGAAAAATGTAAACAAAGGGAAAATGGAACTTATCTCTCAAATTAATTCCAATGTAGAGCATAAATTAACGACTGTCAACCATACTTTGAATCAAGTCGTTAACTCATCTATGTTGAAAAATGCTCTAACTAAACAACTAAATGTAAACGATTTCACATTATATAATGATTTAAGGAATGAGATGCGCAACATGCAATCCTTTGATACGAAATTAGAGGATGTCATCTTGATCAATAAACGCCAAAATTGGATGATCAAAAATTCAGGTCTATACCGATTCAATGAGTATAAATATGTTGATAACTTGACTGGATTGATGGGTAGCCCCAATAGCACATCATGGATAATCAATCCATCGATCTGGTTCTATAGCGAAGAGAATACCCGTGTAACAGATTGCAACTATAGCATCAGTCTTATTAAAAAATTGCCGACAGCCGATCTTGAGAAATATGGGCTTGCGATCGCGAATATCCCTGCCTGCGATTTACAAGATTTCATCACTTCGGATACAAGTCAATCAGATAGCATTATTATTGCGAATGAGCATAATATCATCCTACTTCATCCCGACCGTTCCTTGATTGGGCAATCCTTAAGCAAAAGTGGAATCGAGAATCTCACCTTATTGACGGACGAGACGAAACCTTCTGGGCAATTGACTGCAAAAATTCATAATAAAGCCCATTCTATCTCATATCTTCATTCAGAACTTAATGGATGGGTTTATTTATCAGTTACTTCCATCGAGAGTATGACGAGACAATCGAATACGATTGGTACACTAACTTTATATATATGTGCTCTCATGTTAGTTCTTTCTATTCTACTGGCTTGGCTCGGTTCTCGGCGCATGTATTCGCCGATCGAACGATTACTTAACCAAATGGGACAACGTGTAACGGATGTTCGAGCAAAACACACGAATGAATTCCAAGTGATTGGTGAACAGATCCACCACTTATTCCAGTCTAAATCTCAATTAGAGAAAGAGGTTCAACAGCATATTCAGCATGTCCGTACTTTTTTCTTAATCAGAGCATTCCAGGGAAATATTAAACAACGAGAGTTATTAGAGGAGCTGGAGCAATTCGGTTACCATACTCAGCTTCTAGAGTGGAAGACTATGGCTGTTGTGACGCTTTCCATCGATTACGGTGAAGATTCCCGTTATGAGAAACGAGATCTAAATTTATTGCTCTTCGCCGCACATAACATGATCGAGGAAGTGATTCCCACCTCACAGCGGCTCGCACCTGTCATTATGGATCACACGGTCGTCACATTGATTGGGAGCACTATGGATGATCCAGAGGCCTTCCATCACTTTCTCTATGCATTGACTGAACGTCTTCAACAAGAGGTCAATAGCTATCTAGATCTAAGGGTGAGCATTGGATTAAGTCTTCCCTTCCATTCATTCCATAGAATAGCCATTGCCTACAAAGAAGGATTAGAAGCATTGAAGCATCGAATTAAACTCGGTAAAGGAATCATCATTCAATATGAGAACGTTAACTCTGGTAACCACTATTTGAATTTAACTTACCCTGTACATACTGAGAACGACTTAATTGATGCGATCAAACTGGCGGAGACAGATAAAGCGAAGGAACTTCTCCATCTTATTTTTAAAAACATCTTCTCTTTGGAGCTTTCACCACAAGAATATCAAGTTCCACTAACACGCCTATTGAACAATCTACTGATTGTGATGCAAGAATCAGGCATTAGTCTAAATCAGATTTATCATGCCAATGGCTCATTATTTGAGGAATTGATTGACCTTCATATCGTAGCTGAGATTGAGGATTGGTTCTGGACCATGGTTATTCATCCCATCATTAAAATCTTCATGGATCGACAAGATGAACAATACCATAACATTTCTGAGAAAATTATCGATCTGGTTCAGCATCATTATGATACGGATCTAACGTTAGAAGAGTGTGCTTCAAGGCTACATTATAATGCTAATTACTTGAGCAGCGTATTCCGTAAAGAAACCAACTATTCATTCAGCGAATATCTCACCATGTATCGGTTCAATATGGCGAAGAAATGGTTGGCAACGACGGATATGCCTATTAAGGATATTGCCGCAAAGTTAAGATACAACAATTCTCAGAACTTCATCCGTTCCTTCCGCAAGCAAGAAGACATGACTCCCGGTCAATACCGGGACAATAAGAAGCAAAGGGATTAAGGGATCCATCCCCTAATCCCTTAATGATTTATTAGCTTATTAACTTATTGACTTAGCCATGTATCGAAGAAGTTCCGATATCCCTCTTTCATCACTCGGCTGGAGAATTTCTCAAAGGCATAAGCTCGATTGTCGAACGAGAACTTATGCGGTGAAGCCGCAGCCATATTAACTAGCTCGAACCAGTTCTTATCGTTACCGGAGAAGGCATGCGTCGAGCTGATATGGCCATAGCAAGGGTGTTCAGGCTTAACAATAATCTTCCCCATTGCCAAAGCTTCGGTAAGAGGCATAGCAAAGGTGTCGAACTTGGAGCAGCTCCAGTATACTTTCGATGAATTCATCAGTGTAAATATTTCCGCTTGCGATAATGCGAACTGTAACTTCACGTTAGAAGGAATGTTATATTTCTTCATACTTTCCTTATAACGTTCACCACCGAACACCATAATAACCTCCTTGTCTGGGTTCTGTCGTGCATATTCCAGAACTAGATCAGGTCGTCTATTCTCTTCATCCCTACCAATCCAAAGGATCCGATTATCGATGATTTGTGATGGGTCAAAGTGCTGCTCAGCTAAGCTCTCGCTGAATCCAATCGGGATCACATCCACATCTGTCACCCCATAATGACGGGCAAATTCTTGCTTCAAGAATTCGGTCTGAACGATAGCTTTATCTACCATTTGATAAAAAGGCTTCATCATCTCATAACCTGTCAGTGCCGGGTCTGGGAAACTATGTGGAAACAGTACGCTGTTCTTAATGAACATCTTCAAATATGTAAATCCCGAGACGGTATAAATCACATGATCAATTTGTTGTGCATGGATCTGATCGAGCACAATATCATAATTGACCAAATCACCCTTCTCATGCTCATATCCCGGAATCCAGTCGTGAGCACTAACATGACGCTCGGGGGATATAAATACAATATCCACACCCAATTCCTTGCCAATTTGCTGCAAGCGATCTGCAAACACACGAGGACCTTGAGACTCTGCAAATTGTATCTTTCTCATGACCAATCCGACTTTTGTCATCTATAGTTCATCCTATCTCTCATTAGTATTCGTATGACCAATATTACAGACGGTACATATCGTTATTGCTCACTTTAGCTCTACTGAAGTTCTTGTGAAATAACCTTCGATCTTCCTAATAATGACTAGCGATGCAGCGATAAATAACAGAACATACACCAGTTGAATAGGATGCTCAACAAAACTCTGCAAGTCATGTCCAATATAGGAAACATAGAATACCATAATACCTTTACCCAAAGTAACGGCTATCAGATAAGACCATATGCGCATACGCGCTATACCTGCTACTATATTAACAACTACAAATGGCCCCACTGGGAATATCCCTAATAAGAATACATAACTAAAGGCATTACGCTGAATCCAGATCATACTCTTAGCCACTTTAGGTTTCTGTGACCACTTTTGGAAATAAGGAAGTGTCGAGACCCTTCGTACGACTAGGAAAGTCACCAAGCAACCACTCACTAACCCTATCCATGAATATAGAAATCCAAGCCACAAGCCATACATTGCAGCATTTACACCCACGATGATCAATGTAGGTAATGGAGGTATAAATGATTTCATAAACGTCAAAAGAATGCCCGGTATTGGACCAAATTCACGGAACCTCTCCAGTGACTCCTTTATATTCTCCTCTGTCAACATAGACATAATATCTATTGCAGCTATCAACATGTACACCTACCTATCTCGCATCTATAGCTCATATTCCCTGACAATACCATCTTCGCATCATACCATATCCTTCTGTTATCTATATAATTGAAGGCAGATGCCTTTCTTCATGATAAAATAAAGATCATCTGATAGAATCAAACAACTTCATTATAGCTTAAAAAGGAGATCATCACTGTGAGTGAAATCAATTATCCCATTCTAGATCGTCTGATCATACTAGACCGAATGAATGAATTAACAGAGAACGATCCACTTTATCCATTTGCATTAGATGAACTTCTCTGCAGACATACAGGGAAAGGTGGTCCTGCGATCTGTCATCTATGGCGCCAGCCAAGGTCTTTTATTATCGGGATGAGGGACAGTCGTCTAGACGATGCCGAGAATGGACGCCAATGGATATCTTCTCAGAATTATCAGGTTGCCATTAGAAATTCCGGTGGTGCCGCTGTACCGCTCGATCTTGGCGTCGTTAACATTTCTCTGATATTGCCTCAAGATCATGGACATAACAACTTCAATCTTGGTTTTGAATTCATGTATAACCTTATCCAAGATGCCTTATCAAATACAGGTCTGCGTGTAGATAAGGGAGAAATACAAGGTGCCTATTGCCCAGGTAATTACGATCTAAGTATTGGTGGACGCAAATTCTGCGGTATTGCTCAACGGAGGCAAGCTCATGCTTATATCATTCAGGCATTTGTTATTGCTGAGGGCTCAGGTCAGGAACGAGTCAAGCTCGTAAGAGGATTCTATGATCGAGCCGCGGGGGAATCACCAACCGACCATTATCCGTTAGTAACAGATGATAGTACAGCGAGTCTTGAGGAACTAACTTCGATTGGATCTGGGGCAGCTAGAACATTCGCCGAAGCTGTGAAATATGTCATCCGTGATGGACAGACCGCACAGAGTGTGTCCAATGTAGCTAAAGATCTATACTTACCAAAGGTAGGTGAGATTAACGAATTGGCCCAAGCTTTGCGCCACCGATATGAAGTAAACGTTACCTAGAGAGTCCCATCGAGAATAATCAGGACATTTATAGTTTAAGAGGTTGTTCAAAAAGCCATCTTTTGATCACGAAGTATGCCAAGAAGCTTATTCGACATCGAACATTGAATTCAGCCGGTCCTTCTGGTGCTCACGTAGGTACTGCCTACGCTCCGCTCCTCACTCCCTTGCTTCATCCAATCTTCTTGGTGCTGAAAATTCGACTTTTTGAACACGCACTTTAAGATGGAAATACCCATAGAAAAGGGCTTCCTAATATTTCGGAAGCCCTTCTTACTGCGTTCATCAAGCCTTATATCAGCTCATCATGGTTTATCGAAATAGTTGACCGCGATAGCGTGTTCGATAAGTTGTTGGAAATATACATCATCTGGTTCCTGGCACTCTACTTGCAATTTCTGTAGATATTCCGTAGTTTGCGGGCAAGCAAATCTATAGATGGAATTCTTGGCGCCATCTCCTTCGAGCTGAGCCATAGCTAACTCTAATCCGACTCTCTCTTTCGGTTGACTGCTATCAAGTATCCATGATTCATACTGTTCCCAGTCTAGGAGAGTTATATCATATCCGTACTCACGGAACGCCTCGATCATATCTTCATAGGGAATCTGTACCGGATTACAAATATGAAATACTCGTCCAACCGTGTCGTTACTTAGAGCTAACGCAGTAATCGCTTGTCCCGCGTAATTAATCGGTGTCATATCAACCTGCCAGCTGACTTGCGGCGCTTTCTTCAAGAGTAGCATCGCTTTAAGCATTCTATAGAATGCATTATTATCTATATTATTCTGAAATACACCTGTCTCAGAATGACAGGACAAGTTCCCGACACGATATACCGTTGCCGCTACGCCTTCTTCCTCGCAAGTTCTAACAACTAACTTCTCGGCTTCTAGCTTACTGTTCGTGTAGACATTCTCAATGCTTACAGAATAATCGTAGGTATTACCATCGATGAACTTATTCCATTGCCCACTGAGTGCCAAATCCTCTGGAATTCCCAAGGTGGATACGAAATGAAAGCGAACATGTTCTTTCCCCCTAGCGAATGAGAGCAAACGGTTCGTACTGTCCACATTGACTCTAGCAAAATACTCAGGGTCTCCAAAATGCTTCACCTCGGCCGCACAATGAATAATAGAATCTAGCTTGTCGTTCAATAACGCTGCTACTGTATCTATCATACCTAGATTATCCTGCTCCAAATCCCCCTGAACAGCAACGACCCTCCCCTCAAGCTTCCCTACAATATCATCTCCGAAATAATCCTTCATAATTTCTATGAGACGCAGATAGGGATCTTCACTCCCCGATGAACGTACCAAACAATACACGGTTGCCTCAGATCGTTGGATGATCTCATATAGCAAGTGTGAGCCTAGATATCCCGTCGCTCCAGTTAAGAGTATATGTCTGTTACTGTATTCCTTAACATTTGCAGGAGATTGTATTCCAAATGAGCTCGGAAATTCTGCTAAATCCTGAATCCGTGAACTAACTGCCCTATTGTTATTCATCACCAACGTATCCTTTAGCTCTACAACCCTTTCCGCTAATTTGGAGATCGTGGAGAAGGCAAAGAAATCATTGATTTTTAATCTCGGAAACTTAGGCTTCAGAATAACTAGAACTTCCAATATCTTCAGCGAATGCCCACCGACCTCAAAGAAATCGTCGTGAATGCCTATGTGAGTACGGTTCATCACTGTCTCCCAAGCTTCGGCTATTTCCTGCTCCAATTCATTACGGGGAGCTTCATAATTGGAATTGTCCGCTACGGTTACTTCTACTTCGTAAATTGCAAGTTGTTTGCGGTCTATTTTGGCCGTGGGCGATAAAGGCATCTCTTCCAAAAAACAGAAGTGACTTGGAATCATATAGGATGGTACTTTTTTGCTTAAATATTGGACAAGCTCATTTCTGGAGATATCTTCTCCGTTCTTTGAAGTATAGAAGGCGACAAGGAACTTCGTTCCATCCGCTTCTGCCTTAGCAATGATCGCTATTTCTTTGATCTTCTCGTATTTAACTAAGTTTTCTTCAATCTCCCCGATCTCAATCCGATATCCTCTGATCTTAACCTGTAGATCCTTTCTACTCACGTACTGAATTCCGTTCTTCTGCAACATCACCATATCTCCAGATCGATAATATCGTTTGCCAGAGTTCGGATCCACTGGGTCAGGAATGAATACTTCATTCGTCTTTTCCTCTAGATTCAAATAACCTTTGGCTATACCCACAGAGCTGATGAGCAATTCACCCATAACATGTAACGGACAAGGTTGATTATTCTCGTTCACGATCAGAACCTCATAATTGGTGAGGGGTACTCCAATAGGAATGCTCGAGATATCATCTGGGACAACATAATCAATTACATGGCCCGTCGTTAAGGCTGTTACTTCTGTTGGACCATATACATTTATTATTCTAACGGCATGGCCGAACTTCCTCTGTAATACTCGGACGGATTCCCCGGATAAAGACTCGCCTCCAACGACAAGACTCTTGATCACATGATACTTCAGTGCATCTTCATCACTAAGATGAGCTGATAACTGATTAAAGAATACCGTCGGCAAGAGGCATAGTCGTGTCGCCTTGACTTCTTCAATTGCGGCTGTGAACGACTCTATTGAGAATCGTTGTTCATTATTTAAGATATGTAGTCTTGCGCCACTACATATTGAACTGTACATGTCATACACGGATGCATCGAAACTAAAAGTAGAATACTGTAACATAACATCTTCTTCATTAAATTGAAGATCTTCCTTGGTTCCCAAGGCAAGATTTACAACGCCTGCATGTGCGATCATCGCACCTTTGGGTTTACCAGTCGACCCAGATGTATAGATGACATACGCCATGTCATCGGGATGACTGATTACATCAACAGGATCCTTCGAATACGGATCGAGTTGCTTATCCAAACTAAATA
The DNA here is from genome assembly GCF_056786435.1 of Paenibacillus sp. Y916. Taxonomy (NCBI): domain Bacteria; kingdom Bacillati; phylum Bacillota; class Bacilli; order Caryophanales; family Paenibacillaceae; genus Paenibacillus; species Paenibacillus sp. Y916. The sequence continues at coordinate 312,192 of NZ_JBXCJA010000003.1, read as the reverse complement.
CTGCAACTTCTGATTCATTCCCACTTAACAGTTCTGCTACCTTAGCTGTATGTTGATCTTTTGTAATAATAATGTGAGATTGGGTATCCATAATGATGTAAAGATTTCGGTCATCGGGATGCTCCGGATCGAGTGGAATATAGGCTCCCCCCGCCTTTAATACACCCAACATACTTATAATCGCTTCAAGACCTCTCTCCATAAAGATAGAAACAAATTCCCCTTTGGAAAGTCCTTTATGCACCAGCATCTGAGCCACTTGATTCGATAAACCATCCATTTGGCTATAAGTTAAGCTACCCATATCAGAGGAAAGGGCTATCTTATCGGGAAAGCGACTTACTACGGATTCCAGCATTGCTGGAATCGTCAAAGTAAGTGGCCAATCCTTGGATGTGTTATTCAATTCAGCATATGCGTTCATATCTTCCTTGGTTAGAATGGGTACGTTTCCTATCAATGTGGCAGTATCGGCCAATCCAGCATTTACAAGATACTGATAGTACTGAACAAATCCATGAATGGTACTCTCCTTGAATAAGTTCATATGATATGAGATATGTACAGCCCATATATCTTCATCCTTACGGACTGACCAATTTAGAATGCTATCTTCCACCGTATGGTCTTCGCCATAAATCGTCTTAATAAGGGAAGACTGGCCCGTCATTAATTCTATCTCTGATATTGGTAGACTAGCAGCATATATGCTGCTTAATTTCTCCGATATAACATCGAATAGTTGTTGAAACGAAATATCTCCTTCCCACACCATCCGCAAAGGTAATATATTTCCGCTATGATCGTTGACACCAACAATCAAGTCCCTCTCACCAGTCATTCTATACAGAAATGCATAATAGCAACTTAGCATCCAACTATTCATATCCATAGGGTTAGTATGGTCTGGATTAACTTCTAGTACAAACCTTGCCTTCTGTAATACTCTGGGTGTAAGATGTTTCGGGAAATCCGTATATATATCCAATGCCGATAAAGGCGACTGCAGCTCTTTCACCCAATATTCGTTCGTAGTCCCCGTTATCAAAGTAGTAATCATTAACAATCGCTCCTTATTTATATCTCTAGAAGTAACGTATTTTGCGATAACAAACTAACCTTCGACATGCTATTTTAGACTTTCAATCCAAAGACTAATTCTTCAATCTTACTAGATACTTGATTTAAGTGCTCCGCAGTTTCAACCATTTTGTTCGAAGATGTTCGTTGCTCATGGGTACTAGACTTAATTTCCTCAGATACCTCAGCATTTCTCTCTGCTATAACCGCAAGATGCTTAATTGCAGCGGTGATTTGTTCTGTCTCAGCTACCATCTCTTCTGTTGCGGCAGAGACTTCCTGAATCTGACTTGTCACTGATTCTGTAGCTATTAACAGCCCATTAAATAAAATGCCTGTCTCCTTCACAATTCGTATTCCTACTTCTACATTACGTTCTCCTTCATTAGCCGCATTAACTGCAATCTGAGTTTCCTTTTGAATAAACTGAATTAATTCTGCAATTTGTTCAGCAGATTTCTTAGACTCTTCCGCCAGTTTTTTTACTTCATTGGCTACAACAGCAAATCCGCGTCCCTCTTCTCCAGCTCTTGCTGCTTCAATGCTAGCATTTAAAGATAGTAATTGCGTTTGCGTAGCAATTTGGGTAATCACGTGCACAATTTCACCTATTTGTCCAGAACGATTCTGTAATTGTTCGATGGAACTAACGGAGTTAAGTACCGATTTATGAATATTATCCATCTGTTGCATAACTTCGCCTACATTCTCGTTACCACGCTCTGATTGATCTTTCATTTCCATAGACGTATCAGATAACAGATTAGTACTGCTCGCAATAGTGCCCACGCCTGAGGATATTTCCTCTAATGAAATTACACTCTCTAAAATGGACTTACTTTGTTGAGATGCTTGTTCAGATATCTCCTCAATATTAGTAGTAATCTCCATTGAAATTTCTTGGTTATCTTCCAGATTGGAGAACAATTCTTTCGATTGTTCTGCCGATTGTAAAGATACGGATTTAATAGTCGTTACCAAGCGATTCATAGTGGTGACTGTCGCGTTAAATCTTTCCGCTACTTGACCGAATTCATCCTTGCCTATTGGTAGTTGAACGTTAAAGTCACCTTTACTTAGTGTCTCTAGAGCATTCATCAAGTGCTTCACAGGTGCAAAGGTCCGCTTCGTTATGAAATATTGCAGCGCCAACATAACAATTAAGGTAGCAAGTAGAGCTATCGACGTACTTTTTAGCAATGCCTGTTTCCCAGCCATAATTAAGCTCGCATCAACATCTATACCCATATAAGCGAATATATTGCCTTCGCTATCTTCATAGGGTGATAGAACGGTTACCCACGTACCGTAGTCATCATCATACGGATCAGTAAATGCCATTTCCTTCGTCTTCAACATTTCTCTGACACCATCAGCATGAATAGTAGGCTGAGGGTACAGCGCCCCGTAAGCTAGTCCGTCTGCAGCAAGCATATCCATCACTTCATCTGAAAAGGCGATAATAGATGTTTCATTGCCATTCACAAGTTCAGGCCCGAATATGTAACCTTGAGCAACGTTAGGATGCATCTCTGGCAATTCGGCAAATACCTCAGCCATTTTTCGATGAATCGGTGAATTACGGTCTGTATTAGCTTTCGCTTCAAGAGTCTCTTCCGCTGTTATCTTCCCTTTCCAAGACTCCATAATTTTCTGCGAATCAGACTCCAATTGATCTGTAAGAACTTCTCCTTGAATATAATAACTTGATATAATTAATATAACTCCTGTTAAAATAATGGATATACTAGTCCACATCATATTTTTAGTGACAATACTTCTGTTAGTGATCGATTTAAACATTTGTGGTAACTTCATGTCCTATCTCCTCTTTGTCTGTTTAATATGTGCGAAATCTAATGTCGTTGAAACTACAATTATAACGTCGTTCCCCCCTATCCTTTCAAGTTCAGTTTTGTCTATTCATAAAGACAAAAAAAAGGTGATCTACGGAAACTGTTATAACAGCCGCAAATCACCAATTTTTCATGTAACTGGCTGACTATCCCATGCGGATTTAGTCCCTTTAGCTTTGCGTCACTACTTTTCAGTAATTTTGCCGAATTTTTTTTATGAAATTAATAATCCAACCAAGTAAATCCTAGTTCATTATATCTATTTATTAAAATACAATAACGAGTCCTATCTTACTACGTATTTGTAATCATTTCCATTGAATTTTGCAATTTTCTGAAATTTTCTTTCTAAAAGTAGAACTTTATGGTTCTAACGACCTAAACTCAATGAAATGATGAAGATAGAAATGACTTCAACATCATTTGACGGTATACTGGAGATTCGGTCTTGTTGTGTAAGGGAGGGATTTATATGGCTAAGCCAAAGGTTGCGAAGAGGCCCACGCGTGATGAATTTGAATTAGAAGAATTAGGGAACCAATTAGTCGAAGCAAAGAACGAGGAAAGTGACATCGTATTAACCGTTTGGGGACGGCAAGAACAGGTGCGTGGTCAGATCGTGCTCTTGGACTCAAGAACCCGATTAGTTCATATTCAGTATGATATAGAACTAACGAAGATACCTTTTCTAGATATTATGAGAGTGGACTATCCAAGAGATTAATCACATTGAAATCATACGCCCGAGGAATATGAGATTTCCATGGGCGTGATATGAATAGATATCCTTATATTTCAAAATAACTCCATGCTCAAGTATCGTTCACCCGTATCAGGAGCTATACATATTACTCTCTTGCCGGTTCCTAACTTCTTGGCTACCTGTATCGCGGCATAAACAGATGCACCTGAGGAAGGTCCTACAAGAATGCCCTCAAGACGAGCTAGGTCCTTCATCATTCCAACAGCATCTACATCCGTTATCTGAATAATTTCATTATATACCGTTGTATTAAGAATTTTCGGAACAAAGCCTGGACTCGTGCCCACTAATTTATGCGGACCAGGTTGACCACCAGAAAGAACGGGAGATCCTTGAGGTTCCACAACAGCGATATGAATATTAGGCAAATGTTCACGTAACTTCTCGCCTGTACCTGTAATCGTACCTCCTGTACCTGCGGTAGCTACAAATGCATCCAAACGATAATCCATTTGCTCCAATATTTCCGGAGCGGTCGTGATACGATGAATATCAGGATTAGCAGGATTCTCAAACTGCTGAGGTATGAAGCTCCCGACAATTTCTCCACTGAGTTCCAGTGCCTTAGCAATAGCACCTGGCATTTTTTCATTACTTGGCGTTAAAACAACCTCTGCTCCGTATGCTTTTAGAATATTGATTCGTTCCTTGGACATATTATCAGGCATAATAAGAATAGCCTTATAACCTTTAGCCGCTGCAATCATAGCTAAGCCAATACCTGTATTGCCGCTAGTCGGTTCAATAATTGTCCCACCAGGGGTGAGTAAACCCATTCTTTCGGCTGTATCAATGAGATTAAAGGCCGCTCGATCTTTCACACTTCCTGAAGGATTGAACATTTCTAACTTCACGTATACCTCTGCTGCCCCTTCCGGAACGGTACGATTTAAACGAACCATCGGTGTCTGGCCTATAAGTTCTGTTACACCATTTACGATCTTCATATATATCTCCTTCACTTATACAAGTATCCATATCTGGTTATAGTGAAATATTCCTTTCTTGATGGGAAGGCTCTTTCCAACTCCGAAAAAATAAGTGGAGTGAAATTCGGGCACAGGCAAGCGCAATAGCAAGAAATAATAACGCCCATAATACGGTAGGTATATGTGTCCACTTAGCTAAATTAGAAGCATCCCCAGCATTCTTTCCCAGTAGAGATTGTGTAACGAGAAATAATGGCCCCATTACAGATTCCTCCAATGTCAGGAAGGCCAGTAATCCGAAATACATATTGCGTAACATCGGTGGAAAATATAGCATGATGATGTTCAGGACAATGAATCCTATAAGCCAGATCACCCCATAACCCTGATGTACAAAAAAGATAATCATCAACAGTGCAATCGTTGTTAATAGCACCAATCCCCACTTCTGCCGCTGCTTATGCAGCCAATAGAACAACAATACAGCCGTCAATGATGCTGTGATATAACCTGCAAGTCCAATGAATATAGCACTCCATAACGAGGTCATTGTCGAATATGTAACACCGCTGTGGTCTGCATTCAATTCAATGAACAATACGCGACCAGATGTGAACAACGTCATCACGGCATGAGCGAATTCATGAATCATCGTATCCAACGTCCGAAATAAATAGCTCATCGGAATGAATCGTGTCAATATAGCCGACCCAAGTAGTATAAGAATTGTCTTCAGCCATTTACTCATAGCATTCTCTCCTCGGCGCCAGCGCCTCAATCACAATGTTATTCTTTACTGTAATTATCATAGTTACATTAAACATCATATGCAAATATGTTTAAGAAAGGCGCCGACGGCGCCCAGCGGAATAGCTGCAAAAACTGCACTTAAAATAGCGGGAAAGGTACGGAAGCGGGAACTAGTTGCACAAGCTACAGTTAAAAGTGGCGATAACTATGTAAAGTGGGAATTTGAGTAATCTAGATGTACTCTATGCAGCTAAAATTAGTGTTAGAGGAAATTGGTCGGATTTAGATGTACTTTGTACATCTGTTGATTAACGAAAAGGTGGAATAGATCTAAATGTCTCCCAAAAACAAAAACTTATACTTTCTATTATGTTAAAAAAATAGGAGCGAATAAATTCGCCCCTACTATGTCACTCATTATTTACTCTATTCCAGCAACCCATTCATTTACCGTTGCTTCATTCGCAGCGATCCACTTCTGAGCAGCTTCTTGTTCAGTCATACCTTCAGATATATCGACCATAACAGTCTCCATATCAGCTGCTGTCCATTCGAATTGATCTAGAAATTGATACGCAGCTGGTTGATCTTCTTTTAACCCTAAACGAACGAGTGTATGGATTTGCTCGCTACCGCCATATACGGCTTTAGGATCTTCAAGGTATTTCAAATCCATGTCAGCGAACTTCCAATGTGGAGTCCACCCTGTAATAACAATCGGCTGTTCCTTTGCGTAAGCGTCTTGCAGTACTTTGACCATCGCGGCAGAAGAGCTCTCAAGAATGTTCCAATTCTTCAGGTCATATTCCTTAACAACATTCTCCGTTTGTGTCATAATACCCGCACCCGGTTCGATTCCCGTAATTGTGAAATTAACGGATTTCCCTACTTCTTCTTTATTCAAATCCTCAATTGTTGTAATATCCATGTAGCTTGGAACGACTAATCCACTTTTAGTTCCATCTAAATTAGCTCCGAGATCTTCGAATTTTTCTTTATTCGGCTCATAGTAGATCTCACCATGCGTGCTTGGTAACCATGCAGCCACCATGGCATCTGCACTACCGTCTGCAATACCTACGTACATTGGACCCGCATCAACCTGAAGCATTTCTACTTTATAATTCAATTTACTTTCCAGTACTTCCTTTACAACATTCGTACTGGCAATTTCGGAATCCCATGCCACATAAGCCATCGTGATCTTCTTATCCTTCTTGGCTCCTGTTGTATTACCGTTCCCATTTCCATTAGTAGAACACCCTGCAAGCACCAACGTTATCGCCATAAAAGCCATCAAAAGTACACTCATTTTCTTCTTCATCATATCTTACAATCACTCCTTCTTATTTTTTTTAGCTAATTTCTGTGTCATTCGATCTAACATAATAGCAAGGACAACAACCGCTAATCCTGCTTCTGTACCAATACCTGTCTTCGCTTGCGTTACTGCTCTATACACATCTGCTCCAACACCTTGTGCTCCAATCATCGATGCAATAACAACCATCGATAGTGAAAGCATAATCGTCTGATTAATTCCTGCCATAATGGTTGGAATAGCAATCGGCAACTGAACCTTAACTAATTTCTGCATTGGAGTAGAACCGAAGGCATCCGCTGCTTCTACTAAATCCTCGGGAACTTGACGAATACCTAAGCTAGTTAACCGAATAGTAGGTGGAATAGAGAATATGACTGAGGCGATAACGCCAGGTACAACCCCAAGTGAAAAGAAAGCAACGGCTGGTAATAAGTAGACGAATGCCGGCATCGTTTGCATCAAATCGAGGATCGGAGTAAAAACGCTCTGTACTTTTTTATTTCCAGCACATAGAATACCAATCGGCACGCCTAGCACAATAGAGATGAATGATGCTGTCAGCACCAATGCAAGGGTGTCCATCGTATGTTCCCAGTAACCTAAATTAAGAACTAGTAATAAACCGAGAAGTGTAAACGCTCCTAATCTAACCTTACCAAGCCAGTAGGCCAGAATCGTAAATAGTGCGATCACAACAAGCGGAGGTAAGAAGTTAAATCCATCTGCCAAGCCATTGACTACACTACCAACAACAAATTTGATGCCATCGAAGAAAGGTTCAAAGTTCGTCTCCAGCCAGCCTTCTAGCGCTTCTACCCATTCTCCAATGGGGATCTTAGGTATACTCATTGAGGTTCACCTACTTCTTCCTCATTATTTCCACTCAATGCAGCAAGAACCGCTCCTCTAATTACAATACCTACTAAGCGTTTGCGTTCGTCAATGACCGCTACTGGAATTTTGGCACTACTCACAACATCAAATAACTCGACCAGAAGAACATCCGGAGATACAATCGGCGAATCTTTAATGATAATCTCCTCTAACGACTGACCCTCTCTAATAGCTGTTGCTGCATCTTCTGCCGTCACAACTCCAATAAGCTGACGAGTCTTGTCTACGACATAAAGATTGGATATTCCCCGCTCACGCATAAGCTGTAACGCTACTCTTGGCCCGCGATCCATCGTAATTGTCTCTGCACGAATCATCACATGAGCTGCTGTAAGTACTTTGGATAAATCTACATTCTCGACAAATCGCTCTACATAAGCATTCGCAGGGTTCATTAGAATCTCCTCAGGAGAACCAATCTGAACGATAGCTCCATCCCTCATTAATGCAATTCGGTCGCCAAGACGCAAAGCCTCATCCAAATCATGCGTAATAAAAATAATCGTCTTCTTCATATTTGCTTGGAGTTCTAATAATTCATCCTGCATATCTTTACGAATCAATGGATCTAGCGCACTAAAGGCTTCATCCATTAATAGAATTTCCGGATCATTAGCAAGACCACGTGCTAGTCCTACTCGTTGTTGCATCCCACCACTTAATTCATCTGGACGTTTATCTTCTAGACCACCCAGTCCGACCATTGCTAATGACTCTTTTGCTTTCTTTCGCCGTGCTTCTTTTTCTACCCCTTGTACCTCTAAACCATATTCAACATTCTCTAATATTGTTCGATGTGGAAATAAGGCAAACTTCTGAAATATCATACTCATTGTTTTACGTCTAACATGACGTAACTCTTCTCGATTCATCTTAACAATATCCTTACCATTAATAAGAACCTGTCCTGCCGTTGGCTCGATAAGACGGTTTAACAATCTAACCACCGTTGATTTCCCGCTACCCGATAAGCCCATAATAACGAAAATCTCTCCAGGTTCGATTGAGAAATTGACGCGGTTGACCGCCACTGTCAGTTTTGTTTCCTTAGCAATACGCTCCTTGGACAAGCCTTGCTCTAGTAAAGGAAATGCCCTTTTCGGATCATTTCCAAACACCTTAGTTAACGATTTGACTTCTATAATTGCCATCTATCTTCCTCCATTCCAAATCATCCGTATCTGATTTATGCCACTTCTATAGTGTAGACTTCATAAAATATGGGGTCAAAATGCAAAATGGACCGTATAGAGTGTACAGTTTTAACTTTACGTACTTTACTAACCGTATACTCTGTTTAACTTACAATCCCTGTAACACCTCATCCTTTACTTTTCAGATACTTTTTCCTACAATAGGTGCTGTGGATATTGTTTCCGCTCATCGCAGGCGTTATTCAAGGGAGAATACAATATGGCAACATTTGATGGATTAAATGAGGAACAAGTAAAAGTGATCGAGAAATCCCGACAACGCGTCATGGATTCTGTTGGCACAAATATGGATCTGTATGGGGTCACGATGTCCATTGGTCATTTGTATGGCAATATGTACTTCCATGATGGTCCTGTCACGCTGGACGAGATGGGTCAAGAAATGGGAATGAGCAAGACGAGTATGAGTACTGGTATGCGTACTTTACTCGATCTAAAAATGATAAGTAAAGTTTGGGGTAAGGGCTCGCGGAAGGATCTATATGAGGTAGAAGGAGATTGGCATCAGAATTTCGTTGATTACTTCTCGATTAAATGGCGCAAATCTATGGAAATGAATATTCACTCTTTATATAAATCGTTAGCGGAACTCAGAAAGCTACGGGAAGAAAATTCGGATAGCTTGCAGGTGATTGCCCATCTTGATAAAGATATCGACAAAATGCTTCACGCTGTCCAATATTACAAATGGTTGGGTCGCTTCATCGACGCATTAGAGACTGGAAAGATATACGATTTAGTTCCAAAAGAAGAGGATTAGCTATCACAATATAAAGAGCCGCTAACAGAAGGATTACTCCCACGTTAACGGCTCTTTATGTTGTGATTAGAATTGGTTATAGCTTACAAACTCACCCACAGGTTTCCGGTACCCACGCGGTCTTTTACTCGATTCATCCTCTTTACCTATCGTGATCATCATAGCTGGCACATACGTATCTGGAATATTCAATATATCGCGAATCTCTTCCGGATCAAAAGCAATCATCGGGCACGTATCCCAACCCTTTTCTTTCGCAGTTAGCATGAATAACATAGCAGATAAGCTTGCACCTCGAATGGCTTCTTCTTGTATAAATGAAGACCCTCTATCTTCATAGAAAAAATTCACCTCTGCGGATGCCGCATCATATTCCTGCTTACTCATAATACCTAAGTTAAGCAGTCCCTCATTGATTCTCCCTATGTCTTTGTAGGCATCCTTCTTTCCGAGAACTAGAATGACAGCAGAAGCCGTCTTTATTTTATATTGTTTATTAGCAGCCATATATATTCTTTCCATGATCTCAGGATCTTTAACAACGACATAATGTGCATGTTGCAAGTTGAAGGCAGAAGGCGCAAATTTCACAAGACTGAATATTTCCTCCAACTCTTTATCTGGTATCTCCACACCTGTAATAAACTTATTCGCTGATCTACGTGCCTGTACTAATGTAGTGAAATCGTTCATGATTTATTCCTCCGTTTAATTTATCTTAATTTAAAGATACATTATTCAAGTGTATCGGTCAACCTATATTTATGAAGAATGTCACCGATTCATTCCTTTATGGTTAAACATCATAGGTCTTTGGGCAACCTCTAACTAATAGGGAAGGGGATCTATCTACATGCAGCGCAATCAAACGATGATGCAGTTTTTCGAATGGCATATCCATGCAGACGGAACGCATTGGAATACATTAAGAGATGCCGCACCAGAATTACAATCGAAGGGCATTACCGCTATCTGGATTCCGCCTGTCACCAAGGCTCTGTCCGTTAATGATACAGGTTATGGTGCGTATGATCTCTATGACCTAGGGGAATTCGACCAGAAGGGAACCGTTACAACCAAATATGGCACAAAGCAGGATCTAATGAATGCGATATCGGCCTGTCACGAACAAGGTCTTACTGTTTACGTGGATCTGGTTATGAATCATAAAGCTGGGGCAGATGAGACGGAGAAATTTCAGGTCATTGAAGTTGCTAGAAACGATCGAGTGAAAGAAATTTCGCAACCTTTTGAAATTGAAGGTTGGACGAAATTCACTTTTCCGGGACGAGGGGAACAATATTCTTCTTTCAAATGGAACTTCGAACATTTCAATGGAACAGATTATGACGCACGTGCCAATCGAGGTGGAGTATTCAGAATCTTAGGTGAGAATAAACGTTGGAATGAGCATGTAGACCATGAATTCGGGAATTATGATTACTTGATGTTCGCTGATATTGATTATAATCACCCACAGGTGAGAGAAGAAATGACCTCTTGGGGGAAGTGGCTTGCCACAACGTTAAGTTGTAATGGTTACCGTCTGGATGCGATCAAACATATTAACCACAATTTCATTAAGGATTTCGCAACACAGATGGTCAAGGAACGCGGAGAAGATTTCTATATGGTTGGCGAGTTCTGGAACCCAGATTTATCTGCATGCCAACAGTTCCTAGATACGATTGACTACACAATGGATCTGTTCGATGTATCCCTTCACTACAAATTGCAAGCCGCCTCACAAGCTGGGAAGGATTTCGATCTCACGACCATTTTTGAAAATACATTAATCCAATCCCACCCTATGAATGCTGTGACTTTCGTCGACAACCATGACTCACAGCCACATGAAGCGCTGGAATCATGGGTTCAAGATTGGTTCAAACAGAGTGCTTATGCGCTTATTTTGCTCCGCCAAGATGGCTTCCCAGTGGTCTTCTATGGTGACTATTATGGAATTGGTGGAAAAGAACCACTAGAGGGGAAGCGCTCGGCTATCGACCCACTACTTTATGCGCGTTACCATAAGGCTTACGGCGAGCAACAAGATTATTTCGATCATCCCAATACAATTGGCTGGGTTCGCCGCGGCATACCTGAAATTGTAGGTTCAGGCTGCGCTGTCGTTATATCTAACAGTGATCCTGGAGAGAAACGGATGTCACTTGGAGAGCAACATGTAGGGGAGGTATGGGTAGACTATACCCATAACAGAAAGGATACCATCACCATAGAACAGGATGGGTACGCAACATTCCCAGTCAATGGTGGTAGTGTGTCCGTATGGGCAAATACATAAGAGGATGTCCTGCAAGCCATATCATATGGCTGCCGGACATCCTCTTGATTAAACTTCACACCTCGGATATTTATTCATCGAAGTTATTGTCCTTTTCTAGTTACTTATTCCCCTTCTTAAGCAAAGAAACGGTAAAGTGGATTGCTTCTAGAACCTCTTTTACAAAAGGAATATTCTCCTTCTCCCACTCCTCCGGGCTATCCATACCGTATTCATCTATATATTCTAATAATTGTGCAGTGGCATCATGGAGTTGAGCCCCTTTTGCAGCTGATTTGCCTCGCAACACTTGAACGGAGAGCTTCATCGCTTTGGACGTATCCTTTATAAAAGGGTACTCATCCCGCTCCCAAGCTTTCGCATCGTCCATGTCATATACTGAAATCCACTTCTCTATTAGTTGTGCTGCACGTTTCGCATCCATTTGGCTCATATCATCGTTCTCCAATCTTGTTGTTTTTCTTATCTTACCACGTCAATTACATTCAGTTCATATTTTTTGCTATTATAAGCTTTTACGGATATGGTTGAAGATATAATGAAATAGGAAGAGAAATTAATTGCTAAAGGGATGGGAAGTTATTGATAACAAATCAACAAGCACCAACATTTATTTACACTTTTGCATGTAGTGATGATGAACGATCCTTGTGGGGATTGGAGATGCGCTCACTTTTTGCACAGGAAACAGAATCTTTTATAATGAAAAGTTCTATTAATATTGACCCTAGTCGCAGTCCATTTATTAAAGAACAGATCGAAGTTATGTACGAAGGACAGAACTTGGCGGATATCTTAAAGCAAGTAGAGGACATTGTATTACATAAGGATACTTTCAAGGTTATTTTCATTAAAATCAACGACCTTACGGAAGTCGACAAAATATCCTATGAAGATAGGCGTCTCATTGAGAGGGATTTAGGGTTGCATATCGAAGGTGAAGCTGATGTTCATAACCCAGATCATACATTTGGAATTGTCACCCTTGGGGGACGTTGGTACTTCGGAAAATATCGCAAGAATGATGCGGTATGGTTCCATCATATGAAGAAACCCCGTAATTATTCGATAGCACTCGGGACACGTCTTGCAAGAGCTGTAGTTAATATCGCCGTTCCGAATCCCATAGGAGTCCAAGCGATTGATCCTTGCTGTGGCATTGGAACCGTATTGGTTGAGGCCCTCTCCATAGGAATCAATATCGTGGGTCGCGATTTCAACCCTCAAATCGTCCAAGGTGCACGGGAGAACATTGCCCACTTTGGATACGATTGTGAAGTTACTTTCGGAGATATAGCCGACATCTCTGAATCGTACGACGTAGCTATTATCGATATGCCATATAATCTGTTCTCGTCAACAACGCCAGAGGAACAACTCTCGATCCTCCGGCATGCTCGTCGTATTGCAAGCAAGGTGGTTATTATCACCATTGAGACGATAGATGACATGATTACAGAGGCAGGGTTCGTTATCAACGACCGTTGTATCGCTAGAAAACGATCATTCTCTAGACAAGTTATCGTATGTGTATAGATTCTAGTTTATATCAAGAATAAGAGGGTTCGTCTTTAGTTCATTCTATATGCTTAACTTTTCCACCAAGTAGACTTAGGATAATTAGGGGAGCCAATCCAGACGGCCTCCCCTATTCTTGGTGTGGAAATGGCTACATTACTCTCTTTAGCAGCCTTCAATGCACGTTCTACGGGATCGGTCCAATCGTGTAATGCTAGGCTGAATGCACCCCAATGGATTGGAATCATTAGTTTCCCCTTTACATCCATCTGAGCTTGCACCGTTTGCTCAGGCATCATATGAATTCCGGCCCAGTGCTCATTATATTGGCCACATTCCATGAGTGTAATATCAAAAGGCCCATACAAATCGCCGATTTCTTTGAAATGAGGACCATAACCGGAGTCACCACTGAAGAATATTCTCGTCGATTGCCCAGCGATAACCCAAGAACACCATAGAGTAGTATCATTCCCCAGCAATCTTCTCCCAGAGAAATGCCTTGCTGGCGTGCTCACCAACGTAAGCCCCGCAAATTCAACCTTTTCCCACCAATTCAATTCGGTAATCTTCTCTGTCCCTATTCCCCATCTCTCTAAATGAGCACCCACGCCCAGTGGAACAAAGAAATGCTTCACTTTCTCCTTTAACTGCATAATGGTACCATAATCCAGATGATCATAATGGTCATGGGAGAGCAGAATAGCATCTATAATTGGTAATGCCTCAATCTCAATAGGTAGCTGCTTACTATATCGCTTGCCCCCAATCAGTGGAAATGGAGAGGGTGCTCTTCCCAACATAGGGTCTAATAGCAACGTCAGTCCTTCCACTTCCACTAACAATGCCGAATGACCAAACCATGTAATTTGGGCTTCCCGTCCCCCTTCTATACCCCAAGATTTTATAGAGTCCACAGGTAATGGCACATGGGGTCTTCCATTAGGATTTCCTTTAATAAAATCAATAAGCATAGAGACTGTTCCCTTGAAGCTTCTATCCATCGATGCTGGAATTTGATTGATAAACTTACCCTTAGAGTAATTCGTTGATTGGCTTACTTTATGACGTAACCGGTCAGACGACAACCCACCAAATGACGGATAGAATCTCATTAGACAGTAGGTAAAAACCACCAGTGCAACAATACTAAACAGAATGATTACAACAACCTCCACGTGGATTCACCCCAACTTTCATAATTCTACTCAACGGAATACCAAGTCTGTCACACTTAGCTTAATCATCCGTCTCTCCTATACTAATATAACGGATCATCTAGAGACTTGCGTCAATTCAGCTCAGTCTATATGTTAAATTTAAAGCTTGACTCTTCATACCATATACCTTTATGTGGCACGCGAAATATAAAAAAGGCGTCGACTGGACGCCTTGATGAATCTGTCTATTTAGTGGATGCTGAATTCGACATGCTATAGTATGTTTCGATATACATAAACCTTCGTTCGATAGAGATCGCCGCAAGTAATCACTCGTACGGGTTGCCAGTCAGGCAACGCAAAACATACACTTATAATGATCGCTTCAGGGGCTAGCTGATCATAAAAAATCTTACTTAATCTCTTCATCGCGCCTGGGTATAGATAACAAAGTACCACATTAGCATTGTTGTATGGATAATTGTAAATATCTCCACGAATAAATTTCATATCCCTACGTTGGTTTATTCTTAGCTTAAGGATCGATATCCACAAAGGAATGAAGGAATTCTCTATTCCAATAAACTGCCACCCCTTCGTATTCCCTGCTACATCGAAAGTTAGTGTTCCCCAACCTGAACCTGCTTCCACAATCAGTCCTCGTTCTCCTTGGCTTAATCTGTTCAGCTCTGCTATTACGGTCCGTCTGACAACTGCCGATGAAGGCATGGGTGAGATCCCATTCTTCCAGCTAACGTACACAATGGAGATTACTGCCCACAATACAGCCACCGCTAGAACGGCGGAACCTATTTGATAGAAAGTGCCTGTCATGAATGGTCCCCCCGTATGTTAATCGCTCTTGTTTTTATCTGTATTTATCATGATGTACTTTAGTGATTACCTTCATATCCAATGCGCTTTGTGGAGTAATTAGAAATACTGGACTTAGTACTAAGTAAGCATCATGATAAAAGCGTTTATGCTATTCAGCCCAATACCATTATGGTCAAATTGCCACCAGACCGCATACAGCAGAATACATAGGATAGGCACGGTTGCCACTGTACCTATAAACCACGTCAAATCTTCTGTCACCGCTCCAAATAGTATCGAGAATAGAACAGCAAGAGATATTACATTAGGAATATTTGTTGCAGAAATTGGCTTTCGGGTCATATCTGATATTCCTCCTTTTTTCATACTAAGAACTCTTAGAATATAAACTTTTTCAGATGGACGGAAACAATGTTGTTAAGTAAGCTCATTCCCCGCGTCCTCTCAGAACACCTAACTTTCGCCCACAAAAAAGAAAAGGGTGTCCCTAGCCATTTTTAATGACTCGGACAGCCCCTTTAAGTTTACTTCGGACGTTCAATCTCAAAGATCTCACCGATCTTCGCGTAGCTATCCCCTGCCAAACGGCTTACCGCGTTCAATCCACGGGGATCAATCCTACCATTCTCCATAAGATCATCCTCGATGTGATATTGAATGACTCTTCCGATAATAAGATCACATCCTGGGGAGCTCGTCCCACCCAATTCTAGGGCATGTTCTAATATACATTCCATGCGTATCTTTGCCTCTGCAATGCCTGGAACTTCAACCTTGTGGCTAGCTACAGCTGTGAGACCAGCCACAGTAATTTCACTTTGGTCCGAGGGAAGATTAGCCGCCGTCTCGTTGATCTTAGCAACATTTAGTTCATCAACGATATGAATGACAAATTCCTTCGATGCCATAATATTACGGGCTGTATCCTTTCGTTGACCCCCAGTACGCTGAATTGATAGCGAAATAAGTGGAGGATTGGAGGATACAATATTGAAATAGCTAAATGGAGCACCATTTAACGTCCCATCTTCAGATAAAGTTGTGACAAATGCAATTGGCCGTGGAATAATGCTACCAATTAACAACTTGTAATTATCTCTTTCTCCAATCATAGATGGATCTATAGAAAGCAATACCATCACCTCTTCAATCTAGAATTTAATGATGCCAGATGAATGTAGAAATACGAATACAACAAGAATCGGAGCTACAAATCGAAGCATAAACAACCATATTCGGAACCAACCTGCGGTTAGACCTGCTTCTTCTGCAACACCCTTATAGAAATATCCAGCAAATATAGTGACAATTAATCCTCCAAGTGGCAACAACACATTCGAGGCGAAGAAATCCATCCAATCAAAAATAATCATTCCCCCAAATGCTAGATCAGGAGCTGCACCTAATGACAATGCAGCAGGTACACCGAGTATGAAGCATCCAATCACAATGATCCATACAGACCGAGTTCTACTCCAACCAAAGCGATCCATTGTATAGGTGACAGGTACTTCTAACAAGGACACAGTGGAAGTCAGTGCAGCAATCGCAAGCAGGATGAAGAACAGCCCACCAAAGAAAGCACCGAATGGCATGGCAGAGAATGCGGCTGGTAAAGCTACAAATACAAGTCCAGGACCTTCTGCCGGATTTATGCCAAAGGCAAAGGTCGTAGGAAAAATAATCAACCCTGCAATCAGTGCATAGAGTAGATCTCCACCACCAATAGCAAGTGTACCTGCTCCTAGTGACTGACGTTTCTCAACATATGAACCATACGTAATCATCGTTCCCATTCCAAGCGATAACGAGAAGAATGCATGACCCAGGGCAACAAGTGTAGACTCTGGGGTCAACTTAGAGAAATCAGGATTTAAAAAGAAGGATACCCCAGCACTTGCACCAGGTAACGTTAGAGTTCGTACCATTAATATAACTAAGAGGATCAACATCCCTGGAATAAGAATTTTGTTGAACTTCTCTATCCCTCCCGAGATCCCCTTCATGACAACGAATCCTACTAGTATTAACACGACACCCTGCCACGCAATTGGTGTATACCCCGACATGAACCCGCTAAACTGTGCTGAGAAATCTGTATTTGAGAATAATTCTCCACTAAATGATAACATAGCATAATGAAGCGTCCATCCCGCGACAATAGCATAGAAAGACATGATGATAAACGGTGCTATAACCGATATCATGCCTAGCCCACCCCATATTTTGCTTCCGCTTAATTTAACAAATGATGAAGAGGCACTCCCACGACCCCCTCGGCCGATGGCAAGTTCTGCTAGAAGTACTGGCAAACCTACAACCACTAGACATACAACGAATAGCAGGAAAAAGGCTGCACCACCATATTGCCCTGTAATATAGGGGAATTTCCACATATTACCTAGCCCAACTGCACTTCCAATAGCCGCAAATATAAATCCTGAGGATGAGAAACGTTCCTCTTTACTCAATGATTGATTCCGTTTATTTACTTGCAAATGTATGACTCCCTCCACTAATCTAGCCTGATTATAAGGCTAATATCTCTCTATCTGATCTCCAACATTATACTAGACGTTCATATATACGTATAGCTGAGTTATCACCTTATTCTTACCAAGAAGATCTACACTTGGATTATTTGGATTATCCCTTATTTAGAGGGATTCAGCTTCTTGATTAGCAAGACAATCAACACTAACGATACAACGATAATCATCCCGTTGAACCACAACTTTTGTTGTAACCACCATGCAGGATCTTCCTTTGTAGTTGCAGGAACTTCGGCTTTCACTTGTATACTTAGCTTTCCAAGCCCTACATCCTCTTGTTCGATATGACTCTTAAAATTTACAATATCATATTGTGGCTTGGTAGCAGAGGTATTCCCGTAAAGTAACTTATACGGTCCCTCTCCTTTATCCTCGAACACCAACTTGTCAACGATATAGGCTATGCCAATCCCTGCAATGTCTAATGGTAAGTCATCTCGATTATTTATTTCTATTGTTATATAAGGACTTCTGATCGGGTCAGCTGCTGTGATCATATCGTTCCTGATCTGCGCATCTTTGAAGTCCAATTGGTATATTTCTTGTTCCCCAACCGTGTTAATCCTGATCCCCTGATCATCATATAACTTATATGATCTTGTGTAATTATTGCTCTCCGCCATTAACTGCAATTCGTTAATTTGCAGACGGCTTTCATTATTTACGATGATTTGGGTGAACTCATCTTCCTGCTTAACTTCATAGGATGGTCTCCCCAACTTCTTATAGTCTATCCATTGTCGCTCTTGCGTATTATGAATCAGTTGTAAGCTTGGAAATGTCAGTTCCTCTACATTATTGAGAACACTCAATCGATAATATTCATATTTGTACTCGGAGCCTAGATCAATACTATTCTTCTCCAACTGGTCTGTTCGGTACAAATCACTCTGTTCTACGAGTTCCCACTGGTTGCCATCATAACTCCCGTACACCTTAACATGCTTCAGAAAGGCTCCTTCTGGCAACTCCACGGATAGAAGATTTCCCTGAATATCCACATTGTCTGCCACTCGCGTAATCTTATAATCTAATAACGTATTACCATCTTTCATGGCTGTACGAAGCAATGAAGAGGAATAGACCTTCGTCTGCTCCTTAGCCTCTCCATACCCGCTATCGATATAATAAGGGACGAATTGCCCTTTCTGATTCACTATTCGTAAGTCTCCTAAATTCTCACCCGCTCCAAAGTACACTTCTTCATCTAGAAATAATGCATGATAAGGACCACTACTCTGCAATTCAATCCCCTTCGAGAAACGCCATTCCTGTTGTCCATCTTGTGAGACTGCAACAATAACATCTCTTCCAAAACATACACCCATTAAGAGCATTACCAAGAGGATCACGCTAGTTCTTCGAATCCACTTCAACCTTACCATTGTCATGAGTCTCCCCCATTCTGCTCGATACCCTCTGATAACCATAGGAAATACCCAGTAACACAAGTCCGAATGTGAAATACGCAAACATCTTACTTCCGGCCGATAAGAAACTCAGATCGTACAATATTAATTTCCCTGTGGCGACTAGTGTCAGCCCTAATCCGAGACGTCTAATGTACACATATCGGTAACGGAATCCGAACATGATATACACGATAGCGAGTAGTAAATACAGCACGCTAAAGATCAATCCTACCTCTGTTAATTGGAATTGAACGACTAGAAAAGAGGTTAGTATCCCGAGCAAGTATACCCCTAGAACAACCGGATACATCTCTAGGCTCTTATACTGCTGGCGAATAAATGTAATCAGCACGTCACGGATACTGAAGAACACTAATATGTTAAAGCCAACCAATATACCTAGCGCTATATATTCCGTTGCCGAATTATACATATAATTTGACTGGAGTGCTGGAATGCTTAATGTAATAATGAGACATAAGAAGTAACCGATTCCGTATAAAGCTAGACCGTAGTACTTCACCACGCGGTCATACAACACCGTAACTTTGGATAGTGCATAGGCGAGTCCAATGGTTACTGTCGCGATGAGCAACATTCGATAGAATCCGAAATGGCTGAACTCCCTTGGCACCCAAGTGTTATATAGATTCCCCATCTCGTACATTAAATAAAACCACACGTTCAGTAATGTAGCGTATTTAAACACCTTGATGAGCTGCGCCTCAATAGGTCGACTGTACAGCTGTGCTACCTTCTTATGTTGCTGAACAGCATAATAACATGTGACTAACAGCATGCCTACAGTAATAAAGCTATATTTCATAACAAAGTGATCAGGATTATAGCCAACCAAGTTTGTTAACATGTCTACTATAAAGAATGATCCTAGACATAGCGTTAGAATACCCCAACCCGCTCTCTCCAACTGCCTAAATCGATTACGACTTCCGTAGATCGTTAACAGAACACCTTCTATAAGCCAACCGATCGATACCCACTCTGCACCGAACTGGAACGGAATCATGAGCACCGCAAATGTAAGCGAAGTGGCGTAGAATAACAGCATAGACTGTTTCTCCTGTTGCATGAACTTTTCGAGGAATCTGCCTAATCCGAAATACACCAGACAGAAGACCAATGCCAGCAATCCATGGAAATTCTCCCAATCTGCTGCGGTAAACAACATATATAATGCGGAGCAACTAATGAACGTGTTCAAGGCTAGTAACGTGAAGTCCCACCAAGATAACTTAGATAAATGCTTAAATGCATACCCCAGCGTAATGCCAAGATACATCGTAAACGTAATTACGACATACAGCATACTGACAGATTCACTATTAGATAACAGAATCAAAGCGATCATAGATGGGACATTGAATAAAAAGCTGATGTAATTGACAACGGCCCAACGCTTGCGAAATGAGACGAGCAGAATGGATACATTCAGTAGGAACAAATAACCCATAGCTACATAAACAGCATTACCCTCAAGACCAAAGGTCCCCATATATGAGAACAACGGCAGATAACCGCCCACAAGACCTAGTGAAATAATACTACGCGAATGATACCTCAAAGACAGTAACACTGCGGTTAACGATACTAGAACAGATAAAGATAAACCGACAGTCATATTGATTATTGCTAACAAAAAGTAACTATAAAAGATAGAACCATACAGCACAGAAATACCGCCACCTAATAACCCTAACGCGAATGTCTGCTTATTCTTACGGAATAACCATTCTCCACCTACTAGCATAAGTACTCCAAGTAAGAAAAAGGTCATACCCTTCATATACCCATTGAACCAACCCGAATACATTAATCTAAAACCAGCACCTACACCCAAAACTAGGAGCAGTATAGCGACCTTATTCAACCAGTTCAATCCGATTTTCATCTCAAATTGGTTCTGCTTTATTCTCTTCTGCATGATCTCTTCTGTCACTTCTTCCGAAGCGAGTTGATCTAGCCCATTCGTAACTTGTTCATGAAGTCTCCTCTCGTCTTCTATCAACCGCTCGCGGTGCAGCATGATCTTATGATTTAACTCGTTAGAGATTTGCGCAAGCTTCGCAGCCATCTCTTCCTTCTCCTCTTTCAGATGGTTGGATGCTCGTTCATACAGACGGTGAACCCCACTCTTTACTTGAACTTCAAATTCTCCTAGCCGGTTCGAATGCTCAGCGATTCTACTTGCAAAGTATGTATCCAATTTCTCTCGTGATACGTGTATAACATTTAATTTCTCATTAAGGATCTGCTCCGTCAGAGAAGTGCGAATTCTCCCATTCTCCTTCTCCAGATGCGCTACCTTAGCTTGCAAAGCCACTAAGCGAAGCTGATGTTCCTTAGCTTTCTCCCGAAGATTCTCATTCTCATGCATTAAGTCATGCGACTCATACTCACGAATTAAAGCTTGAACCTCTTTCGTCAATTTATTCTGACTATCTTGTATAAGAAATAGGCGATCTTTAAACTCGTTCATGCTTTCCCTCCAATACTTTTGACTGTTAATATTTACATTTTACTATAGATAGTCAGCGAAAAGATCATTATTTAGAAAATAAGAAAAACGCCTGCGGCGTCCTTGGTTGAGGAGTTTATGTCGTGGGTAGGAAGGGACTGATTATGGGCTACATCCGCTCTTAAAATCGTGTTCTTTGAATTGTTATTAGATGATGAAACACGACTTTAAAGGCGGACCGTGAACTTTTCGCTCCATACCCATTCCCTTCTTTTGTTCTACTTTCTAGGGTTCTGCTAATTTAAGTGTAGTTTAGGCCCTTATTCGCCAGCGGTAGATTCTCTAACCTTTCTAACGGAAGCCACAGACCTTATTCCACGAAAAATACCAACATGAAATTCTAACGGAAATACAGACCTCTATATGCACATTAACAGCTCAAATCAGAAGGAAATGGCCAAATAAGGTCGCTCACTTCCGCTAAAATTCCAAAAGTGACGATTTAGGCAAAATAGAGGATGCTATTTCCGTTAAAAAATGTACGTGGTTACCCTCCATGATGCCACTACACGCGGTGTCTCCATAGAAATTTATACAACATTAAAAAGTGGGACCCTTCGGTTCCCCAAAAAACTTATACTTTCTTATATTTTGATAAAAAAGACGCCCTCCCATCCGCAGAATGCTCTGCGTTTCGGATTGCGCCTTCTTGTATGCAAGCATCATTATCGACCTGCTTGTCTAAATCCGGAAGCAATAGCTTCCTGATCCGTGCAGAACATGACTTCTGCTTTCGTTTCGTTATATCCTTCCCCACCGGGGATGTGAAATATTTTATCGTTCCGGGAATTAATATTGCCTTTGATCTGCGGATTGTCACAAGATGGAGTTGAATCCGCCTCAGCCCATAATCCTATAACATCATTCTGTGCTTCACGCTTCAGTCCTGAGAATTTCTTAGTGAATAAGACATCAGGAGACAATGACATCGTATTCGCATAACCTTCCATAATCAATGTCTCGTTAAACATGATGGGATCATCCTCAACAAATACAAAACGTAACCATCGATCATATTTATCAGTGTCGCTTACATCCTTGAATAGGTAAACCGTCTGCCCCTCTAGCCGCTGCTTGCTGAAATCACTTGCTTCTTGCCCATAATGCTCCGCTTCGCCAAATACTTCAGGTGTGTTCATTCCAATCATTCGCACCTTCTCACCCGAGGCTGTCACGAAAGTATCCCCGTCTACGATGCGCTTGATGACTGTAATCTCGTACTCCTTATCTAACAGTTCAGGGTAGTCCTTCACAATTTGGGCAGCAAATGAATCCTGAGCCTCTGACACAACATTCCCCGGATCGATACAACCTGATATGAAAATAGAGAGCACTAGAACCATGTATAGATAGGTTCTCATCGTCATTCCTCACTTACCTCTTATTCGCCACATGAACTTTCAACAGTTTCCCTTTGATAGTCGTATCCTTCATCATCTGAAGAACTAGTGGACCCTTACCGTTCAATATTTCAACATAGGATACATTATCCTGGATCGTAATAATACCAATATCGTCAGCTGTTACACCTTCAATTTTGGCCAGGGTACCTACGAAATCTACAGCTCTAATCTTCTTTTTCTTACCACCATTGAAATATAACTTCGTAATTTCTTTGTTTAATTGTTTGTTCTTATCTTGTTTAAGAGTAGGCTCAATACCCATCTTCCCTTGAAAAGCCTCTCTATTCTGTTCAACTGCCTCTTTAGAAGGTGGATTCATTTTAGAAATCGTAAACCCAATATATCCTTCGATTTCACTGAGGAATTTCTCTTCATAAGGAGTTACAAATGTGATCGCTTTACCTGTCTTACCCGCACGACCCGTTCTTCCTGTACGATGTACATAACTTTCCTTCTCCATAGGCAGATCATAGTTGATGACATGGGTGATATTATCAATATCAATCCCTCTCGCTGCTACATCCGTAGCTACCAGATAGCGGAATTGGCCTCTTCTGAAATCATTCATCACTTCGAAACGATCCTCTTGAAGCATACCCCCATGAATTTTGGCACAGGTATAGTTGGCATTAGTTAATTGTTCCGTTACTTGATTCACATGCTCTTGCGTCCGGCAGAAAATAATACAGCTATCTGGATTCTCAACTACCGTTACATCTTTAAGCAAAGAGAATTTCTCTGATTCTCTCACTTCATATAATGAATGCTTGATCGTATCTGTTGTGATACCAGTAGCTTGAATTTCTATGACAGCAGGATTATTCATATACTTGTAGCATAGTTTCTCCACATCATGCGGTAACGTTGCTGAGAACAACATCGTCAATCGTTCTTTCGGAAGCTTCTCAATAATGGATTCTACCTGCTGAATGAATCCCATATTCAACATTTCATCCGCCTCATCAATCACAAGATACTCCAAACGATCAAGCGCAAACGTTCCCCTTTCGATATGATCTAATACACGCCCAGGCGTTCCAACAACGACATGACTCTTCTGTTTCAACTCCGCCGTTTGTTTCGCATAAGGTGTCTTTCCGTAAAGAGCCGTAGCCTTAATCCGTTTGTATCGTCCGATGTTCGTGATATCTTCATTCACTTGTACAGCCAACTCACGGGTAGGTGTTAGAATGAGCGCTTGCGGCTTGTTCTCTTTCCAATCAACCATGTCGCAGATCGGAATACCGAAGGCTGCCGTCTTTCCACTTCCGGTCTGTGATTTCACGACAAGATCCTGTCTATCTAGCGCCATCGGTATCACTTCACGTTGTACCTCTGTTGGATGGTTATAACCTAGGTTATTAAGTGCCCTTACAATTTCTTCACTAAGTGTATAGTCTGTAAATCCTTGATTGCTCATGTTTCGACCTCTTCTATTCCAGTTTATTTGCCTTATGGACATATGTTTCCACGAATCACCTATCACATATACTCTATTATACTCGAAAAGAGGAATTTATTTCAGTCTTACTGAACCAAGTAGAAACATAAGGATTAGAATATGAAGTGAATCTTATATTTTCTTATATTTTAAAAAAACCAGAGTATTACCCATTAAGGGATTACTCTGGCTTGATTTCTATTATTTGAATGGATCAATACTATTATTCGCATGAGGTGTAAATCCCCTCTTCGTTACTCTGAAATATGGTAATCGAAGTAGTGATAGTAAGCAGAAGTCTGACTGTCCACACCATTACCCGTTGCATAAAGACCCATTAGTGCTCCGGTAAATCCACCGTTTCGTTCTGGTGATACGATGTTCGCTGCCGCTGTAGCAAGTGTATTCCAAGTCGATCCATCCGTAGAATACGCTAGCTCATATTCACGCTCTTGCGAAATAATACGTAGCTCAATGATATCTTCTAACACAGATACCTCTCCCAGTAGCGTCGTCTCTCCGCGATCAACAGCAACTGCCATTAGCACTCGATCCCCATTTACTCTGCGAACCCCAAGGGTAAGATGTCCCTGTTCGTTCAACCTTACCGCTAACCCAGCTTCCTCTCCATCCACTTGTGGAGCGAATAGTAACTCTGATGATACAGTCATACAACGATGTTGTTGGCGTACGCCAACGAATAGCGATGGCTCGTTATCCTTAAGGCCGTGTCTATTCCCTTTAAGCGAAATGTACCCTGGCAACTCACTCAACGACAGCCGTTCTTCTGGCAACGTACGGATAAATGCCCACCGATGATCAAGTTGCTCGTCATCGAAGTCATCTCGCCAGCCTATGGAACCAGAAGTATCTGACCCGCCTATCTGAGATTCATTCGCTTCGTCTTCATCCGCATCGTTCATTTCTGGATTCTTCCCTAACCGATTCACGATCATCTCCTGTTGCACAGTACCGTCATTGTTATCAACTGTCGGCCAACCGTCCTCACTCCATGTTACTGGGGCAAGGAATGTCTCCCGACCAAGGACACTATATTGCCCATCAACGGGACGTACACCTAGAAATAACGTCCACCAATCTCCATTTGAATCCTCAACCAGCTCAGCATGCCCAAGGTTCTGGAAGGGATGATCAGCAAGTTGATTATGTGTTAACATCGGATGTGGCATCATTTCAAAAGGACCATACGGCGTGCGTGCTCGGTATACGAGTACTCGATGATCTGGACCCGTACCACCACATGCGCAAGTTATATAATAGAAACCATTGATTTTGTACAGATGAGGACCTTCCGTCCATACGCCACCATCACCCCTTGCAACGACAACAGGTTCGCTCAACGCCTTACCCGTACTAATATCTATCTCATATTGGATAATATGAGATTCTTGATCTGCGCCCTTCTGTATAGTCACATATACCTTGCCATCATCATCAAAGAACAAGGATGGGTCAATATTTCCGTAAAGAGGAATCAAGATGGGGTCAGACCACGGTCCCTCGGGCTTTTCTGCTGTAATAAAGAAGTTCCCGATACCATAAACATCTGTCGTAATTAGATAGAATACGCCCTCATGATAGCGAAGTGTAGGCGCATATATCCCTTCAGAGCTTTGTCTGCTGGACAAATCAAGCTGGCTCTTGCGGGTTAGCGCATGACCTATCTGTTGCCAATGGATAAGGTCCCGACTATGAAATATCGGCAGACCTGGGTAGTATTCAAAGGAACTAACAGCCATGTAGAAATCATCATTTACACGAATAACGCTCGGATCTGGATGGAACCCCGAGAGGACTGGGTTCTTATAACTTTTCAGTATACTCATTGTCTGTATTCCCTCCATTAGTAAATGGTTCTACCCTGCTCATCTTCTACGCCTGATTTACGATAAAAATACGTATTGATAACATCTCGCCAGTGATGAGCATGCTCCATCTGCTCTTGCAGACGTTCCGTCACCTGATTGAAACGATCACTATCTACTAGACCCTCCAGCTCAGACCATTCTCTCTGAAGTAGCTTCGTTGCCTCTGCTCCCTCGAAGTGATCATCATAAATATGTTGGATAACGGTCTTACCCGAATGAAGGCGATGACTATACGGAACATGGTGGAAGAACAACAGAAGTTCGTCTGGGCATGATTCTATAGACTCATATAAAGCCGCATTCTCAGCATAATATTGAGATGCATAACCCGTTCCCGTCGCTGATGTACGGTCTACGCCCATCCCATTTCGATCAGCAAAATGATACGTTCCCCAACGTGAATATTCATAGCCATCCACATCTGGTCCATAATGATAATGCGGTGTTACCATCCAGCCAACGCTTAGCGGTGCTGTATAGCTCTCATATATAGACCAAGATTTCATCAATATGCCACATACGATTCCCACTACTTGAGCATCATTCCCAAATGTGAGCTTCGCCCACTCTTCCGCAATGTCCTCAGAGGATAAGTCTGGATTCCAAATGAGTCTGCCATATCCATATAGATTTACTTGAGCTAATGTATGCCCCGTCCAGTTCTCGTCATCTCCGATATTCGAGACTGCAGCAATACCGCTGTATTTCATATTGAACACAGATCCCTCTACGACTCTCTTGACCTGTGCCCCTTGCTCATTAGCATGTGTCTCGAAATCAAGTACTGCCTTCCATTGTGGTACTAGATAGCATACATGCCGCTGTTGGCCGGTATACTCTTGTGTAATTTGGAATTCTAACATCTGATTCGTCTGCTTCATCGCACCGAATAACGGCGAGACAGGCTCCCGCACTTGGAAATCCATCGGTCCATTCTTAATTTGTAACATCACATTATTCCTGAACCTTCCATCCAATGGTTTGAAATGGTCATATGCCGCACGTGCTCGATCTGTTGATCGATCACGCCAATCCTGCATACAGTCGTATACGAAACAACGCCAGATCACAATTCCACCATGTGGTTCCAGCGCTTCGGCAAGCATGTTCGCCCCATCTGCGTGATCGCGATTATACGTAAACGGACCTGGACGATGCTCTGAATCCGCCTTAACGAGGAAACCACCGAAGTCTGGAATGCATTGGTACACAACATCTGCGGTATTACGCCACCATTGTCGAACACCTTCGTCCAATGGATCAGCCGTTGTCAGTCCACCGACTTCAATCGGTGCCGCAAAGTTCACACTGAGAAACAGACGAATGCCGTATTCACGAAATACTCCTGCAACTCTTGCCACATCAGGTAGCCGTTCGGGCGTGATGAAGCCTGTCTCTATCTCATGCACATTGACATTATTTATGGAAATACTATTAATCCCGACGGAGGCTAACATCCGTGCGTAATCTTTGACTCTAACTAAATGTTCCGTAATCTTCCCATTATAATAGAAGATAGACGAACCAGCATATCCCCGCTCAATAGAACCATCTACATTATCCCATTGATTAATCATCCGCATCTGATTGGTTGGTTGATCTATTATATATTGCCCTGTAAGCTGAACGCCGCTTGCGATAAGTCTCAACAAGTGAAATACACCGTATAAGATTCCAGTTGTAGAACCCCCAATCAACAACAAACAACTCCCGTGATTCGAAACGATATGCCGTAATATAAATCCTTCGATTGAGAGATTCTTAATATCTTGCAACACATCTAATGAGGAACCTTGATCGCCTTCAAGCTCTACCCAATCTTTTGCCTCTGTTGCTGTGCCTATACGAATATACGAAGATTCTGTGGACTCACTTGTCACATCAATTCTAATACCTAACATGGAAGAGACTGCTTCCTTCAGTTCATGTATCGCAGCATTCATGACGACATCCGTTGTTCTAATTCCCGTCACGACATTCCCAAGAATCTCAGTGTACACAGCTCGTAATGCTGGATCCTTCACCTCAGAATATTGTAGCCAGGCTTTATATAAAGTGCTTTCCATACGATATATTCCCTCCTTGGGTATCATAAGCTTGTATTTAAATGTAGGATTTATCTTATATTATACAACAAATGCCGGTCACGAAGACCGGCATCACGGATAAATACGGCTATGCCGTTTCTTCTTGTCTAAAGCCTATTTCTCTTGTCCCACAAGTCTATTGAAGGCAGCCTTCGGCTGATGCAACTCATCAAACAGGAATGGCCAATTCTTCCGTCCTCGTACTGGGAAATCATCCAACCATGTGTAATCATCAGCCGCTCCCCAGAAGGTAACAGAAGTGATTTCACTTCGATACTCTTTCATTAGCTTGAACATCGCATCATATCGCTCTGCTTGCATCTCTAGCAAATCCTCTGGAGGAGCAGTCAGATCTGTACGCTTATCATCGAAACGGAATAAGGATACATCCAGTTCTGTAAAGTTCAGTTTCAGACCAAGGGAAGCATACTTCTCAATCGCACTACGAATATCATCTAGTGATGGATCATATAAATTCCAATGCGCTTGAAGACCTACACCGTGGATCGGCACTCCTTGATCAAGAAGTGACTTCACTAACTTATAAATCTTATCTCGCTTAAGCGGATGAGATTCATTGTAATCGTTATAGAATAACAACGCTTTCGGATCAGCCTCATGTGCATACTCGAATGCTTTGGCAATGAAATCAGGTCCAATAATATCTAGCCACTTCGACTTCCGGAGCAATTCTTCCCCTTCGTCCGCAATGACCTCATTCACTACATCCCAAGCATAAATGTCATTCGTATATCGACCTACTACCGTATCGATATGCGCCTTCATTCGCCCAAGTAATGTCTCGCGATCAATAGCCTTGCCATTCTTGTCTTCGAATAACCAATTCGTTGTTTGATTATGCCAGACTAACGTATGTCCTCGCATCGACATATCGTTACTCCGTGCGAAGTCTACCAGTTGGTCTGCCAACTCGAATGTATATGTGTCCTCCGTTGGGTGTAGACTCTCGAACTTCATTTCGTTCTCCGCTGTAATGCTATTGAAATGATAAGCTAGCAATTCCTTCTGAGTAATAATCGTCTTAGGGTTCACCGCTGCCCCAATCAGAAAGTCCTCAGCGAATACTTCCTTCAGCTTCGCTTCCTTACGCACTCCTGTAATCGTCATAAAGTATCTCCTCCTTATCCTTTTACGCCACCAATAGTCATCCCTTGAACAAAGTACTTCTGTAAGAATGGATACACCAACATAATCGGAACACTGGCAACTATTGTCATCGTAGCACGAATAGATGTTGGTGTAACTTGATTGGCTATACTCCCAGTAGAGAACATGGTTGAATAATCCTGAGAGTTCATAGATGCACCTGAGTTCTGCAATATCTTCATAAGCTCATATTGTAGCGTACTTAACTCAGGATAAGATGAGTTGTAGAGGAACACGTCAAACCACGAGTTCCATTGAGCCACTGCCGTAAAGAGTGAGACAGTTGCAAGTACAGGTACACATAATGGAACTACGATACGTAAGAACGTTGTGAATTCCCCTGCTCCATCGATCCGTGCTGATTCAAGGATTCCTTCAGGTAATCCCTCAATAAACGAACGGATAACGATAACGTTGAATACTCCGATCAATCCAGGAATGATATATACAGAGAAGCTACCAATCATACCTAGTTCACGAATAAGTAAGAAGTTAGGAATCAATCCACCACTGAAATACATGGTAAGGATAAAAGCAAGAGATACAAACTTACGTAGTACATATTCCGGACGACTGATCGTATAGGCTACCATAGAACAACATAATACGGAGGTTACCGTACCTATGATCGTTCTCATTGCTGAAATAAAGGTCGCTTGGTAGATCGATGATTCTTTTAGAATATATTTGTAGTTCTCTAACGTGAATTCTCTAGGCCATAAATAGATACCGCCTTTAATCGAGTCATTCGCCTGATTGAGTGAAACCGCTAATGTATTAATAAAGGGATATAGTGTCACTACGACTAGTAATAACATCATTAGAATATTGAAGGTGTCAAAAGCCCGATCCCCAGGGGATTTGAAACGCGCATATTTCTGTCCTGTCTTTGCCATTATAAATCCTCCTTAGAAAAGTCTATCTTCGCCCAATTTCTTCGCGATGTTGTTAGCACTGAATAACAAAATAAAACTGACGATAGTCTTGAACATTCCAGCTGCAATAGATAATGAGAAGTTACCCATTTGAATACCATATTTGAGTACGAAGATATCTAGGTTCTCAGAGAAGTCGATATTCATCCCGTTGCCGAGCAAGTATTGCGGTTCGAATCCAGACTCAAGTAAGTTACCAATATTCATAATCATTAGAATAACAATAACAGGCTTGATACCTGGTAGTGTAATATGCCAGATCCTCTTGAAACGCCCTGCTCCATCGATTTCTGCAGCCTCATATAGTGACGGATCTACCGATGTTATTGCCGTTAAATATATAATAGTGTTCCAGCCGACATTCTTCCAGACTTCTGAAGCACCGAGTATTCCCCAGAAATATTCACCTTTTCCAAGCCATAGGACCGGCTCATCGATAAAACCAACCCACATAAGCAATTCGTTAATAACTCCTCCGTCTGCTGATAGCACGGTAGTGATAATACTGGCAGCAACTACCCATGATATAAAGTGAGGTAGATAACTGATAGTCTGTACAACCCTTTTAAACATCACCTTACGTAGTTCATTAAGTAGTAACGCTAGAATAATTGCTGTACAAAATCCTAATACAAGGTTTATAAAGCTCATGGCTAATGTATTCCGAAGTACTAATAGGAAATGTTTATCTTGAAATAAGAAACTAAAATGCTTTAGACCAACCCATTTCTGATCCGTAAAGCCTTTAGCTGGTTTGAAATCCTGAAAAGCAATGGTCCAGCCCCAAAGAGGGACATATTTAAAAACAAATAACCAGATTAAAAAAGGAACGGACATGAATACCAATACCTTCTGCTGACGAATTCTCTTCAAGAAAAGTTTCCATCCTGTTGGTGTATCAACTATCGTTGGAAACTCATGTGGTACTATTGGAGTGCTATTGCTCACAGTATATTCTCCTCTCTATCCTCCGTAGAATCGATAAATGAGAAAGGAAGGGCCGTCGACCAAATCTAGACAACTCCCCTTCCCTTCTCCAACAATCGTTCTACTTACCTGTTAATATTTCTACTTTTTTAGCTACTCCAGCATTAATTACATCTTCAAATGACTTAACATCTAGTTTGTTAAATTCTGTGTAATATTCGGTCCAAATCTTCTCGAAACTAGCAGGAGCTGCAAGGACTAGTTGTGGGAAGTATTTGCGTTGTAAGTCACTTCTCTTCTGTTCGAAGACTTGCGCATCTGATCCTTGTGGAATCGCAATGCTCCATGCAGGATACCAAGGGCGTTCATCTGGTGCAGAGAAAAGTTGAGAGAATGATTCAATATTGTAAGCCTCCAACAACTTCTTATCACCATCAGTATATGACATTTGTGCAACTTCTGGTTGAGTTCCTGGACTTACAGAGTTACCATCCGTATACGATGATCCCCCACCATACATTGGCCAGCTATAATTGAAATAGGTGAAACCAAATGATTGTTGAAACGCTTTCTCATTCGTTTGTACAATTTGTTCTGCTGTACGGTGGAAGCGTCCTTCCTCATTAACACCAAAGGTCTCACCCTCAATTCCCCATTGGTTGAGAACTTGGTTCTCATCAGTTAGCATATTATCGAAGAATTGAATAATACGAACCGGGTCCTTAGCACTAACTGTGATACCGATACCCCGATTGTTTACAAAGGATGGTGGCTCAATATATTGATCCTTTATGTCTTCGTCAAATACGATAGGAAGTGCCATATAATCTAGATCATCGTTACCCGTTGCTACTGCAGCTTCACGAAGACTATTCATGCCATCTGCCGCTTGCCATTTGTAGTCAAAGAATCCAAGAACTTTACCGGAAGCAAGCTTCGCAATATATTGATCTTTCGTATCCACGAAGGATGACTTATCGAAAAGTCCCTCAGCATTGAGCTTGTTCAATTCTTGAAGATAACGTTTAGTGCTATCTACATCGTCTCCATAATCACTTGCTTGGTGAGTCTCCATATCAATGATAGTGCCACCATCGTTTGGATAGCCTGCCAAATGCATTGGTGGATTAGTGAAAGCGAAGAACTGGTCTTGTGAAGTCAGTGCCAAGTAAGCAATCATATCTTCTTCAGGATGCTTAGCAACATAATCACGAATTAAGTTCAAATATTGATCATATGTCTTAATTGTTGGGTATCCAGCTTCTTTCAACACCCGACGTTGAATCCAGAATGCACCTTGTGTTATATTGGGTTCTGGCTGAAACTCGCCTACGGTTGCACTGAATGGTAGGAAGTTGATATTACCTTCCTCATCCTTCATTAAGTTGAAATAAGGTTCATATACTCGTTTAATGTTCGGACCATGTTCCTCGATCAAATCATTGAGAGGGATGAACGCACCTGCATCAACAATCTTATCAATAGACTCTCCTGGTACGATGACATCTGGAAAGTCATTACTGGCAATAAATGTACCAACCTTCGTATTCTCATCACCTACGAGATGCTCAATTTTCCAATTCACACCCGTCTGATCTTCGTAGATTTTTCCAATATTCGTATCTTTCGTGTTAACATCTTTACCTGCTGCTGCACTGAAATAACTGAAAGTAACCTTATCTACCTTTTGCTCTGTTGCTACCGGATCTTTCGTAGTACCCGTGTTACCCCCACTTGCTGTATTCCCATTATTACCGGAACAGCCCGCTAGAATAGTCCCCATCATAACTGCCGCTAGACAAATCAAGCCTATCTGTTTCTTTCCCATACTCATGACAATCCCCTTTCGAACTATGATTGTTTTGTAAGCACTTTCATATTCATTATAGATCAGCGACTTTATTACGTTTACCCACCATTCTAAAGTTGACACTTAGAAAACTATAGATACTTCATTATTCTTCTAATGGGATTGTGAGCATAATCTGAGTTCCCTCTCCAGGATGACTATCGATCACTAGCTCAAAGCGTGTACCGAAATATAGCTTAAGACGATAGATTACATTCTGTATACCTACCCTTTCGCCCATATCTTCCTCTTCCTTGATATAACTGTAAAGCCGCTCGATCTTCTCATGTTCCATCCCCACACCGTTGTCTTGGATAAGAAAAACAAGATCGTTTCGATCCCGCTTAATATCCACCACAATCTGTCCACCTGACTTCAGTGGTTCAATTCCATGAATACTCGCATTCTCCACGAATGTTAAGACAGACATCTTAGGAATAAGGAACTTATACAGACTCTCTTCGACTCGCACAGTATAATCAAGCTTATCTCCGAAACGATATCTTTGAATCTCAAGAAAACAGTGAATGAAATCAAGCTCTTCCTTGAGCGTAATCATATCCTTCTTCCAGATAAGCGAGTTGCGGAATATCTTTGCCATGTTCTGTATGATATGAGCCGTCTCCTTCTCATCCTTCATGACACTACGCATTCGGATAGTCTCTAGTGCATTAAAGAGGAAATGAGGATTGATCTGACTCTGCAAAGCATTAAGTTGAGCATGCCTACGTTGAATCTCGAGATCTTTCTTCTGAATATCTGCCACGTACACATCATTAATTAAATTGGCGATCTGGAGAGTCATTCGATTGAACTCTTCCGTCAATTGACCAATCTCATCTTGAGAATGATCTTCCTTAATGATATCAAAGTGTTGATTCTTAACCCTCTTCATATGTTTCAAAATACGGATAATCCGTACGTTCAGTGAGCGAGTGACCCAGATAATAATACAAGTAGGTAAAAGCGTATTCATGATTGTAATCAGAATGATGAAATTACGCGATTGATGTACTTCCTTGAATACTTCCTCCTTGGAAGCCCTTGTTACGATACTCCATCCATTCAGATCATTCGTCATCGTATATTTCGTGCGAAATTCAATCTGATCATCAGAAGATTCTATCGTATTGAAAGCTACAGGCTCCTTGTCTATATCGATGCTCGGATCCGTTGTATACTGAATCTGACCGTTTCCGTCCAATAGATAAGTGCTACCTTGTAAATTCAAATTGCTAAATATCTGTTTTATAGACGACATTTTCATATCAATTTTTAGGATCTTCTGATAATTATTTTGCGAATAAAAGGAATCCATCCTGCGAATGACGCTGAACGTTCTCATCGACTCGCCACCACCTGTCCGCACGATGATCGGTTGAGACCAACGATTACTCACAATCTGCTCGTACCACTCGTTCTCCATCACTCGCTCATCAATCATATTAACCCCGCCAGAATATAATAACGTCGGATTATTCACATAGATCGTGATCTCCCCCACCGCATTATATACAGGGCTGTATGCATTTAGAATTCGGCGCAGATAGCCGTCATATGCTCCAATGTACGCAGCAGGATGAGTATATTCTGTATCAATAACTTCATTTAGTAGATGATCCATATAGAACAAGGATGATATTTCCATCGTGCCTTCGACTTCCTTTGCGAACTCGTTCTTTATCTGCTCCATAGCGCGAGTGCTATCTTCAATAATTTGATCTTTCATATTATTGGTCGTCGTATAATAGAAAATATAACTAATAATTAAGAGTGGCACGAATACGCATAAAAAATAAATGATCAACATTTTACCACGCATGCGAATATTATTCAGACTAAGTCTCATTCAGCCGTCCTTTGGGACTTCCCCCCCTTTATTAAACTGTTACGATATTCACTTGGGGTAACGCCTTCAATCTTCTCAAATCGGGTTACAAAATAATCACTGTTTCCAAATCCTACCCGTTCAGCCACTTCGTAAATACGTAGATCAGTCTGCCGCAATAGCCTTTTCGCCTCATTAACCCTCAATTGTTGCAAGAAATCGTTAAAATACATCCCGTATGTCTTCTTAAAAACCTGACCTAGATATACTGGATTAATATAAAATACCGCCGCAATGGACTTAAGACTAATATTTTCCTGATAATTCGCTTCAATATATGACCTAATTTTCGGAATATCGCCACCTT
Source organism: Paenibacillus sp. Y916 (assembly GCF_056786435.1). Taxonomy (NCBI): domain Bacteria; kingdom Bacillati; phylum Bacillota; class Bacilli; order Caryophanales; family Paenibacillaceae; genus Paenibacillus; species Paenibacillus sp. Y916. The sequence goes on along the minus strand of NZ_JBXCJA010000003.1, from coordinate 276,409 downwards.
GCTGTTTTTTCCGGAGATTAGCAATATACCGACCACTCTCCTCCGCGAACTTCATGAAGATTCTTCTTAACTCGCTAAGAGACAGATTCAAGTCATGCCAGTCCAATAGCATCTCTAATGTAGTGATTTCCTGCTTATCACCATCCATTTCATGAATGATTCTAACGATCATCGTCACGCATTGATGGATATTCGTTTTCACTGCTTCTGGTGCATAGCATTTGTCACGGAAGTTATCAAATATCTCATCAATCGTTTTGTTCAAATTTTCAAATGCCATCTCCTCAATCTGTTCAACCAGTTGGCTATACAGCTTATCGTCCAGACTCATATATTGCAGCGCCTGCATGGACCCTTCATCATGAATAACGATACCTGTATCATCATGCACATATTTGTATTGTAGCGCTTCCTTAGCACTTCGATATGATTCACGTATGTTCGTTAGGCACTCTACCTTGCAGCCTGCATACAAGAAAATTCTGAAACCACATTCATTCCTCAGCTGTTCCAACAGAACTTCTACGAATGGCCCAATCTTACCTTGGAAGGGCTGAAGCATACTGTCTGGAATGATGAAACCAATACGGTTACGATGCTCATGTAAATAGAAGGGCTGTCCGCCCCCTGTGATCCGTTGGAGAGTCCGTTGCAGAATTTCCCTGAATACTGAAAGGCTTGGAGACATCCCCTCTTCCGTTGCAAGATGAATATCATTTAACTCAGCAAACATATAATATAGTCCACTCACTTCTTTCAACATCAGCCGATCTTCCCATTCAGCCAAGAAAGCATCGTCTGGATGATCTAGAATAAGTGTCTCTATCATCGCACCGGTCAACAGGTTATCCTTAATACTACGATCCTCTTGATCTCGGGTTAGCTTCATCATTAGTGCTTGAAGCGTTTCAGTGAATTCAATCTCGTCTATGGGCTTAAGAATGAAATCATGCACACCATATCTCACTGCCTTCTGAGCATAATTAAAATCATCATATCCGCTAATGATAATAAACACGGGATCTGCAGCCTCTTCCTCAGTAACCCTTCTTATAAGTTCCAGTCCATCAAGAACAGGCATACGGATATCCGTAATGACTAGATCAGGCTCAATTCTTCCTATCAATTCTAATGCATCTTCTCCATTGTCAGCTTCCCCTACAACTTCGAACCCACAAGCTTCCCAGTCGATCAATTTAATTAACCCTTTACGTGTAAACATTTCATCATCTACTATAATAACTTTAAACATTATGTGCTCCCCTCTCTGCAGTCATGTAACTATTTCAAAAAGACTCTTAAAAACTCTCCATGTAAATATCACTTCTCAAAGTGAATACTATAGTTTATACGGTACTCTACTACTGTACAAATATGATAACATGATCAAATAGATGTTGTTCGGAAATTTACCAAAATATATCTTTCACGAGGGGGGTTTCTCATGTTTAATCATAACTATATCTGTTCTCATATGGAGAAAGACTATTTCCAACTAGTTCATCAAGGCCAGGTTGCTAATCTCTATATTTCTTCAACTGAAGACCCAGGAATCACGCGCGCAGCCAAAGACTTATGTAAAGATATTACTAGGGTTACCCTACACTCGGCTAAGCTAGTTAGTGAGATGTCCGAGTTATCCGGTCATGTCGTTCTGATAGGAACCATCGGTCAGAGTCCACTCATTGATCAACTCATTGCGGATGGAAAAATCGATACTCTCGGTGTGCAGGGCCAGTGGGAGTCCTTTGTGATCCAGACGGTAACCAACCCACTTCCGGGCATAGAATATGCGCTCGTCGTCGCTGGAAGCGATAAGAGAGGTACGATCTTTGGCATGTATGATATCTCTGAGAATATCGGTGTGTCACCCTGGCATTGGTGGGCAGACGTTCCTACCGTCCAACAAAGCGACTTGTATGTTAAACCAGGTCTGTACAAGCAGGGAGAACCGTCGGTGAAATATCGAGGTATTTTTCTTAACGATGAAGGCCCTTCACTCATGGCTTGGGCTCGCTCTAATTATGATGATATGAATCATGATTTCTACGAGAGTATATTCGAGTTACTTCTACGTCTTAAGGCGAATTATCTATGGCCAGCGATGTGGGATAACACCTTCCACGAGGATGATCCTCTTAATCCTAAGGTAGCTGATTACTACGGTATTGTCATTGGCACATCTCACCATGAACCGATGCTTCGTCCGCACGGAGATTGGAAGAAACATAAGCAAGGTCCATGGGATTATTCATTGAATCGTGACGTGCTGTACCGTTTCTGGAAAGAAGGGATCTCACGTAGTCGTGAATACGAGACCATTGTTACGCTTGGCATGCGTGGGGATGGGGATGAACCGATGGGCGGACACCTGAATTTTGAAGAAAAGGTAGATCTCCTGCAACATGTTGTGGAAGATCAGCGAGAAATTATCGCTACCGAGATGAATTCCGATGTTACACAGGTCCCTCAACTGTGGGCTCTCTATAAAGAAGTTCAGGATTACTATGAGAATGGGATGAGGGTGCCAGATGACATTACGTTACTCTGGTCAGATGATAACCATGGTAATCTGCGTAGAGTACCCACTGACGAAGAACGTAGACGCTCTGGTGGAGCAGGCGTATACTACCATCTCGATTATGTTGGTGGTCCTCGTTCTTATAAATGGCTTAACACCGTACCGATTCAGAAAATATGGGAGCAAATGCACAAAGCATATGAATACGGTGCTGACCGAATATGGATTGTTAATGTCGGCGATTTGAAGCCTATGGAATTTCCAATGGAATATTTCCTACGTATGGCTTGGAATATTGAACTTTTCACGAAGGATAACTTCCATTCGTATACACTCCAATGGGTGAATCGTCAGTTCGGTGCTGAACATGCTGATGAAATTGCCCATCTACTGGAGAGTTATACGAAATATAATGGTCGATTAAAACCGGAGTTGTTAAATGCCGTTGATCTTTACAGCCTTATCAACTTCCAAGAAGCCGAAACCATTGTCGCGGAATTCCGTGATATTACCGTCCGAGCAGAACGATTATTTGATCAGCTTCCAGGGCATCTGCAAGATACGTTCTTCCAGTTAGTACTCTACCCTGTAAAGGCTTCAGCCCAAGTACTCGAGCTACATATTCGTGCCGAGAAAAGTAAGCTGTATGCTCAACAAGGCCGGGTCATCGCTAATATAGAGGCACGCGCTGCCGAGCTTCTATTCGAAGCAGATCAAGAACTCACATTCGACTATAACAAACGACTATCGTTGGGCAAGTGGGATCATATGATGGACCAGACGCATATCGGGTATACGTATTGGAACCAGCCACCTCATAACATCATGCCAGAGATTGGGCGTATAGAAGAACAAGAAGGCGCGGAAATGGGCGTTGCCGTGGAAGGTTCCATACATGTATGGCCAAGCAATGGCAGTGATTCGTTGTGCGCATTGCCTGGATTCGATGTGTTCACGCAGGAGCAGCGATATTTCGAAATATTCAATAAACGCTCGTCTCCCTTTGACTACAGCGTTCATGTAGATGTCCCTTGGATTACGGTATCTTCATCAGAGGGTCAGGTTCTGAAACAGAAACGGATCTGGGTAGACATTGATTGGGAGGTAGCTCCTCAAGGTGAGGCTGTTACCGAAACAATCACCGTCATCGGAGCTGATGACGTTAAAATCAACATCCAGGTGAGTATCTTCCATCCCGTAAGTCCACAGCGTGAGACGCTAATTGGACACATGGAGAGTAATGGATATGTATCTATTGAAGCAGAGAACTATACTCGAAAGATAGCCGCATCTAGTGCTGGGTGGGAGCGCATCGACGGCTACGGTCGAACTCTCTCCTCGATGGCCGTCTTCCCTGTCACAACTCCTTGCGCGAATCCACCGGTGCCAGAGCAATCTCCACGTCTGGAATATCAAGTCTATCTAGTTCAGCCAGGGGAAGTCACGGTGTCACTATTTCTTGCGCCATCAAATGACTTCGTTCCGGGAATGGGACTAAGACTAGGGGTCTCCTTCGATGATGGGCCAGTAGAAATATGCGATGCGGTGTTACGGATGACTGATGGCTCCTTCCATGAGAGGGACTGGGAAGTAAGTGTCATCCACAACATACGTACAGCTAAGAGTGTACATCATATTGCCGAGCTAGGTTATCACACCTTAACCGTTTGGATGGTCGATCCAATTGCGGTTCTACAGAAAATCGTTATAGATCATGGTGATTTAGAACCGAGCTACCTTGGACCTACAGAAAGTTACTATGGCGGAAAGGCCCTAGGTACGTCGGTGCAATTAAGTGATCATTCGTACGATCCAGTATCTATACCGGGTATGATCACCATTCCGTCATCCGTGGAATCGGAACGTATAGATATATTCGTTGAACATAGCGGAATATATGATATAGCACTGCCTTCTCAGGACGATACTACAGCCAATGGGGATTATAACGTTAAGTTTACTTTGAAGTGTGATGGACGTGATATATCTGGTCCAATCTCTTGTGGTTCAGATAGAACTCGACAGGGTTCTGACACTCATTCGATGGGGCGTATTGTGCTTGAGTCCGGCGAACATGTGCTTGAGGTCGTGCCGGAGAATGGATTTACTGCTCCAATGGGGCTTGTTCTTACATTAGTCGCTCCTGATATGCTGAGCATACGACCGTCGTTACGCAGAGACAGCCTGCTCCCGACCAAGCCCCTTGTCGCGCAGATTGGGGTAATCAACAAAGATGTAGCCTCCAGTCACCAGTATGTGATGACGGTATCCCTGTATGCAGAAGATGGATCACTACTAGATCAAGCTACACTTACTAATACCCTTGCTGTGCGCGGTCAAGAAATGCACCAATTATGCCTTTCTAAGTCGGATATGAGTAACATATACACATTGAAGACTTCCCTCACGATGGATGGGCAGACACGAGAGTACGTTTCGGATTGGGTGCTTTAATTTAATAGATTTATTAAACGACAGCAGGCCTAGGATTGGTTATCCTAGGCCTGCTGTTGCTCTCCATATATAGATTTCTTTCGAATGGACTGTACTTCTAATGAGTACTTTCTAAAATCTTTATCAAACGATCCTTCTGTAGTAAATGATGGCGGTAATGCATCTCGACGAATATAAACCACTCCTGCGCATTTAGGCCACCGAATCTAGGATGTGAGGCGGTATTCAGTAATGATGATTTATCCAGTGTAGGCTTGATCTCTTTCATTCGACGTAACACTGTGCTCAGCCCTTCGATAATCTGTTCTTTATCTCTAGGTTGTTGAGGCGTATACTGCGGTGAAGCTGGGACATGAATACGGATTGGTGGAAATCCACCTTGTTCAAATATAGCTTTCCCTGCCTCTGTTTTCCCCCCTGCGGTGCTAACCGTATCTATGCTTTGCGTCATGCATTCCTCTATGCTACGAATCTGCATGAACAATGCGGATCCAATCAAATGAAGGTACATTTGGCCAATCGACCATTCATTCTCATTCGGTTGTCGAGTCAGTTGTTCCATACTGAGAACATTTAATTCATCCAGATAGGTATTCGTTATTTCTTCCAAGCACTGCAATGATTCGAGCGTATTCATATACTTTAGACAACTCCTTTTCTTTAACTAACCTCAGCATACAAAAACGCTACTGACAACAGTATGTCAGTAGCGTTTGAACATTCTTTCTGCTTCTTCCCGAACTCGGTTCCGAAGTGATTCGGGCTCTAGCACAACAACATCTGCTCCCCACCCGAGCACCCAAGATAGTATTTCTTCGATCTGTCGGACACGAAGGGTCACAATCAATCCACGCTGGTGATCCTCTAGTGATTCCATATAAAAGTTATTCGATTCTTTTATTTTATCTGCAATGGTAAGATGTGCTTGAATACGAACACATAAATGGCGATCATCTGTAGGTTGATAATCCTGCAAATTGAAATGGGACGGATACTTAAATCTGTCTTCTAGAACGGTAAGGTTACTCATCCGAGTTAATCGGAAATGGCGTAGCTCTTGCCGCAAATCACATCGTGCAATCAATATCCATGCACCTCTGACAAGCACAAGTCCATAAGGGGCAACGGTACGAACGCTATCTCGATTGTCACCGTCTGCAGATGTGACTTTCGAGTAATGAAAATTTACCTTCCGCTCCTCCAATATAGCCCGACGCAATGTTTCTATGTATTCTTTCTCTTGTCCACTATTTACAGCCTCACCTGAAGCTAATAATCTAATGCTTGTACGCACTCGGGTCGCCTCTCTTCGAACACTTTCCGGTAAAACAGCTTCAATTTTCCTTTGAGAAGCTTGTGCCTTTGCGCCATAGCGTATATCAAATTTTTGTTCAATAAAATCGGCTCCAATGAGCAACACTACGGCTTCTTCAACCGTGAAGCTCACGGGCGGCAAGAAGTAGCCCTCCATCAGAGAATATCCTAGCCCAGGAGAACTTACAACTGGCACTCCTGCCTCACTAAGCGCTTGAATATCTCGATATATGGTCCTTCTACTCGTTTCAAATGTAGCCGCCAGATCTTCCGCTCGCAAAACCCCTTTGCGTTGTAACTCAAGTATAATAGCTAACAAACGCTCTGTTTTATTCATAGTTGCTACATCCTTTCTTGTGTCACATAAATCTATCGGACTATCTAGATTTCCCTTAACTGTCTGCTATCCGTTAGCTAAGCAATCGCTCACTCTAGGTAATCCATATTCAATTATTTTTTTTGCTCTTACTGTCTTCAATTAGGTGATACAAATCCATCTTCCAAACATTATTCTCTTTCTTCAAGCCATAGATTGTTGTTGTAGTATAAATACCCACACTTGCGGTAATATCCATTGCTATTTCGTTTTCCTCAAACAGCCCTTCGTGTGCTTCGATGGAGTCATAATATCTATACTCCAAAGCAACCCCTTGCTCTCGATGCATTATATTTTCGTAATATTCTTCTCTAAAGATATCAAGGTCAGGTAACGAACCATTATTATATGTGAGGTAGTAAATCACTTCTACATCACTCATAGCTACAGAATGGATGTAGATTAATAGTATCTCCTCGGGAGAAAATGTTTGTAAATGACGGATATCATTGTCATCCATAAATCGTTGATACTCCTTTACCCTTTCCTTCGGCAACTGTTCCAGATAAGAAAACCCCTCCTTCTTAGCAACAACAGGTTCCTGTATTGTTGGTTCACTTGGACTTATAACCGATTTCTTTTCAAAACAACCTGTTAGAGGTACTGAAACAATAAGTATGGTAACGAAAACTATGAAACCTACTCCTTTTATTCTCATGGGACCTCCATTTATTACATTTTTATTTTTAAGCCATATAGTATTGATCTATCTCTATAATATTCCAAACGCTATATAGCATAATAAAGTTACCAGTGCTTCTATATTACTACGCGGGACCGACCAGTCTGCAGTGAAGTTCTTCGACAGTAACCCGTCTTCATCGCAAATCCATCATTGCAGCATATTCCTCGAAAAAATGTTAAACTTCAAGACAAAAAGGAATCCGGACTTCTATGCAAAGTCAGATTCCTCGCCGAACTCTTTAGCAATTCTTTCACAGAACTCTTGAAAGTTAAAATTAAACACATACTTACGATTTACTTTTACCTTGTCAAAAATGCCCAGTGCTTCTAACTCCATTAAGTCAGTTCTTGCAGTCTCATAGGAAACTTTGTGTCTTTTCTGATATTCTTAATCGGGACAACATCGATAACTTCGGGAGAACCAAATGATATCGTACGTTATTCATCTTTTGAAAAGAAACCGATGATCGAATCATTTGTGGTATGGAACCGGATATTTCTAATTTGGATATTACCCTAGAAGAAAGCAATACAGCGGATGGGAACAGGATTAAAGCCACCAATGTCCCCAAAGTGGATGCACCAATAATCATTCGTAACTGATAGATTAGATTATTATCCGCATTATGTTTGGCGAAGTCTATGATTTTACCGGTAAGCGGGGCTTGAACCATGTTAGCTGTTCTTGAAATTAAGAGTATTATTCCAGTTAACGATAAGGCAACTGCTAATTTCCCTAAACGTACTCCTGCTAAGCGAAGAGAATATGTCAATGTCTCTGATAGATGAATGATAAATGTAAACAGCGAAATAAGCATTATTTGCTCTAACAAACAATATCACCTCATGATCTAATTCCCTTCGGATAAATATTCCTTCAGCGCTCTCCCCGCCCGGTATACAGATAGATTAAGTGAAGGCCAATCATCATTTATCTCAGACAATTCCTTCCGTTGATAGGTTAAATGCTCATCCATAATGCCGAGTTCTTCACGACTAAAGTGAATAAGTGTAGGAATCGCATCTGTAGATAAACTATGCAAATACTCCTCATCGAGCATTCCACTTTCTTGGTAACGAGCCATATTATTCTCTGCTATGATGATGTCCATTCCCACATAGTTAAGGATTACATAAGATACTAAACCAAGAACGATATAGATCTTAGCCAATGGGATCGTTGAAAAGTGAATTCGAAGTGCTGCAATAATCAACAATACGGCTAGAAAAATCATGAACGCATGAACAAGAAATCGAATATATGTATAGCCATATGCCTGTTCATACAGGACCAGTCGGATAAAGGCGGAGTACAGCATCACACAAGAGCATGCAACCAGTATGTACAACATGATATTGTTTATTCTCTGTAATAGATTACGCTCTTTCTCACTAAAGATGAGAGTACCCATCAATAGGATAAAGTTGATTGTCGTTACGGCTACAAGCTCAAGGAACCCGCTTCTAGCATAGTCTGCATAGGAAGTTCCAGCCGGTAACGTCCCTTCCGATGCACCAAATAAATACGAGAATTGCACAACAACAAACAGGACATATACTATATTTATCGCTACTAATACGGTGACCGCGATGATAGGATCTAGCACCAGCTTGAATGGGTCGGATGAACGCTCGATGGCATCACCTGTCCTGTGATCAATCTCCACTTCATGTCCCCAATCGAACTTCTTGGAGTCAATAAATCCCCATAAGTAGCCAAATAGTAAAATACAAACGATACATACCCAGATAAATCGGAAGATGCCCTCACCTATGGAAAAGTTGTTCAACATGTCAGGAATTCCAGAGAGAATCTCATCGAATACGCCATCTGCGGACGATAATAAGCTGATGACAACGATTAATACTGGCGTCGCAATGGCAAGTCCCATCAATATTTTACCTATGACCGCTTTACGTCGCTCTCCCATGGTGCTAGTTGCTGATGTCTTCACCATTCTAAATGCGGTTGGAACATGTCGTAAGCTTTGCACAATAAGATGATCTAGTGATGTGGAAATGATCTGCGGCTTATGCCATAAAGGCCTTCTTACACTAAACGTATAGGCCATATGTACGAATATTAGTGAAGGAATCACCATAAAGTTGAGCCCTCGAAAGATTTGATTTTGAAATAAGGCATACGTCAAAGAAAGTAACAGAATGGCTCCAAATAACACCCATCCGAACCATGCTGGTTTAGCCATTTGATCCTTTGCATTGTAGAACATATACAAGTAAAAAAGTCCCACAAACATAGGATATGATACGCCAAACTGATGTCCATAGAATAAATAATGATGAGCCATAGCTAGAACGAGCGCACCCATAAGGGCGACAAAAGGTCGATCTATTCTCGATTTCATCTTATGAATCACAGGTAATCCCCCATTTCATACTTTCTAAACCTTATTCTAGATGATAAAATAAGAAGATAAAGAGAAGTAATTATTATAAAACTTCCTATTTTAGGAGTGAATCGAATTATGAAGCTACATAATCAGTTCCTACGCCTGTATTCCCACTATGGAAACTCTGAAGATATTCGGGTTACCTTAGACGAGTTAGCTATCACACTGAACTGCACTCACCGTAATGCATCTACGATCATTCGCAAAATGGTGGAACACGGTTGGGTTCTTTGGCTATCTCAGCGTGGACGAGGGAACAGATCTACCTTGCGATTCCTGATTGATCCTGAAGAAATAGCAGCGCAATCGATGATGAAAGCGATCAGTCGGCAAGATCTCAAACATGCTATTGATCAGATTCGAGTCCATGCCAGATCATCGACGATGCAAGATCGACTACAGGAGTGGCTGCTTACTTATTTCGGACATCATTCCGAGATGAAAAGCGAGAAACAGATTGATACTCTCCGTCTACCCATTCGTCAGCAACTTCATACGGTAGATCCCTTATATATGAATCTGTTAGCTGAATCTTTCGTTTCTAGCCATGTGTTTGATGGTCTCGTTAGGAGGTCGAGCAGCACGCATGAGATTCTTCCGAATATCGCTCATGCCTGGGAAGTGGATGCTAGTCGTACGCAGTGGACATTCTTTCTACGCAAAGAAGTCCTATTTCATAATGGCACTCTAATGACTGCGGAAGATGTTGTGTTTACATTTGAACGGTTAATGGAGACTTCGCAAAGAACGTTGTACAGCACTATTTTCAAACAAATACAATCTGTAAGAGCCGTCAACACCACCACAGTAAGCATGGAATTAAAACAACCGAATGAGCTATTCTTATCCTTTTTATGTACAAGCCGTGCTGCCATCGTTCCGCGGGGCTTAGATCAATTGGGGGAGAAGGGGTTTGGGGTTAAACCTATTGGCACGGGGCCTTTTAAGGTGACGGAATTTAATGACAGTGTCTGCGTATTGGAGGTATTCACTCATTATTTTCAGGAGAGAGCACATTTAGACCGTGTGGAAATTATCCAAATCCCTTGGCGTATGGGGAAGGAACAACGTGATCATACGGAATCTTTGTCTCCTTTTCACATTATTCATAATCCATCCTCAGCAGAAGGGCAATCGTGGAGTCAGATCCATTCCAAAGCTTCCGTGAGAAAATTCATTACCTGTAACACAAAAAAAACCGGACCTTTAAATGATCCAGCCATTAGAGCTCATATGCTATCTTGTCTACGCGGTGAACCGATTCATCTAGTACATGATGCCGTGATGGAGCAACCGATTACTCTACAAATTTCCACCATTCCACAATATCGACAGGATGCCCATTCCATAGCGGATAGACTAGCCAACTTCGGTTATGTGTGCAACATCGTCTCTACTTCCCCAGAGGAGTTCAAAGGTTCCGTCCGTTTGGAATCAGATCTTATTGTCTTCTCTTTCATTCGTGATCAGGATGAGCAGCTTCGTCTACTCGATCTCTATGTAACGATGTCCGAACACGTCGAGCCTCATACAAGGGTAGATATTGAAACAGCACTTCTTCACGTAACACGAGAATCTGATCCTCTAGTTCGTGCTCAATTGTTCCAAACGATTGAAACTCGTCTCATCCAGGAGCATCAATTGCATATTTTATATGAAAAACCAGTTCAGACCGCCTATCTTCCCTCCGTACGTGGTGTGACTTTTAATAGTCAGGGTTGGGTGGATCTCAGGCATATCTGGTTTCCACCGCTATAAGACCGTCATTTACAATACATTTAACAGCGGCTTAATATCTCTCTAACAAATTTCTGTTATGATCGTATTAAATATGGAACTCAAGGAGGGCTATATGCGACTTGCACTATTTACCGACACTTTTGTTCCTCAGCTGAATGGCGTGGCTAACACGCTTCAGCGACTGACCGATTATTTGCAGCGCCGGAGTATAGAGCATCTCATATTTGCACCTAAATGCTCCCCAAAGGATATTTATGCTAATCCAATCCGCCCCATCGCCAGTATTCCGTTATTTCTCTATCCTGAGTGTAGACTTGCACTACCGAATCTATTGGCCATACGCGCTGAACTCGATCGCTTCCGCCCTAATTTAATCCATTTAGCTACACCATTCAACCTCGGTCTCTGCGGTCTCCGTTACGCCCAAAGTCATCATTTACCCTATGTCACTTCCTATCACACCCATTTCGACCGTTACCTCGAGTACTACCGGATGAAAGCACTCATCCCCTTTTACTGGTCTTATATCAAATGGTTCCATCGATCATGCGACGCCACATTCGCTCCATCTCTCGATACCATCGAAACACTTCAATCCCAAGGGGTTGATCGATTGAAGCTGTGGTCTAGAGGAGTCGATTGTCAACTATTCACACCCAAGAAGCGCAACTCAAGTATTAGAGAACGATACCAAATTACTGAACCTATCTTACTACTCTATGTCGGAAGAATCGCCCCGGAAAAGGATATCGATACTTTATCTACTATCATGCGAACATTACCTCAATCATTAATGGAACGTGTCCACTGGCTCGTTGTGGGGGATGGTCCGCTTCTTCCTGAACTGCGTGGACAAGTGCCCTCCAATGTAACTTTTACCGGATACAAACAAGGTGAAGAACTTGCGCAGCTCTATGCCTCAGCAGACATATTCGTATTTCCATCGAGCACCGAGACATTCGGCAACGTCGTGCTCGAGGCCATGGCTTCAGGATTACCCGTCATTGCTGCAAATGCTGGTGGAGTTCGAGAGATAGTTGTACCCGGGCGTACAGGAGTCTTATGTGAGCCTGGCCACTCAGGATCGTTTATTCGAGAGATTAGGAATTATGTAGACAATCCAGAACAGTTATCTACACTGAGCAACGAAGCGCGTCGAGTAGCGCTTACTCGCTCATGGGACTCCATCTTCGAGGAACTTCTAGGAAACTACACTCAAATTATCAATTCTCACCATCACGATAGCCATGCTAATATTTACTCCGCTTGATTAGAAGATTTCATTTGCAATCATTATTTGTGAACACAAAAGTAGAAACGGCTTCGCCGTCCCTTTTAAGGACGGCACCCGTTTCATTGGAAATATAAGAAATATATCATCAAAAGTCGAGATGTTAAAATTCTGCCTGAATGGTAGAACCATTGTCCACGACAAATAAAGCCTATACCTCTAATGAGTTAGGCCTTATCCATATCACTTAGTACCTCTTCATAATGAAATTACAACCAGATTGGGAAACATCGACTTAGTAGACATACAACGAGCCTAGAATAAACTGGAGCATCTGAAGAGAATGAGTCATAGTCATCGCATCTTTGTTACAAAACTTTGATTTCAAGTAATTCATATTTAATAATTCCCATAGGTGCAGTTACATGAATCACTTCGCCAATCTTTTTACCCATGAGTTCCTTACCTAGAGGACTTTCATAGGAAATCTTATTGTTCAGAACATCTGCCTCAGCTGGACCTACAATTTGATAGTCGATTTTTTCGGAGAATTCAATATCATTCAAGATGACCGTAGTACCCACATTGACAATGGATAAATCTAAGCTGCCTGCATCGACAACAACAGCCTTAGTTAGCATCTTTTCCAATATTTTTATTCTAGTTTCCATGAAGGATTGATCGTTTTTGGCAGAATGGTATTCACTATTTTCTTTCAAATCGCCATAACTAATCGCTAGTTTAAGACGCTCTGCTAACTCTTTACGTTTCACGGTTTTGAGATCCCTAAGTTCAAACTCTAATTTATCTAATCCATCTTGTGTTAAAATCACTTCTTCTTTGGCCATGTTTACAACTCCTATTTTGCTTTCTTTATTCAATTCTAACCTATATCCAGTTAACATTGTTAGTAAACTTACAAAATGGAGTGCATAAAACACTCGGATAATCCTTTTATTGGGCATGCCATTGATGGAAGTTACAAAAAACAGTAAACCAAAGTTATTCATTCTCTTTGGCTTACTGTTTTCTTGTGTAGTATACAGAGGACTCCTGTTTAAACTTCCTCTTTAATATGCCAAACTGTAAAGTGCTTTAATATGTGACAAGTAACGAATATTACTTGCTTCTTTCATAAGAGAAGCTGGCATCCCTTTAAGAGGAGTTGAGTTAGCCCCAATCGTTGCAACAGCGTCTTTACGACCCAAGCTTGCAAGGGTTCCGGAGTCAATTGGACTAAAGGACTCCATAGACTTGTCATTAAGCTTAGCGAATAAGTTGTAACCAATCAATTCTCCCATTTGCCAAGCAATCTGAGCAGTAGGTGGATATGGACGTCCTTCTGGTCCAAAGTAGACAGCACTATCCCCTGCAACAAATACGTCTGGGTGAGAAATAGATTGAAGATATTCATTCACACTTGCACGTCCGCGATTCACTTCAAGTCCTGATTCGCCCACTAGAGGATTGCCTTGTACTCCACCCGTCCATACAAATGTATTGGCAACAATCTTCTGACCATCTTTCAGGTCAATCACATTTCCTTCAACATTCGTGACAGGAAGACCTGTTAAGAATTGAACACCACGCGATTCCAGACTCTTCGTTGCGCGCTCAATTAAGTGGTCTGGCAACACAGGAAGAATTTTAGGACCCGCTTCGACGAGTAATAACTTGATAGATTTAGGATCTACACCAAATTTTTTGGCAAGTGCAGGCATACCATCAGCAAGTTCGCCAACTAGCTCAACACCCGATAGACCGCCCCCACCAATAACAATCGTTCCATCAGCTTCATTCTTACTTTTGGCAAATTCACGTATACGATCTTCAACATGCTTATGAATGTTGTTCGCATCTGCTGCAGATTTCAAGACCATACTATTCTGCTCAAGCCCTGGAATACCGAAAAAGGCCGTTTGGCTTCCTAATCCGACAACTAGTGCATCATAAGTTAACGTCGTTCCGTCTGAAAGTTTAACTTCTTTATTGTCTACTGAGAAGGACTGAACCTTGCTGATTTTCAAATTGATATCTTTCCCTTTGAAAAGTTTCTCCAATGGCATAGAAATCGCCTCTTGTGCAACATTCCCAGCAGCAAGCCGATGTAATTCTGTAATAATCTGGTGTGTTGAAGTCTGGTTTACGACCGTCACTTTGGCTTCAGCCTTACTTAAATACTTGCGAAGACTCAAAGCCGTTAAAAGTCCACCATAACCCGCACCTAATATAACAATATGTTGTGACATCTTGTGTCCTCCGCTCTTATTAAGTTATTGTACAAGGATTTACTTCTTACTACGTTCTTCACTAACTTGAAGATAAGCGTTGACAAAGCGAAATAGCTTTTGCGCCTGTGGATCTTTAAGCATTTTTAACAGACCAAAAACGCCGATGGCTTCTTGACTTACCTCGGCACGGTCCTTCGCTTCTATCACGTTTACCGCTATATTCTTCACGGAGTCCTTCACAGGTCCAACGATTTCTTGGATTGCACCTACGGTGTCACTCTTTAACACATCATCGGTAGCGACGGAATGAGCGAAATCATACGACTTCGTCAATACATTGACTATCTCAGTCAATTTAGGCAACTGGTCAATTAAAGCAGTTAGGGATTGCTGAACCTCAGGTTTCAATAATTGCTCCATTACATCATTAGGTTCACGGCTTGTAGATAAGGTTTGAGATTCTGTTGCTTCAGACGTTGTCTGAGTAATCGCTTCTGACATAACTAATTCTCCTTTACGTTAACAATATTTACTTCACATATAGAACTGGCTCTGCCGTCCTTAATAGGGTGGCTAACGATACTTCGTATCGCTAGCAGGTATCTGCTTCTGCGAGAAATATAAGAATACATGCACTATTATTCACAAATGATACTATCGATACTTCGTATCACTTTAAGGTATCCGTCTCCGCCGAAATATAATCACTGCTTAGCTTAAATTATAACCTAAATTGTAAACCTGTACATTATAATTTGGATGTACAGGTATACATAGGTGCTATTCATTCATTATTTGGCCGTTACGCCACCATCAACTGGTAGTTCAATGCCCGTAATATAGGATGAAGCGTCAGAAGCAAGGAATAGTACAGCTTGAGCTACTTCCGATGCTTGTCCTACTCTTGGTAATGCTGTTTGGGACAAGAACCACGCTAGCATTCTATCATCAGCAACCATATCTGTTGTCATTGGAGTTTCAATAAATCCAGGGTGAACAGAGTTCACGCGAACATGATCTTTCCCGTAATCGACTGCTGCTGCCTTAGACAGCATACGTACCGCACCTTTGGATGCCGTGTAGGCTCCCGCACCACTGCCACCCGTTAATCCAGCAATCGATGAAATATTGATGACTGAACCCCCTTGGTTACTTTGCATATGTGGAATAACATGCTTCATCCCCAAGAATACACTTGTAACATTGATATTCATGACTCTGTTCCATTGATCCATAGTGGTATCAAGCAAATTGACTGCTAAAGAAATACCCGCATTGTTAACCAATACATCGATTTTGCTATATTTCTGAATAGTATCTTCTACAACCTTAATCCACTCTTCTTCTGATGCCACATTATGCGCAAATGCTATTGCTTCTCCGCCATTCGTTGTAATTTCTTGAGCGACAACTTGAACAGCAGCCTCGTTAATATCAGTTAATACAACGGTAGCTCCTTCTTTGGCAAGTAGAATTGCCTCTTCACGTCCCATACCGCTTCCGGCTCCCGTAATCATGGCTACTTTTCCATTTAATGTTCCCATATTTACTCCTCCTAGTAATAAAATGATGTTAAACAATTCTGGAGTTCCTCTAACTATCATAGTATTTCCTAAGTATTATTAAAGTATGACGGAATCGCTGTGATACAACATATCACAAATTTGAACAAATAAGTAGAATCGGCATGCCAAATTGAAATCTGTGTTAAACTGTCCCTGGAAAATATATTGCACAAGTGGCAATGATCGGTGTCATCAGCGGGAATATAATACGCCAGAAGGTACCCCAAGTGGTTGCCCCATCTCTCGAAAAATATTTGACCTGACTGACGACAATACCCGGATGAGACTACGTAAGAATCGTTGTGTAACGGAATAAGTTAAGAGCAAACACTTGGTATGAAGACAAAAAGAGCCTCATATATATCTATATATGAGGTGTTCAGTAATTCAGTTAAATGCTTCATGCAAGTGTAAAAACCCCATTTGAGTTGCACCATATTCGTAAGGAAATAATACGATGTATGATGACCAAGACATTAGCCCTGAAAGGTGTGAAGCATATGAATGGAATCGTCCGGAATTATTATGCAAACGGAAATACGGCTCGTGGATATACAAGTTTGTTGGATTCATCACTACAAGGATTGGAGCATCTGTTTATTGTGCAAGGTCCTCCAGGAACCGGAAAATCTAGCTTGATTAGAGCCATTAGCGATCAGATGGTGTTAAACGGATACGACATCTGGTTAATGCATTGCCCTTCGGACAATGAATCGTTGGACGGATTGATCATCCCACGTTCTAATATTGGCATCGTCATTGAAACAACATCAGATTCCATCGCACCCACATCTCCAGAGACGGTCCTACATTACGTAGATTTAGGAAGAGCTTGTGACTCAACTCAACTGAGCATGCACAACATTGAAATCAAAAGTCTGAACGAGCAAATCTCTCAAGCCAATATCCGTGCATATGCCGGCTTCGCAGAAGCCCTTCGCATTCATGATGAGTGGGAAGTTCTATATATCGAGAATATGGATTTTCAAAGTGCAAATGAGTTGACGAATGAGTATGTTCAGATTCTATTCGGTGATGGAAAGCTCAATAAGCAGAGCCGCGTGGATCATCGGTTCTTGGGTGCCGCCACACCTAACGGCGCGGTTGATTTCGTCCCTAATCTAACAGAAGGCTTGAATAGGTATCTTATCAAAGGTCGTCCTGGTTCCGGTAAATCCACGATGCTGAAGAAATGGGCTGCCGTTGGGATCGAACGGGGTCTCGATGTTGAGATTTACCATTGTGGCTTCGATCCCAATAGCTTGGATATGCTCATTGTCCGAGAGCTTGGGTTCGCCATATTTGACAGCACGGCACCACATGAGTATTTCCCTGATCGCGACACCGATGAAATTGTCGATGTATACCCCCGCTGCATAAAGCCGGGAACCGATGAAAGACTAGCGGAAGAACTCCTTCATGTCAGCCAGCGATATAGCGCAGCAATGAAACAATCGATTCAGCATTTGGCAGAAGCTAAATCCTTTCAGGATGAACTTTCGAATATCTATACACAGTCGATGGATTTCAGTCTAGTGGATCGGATGAGGAATGAGCTTCAAGATGAGATCCAAAACGAACTTAATCGTGCATAAAAGAAAATAAATATACTAGGTCTAATTGAACTAAGCCCCTTCGATTACGAAGGGGCTTAGTTCTTACCCGACCGATCCTTCCTCAGTTAGATGTACCTAGCTTCGCTAGGCAAGCAGTTGCATTATGTACAGCTAAATTCAGCCTTTTTCCTCTTTAGCCAACTTTAATTGCAAACCTACATCTAAATTACTGGAAATTCCACTTTTTATCATTTTCGTCACTTTTAAGTGTAGTTTTGCAACTATCTCCTGTGACTTCTACTTTTCCTGATTATTAAATCTCCTCTTTACATAGTCTTTAACCTAATGCAAATCGATCTTGATCAGAAATATCCTCTTCCGATTGTTTCATTTGTTTACTTCTTAATTGTCCACAAGCGGCATCAATATCTGCTCCATGCTCAAGTCGAACTGTACAGTTAATATCTTGCTTCTTCAACGTATCATAGAATGCTAGAATCGCTTCTTGATCACTTCTCTGATATTGACTATGTTCATCCACTGGATTATATGGAATCAAGTTAACACTTGCGAAATCCTTTTTATCGCGAATCAATTCAGCAAGCTCTAAAGCATGTTCCTTACGGTCATTTACATCCTTGAGCAAAATATATTCGAACATAATTCTTCGATTTGTCTTAGATAAATAGTACTCTACAGCCTGCATTAATTTCTCTATTGGATAAGCACGATTGATCTTCATAATCCGCGTCCGAAGTTCGTTATTCGGCGCATGTAAAGAGATCGCTAAGTTAACTTGCAAATCAGCATCTGTGAATTCAATAATTTTATCCGGTAGCCCACTGGTTGAGACAGTAATTCGTTTCGCACCAATAGCTAACCCTTTCTGGTCCTTAATCACCTGTAGGAAGTTTACTAGATGAACGAAATTATCGAATGGCTCGCCAATCCCCATAACTACAACATGACTCACCTTCTCATCTTGTTGCGCTTGATCCAAATGGTGCTGGGCCTTCATAATTTGCTCGACAATCTCACCGCTGGTTAGATCGCGACTTTTCTTTATTAAGCCACTCGCACAGAAGCTGCATCCAATGTTACAGCCCACTTGAGTTGTGACACAAACCGCTAAACCATATTTCTGTCTCATTAATACCGTTTCAATCAGATTGCCATCCTCTAATTTGAACAGAAACTTAATCGTTCCGTCACTTGATTCTTGCTTCACATGTTCAGATAAGGTTTGGATGATGAAATGGTCTGCCAATAAATGAATACACTCTTTATTCACGTCGATCATTTCTGAGAAATCCGTTACTCTCTTCCGATACAGCCAATCCCAGACTTGTGATGCCCGAAACTTTCGATGTCCATATTGTATAAGCCATTCTGTCAGTTGTTCAAATGTTAATCCATAAATGGATTGTTTATTCATTTCATTTCCTCTTTTCAAAACTTAAAAGTAAAAGTTCAGTCTTATGATAGTTACGGTGCCGAAGCTAGCCATTTAGTCTTGATTGTCTCAAATTTTTATTATTAACACAAGAGGGGTAAACAGTCATTTCCCTGCAACCTTATTTAGCCAATTTCGTCTAGGTAAGTATAGCAAGGTCAAATAAACCTATATGAGGTGACTGACATAAAAACCAAATTTAGATTGTTCACGCTTACAGCTGCGGCTGCGCTCTCACTAACCCTTGCAGGACAAAGCTTTGCAGCAACGCAACCTTTCACAGACTTAGTAAATGTAGCTGCACAAGATAAGATTATCGCGTTACATGAAAGAGGTATTGTACACGGGGTTACAAGTAATCTATTCATTCCACAAGCTAGCATTACAGCGGCTCAAGGCGTTCAACTAATGGTTAATGCTTTCGACCTAAACCTTGATTTCGTAAGATTCGCTAAAGAACCGAAAGCTACGAATTATTATGTATTAGCTAATAATGATGCATGGTATGCAAACACTCTCATTATATCTGCTGTGAACAAAATTGAATTGCCCGTAGACCTAGATCCCAATGATCCATGGACACGCGAACAGTTTACTCATCAACTCACTCAAGCTATGGAGAAACACGGCAACCTTCCTATGATCAACATTCTTCCCATTAAAATGAATGATGAGAGCGAGTTGACCATTGATTATAGTGGATCCATTCAACGCGCAATCACATATGGTCTTGTGCAGTTGGATGCAGAGCGGAATTTCCATCCACAAGCTGTTATCTCTCGTGCTGAGGCAGCAGAACAGATCTACAACGCACTTGATTATATCAACGCACATCCAGCACCATCCATAAAGTAAACACATACCTAGTATCTAGACCCTAATTCATTTTAATCCCCTCCATATAACCCATGGAGGGGATCTCTTTCATACTGAATAAGGTATGGGGTCATTTCAACTTTTTCGGGAACTGCTTGATGATTCCATCTGCCAGAACGTCGGCAAACATCGCTATATGCGCTTCTCCCCTATCATAGGTCGTAATATCCGCATCCCAATCCTTCTTGATCCTTGCGATGACTTCATCCACCCCTTAAACGCATTACCTATAGCCTGCTGATTCTTTAAAAGTCTTGCACTTACTTTCTCTTGATCTTCCATCCCTGCAAGTGCGCTCACAGTATAGTTCCTCGTCCATATCATATGATCGGTCAAACCTTCCTTAAGTCAGCCTTTAGCTGTACCTTCGACGGGCTCAAACATTCCTTTGGCGTACGAGCATGCACGTTCCCCGTGCCTTCCACATGTAGTGGTATCGACGTCATCACAAGAACCATACAGAACGATAAAGCTTTCAAACATAATCTCTTCAATATACTCTTCTCCTTTTGTGCACAAATGACATGTCTAGCTTTATTCTAGATTGTATCGCTCATTTCATGCACCAGGGAGTATATTGTCATTCATCCAAATAGATTCTACTTCCATATAGGAGTGAATCAGGTTGCATCCACAGATCCATTGTATTATTATATATGTGAAAATCTTTTTCCACTTATACTACATATACACTGAAATCATTTTAGCGAGGGAGGTGTTCAACGCCAGTGATCCTTCATACCATCCAACGTCAGTTGACAAAACTGTCCCCTTTGGAACGCAAATTAGCGGAACGAATTCTGTCTGCTCCGGGTGAAGTGATTCATATCGGCATTACGGAATTAGCAAAACAATGCGGTATCAGTCCAGCTACGATCACACGGTTTTGCAAGGTTTTTCATTTCAAAGGATTTCCCGATTTCAAGGTGCATTTAGCATCAGAAATAGCGAAACTGGGCGCAGAAGGACAATCTCACTCTTCTGCCTATCAAGATATTGTGGCTGGTAATCCTCTATCTCTCATCGTCGAAGCCATGCAAGCTAATCATCTAGCGTCTATTCGAGATACTACCACCTTACTGGATCTAACAAAACTTGCGAAAGTCGTGGATTGGCTATGTGGAGCACGCAGGATCGATCTCTACGGGATGGCAACATCTTCTATTATTGCTCAGGATTTCTACCAAAAGCTGATTCGCATTGGTGTTAACTGTACTGCCTTTTCCGATTCCCATATGCAGATTACGTCAGCATCTACGCTAGGTGAGGACGACGTCGCTTTTGCTATATCCTATTCGGGAGAGACTACGGAGACCATCGATGCCTTGACCTGTGCCAGCAATAGCGGAGCCACCACGATATCCCTTACTTCTTACGGAAGCAACACGTTGGCTTCTTTAGCCGATCTCCCTCTGTTCTCCTCTTCATTAGAAAAAGGGATGCGGCGGGGAGATATGGCATCACGTATCGCGCAACTTCATATTATAGATATTCTATTCACTGGCATGATCAGCAATCAATTCAAAGACTTTGTTCCTAAGTTGGAACAATCCTATAACAATATCCAACATTATCGCAAAAAACGAGGAGGTCAATAAAATGAATATATTCACATTTAATAAAGAAGAAGATTTCGTACAGACTGGAGCGAATCTCATTGTTAGTCTATTACAAAGTAATCCGCAGGCAGTTCTCGGTCTCGCTACAGGCAGTTCCCCACTAGGTATATACGCGCGATTGGCTGACATGTATAAAAGAGGTCTAGTAAGCTTCGCAAAATCCTCTGTTTTTAACCTTGATGAGTATGTGGGCTTAGCTAACGATCACCCGCAAAGCTACAGTACCTTTATGAAGGAACAACTCTTTAACCATATTGATATTGACCCGAAACGAACCTTTATACCTAATGGCAGTGCTCATGATTTGGAAGCTGAATGTCAGGCATATGACCAACTGCTTGAACAGAATGGGCCAGTCGATCTACAACTACTGGGAATCGGTAGCAATGGGCATATCGGCTTCAATGAACCAAATGATCATCTCATTGGGGGTACACAAGTTGTGGATTTACAAGAGGAGACCATTCAAGCCAATGCCCGCTTCTTCACTTCTCTTGACGAAGTACCTAAGCAGGCTGTAACGATGGGCGTAGGTAGCATTATGAAAGCCCGGCAAATTGTCCTCATCGCACGCGGTGCCGAGAAGGCCGAAGCCATTAAGAATGCTTTTCAGGGACCGATCACAACGCAATGTCCGGCTTCTTTCCTACAATGCCATTCAAACGTCATCGTACTGCTGGATCATGAGGCGGCGAGTCTACTCTAATGAGTAGCATTGACGTTGTAGAACAACTTCTTTTCGGGAAAGTACTGACACCACAAGGTTTGATTGAGAATGGCGTTATCGCCATCTCTGGAGATACTATTTCCTATGTTGGCGATAAACAATATCTACCACATGACTATACAGAATGGACCACTGTCGCTCCGCAAGCTGAAGGATTACTTATCCCAGGATTCGTAGATGTTCACGTTCATGGTGGAGCAGGACATGATTTCATGAACAGTACCCACGAAACCTTGGACGCGATTACGCAATTCCATAGTTCTCAAGGAACGACTACGATGCTCGCTACAACGATGACCGCTCCAAAGGATGATATTGATAACGTGCTACGAGAAGTGGACGCTTATCGTTCCAACAACATGCCCTATGCTCAATTGGCAGGGGTTCATCTGGAGGGACCCTTCATCAGTCCTCAGTGGCCTGGTGCACAGAATCCCCAACATATCGTTCTCCCTAACGTAAGTTGGCTTGAGGCATGGGAGAAACAGTACCCTGGTCTCATTCGGCAAGTCACACTCGCTCCTGAGCGTGAGGGAGCTCTTGAAGTCATTTCATGGCTGAGAGATCATGGAATTACTGCGGCTCTCGGACATACCGATGCGACATATGAGCAAGTACTGGCTGCCGTTGACGCAGGGCTCAAGCAGGCTGTTCATACCTTTAATGCCATGACACCTCTACATCACCGTAAGCCGGGCGTAGCCGGGGCCGTTATGGGTGAATCACAGATTGCAGCAGAGGTTATTGCCGATGGCATTCATGTTCATCCCGCTGTCATATCTATTCTGGCACGTCTAAAGACATCAGCCAATCTTCTTCTCATCACCGACGCCATGTCCGCTGCTGGACTTGGTGACGGCGAGTACACATTGGGTGACCAGCCCGTGAACGTATCTGGAGGAATCGCGACATTGAAGAATAACGAGGGGGCTCTTGCTGGAAGTACATTGACCATGATCCGTGGTTTTCAATTTCTCGTATCAGAGGTTGGATTCTCCCTGCAAGAAGCTTCCCAAGCCGCCAGTCTGAATCCAGCCATTTCACTTGGGTTGGAGCAACAGATCGGGACTCTAGAATCCGGCAAACAAGCTGATATTCTCCTGTTAGATGGTAACCTAAACCTTTCTAGCGTATGGGTCCAAGGACGAAATATCGTTTAAAAGCCAATGAATAGTACGTATGAACATAATAACGCAGTAATCCCTACCTTTAAGTGAAGGGGATTACTGCGTTTTTTGCGTATCAAAAATGAACAACTCATAAAAAATAAAGGGGTTTTCATCCTTCCTTACATATATTATTCTTACCTATTCATAATGAGAATAAACTTCTAAAAAATCTGAATAGAACACAAATAACCCGTAAGATAGTCACTTCATCCAAAGTGCTATCTTACGGGTCTGCCGTTCAGTTTACGATTTACTTATATAACACCTTGTCCACATTGTATTTAGCCTTAAGCTCATTCACAATATAGGTTTCATAGATTTCTCTATGAACAGGATCGCCGATAAGACAAACATCAATTCTAGTTACTTCGTCTCTATAAGCTTTCATCGGTGATGTCGTATCTTCGAAATGTTTCTTTATTCTTGGTCTTAGCTTCCTCGCTTTGCCAACGAACAATAATTCCTCATTGTCGTTGTAGAACATAAAGATTCCCCCCATATCTCTAGGGATCAGGTGAAAATCCGTAAACCCGTAAATATTACTTAGCACTGGAGCAACCTGTTTGTCAATGGTAACGTCCGGTGTTGGTATGGTTATATTAATCATTTTAGCTCACGTCCTCTATCTATCTATATAAGTGTACATTTTATCACAAATCTCAATGTTACACCATTTCAATCTAAATAAAAGTACGAATTATACATAAAAAAACTCATTTTTCTAAATACAGTATTTCCAAATGTCCTTAGAATACACTCATGGATAATAAAGGGGCTTACGTAAAGGACTCCGATCTTATAATAAGAGTGGAGGCGTAGAAAAATAAGAGCGCGAGCACCTAAGAACTTCTAGGACGATCGCGCTCTTATTGTTATCCTTTAATCCCTGAACTAGATATCCCTTCAATATACTGTTTCTGGAACATGAAGAAGAAGATCAAGATCGGCAAAGTGGATAGGACAACCCCTGCCATAATCAGTGGTGTATTCTCAAACACAGCATCCTTCACACTATTTAAACCAACTACCAGTACATACATCTTAGGTGTATTAGCCAATGTACTTGGAATGAGGTAACTATTCCATGTTCCTGCAAAAGCCAAGATGGACATGGTGATCAATGGCGAGCGAGCTAATGGGTACACGATCTTCCAGAATGACCCCATCTTGGACATGCCGTCCATCCGAGCTGCTTCCATGAACTCATTCGGCACGGTAACAAAGAATTGTCTGAGCATGAATATATATAAACTTTGATACAGAAATGGAACGGTTAATGCCTTAAATGAGTTTAACCACCTAAGTTCGGCCATGTTTACATAGACGGGTATCAAAATCATATGATAGGGGACCATCATCGTTGCAAGCACGATCCAGAAGATAACCTTCTTCCCTCTGAAATTTAACTTGGCAAGGGCGAAGGCTACTAATGGATTCACAATTAAGTTACCGATAATGACAACCCCCGTCATGATGATCGTATTGAAGAGCCACCTCTTGACGTTATATGCCTTTCCCTTTCATCTTCTGATTGACAAGTACAGCCATCAAGAGCCCTAGAATCGTTTGGATTGGCACAGCAATGATAACAATTTCCAATGAATGAAGGACTGCCTTAAAGAATTCAGAATCCTGTAATATTTGCGCATGATTCGTCCTTATCGTCTTGTATTTTCAGCATTATGGCTTCTAAAGTGGGGTACGCAGACAAAGCGTATAATTATTTCACCGAAACAGCGCGCCTTGACCTGGATAATACCCACGGAAATACGAAAGATGGTCTACATCTAGCTAATATGGGCGGGACTTGGATGGCAATCGTATACGGTTTTGCAGGGGTGAGACTTAAAGAGTCGGGGCTGTCATTATCGCCAACGATCCCAACCAGTTGGGATCGTTATGCATTCCGTATTCGTTACCGTGGACGTCTCATTCAGTTCCAAATCCATACAAGAGGCTTCCAGATTGAACTCCTTGAAGGGGAAGACTTGCAAATTCAAGTATATGGTAAGCGAGTGAATTTAGGACTACATCAGTCTGTTAAGCAATCGCTCTTATAAAGATTCGCTACCATCGCAATAAGAAGCAACAACAGCAGCCATCGCTTTTGCACAAATAATAAGACTTTTTTCATTGATATCGAATTTAGGGTGATGATGCGGGTATGCTTCTCCCGACTCCGGCATCGCACCTACATAGAAGAAACACCCGGGTACTTGTTGAAGGTAGTAAGCGAAGTCTTCTGATGGCGGTTGTGGAGCTGTCTCCAATACAGCTTCTACCTCTGGAATAGCCGCTTCTACTAAAGCTTGATGCACATGTTCTGTCACTTCAGGATCATTATATAGAACAGGATAATCATTAGCATATTCAAGAACGGTTGTTACACCAAATGATTTCTCTAATCCTTCTGTAAAAGCACGAACTTGAGATTCGACGATGTCTCGTGTCTCATTAGACATCGTTCGAACATCTCCCTCAAGCGTTACAGCATCTTTAATTACATTGAATGTACCTTTACCATCGAAACTACCAATGGTAATGGAAGCTGTATCAAATGGGTTGATCCGGCGGCTAACAATCGTTTGCAAACTCATAACGAAGGAACTCGCTGCAACAATAGCATCATTCGCCATATGAGGCGATGAACCATGCCCACCTTTACCTTGAACACGTAATTTGAAGTAAGATCTTCCCGTTTGTGTGTTCCCACTTCTGTAATAAATATGTCCTGTTTGCATGGTAGACATGACATGGATCCCGATGATAGCGTCTACGCCGTCTAACACTCCCGCTTTAATCATTCCGAGTGCGCCACCTGGAGGTGCTTCCTCCCCTGGTTGATGAATGACTCTAATCGTACCTTTCAACTGATCTTTCATCTCCGCTAATGTCTCTGCTAATACCAACATATAAGCCGTATGCCCATCATGCCCACAAGCATGCATGACGCCTTCGTTTTTTGACGCAAACGGTAAGCCTGTTTCTTCCTTGATAGGCAGTGCATCGAAATCCGCCCGAATAGCGATCGTTTTTCCTGGCTTAGTCCCTTTAATGGTTACAACGACCCCGCGTTGACCACCGAAGTTCGTTTCCACGGAATCCACGGGGATTTCTTTATAGAAATCGGCGATATAGGCTGCCGTTTGATCTTCATGGAAAGAAAGCTCTGGATGCTCATGAAGATGTCGACGAATTTCAATTATACGCTCCTGTTTGGCATCTAACTTCTCCATTAAATCATTCAATAACATGTAATGGCCCCCTTCATTTATTTCATAATAACTACAAAATAATCTTTGTTATTCTATCACAGGCTTAGCTAACAGGGACGGGGGATGGCGTCTATTTGCCAGCACTTCTTGGAACAAATAGAACAATAGAAATGATTGAAAGTACACCGAATATAACGTTCGTGATAATCCCGGCTGTTGCAGCCACTTCCAGACTTGCCACTGCTTCAATTGAACTATATACCGTTGCTGAAATGGCAACACCGAACGCGCCACCAAGGGAGCTTGCCATTTTGTAGATCCCTGCAGCTTCACCAACTTTGTTGGAAGGTGCATTAGATACCGCTGTATCTGTTGA
This sequence comes from Paenibacillus sp. Y916, assembly GCF_056786435.1. Lineage (NCBI taxonomy): Bacteria > Bacillati > Bacillota > Bacilli > Caryophanales > Paenibacillaceae > Paenibacillus > Paenibacillus sp. Y916. The sequence continues at coordinate 248,891 of NZ_JBXCJA010000003.1, read as the reverse complement.
TGGCGTTGCATATATTCCAAGTCCAAGACCAAATAAGGCAAAGCCAATAAACACAGCAACTGTATAGGTAAAGCCTTGTAAGAATGTTAAACCCATAACTGCTACACCAACAGAAGTTATGACTGCACCCCATATCATGGGTGATCTTGCGCCTACCTTCTGCAGAATTTTCTCACCGACACGGATCATAGCCAACACGGCTACTAAATAACCAATGGATAACATCCCTGATTGAAACGAAGTAAATCCTCGACCTACTTGAACATACGTGTTGGCAACAACGAGTGTACCTGCTACTGCGTTTAACAAGAAATTTGAGTATGTGGCACCCGCGTACGGTTTATTTTTAAATAAGGAGAAATCAATTAATACAACAGCTTTTCCCTTTTCAACTTTAACAAATACGATAGCTCCTATGATCGTAACAACAGCCAAACCAAGCGTAAGTGGACTTGTCCAGCCGAAATCTGCACCTTGAGTAATAAAGATATTTAATGCAAGCATCGTTACTATAAAAATAGCTAAGCCCGTGTAATCGAATTTAAATGCGCCTGTTGATTGTCCTCTACTTTCGGGCGTGTCTTTAATAAGCCACATCGCAAGCAGTGAGAATACAATTGAAAAGATGAATATCCATCTCCATCCCAAATACGTCGCAATCGCACCTCCAGCAAGAGAACACACACCTGAACCACCCCAAGATCCGATGGACCAATAACTAAGTGCACGTTGTCGATCTGCACCTTCGAAATACGTCTTCATCAATGCGATGGTTGCTGGCATGATACATGCAGCGGATAAACCTTGAACGACACGACCCATAATTAACATGACGGACCCATGAGCAAATACCAGGAGTAGAGAACCAACAACACTTAATATTAGCCCGATATATGTCATCTTTTTGCGTCCAACCTTATCTGCTAATCCACCAGCAGCAACGATAAACATCCCTGAGAATAACGAAGTTAAACTAATGGCTACATTCAGTGTTCCCATTGAAATACCTAAATCTGATTGAACTGCTGGAACAACATTGACCATCGCCTGTGCAAAAAGCCAGAACGTTAAGACGCCAAACACAATTCCTGCAATCATTTTGTTTGTTCCTTTATAGCTGCTTTCCATGAGTTTTATCCTCCTTATGTGCATGGAGGTATTATTAGCAATAGTACCGATATTTATAAAACTAATTGTCAAACCGTCATCATAGGGATGCTTCATTCTTTGCTAGGGCACATTTAAGATGAATAAAAATCCTCTTCCTTGGACAAAGGCCATTGGTGCTGGGATATGTTCTGGTATGCCTCCGCTGCGAAAGAAAGATTTGTAGCAGCTCGCAAGTATGTTATCGCTCGAACCCAACATAGGAACACTCTAAGTACGTATTGAAAACACCTATAGCCTGAATGCCATAGGTGTTGTGAACAACTTCTCTAATTCAACTTATATCGATCCTAATATAAAATACAGTAGGAAGAAGAATGCGATGACGTACATCGTCACAGACACTTCTGCTCTCCGACGCGTAACTACCTTCACAAGCGGGTAAGCGATGAAACCAAATGCAATCCCATTAGCGATACTAAAGGATAGTGGCATAATCACCATCATTAAATAGGCTGGAAAAGCCTCTGTAAAATCACTCATGTTTATTTCCTTGATACTTTGGAACATAAGACAACCGACAATGATGAGCACAGGAGAAATCGCACTGCTCGGGATCACTTTGAATACGGGAATAAGAAATAATGCAGGAACAAACAGAAGTCCCGTTGTAAAAGAGGTTAGACCCGTTCTTCCTCCCGAGGCAATACCTGTCGCAGCCTCAGCGGCTGTTGTCATGGGGCTACAACCCAGAAGTCCCGCACTGATCACCGAAAAGGAATTCGCCTGAAATGACTTCCGAAACTTTGATTTATCAGGTAGCATTCCAAGCTGCGCGCCCATATTCGAGAAAATAATGACCATCGATAACGAGAATACCGCGGTCCAGAAATTAAGCGTACCTATCGCGCTAAAATCCAGAGCGAAAAATAACTCCCCATATCCAGCAAAGGAGATGCTGAAATCACTTAAGGTCGAAAAATCGACAATACCCAGTAATGCACCAATACATGTCCCTATGACAATGACAATTAAGAAGCTTCCTGTGACATTCCGTAAGAAAAGCGGAATCGCAATAAGTAAGGTTAGTATTGTCGTCAATGCATAGGGGTCACTAAAATTCGCTAAGGTAACGAATGTCCCTTCACTCGCAATGATCAGTCCGCCATTCTTCAATCCTAGAAAGGCAATAAAAAGACCAATGCCGGCGGTCATTGCGTTAATCATAGACTTTGGAATCGATCGAGATAAATAGTCGACCCCTTTTGTTATCGAAGTTAGCATAAATACGATACCTGCTAGAAATACAGCTGCAAGTGCTTGCTGCCATGTAAGTCCTAGCGAGAATACCAATGTAAAAACAAAAAATGCGTTATCGCCCATACCAGGGGCCATAATTAATGGTGAATTCGCCCATAATGCCATCAGCATACAACCAATAAAAGAACAAATGACTGTAACAATCATTGCAGCTTCATACGGCATGCCAGCTTTACTTAAAATAGCCCCATTCACCGCAATGATATAGGCAATCGTCATAAAGGAGGTTGCTCCTGCAACAACTTCCGTACGTATAGTTGATTTCTCCTCATGAATATGGAACAGCTTCTGTAATCGACTCTTCAATATCAGGAACACCCCTTATCGTTTTCCTACCTCATAGGGTTCTCCCAATGCTTTCGGTGCACGTGCCTACCTACCGCTCCAATTAAAACAAAGGGCAATAAAGTTAAACATAATACTTGTAATAACTTCATTAATACCTCTTTTAGCTTTAATATATCCTACAAGCGCGCCCCATATCCCACCTAGTAAAGCACCTATTGAACCCATCCTAATCATCTATATTCAGACCTGACAGACCCGTTCGAGCATTAATCACATCGATAAAAGATCCCAAGGTGCTCGTCAAATACGCATCTTTGCGTCTAATGAAGACTGTCGTGATATTCTGATATGGCTCAGGGATATGATGGCAATAGATCGTACCTCTCGCTGCTAGATCAGTAACGGAGGACTCAGGTATAATGGTTATCCCTATGCCAGCCGCAACGCTCCCTATAATCGTTCCGAATGTACCAAACTCCATAATCTGCTTCGGAATGATGCCTTCGATCTTCATCCAACTCTCTAGTCGCCCACGATAACCGCAACCTTTCTTATAGAGCAATAAGGGTTTCCTCGTGATGTCCTCCATAGATAAGGATTTACTCCTAGAGACAATCACTAGCTTCTCACTTATGACCTCTACCTGTTCGATTAACGGATGCTTTATCGGCCCTGTCACAAACGCTCCATCCAGTTTCATATCAATCACTTCCTGCACTAGATGCTCCGTTACCCCAGCTTGCAACGATAATTCCACATTCGGATACTTGCTGTAATAGGCTGATAGAATCTCAGGTAAGGCATTCACTGTCTCAACGATTCCAATATCGAGAACCCCAGAAGGTGCAGTAGATTGGCTAAATACATCCTTCATTTCATCAACCTTCGATAAAATTTCCCGTGAATATTCAAGAAGTCGCTTTCCTTCAGTGTTCAAGACCATCCCACGTTTATGTCGATAGAACAATGGCGTCTGAAGCTCCTTCTCTAATATTTTGATTCTCGCTGTTACATTAGATTGCCCGTAACTTAGCTGTACCGCTGCCTTACTCACACTCCCGAGAGTTGCCACCGTCTGGAATATTCTTAAATCATTGAATTCCAATCCGCTTTACCCTCCATTCATCGATGACTATCGTTATATCATCATTATAAATGATGATATAACGCATTTACAATCATTTTACGAACAAACCCTACTCTCCTATTATGATTTATAGATACTAACAATTTTAAATATTAATTTCCTATACATTACATACGAAAAGGCAGTGGAGTAAACCATCATGTTCAAAAACAAACTTATTCTAGGGTCCATACTATGCTTAATCGCAAGCATGTCATGGGGAGCTATGTTCCCTGTTGCGCACGTTGCATTGCAGCATGTCAATCCGTTCTATTTTTCACTTATCCGATATTTCATCGTTAGCCTCATCCTCGTCGTGATTCTATGGGCTAAAGAGGGAAAATCAGCATTTCGCTTGGAAGGAAGGGGTAAGGCGCTCCTGTTCTATGGAACGATGGCCTTTACAGTCTACAATCTGTTAGTCTTCATTGGACAACATCTTATGGGCGAGTCAGGCACCGTCGCTGCTTCGATCATGGAAGTACTTATGCCGATGATATCCATTTTGGTCTTGTGGATTACCACACGCAATAAACCGAAGAGATATATGCTCACGAGTATCGTAATCGCGCTATTCGGCGCATTACTTGTCATTACGAATGGGAAGCTCACCTTCTTCACGATGGCTAGGCAGCATTTATTTCCGCTACTACTTATTTTTATAGGGGTTGTGGGATGGGTAGTATACTCAATGGGAGGAGAGACATTCAAAGACTGGTCGCCTCTTCGTTATTCAACGTTAACCTGCTTGCTTGGAACAGCCGTATCCTTGGTCGTCGTAGGTTCTGGTACGGCCTTCCAACTGATTTCGGTACCCACATGGCATGATGTATACGCGGTCAAATATGAGATGTCATTCATGATTCTTTTGCCAGGTCTCGTCGCCTTGCTAAGCTGGAATGCCGGGATCAAGATGATATCTCCGCTCAATGGTATTCTATTTATCAATTTCGTACCGATCACCACCTTCATTGTGATGGCTTTTCAAGGGTATCAGATTAGTATGTATGAGTTATTTGGCACTTTGCTGGTCATCTTTGCCCTTCTACGAAGTAATGCGTATGAGCGAAAAGCCGCCGCAATCGATAATAAAACCGCCAAGAAACGTATATCTCTTCAATCGAAAATGGATAAATTGAAAGAGAAGGGCGCACATTAATGCGATCCCTCCTTCTGCAATTGAGAAGAGCCAACTGCTAGTTGCAGTCGACTCTTCTTCCGTCTATTTGATGGCTATGTAAATCTGCACTTCCGTATTTGTAGGATCAAAGCTTCGAGAATCGTATAGTTCAAAGTCTCCTGTGTAGGATCTTGCATCGGGTCTTTCCTTGAAATACTCCCAAATTTCCCCCCACGCTTGCGCAACTACTTCATGTACCAAGCCCTTCTTAGTTGTAAATACAATATATTTGCTCTCTGGTATAAACATTTGAGGGTAGTTGCTATCGGATTAAACCGCATCATCACCCGCTTCGTGCCCAATAAGAACCGTATAGGCCCCTGTCGCATCACTCTCATAATCAGTATATAACGCATAGATAAGATGGGGATTATTTGCACCCGTCTGCAACAACGTGTTACTCCCAAAGTAGGTTTCCCACAGTTGTGGTAAACTGCCGTTCGGGCTCGCTTCTTCAGCATTTGTCGTACGTACACTTACACCAAATAGTGTCACTTTCGGTTTTAAAACAGGTTCGCTAATCATTGTTCATCCTCTTTTCTTTGTATTTCATTTGATTATACAATTGAAAAGTGGACACCTATCTGTCTTAGTTAGAATATCGCCCAATAATATTGTGTGCCCGGATCACGATTTCCTCCGCCACACTAGCTGGCTGCTCCACTTTGACCTGATCACCATAGCTCAGAAGCATGCTATATAACCATTCGTCATCCGCGAATTGCCCTTTCACTTGGATCGAGCCATCATCTAACACGGTAATCTGATCAGGATGAAAGGCATCTACGAGCCGATAATGAACTTTCGGATCAAAGTTAAGAATGACTTCCCGTTTGGACTCCTTCAACCACTCCGAATTCCACACATAACTCTCTAACGACGGCGTCTCACGACGTACATAGTGTTCCATCAGCATCCGTAATTCCTGTATACGGGATAATCGGAACACTCGGAAGTCATCCCGCAGCTCACAGTATGCATGCATATACCATAAGTACCCTTTTAGAATTAAGGCAGAGGGTTCAACGATTCTCTCACTCGCTATTCCGTTCATATTCAGGTATTGGATATTCACCTTGCGTGTCTCCTCAATAGCCTGTCTTAACGTATTAACTTTATCCCGCGCTATAGAGTTCTGTCCCCAAGGGTTAAAATCAAAGATCATCCCCGTTCCTCGTTGCTCAACATCTATTCGGTCTACTTTATTAAGTAGCGCTTTAACTTTTTCAAGAAGGGTAGCGAACAACCTATCATCCATCACCGAGGTGATGCCCTTCACAGCAGCGACCATCGCGGTTATTTCATTTAACGTAAGAAATTGCCGTGCAATCGTGTATTCTTCCATCATTTCGAACCCGCCCGATACTCCTTGATGTGCCACAATGGGGATGCCCGATTGGCTCAATGTATCCATATCTCGATAAATCGTCTTGGTGGATACTTCAAAGCGTTCAGCTAACTCTTTTGCGCTGACACGCTCACGATTAAGTAGTAGTATCGTCATCGCTAGCAAGCGGTCAATTTTCATTGGATCTCTCCTAAATATGTTCTGTTTCCTTGTTATTTATTGAATTATTTTCTAATACAGCTAATTCGAATCATCAAAAATACGGATGCATTTGATTTTGTGCTCTCCAAAGACGATTTCAAAAATGACGCCACTTCTTTCAACTACGAAAGGAATGGCGTCTCTATTTTTCAAACATCTACATTTGCTATTTAATTAAACCCTATTCCAACATTGTCATGACAGCAGCGTCCAATACACCGACAATTTTGTCACACCAAATATCGAATTCTTCATCCTCTGTTTGATGTTCCGGATGCGCTAGAATGTACTCTACCGTCTGCTTAATACCTTGATCAAGTCGAGTGGTTGCCACAAATTCAGGAACAAGTCGTTTCAGTTTGGAATTATCAAATACAACCGAATTAGCCTTATCTCCTAACAATCCGCCCCTGTAATCCTCTGTGCTGCTACATGCAGCCAATAGTGATGATGAAACATGAAGCGCATTCAATTTCACGCCTAAAGCATCGGCAATGATCTCGTATATTTGATTCCAAGTTACTGTCTCATCAGAAGTGATCTGAACAGACTCACCAATAGCATGAATATTGCCCATTAATCCAATAAAACCTTTAGCAAAATCACTATTATGCGTCATCGTCCACAAGGAAGTACCATCTCCATGAATGATCACCGGTTTATTCGCAAGCATACGCCTAGCAACCTGCCAGCTTCCTTTACTTCCATGTACACCAAGTGGAATGGAACGTTCATCATATGTGTGACTCGGTCTTATAATTGTAATTGGAAAATCGTTCTCACGATACTGCTTCATTAAGTACTCTTCACAGGCAATCTTGTTTCTAGAATACTCCCAGTATGGATTCGATAAAGGCGTACCCTCTGTAATTCTATAATCGGATAAAGGTGTTTGGTAAGCAGAAGCAGAGCTAATAAATATAAACTGTTTCGTTTTACCTTTAAATAATCGATAATCCCTTTCCAATTGAGTCGGTTCGAATGCTATAAAGTCAGCAACGACATCAAACTGCATGTTCTCTATTAACTTAGCTACATGGACTTCATCATTAATATCAGCTTTAATGATATTTACACCAACGGGTAAGGCTTCATTTCTGGTGCCCCTATTTAAAAGATAAAGCTCACATCCTTGTTCTACCAATTTGTTGGTAATTGCAGAACTAATCGTCCCGGTTCCTCCAATAAATAGTACTTTCATGTTGCACCTCCGTAAAGTAATGTTCCAAGCTGAAACGGCTTTGCCATCCTGTTTAAGGAGTTTATGCTTCCGATGCTAGCGATACTTCGTATCACTTTGAAGTATCCGTCTTTGCGGAAATATAACTAGCTATCCATTCATTTCCTACGATAGCATGCGTTCGCCATTAAGACAATCCTTCTATGCACATGCCATAGGAAATCGATAACAACAATTATATTATTAGTTACGAAAGTATAGTTGACAAACAAAGCATAGTGAGACATAATAATCTTATATTTGAAATATACTAACTAGAGATACCTGAGTATATGCTTCTTGGGAATTGACATAATATTGGAGTGGTACAGTACATGAAGTGGTTAAACAAATTATTTGGTATATCTACCAATAAGGAGGAAATAACAATGACAAAGTTAAACATAGGTATTATTCTAGGAAGCACTCGTCAAGGACGCGTCAGCCCACAAGTTGGGGAATGGGTAAAAGAGATTGCTGACAAACGTGGAGATGCCAACTATGAAATCGTCGATATTGCAGATTTCAAATTACCACTATTAGGTGAAGCTGATCCGGGGGCAGGAGCTGCAGCTTGGTCAACCAAACTAGCTAGTCTAGATGGATTCGTATTTATCGTTCAAGAGTACAATCACAGCCTTACAGGAGCATTGAAGAATGCACTTGATTATGCGCGTGACGAGTGGAACAACAAATCAGCAGGTATTGTAAGTTACGGTTCTGCAGGTGGAGTTCGTGCAGCTGAACATTTACGTGGAATTCTAGGAGAATTACAAGTAGCTGATGTTCGTGTGAATCCTCTACTATCTCTATTCACTGATTTCGAGAACGGATCGGTATTCAAGCCAGCTGATCTACATCTTGCTAATGTTAATGCTATGCTTGATCAAGTTCTTGCTTGGAGCGGTGCATTGAAGACTTTAAGATAATACAAGAGTATTTATAATAAAGCCAATCTCCAGTCTTCTGGGGATTGGCTTTCTCTATTTCGGTATGAATAACGATCTTAATTTCTGTTAAATTGGGAAAAAACAGCGATTGATAACTACGTTTAATGACTATATATTCTAGCTTTAGATATTTTATTGTTGGTATATTACTTGGCAATGACTTGAACTATAAAATTTGTTCAAACGAATAGTCCAACATTTGAATGAACCCTTTCTGCAACGAAACACGTTATTTCCTTATCCGTATGTGGAAGAAAAATAAAATAGATACTTTTACCTATGTATTTATTATCATTGGAGATCCATTTATGATAATATAACTCTTTGTCCTCAACCGAGCATCGTCATACACCAACTAGTAGATAACACTTAAAAATAACTTTTATTGGAAACCCCATTTACTCAATACTGGAGGTAGAATATGACGCAAGTCTATGGAATAAAGTTAATGAATGATATCGATCCGTTACAGATTCAGACCCTCATGGCTACCCTTCCGATAGAGAAACAAGACCGAATACATCGATTTATTCATAGAGACGATGCTGTAAGAACATTAACAGCCGATATTCTCTCCAGGCTTAAAATCTGCAATAAACTTAACATTAAGAATAGGGATATACAGTTCATTCACAATAAGTATGGGAAACCACTTCTACATAGAAATAACGAACTACATTTCAACAACTCTCACTCTGGCCAATGGGTCTTATGCGCCTTATCGGACTCACAAGTTGGGATAGATGTAGAGCTTATTAGTGACATCGACTTCGACATAGCTGAACATTGCTTCTCTGAACAGGAATGCCACGATCTATACGCACATAGGGAGGATAATAGGCAAGACTATTTCTTCGATCTTTGGACGCTTAAGGAAAGCTATATCAAGGCAGTAGGTGTAGGTCTATCCCTTCCCCTCTCTTCATATACGATTAGGAAAGATGATCATCACATTCTCCTAGATACGCAACATGCATTTAATAATTGTTACTTTAAACAATACCCTATCGACCCCGCATATAAAGTATCCGTATGCTCACAGCAAGATACCTTTCAAGAGCAGGTTGTGCAGCTTACCTTCACTGAGATGTTCCATCAATTTATGGACTGTGTATAAGAAGGACTAGAGTATCGACACAGATCGTCAGGAGGTCACGGCCAGGACCCATTAAGAGTACTCTCAAACAACCTATCATTCTATGATCTCCTCGTACCCGATGGGGTCACGCCCATATACCTTTTGTACAGTTTGGTAAAATAGTTCGGATTCTCACACCCTACCTTGGATGCGATCTCTGTTATTGAATCATTACTCTCAAGGAGCAACCGCTTCGCCTCATTCATTTTACAGATATTCACATATTCAATAAAGGTTCGGCCAGTTAATCGCTTGAATAGTTTACAGAAGTAGTACGGATTAAGGCTAACCTCCTTTGCAGCCTGTTCGACCGTTATCTTCTCAGACAAATTAGACTCCAATCGTTGGATCAGTAACTTAAACCGCTCATAATTCGAAAAATACCCCTCTACAGGTTTGTCATCCAACTGGTGTGGCATAAACGTACGTGCTAATAACGTAAATAGTACATGTAGTTTCGACTTGACTACAAGTTGATAAGCGGGAGCCTTTGCTGCAAGCTCCGCTATGGCCTCATCCAATATAGGATAATAATTTACACATACCTCATCATGATCAGCTGGTTTGACTGGAAATCGCTGCTGCCCCTCTAAATAGGGGGAAACATACTGTACATGTACCGGATCATGCATCCAATCATTGAATAGCGAAGCATTCAAGACAACACAGTCATAATTCATATCTCCATCGTCTAGTGAATATCCAACATGCAGACTACCACCTGGAATAATGACAACGTCTCCTGCCGTAACCGTATAGGGGCGGCTGTCGATATGGAATAGGGCTCTACCTTTACGCATGACGATGATCTCGAAATGCTCATGCCAGTGTAAATAGAGAATGCAGTCATTCTTTTTAGCGGAATGATGATTACGAAAGAGTTGAAATGGATATATTGAATGCTCGAGACGAGTATTCTCCCAAAGTTCCTTGGGATAGGTCATATTCTTCTTCACCACCACAAGATTAGACTAGTATTGCACAAGATTGAGTAGAGTAATTATGAACTCCCCTGACTATAATGAAGATGTTACGAAAACTATATAACAATATTGGAGTGATATACAAGGATGCATAATAAATTACGTATTGGAACGCTAGTTCAGGGTGGAACCGCAGTTCAGGTTATTCCACAAATCGTCTCACATGGATTCGAATCATTCAACCCAACCTTTTGGCAGACGACAGGAGATACGGATCTTGCAGAAATGGCAAAGCGTCTACGTGAACTTGCAGACGAGCATGATTTTGTAATCTCAGCGATTAGTGTATTTGGGAATCCTTTGACAGGCGAAGGGGATAATGCCGATACGCTTGCAAGTTGGGAACGTCTTATCGATCATGCACATTTATTCGGAACGAATATTGTATCCGGTTTCACCGGTCGCCTAACTGGGCAATCGATTGACGAGTCCATTCCGAAATTCAAGGAAGTGTTCGGCGAATTGACGCGCAGAGCGGCGGATAAAGGTGTCCGCATTGCTTTTGAGAACTGCGATATGGGCGGCACTTGGACAACTGGTGATTGGAATATTGCACATAACCCGGCAGCTTGGGAGCTGATGTTCGATGCGGTTCCTGAAGATAATATTGGACTAGAGTGGGAGCCATGTCATCAAATGGTGAGCTTAATCGATCCCATTCCACAGCTACGTAAATGGGTGAACAAGGTATTCCACGTACATGGCAAAGACGCAACAATTGCATGGGATGTTGTTAAAGAGCAAGGGGTGCATGGAAAGGAACCATTCGTTTGGCATCGGACACCGGGCTTCGGTGATACTAACTGGTCTGATATTATTACGATTCTAAGACAAAGTGGTTATCAAGGAACGATTGATATCGAAGGCTGGCATGATCCAGTCTATAGGGATGAATTAGAGATGACTGGGCAAGTTCATGCCTTGAATTATCTGAAACGCTCCCGTGGCGGAGACTTTGTTCCAAATCCGATATAACTAGAGAGAGGTTGATCACTGTGACATCAAAACATCGAGTAGTCTTAGTTGGCTGTGGTGCGATGGCCAATACATGGGTTGATTATGCAAAGAGCAGATTAGATACGGAGATTGTCGGATTAGTCGACATTAAGGAAGAATTCGCAGTCGCGATGGCAGAGCGTAAAGAGCTAACCTGTCCGACATTCACAGATGTCAGCCAAGCTATTGTGGATACGCAGGCCAATATCGTATTTGATGTTACGATTCCGTCCAGTCATTATGCAGTGAGTAAGTCTGCACTTGCACTGGGATGTCATGTCTTTGCTGAGAAACCATTAGCAGAGTCTATGAATGATTGCATTGATATTGTGCGTATTTCTGGGGAGGTCGGCAAGACTCATGCCGTCATGCAGAATCGGCGCTTCGATCCACGCATACGTGCATACCGTAATCTTATCAGTGAGGGTACTATTGGCAGACTAGGTTTCATGGGGGCTGACTTTTTTATCGGAGCACATTTTGGTGGCTTTCGTGATGCTATGGAGAGTCCGTTGCTACTCGATATGGCGATCCATACGTTCGATCAAGCGCGTTTCATTGGTGGCGCAAATCCGGTATCCGTCTACTGCCATGAATTCAATCCTCCTGGTTCTTGGTATGCAGGTCATGCAATGGCTATCTGTATCTATGAAATGTCTGATGGCTCTGTATTTAACTACCGTGGTTCCTGGTGTGCTGAAGGCGTGCCTACATCATGGGAAGCATCCTGGCGAGTGACGGGTGAACATGGTACAGCAATCTGGGATGGTCTTGGAGAGCCGTATGCGGAGGTTGTTACTGCTGGCGATCAATCTAGAAATTTCATTCGTGATTATGAGCGCATAGAGGGCAAGCCTGTAGAGATGAAGCACACATTCCACGAGGGTTGTCTAGAGGATATGTTCGCCTCGCTTGAAGAAGACCGTGCGCCAGAGACAGACTGTAGCGATAATATATACAGTATGGCGATGGTCCTGGCTGCTCTAGAAAGTGCTAAGACCGGTCGCAAAGTGCTGATCGCTGACTTTATGGATGTCTCTTGAGGTACTCCTCGATCTCCGTGCCCGTGCCCCGCGTTTAGCGAAACAGCTGCAAAACTGCATCTAATTCAGCGTGAAAGGTACAGAAGCGAGGAATAGTTGCAGAACCTACAGTTAAAAGTGCCGATCACGATGAAAAGTGGAAATTTGTGTAATCTAGATGTACTCTGTGCAACTAAAATTAGCGTTAGGGAAAATAGGCGGGATTTAAGTGCACTTTTGCAACTATAGGCGTGTAGGCCATAGTCTCACATCTTCTTTAATGACAGGACTTACCGATACGGTTCTACACACCTTGGGATGATTATTTCCTTGAATGGCCCAAGTCCCGCCTGAGCTTGATCCAAATAAATAGAGGGGAAGTCCCACATATTGTGTTGCCGTGAAGTCGATCACTTCGTTCACAAAGAGGTTCCAGCTTAAATATGTTGCTATGTACTGATCCATTACATAGGTCTGTCCCTGTCCCGGCCCATCAAAGCTTACTGTGATGAAACCCATTCTTGAGAAATTAGCTTCATAGGTGATTGATTCTTCTTTTGAGGAATCGATGGGATTTAGGATAATGACGCAACCCTTTGGCAGATCAGGAACACGTATTCTTCCGTAACAGGCGTTGCCCTCTACTTGGATCACGGAGGTAACAATCTCATCTTCGTTAAGTATATCTGCTTCTCGATGCATATGTTTACAGCTTAGGTATCATCCCCGCTTCTCCTCGCTTCTCCTCGCCTGTCTCAGGGAACATCCACTGAATGAGATGATAATGCATTCCTGCAAGTCGATAGAATTGCTCTTCCTCACCGAACAGTTTGCATAACGTCATGCGATATTCTTTTTTACATAGATTAGAATGGATCACATAGAACCGCGCTCCCCCTAATATCATACTCGGGAGAGATTTTTAATCCTCTTTTTCAGCTAATTTGGGTAAATTGTACCATAAGGCGAATGAGCCAACACCACATTTAATGCTTAGAAGAAAAGATTACCCTTGAAAATACTTTCAGAAAACGAAATAATAAGAAACATGACTTGTTTCACAAATTTACATGATAATAAGATGACGCTTCATCACATCAGTCAGAAAGATTGAAATCCACACCATGAATTTGACTCAACGTATCAACAAGAAACAAACGATCAAAGAACCATTTCCCATCTCTATACTATCTCTTACGGTAGGTGCCTTTGCGATTGGAATGACTGAATTTGTCATTATGGGTCTTCTGCCCAATGTTGCCGAGGATCTACATGTCAGCATTCCAACTGCCGGACAACTCATTACTATGTACGCCCTTGGGGTCGCCATCGGTGCTCCAATACTGACGATCCTTACCCAACGCATCCCACAAAAGAAGCTACTCTGTCTGCTGATGATTCTATTCATACTCGGCAACGGAATTTCCGTATTTGCTCCAACCTATGAGATTCTGATGGCTGCTCGTATTATCACTGCATTAACTCATGGAACTTTCTTCGGGGTAGGGGCCGTTATCGCATCCAATCTTGTACCAGCAAATAGGCGTGCCGCTGCCGTGTCCATTATGATGGCTGGCCTAACGATAGCGAACATTATCGGTGTTCCTCTAGGTACATTTATCGGGCAACGCATGGGGTGGCGAGCTTCATTTGCTATGATTGCAATTATCGGGGTTGTAGCATTAATCGGCATACTTATCTTCATTCCCCGAATCCGACAAGATCAACCTGCTAGTCTAGCACAGCAGATCTCCTCCTTGATTCAACCTAAGCTACTTCTATACCTATTGATCGGAGCGCTAGGTAACGCCGGCTTATTTGCCGTGTTCACATATATTGCGCCGCTACTTGTACAAGTCAGCGGTTTCGCCGAGCATAGTGTTACCTGGATTCTAGTTCTCTTCGGTTGTGGCGTGACGATCGGTAATATCGTGGGTGGGAAGCTTGCGGACTGGAAGCTAACGCCCTCCTTACTAGGACTTTATTTCGCTATATGTATAATCCTTACCATCTTTACCTTTACGGTTCATCATCCAATAGCTGCTGTATTAACTATCTTCCTGTGGGGTGTCGCTTCCTTCGCGGTGATGCCAGGGCTACAGGTACGAATTATGAGCTTAGCAAAGACCGCCCCAGCACTTGCATCTACCTCTAATCATTCAGCCGGTAATCTGGGTAATGCAGGTGGTGCTTTCATTGGTGGGTGGGTCATTACACATCTAGGCATTACATCCCTACCTTGGGTCGGTGCACTGCTTGTTGGGATGGGTCTAACCATCGCGATAGCTTGTTATATCTCGGAACGCAAACACGCTGCTGCATAATCCTTTAGATATACTCTTCATCTGAATATAGTACGATTGCGTTAGACAACAGAAACGACATATAGTCGGTGAAGTTCCTATCGAGTGAATGGGATCTCATTATGCTTAAGTCTATCGATATGCAAAAAGCCTGAAGAACTTCACCGGATTGGTGAGGCCTTCAGGCTTTTAAATATATGAGAACGTATAAGTACGCATTCAAAAGTCAGCAATGCTAGATATATCACATTAGTTATGATAAAGTTCAACAGAAGGAAATTTCCAAAAAATTCATTCAAAAAAAAGGAGTCCTTTCTTTGAGAATGTATCGATTACCTGCACTTATTTTACTTATGAGTTCACTTTATATTTTCGTTATTCCCTCGGACCCACACGCCGTCAAACTCCTATTCAAGTTAATTCCGATGTGGCTCATCATCGTGTTTGCATACTTTCAAACTCCTACTCCTAAAAAGCGTTATCATTGGTTGCTACTCATCGGATTATTCTTCTGTATGCTAGGCGATGGGCTGCTAGATTGGTTTGTCGTTGGATTATCCGCATTCCTTATTGGACATCTGTTCTATATGATGGGATTTCTCTATAACTGGAAATTCTCAAAGCTTAGATTCATAACAATCGTCCCGCTTGTCATGTATGGCTCATTCATCGGTTGGAAGATTATTCACGCGTTGATAAGAGACAGCAATGAATCCTTAGTCGTACCTGTCCTTCTTTATATTAGCGTCATTTCCTTGATGACATGGTCCGCTATTATGACCGGTCACAAATGGGCTATCATCGGAAGCATTTTATTTACGATCTCCGATTCTATTTTGTCATGGAACCTCTTTGTATCCCCCGTGGCATATTCAAGTGTGCTTATCATGATAACCTACTACGCTGCTCAATTCTTTATCGCTTACAGCATTCGAACATTAGCTAGTGAGAGAAATATGAATACAGAAGTAAGCGTTGGAATAATCAACATATAGCTAATTTTTTTACAGACTATATTACATTCTTATTATAAATTTGTAGCGTAGAACCGTATATCCCTATTTTAAATACACCATATCCAATGATTCCGCCGCTTGTATTTAGAATGAGGTCATCCACATCGAATGTTCCAATATACAACACGAGTTGTGTAACTTCGAAACATAAACTTAAGAGTAGAGATAGCACGAATACGCCTATAAATGACGCACCCCTTTTACTGACAATCATAGGTATGAATATGCCTAACGGGATAAATGCTATAATATTCCCTACGACATTAGTCATTGAGAATGGATCATAGATGGACATACTCTGAATCCCTCTTGAGATTTCCTTAAACGGAGTGTAGTTCCCATGTCGATTGAAGATCATGTCGGGGTTCTGTAATGTTCGCTGAAGTTGATAGAACAGCGATGATATACTTACAGGGCCCATCTTAAATAGAATTAACTTGATTAATAGATACAGATAAACGACAAATGCTAGCACTAGCACAACTTTCATCATTAATTTCATAGGTTTCAATTTGATATCATCACCCCGTTATTATTCAAATATGTATTTCACTCGTGTACAGTTACAATGACGCCATCTATGTTGTTTCCTGATATCTCATAGTGACGATTCGCAGGGACTTCAATAGATGTATTGCGAGAAACAGGTTGATAAGAAACATCATATTCCTTACCCTCTATCATCATCGAGATACTCCCTCGTTCTTTCAAAGAATCTAAATATTCTTCCAACGTATCATTATTCTTCTGCATAATGGCACTGTGAGGCAGACCGACATAGCGAAAGTGCCACGGTTCATATTGAATACCTGTAACAGCGGTTTTATCCTTGGGATAACGTAAAATAAATCCGTACTTCCAAGCATTCTCTTGCAACCATTTCCCCTCAGGTGCTTTACTCATCTCCATTTGTGTAGATCCAATATCAAGGGATAATCCTAAATTGTGTTCACTATAGCCCGCAGGCAAAGCATAATCAGAGCCCTTTTCTTGATAAAGCAACTCTTGTTCTTCAAAACCTCGATAACCACTACTGATCAGGAAATGATTGACTCCTTCCTTGCGAGCAGCCTCTACCATCTTCAGAAACTTTTGTGTCACACGCTTTGACAGTTCAATATTTGAATGTAGCAAGCCATAACCCTGTACCAAATCTTTTTGCCCAGATAAACGTACGATATCCGATTTCACGCTATCTTGGTGAACAGGATACTCCTTGTTAACCAACAATAAGTCCCCTTGATACATCTGATCTTGTGTAACGTCTATCGTAATATGCTCTTCATTAGCAACCTCGTTAGTCCCTTGAGTGCTTGGTGCTATATTTATAGCTTTGATCCCTAATAACAATATAATAATCACCAAAAAGACCCACTTCTTCATCCACAATTTCCTCCTTAACCCCTTATCTACTCTTAAGGATAAAGAAAACTGTTTAAATAAAAGTGGGACAATAATTAAGTTTTTCTTAAATATATGAACACGACATTGTTCTGTATCTCGTCATTGTGCACTTTCTTGTGGCAAATGTACTTCAAATATTGTGCGTACCACATTACTTTCAACAGAAATGGTTCCGTTATGCTGCTCTACAATATTCTTCGCAATGAACAAGCCAAGACCTGTACTGCCTTCTTGATGTGTCCGCGCTCTGTCACTTGTATAATACATCTCGAAGATATGAGGTAATTCTTCTGGAGAGATATTCCCACCGTAGTTGACCACCTGAATCACCACTTGTCCCCCATCAAGATAGCAGTTGATATCTACAAACTGACCATCCCTTCCATAACGAGTAGCATTGGTCAGAAGATTCTCGAACACACGGGCCAATAGTTCCCCGTCGCCATCAATGCACAAGTTAGGTGTAATATTCAATCTGGCTACAACGCCACTTTTCTCAAATACAGGATACAATTCCTCATTTAACTGCAGAAGAAGTTCACTTATATCTATCTTTTCTTTTTCCACGGGTAACATGCCGTAGTTCATTCTAGTGATATCGAATAATCCATCAATAAGCTTTTCTAAACGCTGGGACTTGGTAAAGGCAATGGTTGTATAATGCCTGATTTGTTCCTCTGTTAGATGTTCATCTTTAAGAATCCAATCTAAATAACCCAACACGGAAGTTAGTGGTGTCCGCAAATCATGAGCCAGATTGACGACCAATTGATCCTTACTGCTCTCTGCGAATTCTCCTCTTTCTACAGCCTCTTGCAGTTTTTCACTAGCTATATTAAGCTCCTCTGCAATTTCCCTGAACTCATCATTAGAGGGGATATGAACACGATTCTTGAAATCCCCATTGGCAAGATGATGAATCCCCTTGGAGATTTCATTGAAATAGGCCGCATAAGGTTTGGTCAACAAAAAGAAGAAAAGAATAGCTAACGGGATAAATATAATTAGAAAAAAGTAAATATCCCCAACATTGTACATCATCAGGCGATAACGAGCCAGTGGATCTTCCGCCCGAACCCCAGCATAATAAAGTTGTAGCATTTTATAGACCGCATAGGTGATGATCCCTGACAAAAGCATGCTTAATCCCAATAACACAATCATTCTAGTCCGAAAGCTTCGCTTCTTTTTATCCATTGAATGTATACCCCACACCCCAAATGGTTTTGATGAATTTACTTTTATTTTTATCTTCACCAAGCTTTTTTCGTAAAGTGCGAATATGCACCATAACCGTATTATTACCACTTTCATAATAGGCTTCGCCCCACACTTGTTGGAAAATACTTTCCACACTAAAGACGATCTTCGGATGACCCGCAAGTAGATACAAAATATCAAACTCTTTGGGTGTTAACTCAATAGGTTCACCATAAAGGGTAACGGTATGTTGATCAGGACTAATGGTTAATCCACCCGCTTCCAATACAGATTTATTCGTGTGAATCGGTTGATTAAATTCCATAGAACGTCTTAATTGAGAATTAACACGCGCAACCAGTTCCATAGGATTGAACGGTTTGGTCATGTAATCATCTGCCCCCATCACTAGACCTGTGATCTTATCGAGGTCAGAGGTCTTGGCACTTAGAAAGATGATCGGCATATGATGTTGCTCTCGAATTTGACGGGTGACTTCATAACCATCTAGTTCAGGCATCATAATATCTAATATAGCTAAGTCTACCGATTGAGATTGAATCGCTTGAAGCGCTTCTTTCCCATCCGATGCGGTGATGATATCGTACCCCTCTTTTTTTAAATGTAAAGCTATTAGGTCCGCAATCTCTGCCTCATCATCAGCTACCAAAATTGTGATGCGCCTCATTCTTATTCAACTCCTACATCGTAATCTGAATAATAACTTTATCTTTTTCATAATGACAATCGATATCGCCCTTGTATAACTCAACTGTTCTCATAATAATCATTAATCCATTACCTCTTGGAATTCCGGTACTTTCCTTGGTTGTATATCCATATTGAAATAGATTTTTTTGTTCTTTGGTCGTAAGTTCGGCTGGGTTCTCTACGGTGAATATATATTTCGCTTCAACTATTTTGCATGTGACATGAATTTGTTTAGGTTGGTCCCCAAAGTACGACTCCGTTGCTTCGATCGCATTATCCAGAAGATTAGAATAGATTCTCGCCAAGTCCATAGACGCTACCCTAGTATAATTATCTTGATCGACTTCAAAGTTCATTTGTATGTTTTTAGTCTGTGCAAGTTCCCACTTACTTTGGAATAATACCATTAGAATCGGATTCTTAATTCGTAACGACATCTCTGAAACTTTGGATTCTTTCGTCAGCTGTTTTAAATAATCGTTCACTTTGTCGTACAACTTCAAGTGCATTAATCCACTTAGTACTTGGAGATGATTCATCATGTCATGTCTGCTTGATTTGATCGTATCTATCACTTTTCCAAGTTCAGAGATGTACATCTCTTCTGTTTGTTCCAGGTCTCTTCTGAACCGTGCCTTATACCATTTGTTCAATATAAATACTACCATCAACAATACGATAGCAAACAATATATCAATAACATAGATAAAAAGATTGCTCTTCACAACTTGTTTACTTACTTGTTCTAATTCCTTGGCATCAATATCAATTCCAATCACGCCAAGTATTGCCCCATTATCACTATAAAATGGTACCCCAATAGATAAGTAAGAGCCGTTATGATCATCCTTAATGATATCCGTATAATAACTTTTACCATCCTTAGCCTGCCTCACTTGTTCAGAAGGAACCGTGCAAGGTATACCTATTGGAAAATCCACTGTTGTTGAATTTAATCCAGTAATCATAACTTTGGAGACATCCGTCTCGTCTAACATTAAAACATAGATGTAAGTCGCATTCATTCTATAACGATATTGTTCTAAATATAGGCTTATTCCCTGACGATCTTCACCATCTTGTTTGGTTAATAGAAACCTTTCGTAGGCAACCTTATCCAATCCAGCTGCGATATTCTCAGCCATTCCAATATACTGCTTGGCGAGTGCAACTTGCGCGGATTTATTAGTAGTATAGTAAGAGCTATATAGCTTAACACTTGTTAGGATACTCAGTGCAACAATAGAGACAATAATAAGATATATCGTTCTTTTATTGACAAGAAGTTTGTTAAGTTTCATTATCTAGTCCCTTTTCCTTATAAATTTAATATAATTTTCTAAATATATAGGACATATTACTGCCAGCTTGTCCATTTCGATCATATATATAGATCAAATTAATTACTTCTATAGTGTAACGCATTTCAATAGAAATGGTTTGCCGTTTTATGAAGTATTTCATTTATTTATTGTGATACTAATCTAGAAATCTCATTATAAAGAAAGAAATCGATATACTCAAACTATTCATTGAGAACAAAAAAAGGGACCGTTTCAGCGGAAATATAAGGATTAGAGTATCATGTGACCAGTCGGTGTCTTTTGTTATAAGCTATCCTTTTCAATATGACAACTTCATTTGTTATAATGACTTTGCGGCCTCATTGTACATCCTCTTATTTATAATAGGTATGCCTACGCATACCTAAGTAACATTTACTGTGAAGGGCAGGTGAAATCATTTGTTTAAACTCTTATTAATTGAAGATGACACAACACTATTTCATGAGATCAAGGATCGATTAGCTCATTGGTCTTATGATGTATATGGGATTACTGATTTCAGTAACGTCATTCGAGAATTTACAGACATTAAGCCTGATTTAGTCATTATTGACATTCAATTACCTAAATTCGATGGGTTTCATTGGTGCAGAATGATTCGATCCCATTCTAACATTCCGATCATATTCTTATCCTCTCGTGATCACCCAACGGATATCGTGATGTCTATGCAGCTTGGGGCGGATGACTATATCCAGAAGCCTTTTCACTTCGATGTGCTCATTGCCAAAGTTCAAGCCATTCTTCGCCGGGTATACAATTACAATACGGATACCATCGAACTCAAAACATGGTGCGGAGCAACGGTGGATTATGAGAAAAATACAGTCACCCATGATGCGAAATCCATTGAACTAACAAAGAATGAAATCTATGTGTTGAAGCTACTCATTGAGAACAAAAATAAAATTGTAACTCGTGAGGTTCTCATCAATAGCTTATGGGATGATAAACGTTTCGTAAGCGACAACACCTTGACGGTTAATGTGAATCGGCTACGAAAAAGATTGGACGAGCTTGGGTTAGGACGATTTATTGAGACGAAGATTGGACAAGGTTATATGGCTACTGAAGAGGCAAATGGATATGATTAAAAAGTATCTCGTGGAAAGACGTAGCTGGATCATGCTCTTTATACTTCTGCAACTACTTATCCTCTTTGTCTCTTTTTACGATTCAACGATCCCATTCCAATCCACACTCTATCTTGTTTTTCTATCCATGATTCTTTTTTCGAGTTTCTTCATTGTGCGCTACAACAAAGAAACCCGATTCTATAAGAGCTTAGAAGAACGAGACAACAATCTAGATTTAACGAGCATAGCTAGTCCAGACAGTCCCTTCGAGCATATGATTGAACAAAGCATGACGGATCAAGCTGAACTATTGAAACAAGCTGCCTCGCACAATCTTATGACGTTAGAACAGGAGAAAGATGACATCCTAGCTTGGATCCATGAAGTGAAGACACCGCTGACAGCTATGCACTTAATGATTGACCGTATAGACGATGAAACGATGAAGACTCATTTAACCTATGAATGGCTGCGAATTCATCTTCTGCTTGATCAACAGCTCCATCAACGACGTATCCCATTTATTGAGAATGATTTGTATATTGAACATACCGATTTAGAAACTATTATTTTCGATGAGATCAAAACATTACAATCCTGGTGTATTCACAAAGGAATCGGCCTTGACCTCAATTTAGAAGTACTGGAAGTGCTTAGTGATGCGAAATGGCTGGCCTTTATCCTCAGACAGCTCTTAACAAATGCGGTGAAATATAGCTCAGCATCTGACATCATCATTAACAGTTATAGACGAGGTGATCAGACAATTCTTGAGGTGAAAGACAGTGGTCGTGGCATTGACCCTAGAGATATTTCTCGCATATTCGATAAAGGATTCACATCAACGGCCCTACATCAAGACAATACGGCAACAGGCATGGGGTTATATTTAGCACACAAAGCTGCGAAGTCATTACTCATCCAAATCCATGTACAATCAGAACTTGGCGTTGGAACGACGTTCACATGCACTTTTCCACAAAAGAATGAATTCGTTCATATCACAGGCGTGTGACAACAATGTCACATGCTTATGTGTTTTGTTACATCAATCGAAGGATAAGAAAGACGAACCCTTTTATAATAAGGATATTGAGTACAAAGAAAAGGGAGTTGTTCGATATCGTTATTCTAGAAGCAAATAAAATTCATAAGAGTTATGGCAATAAGTTCAATAAACAAGAAGTGTTAAGTGGTCTAGATCTTGTTATTGAAGAGGGTGAATTCGTTAGTATTATGGGCGCATCAGGTTCCGGGAAGACAACATTGCTTAACGTTCTCTCTTCGATTGATAAGATTAGTAACGGTACGATCAAGATCGAAGGAAGAGAGATCTCTGGTATGAAGGAGAAGCAATTAGCTGAATTTCGTAAGAACCATTTAGGTTTTATTTTTCAAGAATATAACTTACTAGATACGCTGACAGTCAAAGAAAACATCCTTCTACCGTTATCCATTACAAAGACGCCGAGGAAAGAAGCTGAACGGAAGTTTGATGCGGTTGCGACCGAATTGGGCATTGCTGATATACGAAATAAGTATCCCAATGAAATCTCCGGAGGGCAAAAGCAGCGTACTTCCGCCGCACGGGCTTTCATTCATGAACCGAGTATCATTTTTGCTGACGAACCGACCGGTGCTCTTGATTCCAAATCTGCTTCTGATTTATTAAACAAGATGAGCGATTTAAATCAGAAACGAAAAGCAACGATTATTATGGTAACTCATGATTCTGTAGCCGCTAGTTATTGTAGTAGAGTCATCTTCATTAAAGACGGACAAATTTATACACAATTAAATAAAGGCGAGGAAACAAGGCAAGCCTTCTTTAAAGACATCATGAAAACACAAAGTGTATTAGGCGGGGTGCAGAATGAGCATTAACGAACTCATCTTTCGCAATCTGCGGAAGAATCTGAAGAATTATTACCTCTATGTATTCGCCTTAATCTTTAGCGCTGCCCTTTATTTCGCATTTGTCACGTTGCAGTACGACCCATCCATGGATGAAACCGCAGGATCAATTAAAGGAGGTGCTGCGATTAAAGCGGCCTCTGTCCTACTTGTGGCTATCGTTTCTATTTTTCTTTTATACGCCAACAATATTTTCATCAAACGACGTAGCAAGGAAATTGGCCTATTTCAATTAATAGGGATGACCAAGAACAAGATCTTCCGTATCCTTACGGCTGAGAATTTCATCCTTTATTTCGGCTCCATCACTGTGGGAATCTTTGTCGGTTTTTCCGTTTCAAAGTTAATCATCATGATTTTATTTAAAATTGTAGGGGTCGAAGCTATCGCAACGCTTCAGTTCTCTACCCAAGCGCTCATTCAGACACTGATTGTCTTTGGTGTGATCTACCTCTTGATTATGTTGATGAATATGGTGTTTATCAAAAGGCAAAGTATTCTTTCCTTATTTAGAGTGAGATCTGTAACAGAAGGAAAAGTAAAAAGGGTCTCCTTCCTTGAAATGATCATTGGAATTGTTGGCATTGTATTCATCCTTCTGGGCTATTATATATCATCGAAATTGTTTAGCGGAGACTTCATAACGATGAATGAACTATTAGGTGCAATGATCTTTATTCTAGCGTCTGTCATCATCGGGACTTATCTTTTCTATAAAGGATCTGTCACTTTTATATTTAATATCATCCGCAAGAAGAAAAACGGTTACTTAAATATTAATGAAGTATTGTCCCTGTCATCCATTATGTTCCGCATGAAATCCAATGCCGTATTATTAACCATTATTACGACGGTATCTGCCCTT
Organism: Paenibacillus sp. Y916; assembly: GCF_056786435.1. Classification (NCBI taxonomy): domain Bacteria; kingdom Bacillati; phylum Bacillota; class Bacilli; order Caryophanales; family Paenibacillaceae; genus Paenibacillus; species Paenibacillus sp. Y916. The sequence continues at coordinate 224,178 of NZ_JBXCJA010000003.1, read as the reverse complement.
GCAATTGGTTTGTTGTCTTTAAGTTATATCTCGTACTACTCTGCTGAGAAGTCGGCGAAGACTTATGTTCCAGCAGATTTCTCAATTACCGATACCCTAGATGCCCAAGCATTTAAAGATGCCTTGGACATCAATGGAATACAGTATACCGATCAAATGATTGATGTCATTCAAGTAGATGTCAATGTAGAGAACATATTAGAGATGAATGCGGAAGGCATGCTCTTTGATCCGAATATCATGACTATGCCAGTGATTAGTGAACATTCGCTCCAAAGTATCGAACTGTCTGCGGATGAGACTGCTTTTACTGGATCTAGTGGAATGCTACAGCAAATGATGTCTATGAAGGATTCTGGATTCATTGAATTAAAGGGTCAGCATGACGTTATTCCGCAACAGTATAAAAGTATCAATATAGCTTCCCCTGTTTCAGGGTATTTCACGGGTGGTGGCTTGCCTGTTGCTATTGTGGACGAAGCCATATTTGAACGTTTGAAAATGGATATCGATCTAGCCATTCAAAAGGACTCTACCGTATATATCGGAATTGATATTAAAGATAAAGGTCATATTAAAGAGGCAAATGAACTTTTTAAAGGACTAGGATTCGATACTAAGCGCGCCTATGATTCTCAATTAGGAATGAGTAACAACCAGAAACAAACGATGGGACTCATTATGTTTATCGTGGGATTCCTAGGTCTAACCTTTCTGATTACATCCGGATGTATTCTGTATTTCAAACAAATGGATGAGAGTGAAGATGAAAAGGCCAGTTATACCATTCTAAGAAAACTCGGATTCACACAGGGTGATTTGTTAAAAGGAATTCAAATGAAACAACTCTTTAATTTCGGAATTCCACTAGTCGTCGGGCTACTCCATAGCTATTTCGCCGTCCAATCAGGATGGTTCATGTTCGGCACAGAGCTTTGGACACCGATGATTATGGTGATGGTGCTATATACTGCACTGTATTCGATCTTTGGCATATTATCCGTGTTTCATTATAAGAAGGTGATCAAAGAAGCGCTATAGAAGGAGTAGGAGACTTCCGATCCTTATTGAATTGCACTTTCAAGCGTACGAAGGGACCGTTTCAGCACCAATTATGGTGACGAAACGGTCCTTCTTTGATTCATGATGTCACCTTGTCATTCATTTGAAACGCTTATGTATAAATAGCTCAGAATTGCAAACGATAAGCCATGCTTTCAATCATAAAGCTTATGCTTGAATACCAATAAGCTTACGAAGGAGGAACGATCATGACAAAACCCGATGGTCAAGATCCCAATGGACATTACAGAAACGACAATAATAACCAAAGTCCTGCTAAGGTCCATGGTGGTGAATTAAAAAGCGGCCGATTGAGTCAAATCAAGAATAATAATCCGACAGACGATGATACACCAAATGAATACATCAATAAATCAGAAGACTAAGGAATGGAGTAGTACGATATATTATTCCCGATGATCTTATATGCATCGGGAATTGAAGTGAATTGGACGTAGGTATTTTTACAATAAGAGATCTGGGTTCTAGTATATCTATCGTTTGATCGCCTTCGTCCAAAATCCCCCGTGGATTTGATTCGGTTCATGGAAGATAACAAATGCTTTCGGATCGAGACTAATAATCAAATCGTTCAGATGCTTTTGATTTTTGCGTCTAGCCAATATCTCCATAATAAGTCGATCTCCATCTCGTCCTTGTCCGAGCCAAGAAGTTACCCCATAGCCCGCTTCACGTATTACTTGCGCCATTTGCTCATCCGGTTTGTTGCTGATTACCTTTAATGTGATATATCCAAGCGCAAGCTTCTCCTCGATCCATGATCCTACCAGCACACCCAAGGCATAACCAATCGCATAAACAGCTAAACTTGCAAAGTGATCTAAATATGACAGAACTAGATTCAAACCTAACACATAAATCGTTACTTCCAATGTACTAATTAAAGCAGCTATATACTTCTGGCCTTTCAAGGTCAATATCATACGTAAGGTGAAAGCCGATACGTACACAATCTGAATAACAAATATTAGGATCAAAATCTTAAACACTCATAGTTCCCCCTTTGATGTAGGTCTTGCACGATGAAAATTTTTGGTTTTCATAAAATTCTGTTATAGCCTATGCGTTATGTTAACACAGATCATGATTACATATTCATCTTATATCTCGCCTGTTCTACCTCAGCCGATTTCACCTTCGAATGAAGATGTTGCGAAATGTGATAGTCATAAGCCCCTAACCGTATGGCATTACGCAACTGATCAATCGTGTCACAACGTTGTTCAAATTGATTATACACACTTCCGAATTGCAATGGCTGATGTGTATCACTGCCCGTGATGACCGGTAATCCGATAAGCTCTGCCAGAGCGTTTACCTTTCCCTCCATATTCAGTCCATAATGATGTAAATCCCTACCGTTCAAATCGAAGGCATCCAATCGCTCCAGCACTTCCCGCTTCATATGGTACAGAGGATTCAAATCGCGAAACGGGTGAGCCCCAATACTAACACAACCGTGCTCATCACTCAGATCCAGCAATGGATCCATTCCAATATAGTTACCTTCCGTTGTATGTCCTTCCAGTCTCGAGCGGACCTTAACGATACTCTCCCTCGTTCCGATCAACAGAATATGCCCCTTCTCGGCCACATCAACTTCCATTCCGGGAAATACCTTTATCCCTTCAACAATATAATAATCCTCAACATATCGGCAATGACGGTCTAACATATCGTAAATATCGTAGAACCGATGTGTGTTGAAATGCTCCGTTAATGCTATGGCATCCAACTGATTTTCACTGGCCTCCTTCATCATAGTTCGAAAATATTCATAGGAAAATTCAATATTTTTTGACCATTTAGCATGTGTATGCAAATCAATTCTCACTTCATAACCGCCCCTTTATCGACATCATTAAAACGTTATATGTTTATTATAATGAAAGTTTATTTTCATATGCAACAACATGAAAAAATTTAACGCATAAATAACATTGTCTTAACAGTCTGATAACAAACTTACCCTATTCTATAAAGAGAAGACGTAAACAACATATATCCTAACTTACAATGCAGTCTTTTGGACCACTAGTTGGCCATCTAACACTTTTAGGGGGAACGAAAATGAACGCTGGATCCATGAAGAAGCGCTGGGAGTTAACGTCACAGCAAAAACTTATGATTTTCATTTTATCCATGTCTTTGTACGGTATTTCGAACATGATTACGGAGCTTTTACCGGAATTAAAGATTGGTCCTATTGAACTTAAAGTTGAATACTTCATTTTCATTCCACTTTTATTCGCTATTCTGTTTAACCCTCTATATGCAGCTTTAGGGGCTTGTGTTGGAGAAATTATTTTTGGAGAACTACTACTAGGTCAGTTCGGAGGGTTAGGAGAGTTAGAGAAATTTATCGAATTCTCACTTGCCATATTTATCGCTGGGATGCTTGTGACGAATCCGTCCAACAAACGTCAACTGGCCATTGCCGCCTATGTCGCTATAGGGATCGACCAACTGCTCGGTACCATCGTCGATATCGCTAAAGTATATTTTGGAATCGAAGAACTCGAAGCCGTTCCTGGACTTCCTGAGAGCATATTAGCTATCGAAGGTTTCGCTTTTCTAAATGCCATGGTGATCTCTGGAACATTATTCGCATTACTCCCGACGCTATACCTGGTCCCGCGTCTGTACGGTAAGGTTGAACCCCTACTCGGTATGAAGCCTCGCGATGGACGTGCGACTACATCTATTAGCGATTTCGTCACACCAAGATTACTCATTCTAGGTATTCTATTGTTCGTCGTAGCAGGTGCAGCAGAGTTTATGGCAGAATCGGACATTAACTTTATTGACTGGGAATCGGATTTCATTGCTGGTATGGGTAATGGCGCGATATGGATCAGCATGGGCGTCGCAGCCGTTATTTTCATTACAACGTTACTATGGGCCTCCAATAAAAGGTCAAATAAACGGAAGGGTGAAGCAGCTTAATGATGAATTCATCAACGGAAGAACAACCGATTATTCAACTCAACAATGTGACCTTCCGTTATCCTGGTGCACAATCCAATTCCCTAGAACAAGTTAGTCTAACGATTAACCGTGGTGATTTCATAGCTATCGCAGGAAGTAATGGAAGTGGGAAATCGACGCTTTGCAAATGCTTTAACGGTCTAATTCCCACTTATTATTCCGGTGATATGGAAGGAACGGTGATGATTGGTGAGCATCTTACATCGGAACGAAGCGTTGCCGAGCTCTCTAAGGATGTCGCCTACGTATTCCAGGACTTCGAGAATCAATTGGTACGTCCCACTGTTTACGATGAAGTCTGCTTCGCACCACTTAACTTCGGGTTCGAGGACTATAAGGAAAAAGGTATGCTTGCACTACAAATGCTCGAAATTGAACACTTGCAGAAAGAGTGGATATGGCAACTAAGTGGTGGGCAGAAACATATGGCTGCACTAGCTGCAGCCTTATCTCTGAATCCCGATATTATCATCGTGGATGAACCGGTAGCGCAGCTTGATCCTGCTCATGCACGTATTATTTATGAGAAGCTTAAACTGTTGAATGAAAAGTACGGAAAAACCATTATCGTCATTGAGCATCACACCGAATTTATCGCCGATTACTGCCGCAAGATCGTTCTTATGGAAGCCGGCGGTAGAATCCGGTGGGTGAAACCTGTCTCCGAAGGATTGTCTGCGGTCACGGAGCTTAACGAGATGAATATTCAGCCTCCACAAGTGACTCAAGCGTTCCATGCTCTTTGTAGCGAACAAGATAAGAAACCAGGAACCGTGTACCCAATAACGATTGAAGAAGCGGTTGCCCATTGGGCACCGCTCGGAATAAGTACTTCACGGGATTTGACCCAGGCTAAGCAGGACCTGCCTACAGGAGTAACTTCCCTCGAACCGCTTGTCCGTCTCGAGGGAGTAACCAGTGGTTATCAAGGCATCGACCGTAAGCAGAAACCCGTAATTCGCGGCATCGATCTGGACATTTACGAAGGGGAGCGAATCGCACTGATTGGCAACAACGGCGCAGGTAAATCTACTTTATTACGACTGATCTCAGGGATACGTCGTCCTTGGGAAGGCAAGGTAACCGTCTGTGGTACAGACACCCGTAAAACAACACCAGAACAATTATCCGACCAAGTAGCCTTCCTCTTCCAGAATCCCGAGGAAATGTTCATTGCCGATAACATTCGCCAAGATGTATCTTACTTCCTAGATGCTAGAAAACAAGAGGGAATCGATTCATTCGTGGACGAGGTGCTAGAAAAATTTAAATTAACCGATTTGCAAGAGCGAGATGGACGGTTACTCAGTGGCGGACAACAACGACGTGCGACGCTCGCGATCGGAATGGCTATGCGCCCGACCATCATGCTACTCGACGAACCAACCGCGAGTCTCGACATTGCCAGCCGTAAGGAAATGACCCTATTGTTCGATACTCTCCATGATCATATCAAGGCCGTCGTCGTAGCTACACATGACATGCAACTTGTGGCGGATTGGGCCACTCGGGTTATTGTCATGAATGAAGGCCAGATCTTACTCGACACAGATAGCCGTACTGTATTTCAACATACGGATATTCTCGAACAAGCGGCATTGATTGCTCCACAGATCGTTCAATTAAGTGGGTGTCTTGGTATCGTGCCCGCCTGTTTATCTGTGGATGAATTCGTAGCTCATATGCAGCGAACACCAAGAAAGGAGCCTTCATATGGAATTAGTTGAGCAGCCCCACAAATCGACGCTCTGGGAAAAAATAAGTGTAGAAAGAATCAAGATTGAGCTGCTAAGAACAGCTTTCGGGCATTCTTTGACGTTCCTCTCAAAGTTTGACCCACGCATCCTCATCGGTTGGTATTCCTTCTTTGCGATTGCCCCTTGGTTTATTCATGACAAGACCGTACTCATCGGTATGTTACTAGCTATCGCTATCCTTACCTACACTTCGAAACCTAGCGTTCTTGTACTCATTGTTCTGGCCTTCGGACTACTCACCGACACCGCTTATATGCTGATCGTATCGCTGGCATTCGGTGGTGGACTCTCTGCCGCATGGGCACTGTCCACGCTAACACTGAAACTTCTAGTCATCGCGCTTGCGAGCATTGCTATCTTCTCCAGTATGGATCCTGAGAAACTTAGCGATGCCCTACTCAGTCTCGGTATGCCAGCCCAATTCAGCTTCGGTGTAGCGTACGGTTATCGGATGTTACCGATCCTAATTGAAGAATATAACAATCTACTTTACTCTTTCAGGCTTCGTGGACGCGCACCACTACGCAAGGGATTTCTAGGCTATCGATCACTCATTCATATCGGGAAAATATCCGTTCTAGCCTTTTATCCACTCATTCTCAATACGGCAAAGCGTACGCGAACAACCGTTGAAGCTTTGGAAGTGAAAGGTTTTACTTATGCCATCAAGGATCCAAAAGTCAAACGTATCAAACTAGCCTATTTAAAAATACTTCCACGAGATTATGTATTCATTACTATATCTGCTATATACGTAGCTCTTTTATTCTGGATAGGTAGTATCATCAATATATAATGATAGGAGCATTACCAATGAAAATCGATCTTCACTCTCATATCAAATTGACTAAAAAAATAACATTTTCTATTGAATATTTCCAAGAATCAATTCAAGAGGCTGTATTCAATGGGCTCAACGCTATTGCCATGACAGAACACTTTAACACCTACCATTTCCATGATATCTATGATGCGTTGGATCGCCATTATACATATATAGAAGATTATTACGACGTAGATGGGTTCAAAGTGTTCCCAGGCATGGAAATCGACGTCAAATTCGGAGGTCACATCCTCGTTATCGGTACGAGAGGCGCTATCTTGGAACTGCGTTCAAGACTCGAACCCCATACCGAAGCTGACAAATTCATAGGTTTCAAAAAGCTACTTGATTGGTGCGATGAATTATCGTTACTGAGAATCGGAGCTCATCCTTACCGGGAGAGTAACTCCCTAACCCAACATGATCCTGCATTACTCCGTCGACTTGATGGTTTCGATCTCAATGCCAAGGATCTATTCTCCTACGGCCCAACCATGAGAGATACTGTACAGGCGTTGGCTCATAGTATCGGTATTCCGATGGTTGCAGGTAGCGATACGCATCATCCTCTTCAATTCGGAAGTGTCCTCAACGAACTAGATGGCGACTATAACAAAGTCTCTGATCTATCCGCTTGTATCAAGCAGGGACGTTATCAGATCATAGTATCTCCATGTCTTGAGGAAAAAGTGAAGGGTGCAAACTTGATTAAGAAGCTTTTGAAACAGCACGGGAAATTGATTGTATAATCATACAGTTTGGAAAATCGGACTGAAGAAGATACAATGTGGATATTACTTTCTCAGTCATCATGGCTGGTTACTTACTCTATGGGAGGATGCCCATGAACAAGCTCGAATTCGAGATTCCATTTAATCAAATGTCCAAAAGCCAACAGAAAATTGCCGATTTTATCGCTAAATCACCTGAACGGATTCCTTTCTATACAGAAGAAGATATTGCGATCAAGACAGGTGTCAGCATTGCAACAGTATCTCGATTCTGGAAATCCATTGGGTATGATAATTTGAAATCATTCAAGAAATATTTGCAGGAAATACAGCATTCAACCCCAGCACGCAAAATGAAACATGTCTTGGACAAAACCGAGGGTGAAGTCGTCGTTCAGATGATTACCTCGGCAACGGTTAATTTGGAAGAAACGGCCAAGCGAATTTCTCATCAAGCGTTCGACCAAGCTGTAGAGGTGCTAAGCGTTGCGGAAAAGGTATATGTTCACGGACCGGGTTCCACTTCATGTCTAACTGATTTATTACGATTCCGACTGAATCGGATTGGCATTGACGTTCGGATTATGGCTCAAAGTGGGCATGAATTGCTGGAAAGTCTCGTCCATGCAGGTCACAATGACGTCGTTCTTTTCTTCGGCTTCGTTCGTAAATCCCCTGAAGCGACAGTCATTTTGGATCAAGCCTCCGAGTCTGGTTATACAACGATTCTGATTACGGATCTTCTACTCTCGGATATGATTAATGACAGCGACATCGTCCTCCAAGTGGACCGTGGTGACAGGGATGCCTTTCATTCCCTTGTGGCTCCAATGACCATTGTTGAGAGTCTTTCTATATCACTCGCTGGACATCGGGGAGAGTCGGCGATGGAGAAACTACAGCAGCTTCATGCAATGCGTAAGCATTACTCCTCGCTATTACCCAAGTAGAAAAATCCCATACAGAGGATAATGAAGCTCTTTAAGCGCAAAAAAACAACAAGCTCCAGACGCATAGGTACTGGAGCTTGTTGGTTATATCATTATCCTGGCAACATTCCTATTGATTCACTACTTCCTTACCAACCACTTTCTCTTGTTGCGGTTCTTCAGCTGGTTTGTATCTCTTGATAAAGAATGCCAGGATTAATGCCACAGCAGCTACTCCTGCTGACACTAGAAATGCATCATTAATTCCTTCAATAGTAGCTTGTGAAAGAATCTGTTGTTGTATTTCTGCTAACTCGCCGGGAGTAGGTGGTGTAGCTAGTTTGCTAACCGCTGCTCCCACCATTTCTTTTGCATGTGTGACGGTACGAGTGGACATAATGGTTACAAGTAACGCTCCACCAATAGCCCCTGATACTTGTGAAATGGTGCTGTTCATGGCTGTACCATGCGGTATAGCTTTTCCTGGTATGGAATTTAAGCCGTTAGTCATTACTGGCATCATAACCATCGAGATACCGAACATTCTCACGGTGTACAACATCATTAATGCCATATACTCCGTAGTATCTGTCAATTGACTGAAATAATAAGTAGAAATAATAACGATGGCTAGACCCGTAATTGATAATACCTTCGCTCCGAATTTATCAAATATTTTGCCTGTAATCGGTGACATTATCCCCATAACGATCGCTCCAGGTAACATAAGCAATCCGGAATCTAGAGGTGAGATTTCTCGAATGTTCTGAAGGTAGATAGGCATGAGCATCATAGCCGAGAACATCGCCATATTTAATGTAACCGAAATCGCGGAAGATAAGGCGAACATAGGATATTTATAGACTCTGAAGTCAAGCATAGGCTGTTTCATTTTCAATTGTTGTATAATGAAGACCGCTAAGGATATGACCCCGATAATAATTGTCGAGTATACAATTGGGGCATCCCATCCTTCATTTCCAGCTGAACTAAATCCGTATAATATCCCCCCAAACCCAATAGCTGATAAAACAATAGAGGGAACATTGATCTTAATATCCACTCTTTCTTTCACATCATGTAATTTAAAGAAGGCGAGAATGAATACTAATATGGCGATCGGTGAGATGATATGGAATAGTACTGGCCATGCATAGTGCTGAATAATCCATCCTGACAACGTTGGCCCGATAGCGGGTGCAAAGATCATAACTAACCCGAACATCCCCATGGCTGATCCGCGTTTCTCAGGTGGAAATGTCGTGAATAACACATTCATTAATAATGGCATCATAATCGCTGCCCCTGAGGCTTGAATCATTCTAGCCATCAATAGTATGGAGAAATTCGGTGAGAATCCTCCAATGAGAGTACCCACTGCAAATAACCCAATAGCGATTAAGAATAGTCGTCTCGCTGTATACTTTTGAATTAAAAAGGCTGTTGACGGAATCATAATACCATTCACTAGCATATATCCAGTCATTAACCACTGTACGGTTGGAGCCGACACAGCGAACTCTTTCATGATCGATGGTAAAGCTATATTGAGCAATGTATTACTTAACAATGCTACGAATGCACCAATCATTAGAATGGCTATGACCCCATATGATGGTTTTATTTGTTTTTCTTTTTCCTGCAATTTGAAATCCTCCTAATTATTCTAATTCAGTAACCGTATTATTATAGTAACACCCTCCAAGAGACTGGCGGTACAATTTTGGACTGTAGTTACAGCAGAATACATATTACACTCTTATCTTTTATTTGACAAGGGAAATTTACTGCAAACGATGTCATAGACAGACCCTATTTCGTTTAGCTTATTAACGGTGTCTAATTCAATTGTAATATGCGTCGAAATGGGCTAGTCTATTCTAGAATAAGAGTCCAGCTTAAAGGGGCATTGAAATTATTATGAATAAACGCAAAGAACATGTCATTCATAAAGCACATGAGTTATTTATCGAAAAAGGATACCATGCCACGTCTATTCAAGATATATTGAATCATAGTGGAATTTCCAAAGGATCCTTTTATAATTATTTTGATTCTAAGGGGGAGCTGTTTAAAGCTGTCTTTACCTCCATTCACAACCAACTTGAGGAAGAACGTAATGCTCTGCTCATTGGCGAAGATCTGTCTGATATACACATATTTACCGAACAAATTTATCTGACGATGATATTAAATAAAGAAAATAAAATATTACAACTTATAGATGATGTCATGGCTTCCAATGATCCAGAATTAATTAAGTTTATCAAACAATCCAAATTCTTCTTTTTAAAATGGGTACATAGCCGTTTCGTTCATATATTCCCTGAAGATAAAAAGCCTTATTTATTAGATAACGCTATTCTTTTTACAGGGATTCTGCAACATATGATTCAAACATGTCGTGCTATGAACGTATCTATCTCTCTGAAACAAATGATTGATTACTGTATGGAGCGTATTAAGGCCATTGTAGAAGAAGTAAGTACAAAGGGTATTCAAATGCTCTCACCAGATAAAATACACAAACTGAGTCCTAGCTCAGTTGGCACTGATTTTTTTAATAATGAACTTTCTATCGCAACACTAAGTTTGAAAAAAAGGATCGAAAAAGTACTGGGTGCCGATGTTCCGAAAATGTCCACGCATCTAAAGCTGTTATACTTTATCCAAGAGGAAATGGTGAACAACAAGGAACCACGGATCTTCTTAATTGAAAGTGCTCTATTATCTTTGAGTATTTGTCCCCAGATTAATGAAACGACGGAATTTGAAAAATATCATAACGTGTTATCTAAAATGATATGAAAAGACAAACCACTCCTAATCTGAACTGCACCCCGATTGTTAGACACAACTAACAATTGGAGATGCAGTTCAATCATGGGGTGGTTTCTTTAATTTAATCGGAAAGTTAAAACTTTTTAGGATTGCCCATACGTCCTACATATATAAACTATCACACACCCTATGAAAACTCAGCTTAGCACGTTCAAACAGGGATTTTCAAAGAAAGGAGAAGAAGCTTACCATCATGCATAACAGAAAAACAGAGAAATTGCTTATACGTTGTATAACGGATCACAAAGAGAACGTCTATCGGTTAGCGTTCAGCTACGTGAAGAATAAAGAGAATGCACTCGACATTGTGCAGGAATCGATCTGTAAAGCGATTGCTTCCATAGATTCACTCCATAATCCTGAAGTCGTCAAGAGCTGGTTCTATAGAATTGTAGTCAATACATCTTTAGATTTCTTGAGGAGGCAACAAAAGATTCAGTTCGTAGATGATAACATGTTAGAAGCTTATAGTCCTGGGCAGGTTGACGTTTATCCAGATATCGACTTAGAACGAACGTTGGACGATCTGCCCCATAAATATCGGAGTATTATTGTGCTTAGATATTTCGAAGATTTAAAAATTGAAGAAGTCGCAGAAGTATTACATGAGAATGTGAATACGATCAAGACAAGGTTGTATCAAGCTCTCCAATTATTGAGAATACAAATGAATGATGAAACTTCCAAGGAGGCAAAATAACATGGACCCTAAATTTAAACAACTACAAGATGAATATAATGACGTGCCTATTCCCGACGAATTAGATTTCATAGTAAAGAAAGCCTTAAACACTAGGAAGAAGAGAAAAGTCGGCTCTAAGTGGCTAGCTGGGGTTAGTACGGCAGCACTCGTGTTCGTTATCGGAATAAACGCCAGTACAACCATTGCGAATGCCCTGTCATCCATACCGGGTGTGGATAGTATCGTGAAGGTACTTACTTTTAAAGAATATACAATCGATGATGGAACCTATAATGCTGACTTAAAGGTACCCGCCATTACGAATCTAGGGAATGAGACATTGGAACAGAGTCTAAATGAGAAATACCTCAATGAAAACAAAAAGCTATATGATGAGTTCCAAACTAATATGGCAGCTTTAAAAGAAAATGGTGGTGGTCATTTAGGGATAGATACGGGGTACGAAATTCTAACGGATAATGAACAAATACTTTCCATCAGCAGATATGAAGTAAATACCGTAGGTTCATCTTCAACAACGATGCAATATGACACGATCGATAAGGTGAATCAAATATTATTGAGCCTGCCTATGCTATTTAAGGATGATCAATATATCACAGTCATTAGCGACAATATCAAAGAACAGATGAGTACACAAATGAAAGCAGATCCTGATAAAATATATTGGCTTGCAACTGAGACTAATAAAATCGAAAGTATGGTAGATCCGTTCGATAGTATCACGAAAGATACCCATTTCTATATTAATAATGAAGGTAAATTAGTCATTTCTTTTAATAAGTATGATGTCGCTCCAGGTTATATGGGTATTGTGGAATTTATCATTCCAACAGACGTCCTCTCTGATGTTCTAATCGACCCACTGTATATTCACTAATAATGAACTAATCTTGTGATATTGTTTCTCATCTTCTACAATGCATGATAGGATAGTTAGATAATTCATAATCATTGTAGAAGGAAGAGAGTGATAGCAGTTGTTACGTCGTTTTTTCACCTATTATCGTCCATATAAAGGTCTTTTTATATTGGATTTCGCCTGTGCTATTATCGCAGGATTGCTAGAACTAGTTTTTCCACTTGCTGTTAGCAAGTTCATTGATGACTTATTACCTAGTGGGGATTGGTCGCTGATCGTGTGGGCATGTATCGCCTTACTGGCTATCTATGTAGTGAATACGATTCTGAACTATATCGTTACGTACTGGGGTCATATGTTGGGGATCAATATTGAGACAGATATGCGTCGCAAAATGTTCAGTCATATCCAAAAACTCTCATTCCGTTTTTTCGACAATAATAAGACTGGCCATCTAATGGGTAGAATCACAAATGACCTGAATGATGTTGGCGAGTTAGCGCATCATGGACCAGAGGATGTATTCATTGCCGTAATGACGCTCGTTGGTTCTTTCTCATTAATGGCTTACATCAATCTAGAACTTGCGTTGATCACATTCATCATCGTGCCGCTAATGGCATGGCTTGTCATCTACTTCGGTAAAAAGATGACATCCACATATAGCAGCCTATTCGGGAAAGTCGGTAATTTCAATGCTCGAATCGAAGATAATGTCGGTGGTATCCGTGTCGTACAATCATTCGCTAACGAGAGCCACGAAGAGGAGCTATTCGCAGTCGATAATCAGAATTATCGCAAGACCAAACTACTAGCCTATAAGACAATGGCCAAGAGTATCTCCATTAGTTATATGATGATGCGTCTGATTACGATCTTCGTCATGATCTGTGGTGCTTGGTTCTTCATACAAGGCGACCTCGATCTGGGCGAATTCATGGCCTTCATCTTATTATCTAACATCTTCTTCCGTCCGATTGAGAAGATTAATGCCGTTGTTGAGAGTTACCCTAAGGGAATTGCCGGATTCAAACGATACACAGAAATACTCGATACCGATCCCGACGTTGCTGATTCTTCTAATGCTGTTACAGTAGATAGCGTACAAGGAAATATTCACTTCGAGAATATCACCTTCGGTTATGAAGCGGATAGAACCATTCTCCGTAATCTTGATCTGACGATCCAGGCTGGAGAGACCATCGCCTTCGTGGGTCCATCGGGAGCAGGTAAGACGACAATCTGTAGCCTTCTGCCTCGATTCTATGATGTCGATGCTGGGCGAATCACCATTGACGGCATGGATATCAAACAATTCAAGATACAATCCCTTCGCAAGCATATCGGGATTGTCCAGCAAGATGTCTTCCTATTCTCAGGTACCATCCGAGAGAATATTGCGTATGGAGATCTGAAAGCATCCGATGAACAGATTTGGGAAGCAGCGCGTAGAGCGTCTCTTGCTGAACTTATTCGCAGTCTACCGGAAGGATTGGATACCATTATCGGTGAACGGGGAGTAAAAATGTCTGGCGGCCAGAAGCAACGCTTATCCATTGCTCGTATGTTTCTTAAGAATCCACCGATTCTTATTCTCGATGAGGCAACCTCAGCGCTGGATACGGAGACAGAAGCAGCGATTCAACAATCACTCGCGGAACTGTCTGTGGGCCGCACAACATTAGTTATTGCGCATCGCTTATCGACCATCCGTCATGCTGACCGTATCGTCGTCGTTAATGAGCACGGCATAGCTGAACAAGGCAAACACGAGGAACTGATTACCTCTGACGGAGCCTACAGTCGCCTGCATCAGTTGCAACCAAGCTAATAAGATACAAAGAAGACGCCTTTGGGCGTCTTCTTTGTCATGGGGGAGGGACATCCATATTACGTTATTTATTAAGTGCCTTCCGTACAGCAGGTGCTACCTCTGTCGCTAACCGCTCCATGTGATCTTCTCCGACTTATTCTCAAATAACTAATCGTATCCGATTGCCCGCTGGGTCACTCGTTACATATCCATCCGAGTCTTTCGTGACGGTCGCACCGAATTGTTCCAGCTTAGTAACCGCGCTAAGTCTCACTTCTTCATTAGGATACACGAGAGTGTACCAATTCAATCCAACCATATTCTTCGGTGGCGTCGGTACACCTGTACCCTGCCATGTATTTATCGCAAGATGATGGTGATATTCCCCAGTAGACATGAATGCAGCCTGCGGATAATATGATACGGTCTTGAATCCAAGAGCATCATGATAGAATTGCTCTGTCTGCTTAATGTTCGCTACATGAAGGTGCATATGTCCCATAATGGCTCCCGATGATAGCTTGCTCCATAGCTCATTACTTTCCGCAAGGATCGCCTGAGCGTCGATCTGGAGCGTGGCCATTTCCACCAAGCCATTATTCCATTTCCATTCCGAAGAAGGACGATCCCAATATACCTCAATCCCATTCCCATCAGGATCTGTAATATACAATGCCTCACTCACAACATGATCTCCAGCCCCAAATGGATACTTGGTCTGAATCAAATGTCGTAAGAATACAGCAAGGTCCCCACGCTCCGGAAGCAATATTGCAAAATGGTACAACCCCGAATAGCGCCCGCCAAGAGGAATAACGTCTGACGGTTGCTCAAGAGTAACTAATGCCGTCTTTCCATTGACTGTCAGAACAGCGCGACTAGCCGTTCTTTCTAATACGCTTAGACCAATAATATCCTCATAAAATGTTATTGCACGATCTAACTCTTGGACCTTAATATTGACCTCTCCAACATAGATATTCGGTTCTTGATGAAATTTACTCATATGTCACATACCCTTCATGTTTATTTTATAGCAGCATTAATTAAGTTAGTAACTATATTTATATAATACAATGTGATGGCTATAAAGTAAAGCACCTTATTATATAAAAAGGGCCACATCCTATAAGAATGTGGCCGAAGTTACTTAAGGGAGACGATACACAGCGAATGGTTCACCATAACGGGATGGATTACTAATCTCATCCAACTGCTGGGTTACTGTTGAATCAAGGTTTATCTCAACACTTTTCAAGTTATCCTCTAGTTGTTCAATACGTGTCGCACCCACAATCACTGTTGAGACAGCAGGTCGATCCATAAGCCATGCTAGCGATAATACACTAGGAGTATAGCCGTGCTCTACTGCAAGCTTGCTCACATTCTGTCCAAGTGTTACCGTACTCTCATTAAGGAATCTATTGAAGTTCGGATCCGTAACAGCTCTTGAGGTTGGAGGTGCCTTATCTATTGAAGTGTACTTCCCGCTTAGTATGCCACCTGCCAGTGGAAAATATGGGATGATACCTACCCCCTGATCTAAACAGAAAGGAACAAGCTCCTGTTCCGGTGTACGATCTGCAAGAGAATAACTAATCTGCGTTGAGACATAGCGCAGATACCCTTTGTTCTCACTAATACCTATCGCCTTCATTAATTCCCAGGCCGCATAATTAGATGCACCAATATAACGAACCTTCCCCGAGCGAACCATATCATCCAAAGTTCGTAATGTTTCTTCTAACGGGGTATTAGGATCAAATGTATGAATTTGATACACATCAATATAATCTGTTTGCAAACGTCTAAGACTATTCTCTAACTCATGTTGCAAATGATAGCGGGATGAGCCCCTCTTATTCGGGCCCTTCCCGTTCACTAAACCAGCTTTTGTTGCTAATACGACATTGTCGCGTCTTCCGCCCAATGCTTGTCCAATAATCCTCTCCGATTCAGAGCCCGCATAAATATTAGCTGTATCAATAAAGTTAATGCCACTATCTAAAGCATGATGAATAATCTTGGTAGATGTTTCTTGATCCGCCCGTTTTCCAAACGCATTTGTCCCCAATCCCAATGCCGATACCTCTAGTCCACTATTTCCGAGACGACGATATTTCAAGTTAATCTTCTCCTTTATTAATTACATTTATCATGCTCATATATGCTTCCATCTTACCCTCCTACTTAAATCTCCTCAATAGCTCCTGTAGGAGACAACAGAAAGACAGCTACGATCGTGCTGTAGCTGTCTTCATCCAACCTTATTAATCTACTCTTAGGGTGTCCATTGATCATGGATAATACCTACTAGCGCACGATCCACGCCTATCTTCTCGAACACAAGACGTAGACTGCGCCAATCTATCACATCAACAGATTGATCAATACCAGCAATATGGTATTCAACGAAGTCATACTGCTCCTCCGAATATACTTCCTTCAGATTATAGATCATGGCGCCTTCTCCCAATCCCTCATTCACAGCAATCTGCGCATCTTTCATGAAGTCTGCATCGTAGACGAACCGATTGTAGTACTCTGCGAACGTCAACTTGATCTCCTCGCCAGAACCAGGGAATGTCCGCCACATCCACTCCTTAGGTTCCTGCATTGCAGTCCCTAACTCATCTCTTGTAAATATGAGATCCTTATCAGTATCAATATGACCATACGGTGTGAAGCGGATGCCCTTCTCTGGGTGTGCCCATGCAGCAACCGTGCTCATGTCACTATCCTTAAGAGCTCTCATAATTGTTGTTGCAGCTTCTAACACGGTCGGTGGCATGCCCTCCTCTGGAGATGGGGCTGTTTGCTCCTGCGGTAGTTCCTCTTGTAGTTGTTCCCCTATTTGATCCTGTGGCTGCAATTCCGGTGCTTGTTCTTGTATCTGTTCCTTCGTATCTGGCACCACATTCGTTGTGTCATTACACCCAACAAGCATGAATATTGCAATTCCCGCAACCATCCATCCTAAATTTCTCATTCTGAACATTTATTTATCCCCTTTCTCCTATACGTTCTCTTACACGCTTATGTCTTTACTTTCTAAGACGCATATGATCTTAAAAGGTTGCAAAAAAAACGAAACCGACTATGCCTTCCAGTCAATTATCAGAGTTCCAACAATGGAGTGGTTTTCTTGTTAATTCAGATAACTTCATCTTGACTATTCAATCTATTAATATTACTATTAATATTAGATGATAGTGATAGATTCAATTCCTAATTTAATATATTGATAAAGGCAAACCCATTGAAAAATGGCGACGCAAAACTATAGGGGCTACCGCGATACTTCGCTATGCCAGCCAGTTACCGATATAGAAGTGCAACGTTAATCGTTGTTATCCAACCCTTCTTACTTCGGTAAGAGGGGTTTTTGCGTACTTATATATCAATTTCATATGTCAACCCCGTATTGACAAAGGCAAACCCATTGAAAGATGGTGGCGCAAAACTAAAGGAGCTACCGCGACATTGTCGCTATGCTAGCCAGTTACCGATATTGAAGCTCAACGTCCTCTATTCATAGATTCGTTGGCTCTAGGAGGAACATTTATAATGAAATGGACAAAACATATATTAACTATACTTATCATATTCACATTAATTGGGGCACTACCTACACAAACTGTTCAAGCTAAAAATGTATTACTTGATCAATTAGTTATTTTGCCAACAGGTAATTATAACGTGAAAGAGGCAGACGCAATGATTGGGCGGCTCGAGAAAATCCCAGCTCCTATCTTGAAGTCGTTGTCCGATAAAGGTGTAAAAATTAAATTAACCAATGATATCATTACCAACGTTCCTGAATTACTCTACTTAAAAGGTGTAACACCAAGAGGTTGGGAAGGTACTGGATTAACATGGGATGATGTCCCTGGTGTCAGCGAGAAGGTTGTCGTTGTCCGCATCGGTTATAGCAAAAAAGGAAAAGGCCACAGCTCCTTCAACCTAGAGATCCATGAAACAATGCATGCTGTAGATCGTTTCGTATTTAACGGAGCAAGTAGTAAGGAAGATTTCAAGAACATATTTAACAAAGAAGCAAATATTAACTATAACAAAGATGGCTACGTATCTGTTTATCCAGAGGAATATTTCGCTGAAGCAGCTAGCCTATACTTATATAATGATACAACACGTGAAGAATTGAAGAAGAGCACGCCGTTAACTTATAATTATATGGACAAGCTGTTCAATAGTTAATCTTATATAAACAAAAACTCCCCTCTGATTGAACAGAGAGGAGTTTTTGTTTATTACTTAAGGATACACGCGATCAGGGTTCACTTGATCCCAAGTCTCGGATCCATCTTCGTTTCTACTGTAATCATGATAGTTAGTTGCTTCGATCACGTCCGTGTAATACCACTTATCTGTTGCATTGTCCGGCCAAGCCTTAGCATCTTCATGAATACCATCTACGTTAACTTTACGATTCAATACACTGTTGATGAAAGCCATTGCTTCCGCTCGCGTAATGTATTGATTAGGCTTGAATTGTCCATCTGGGTAACCTTTAATCCAGCCTTTATTCGCTGCAGATACAATATATTTTGCCGCCCAATGATCTTTAATGTCCGAGAACAACGTGTTCTCTTGCTCATTGAGATTATCAAATCTTGATGCAATTGCAGCAAATTCTGCTCTTGTAATTTGTTGACCAGGTTTAAATGTCCCATCCTGATATCCAGTGATGATGCTTGCATTCTCCATCGTAGCAATGTGTTTGTTCGACCAACGACTACTCTCGACATCTCCATAAGAGCTAATCTTCTTCAAGTAATCGCTGCGTGTCGCATCATCCATCAATCTATAGAAGATCACTGCAACTTCTTCACGGCTAATCAAGTTCTCCGGTTTAATCGTTCCATCTGGATAACCATTAATGTAATTAAAGTGATCATCCATCTCCAACCTTGGTGGTGCTGGAGGTAATGGTGCAATTACTGGAGGTGCCGGAGGCAACGGTGTTACACCTGATGGACCTGGTGTTGATGTACCCGGATTACTCGGATTCGGATTCGGGTTCGGACTTGGGTTCGGTTCTGGATCAACCGGCGGAGTTGTAGGCGTATTCTTCACATAATAGAAGATATATTCCTGTCCTTCTGTATCCTTAAATTCGTACTCAGCTGTAGCCTCATCAGGAGTATATCCTTGAACTGCTCCTGCCGTTAATGTAACGGTTGTACCCACAATTCCTGTCACGATCTGTTGACCAAGCTCAGCCTTTGTATCTTTATCCACATATCTCACGATTAACTGCTGTACATCTTCAACATCATCTGTCATGTACTCGAAGGTATATTGCTGTTCGAGTGCATCTGTGATTAGATAATCAATGTTGAAAATGGTTGGCATGTATACCGCATCAGATACTGTAATCGGCTCTGCCTGTAATGAAAGTATATCCCCTACATTGCCGCTAATCACAATAGGGTCAATCAACGATAGTTGAGTTAATTGATCTACATAATTCACGGTTACATCTCGTTCTTCGATAATTGGAGCATTCTTCGTGTAGTAGAAAGTATGCTGCTGCCCTTCTGTATCCTTGATTAGATAGTCAAAGTTAGGATTAACCGGTGTATATACACCATCAGACAATACAATCGGCCCTGCCTGTAGTGGTAGCATACGTCCAATCTCACCACTATGCATAGTAGGATCTTGCAGAACTATTTCAGTTCCTTCTGAATCCACATATACATAATTCACTGTAACATAGCCTTCATTAACAATTGGAGCATCCTTTGTGTAATAGAAGATATGCTCTTGATTCAGGTCTGCAGTGAAAGTGTAAGTGTGACTTGGCACCTCGGCTGTGTAGCCAGTCACTGGAGCTGCTGTAAGTGTAACAGTCCCACCCAATACACCCGTTTCAGTTGTTGCAACAGATAATTCTGTATCCGTTCCTTCTTCCAAGTACTTCACAGTAACCGATTGTTCGTTTGCTGTGTAGTAGAAGGTATACTCTTGGCCTGCTATTGCTGTGAAAGTATAGCTGTGGCTTGCCGCTTCCGCAGTATAGCCAGGAATTGTTACCGCTGTAAGTGTAACGGTTTCTCCGGTTACACCCGTTTTAGTTGTTGCAACAGATAATTCTGCATCCGTTCCTTTTTCCAAGTACTTCACAGTAACCGTTTGTTCGTTTGCTGTGTAGTAGAAGGTATACTCTTGGCTTGCATCAGCTGCGAAGGTATAGCTGTGGCTTGCCTCTTTAGCTGTGTAGCCAGTCACTGCTGCCGCTGTAAGTGTAATGGTTCCCCCGGTTACACCTGGCTTAGTGATTGGAGCCTCCAATACATTGTTCGTTCCTTCTTCTAAATACTTCACAGTTACCGTTTGTTCGTTTGCTGTGTAATAGAAGATATACTCTTGGATTGCGTCAGCTGTAAAAGTATAGCTTTCGCTTGCCTTTTCTGCTGTGTAGCCAGCAATTGTTGCCGCTGTAAGTTCAACGTTTCCTCCGGTTACACCCGTTTTAGTGATTGAAGCCTCCAATACATTGTTCGTGCCTTCTTCCAAATACTTCACAGTCACCGTTTGTGCGCCTGCTGTGTAGTAGAAGGTATGCTCTTGACCCGAAGTTGCCTTAAAGGTATAGCTGTGACTTGCTGCTTTGGGTGTGTAGCCAGGAATTTTTTCCGCTGTAAGTGTAACGGTCTTTCCTGTTTCACCTGCTGTAGTCGTAGCTTCCTTCAATACTTTGTTCGTGCCTTCTTCCAAATACTTCACAGTCACCGCTTGTGCGCCTGCTGTGTAGTAGAAAATATACTCTTGGCTTGCATCAGCTGTAAAAGTATAGCTTTCGCTTGCCTTTTCTGCTGTGTAGCCAGCAATTGTCGTCGCTGCAAGTGTAACGATTTCCCCTGTTACTCCCGCTGTCGTGGTTGCAGCAGATAGTTCCTTATTCGTACCTTTTTCCAAATACTTCACAGTCACCGATTGCTCGTCTGCTGTGTAGTAAAAGATATATTCTTGACCTGTGGCAGCTGTAAAAGTGTAACCGTCGCTTACCCTTTCTGCTGTGTAGCCAGCGATTGTTACCGCTGTAAGTGTAACGCTCTTTCCTGTTACACCCGCTGTCGTGGTTGCAGCAGACAGTTCGTTATTCGTGCCTTTCTCCAAATACTTCACAGTCACCGATTGCTCGTCTGCTGTGTAGTAGAAGATATGCTCTTGATCCAAAGTTCCCGTCAAGGTATAGCTGTGACTTAGTGCCTTCGCTGTGTAGCCAGGAATTGTTGCCGCTGTAAGCTCAACAGTTTCTCCTGTTACACCTGATTTAGTGATTGCAGCTTCCAATACCTTGTTCGTTCCTTCTTCCAAATACTTCACAGTGACCGTTTGTGCATCTGCTGTATAGTAGAAGATATGCTCTTGGCCCGGAGTTGCTTTAAAAGTATAGCTGTGGCTTGCAGCTTTCGCTGTGTAGCCAGTCACTGGCACTGCTGTAAGAGTAACATTCTCCCCCGTTACACCCGCTTTAGTCGTTGCAGCCTCTAATACCTTGTTCGTTCCTTCTTCCAAGTACTTCACAGTGACCGCTTGTGCGTCTGCTGTGTAGTTCACTGTGATCGTTACTTCCTTATTAGGCATCGTTCCCGTTACGTGTCCACCATTTACGGTTAACCCACTACCTGTACTAAGGGTTACGTTCTTGAAAGTATAGCCTGGAATTAATTTGCTGCTGTAATCGTAATTTACTGATTCACCTTGAAGTTTCTTAATGACTTCAGCTGGGCTTAGCTCGATATTTCCAGCCTTATACTCTACATTGAGATTATAAGGTGCTTTCACATACCCGAACCAGATGGTTGGATTAGGATCAGCAGTAGTCAATTTCTTACTTGTTGGATTATCACCCTTTTTGAGCAAATAACCATCAACATCTTTGGCTGATACCGAATAGGTCTTGTTGATATCAAGCGCTGACTTTCCAGATACAGTAAACGGTTCATCGTATAGCTGTTCTGCTTTATCTTCGCTATCTACAACAACTCCGGCTGTATTGATTGGATCGCCTTGCGCATTAACATAATACCCTCTAACGGTGATGGAACCTTTACCGAAGCTCACTTCTGGAACCTTAAAGTCCTTCGATGCCGGCTTGCCATTGGCATCAGTATAAGTCAATGTTGTTTTTTTGTTCGTTGGATGTAACACTTCCGGATCTGCGTTCGCATCCATCTTAACGGTATAGCTCATCGTTGCTGGAGAACCCTCGGCAATGTTACCGATATTCCAGTCGATCGTTTCTGACCCGCTGTTCCATTTTGTTGTTCCTTGAGAAACGGTGATATCACCGATCTTATCGAACTCGACTCCCATCGGGTCAATAACTTTTGCGTTCTCCGCTGCAAAGGAAATCTTGCTGGACAACTCTGTGAAGATTCTAGACAAATCAGAACTGCTAGAAGCAAAGTAGTTAGTGTCACCACTTGCACTTGTCTTCAATACATATTGCGCATTCTTATCATTTCCAACATCGAGCCCTATAGAATAAATACCAATTCCCTTATCCTTGATTAACTTGGCTTCTGATATGGTTGCAATACCATTGTCGGAAATATCATAGTTTTTGGGATTCCACCAGCTGCCTCCATATTGTATCTTGTATGAACTCCAACCTAAACTATAATCACTTCCATTTCCGAGAGTTGTCCCGTAACTAAAATCTGAAAGCGCAAAACTTGGACTTTTATCTCCTGGCCATGTATAGCCTGTCGCTTTACTTGCCTCATAGCTGTACGTCGGTGCTCCATCACTTAAAAGGACGATGACCTTATTCTGTGCTTGGCTTCCTGCCAACAACGTATCAGCATGATGAAGTCCCGCTTGAATGTTGGTACCTCCGCTAGCTGTAATTCCATTGATTTTACCTTTTAGAGCTTCTTTACCACTAAACCCCGTAAAGCCAGCTACTTCTGTGGCACTCTTCTCAAAGGATACAACCGCTATTCTTGTTGTCGAATTTTCAATTAACAAATCATTGACGAATTTCTTTGCGGCTTCCTTAGCTTTGTCCATCCGAGGTGATTTATCCTTAGTCATACTGCCTGACCGGTCGATGACCATTACAACGTCTGTGGTACTATTACTCTGGATATTCTTACCCTCAACGGTCAACGTTACCTTCCATTGACCCGGTGTCCCTGTAGGCACAGCCACCTTTGTTAGATTGACTGCACCCGGATTGGGCCATTCTGGCTGATTCGTTGCATCAGCAGAGCTTGTTAGCAAGGTCCCTGGTATAAGTCCTATGAACACCGAAAATACGAGCACCCACATCGCTATACGTCTTAAGCTCCGTTTCATTGTTTCCTCCTTGATATTTATGGATTTAGTTCCCCGGAACACAAAAAGGTCCAGCTGCATTAACGAGGTTAATTGCAGCTGGACGATCATAAGTCTATTAACATAGACTGGTAGATTCCGAGGCTTTGCGAGCTAATCTTTCGATTAGTGTGCCAAAATATACAATTGTCGTTAGCGCAGATGCACTTTCGTGACTTACATCATATTTTTTGCTCCGTAAATAGTATAAAGGAACTATTGTAGTCCAATATATTCCACGTATCGAAAATTGTCAATCATTAATATATTACTATTCGCCATCAATAGACAAATCAAAAGGCACCCCCTCGGGTGCCTTTATGTTCACTTTATTACTTTTGAAAGTTCTGTAAAAATAACCCCTAATGCATGTGCTCCTGCGTCGGGATAACCGATACTTCTTTCACCAACGGTACCAGCTCTTCCCATACGAGCAACGATCGCCTCCGTTTGTTTCGCTCCTTCGACAGCCGCATCAGCCGCTTTCGTTGAGGCAACTTTAATGTCATCGCCATCAAGTGCACTATTTCCCCAAGATTCAGCATAAGGAACAAGCGCGTCAATCAATGTTTTGTCCCCAACGACAGCGCCACGGCCAAAGGCTCTCTCGCCTGTATCCTGAATGCCTTTCACAACGGCGGCCATCATTTGAGCGAACTCATCAATGGATAGCTCTTGTTTGTTTCCAACATGTTTACTAGCTGCTCGAAATGCAGAACCCCAGATTGGACCCGAGGCCCCTCCACAATGCTCCATAATAATGAGAGAGCACGCATCTAGGAAACTTCCAATATCCATGGTGTGGTTCGTTACGAGATCATTCCACTCTGTCTTTAATTGCTTGAACCCCTTCGCAACACTCATGCCAAAATCACCATCACCCGCATGGGCATCTAGCTCACAGAATGGAATCTCATTCTCAATGATGATTTCACTCATTGTATCAAGAAGATAAATCATATTATTTAAAGAAAAAGTATCATTCTCAACCTTCGCAAAGTCTTCATTCGTCTCACATGTGTAGGATACAGATGTATTCTCATCTTCCTCCAATACGACCTCGGTATAGTTCACTTGTTCGAAAGGTTCATGAATGAATAGCGCTGGCGTATCACACGCTTCACTCAATAGCTCCTTCAACTGGTCGTCCAGTTTCATAATTGAAACTGACGCCCCAACCATATCTATACTCGTCATGTAATTTCCAACAAACACTTTGTAGACCTTCTTGTTGCGGGATACTAATTCACGGATAACGGAGTTATTCAACAGATATAATTCTTGGAGCGGCGTTCCACCGAATCCATTGATCAATACAGTAACTTCCTGCTCAGCATCCTGATCAATCTCCAGACTCTCCAATAACGCAGTCACCATTCTGTCTGCCAATTCATCCGCTGACACCATAGCTTCTCTTCTAATTCCTGGTTCGCCGTGAATGCCCACACCATACTCCATTTCATTGTCCGCAAGGGTAAAGGTCGGTGTTCCCTTAGCAGGAACAGTACATGAGGTATACGCGAATCCTATACTTTTCGTATGGTCGATCGCCTTCTGAGCCACTTCCTTCACTTGGCTCAAAGACATTCCTTGCTCAGCAGCTGCACCTGCTATTTTGTGAACAAAAACAGTTCCTGCAACGCCTCTTTTTCCAACGGTATAGAGACTATCTTCAACGGCAATATCATCATCCACTTTAACATAATCGACCTGTATTCCGTCTTCACTTGCAAGATGGGCCGCATTCTTGAAATTCATAATATCGCCGCTGTAATTTTTAATAATTAATAGCGTTCCTTTATTGGACGCAGACGAGCGAATCCCTTGGTATACTTGGATTTGAGAAGGGGAAGCAAACACATCGCCACAGACAGCTACGTCCAGCATCCCTTTTCCAACAAATCCAGCATGTGCGGGTTCATGCCCACTGCCGCCACCACTGATCAGCGTTACTTTATCTTTGTTTATTTCTTTTTTCTGAATGATCTTATATTTACTATTAAACGCTAAGTTAGGATGTGCTAGAACTAGACCATTACACATCTCTCTAACTAGTGTCTCTGGCTTATTCATTATTTTTTTCATACTATTCACCCTTACTTAATTTGTATTGTCGACCGAGTTGATCAGCTACCATAATGGCCGCTGCCACAGCATCCTCCGTAATTGGAAATGGCATCGAATGAATAGACTCTGCCGGAATACAAGCGATTCGAGCTACAGCCAACGCTTCCTCGTATGAAACACTATCTACGCCAATGTCTGCTAGACATACTGGAAGACCAACCGATACGCAAAATGCGAATACTTCATTCAACTCATCTTTATCCGCATTTTCCAGAACTAATTGGGCGATTGTACTGAAAGCTACCTTTTCCCCATGATAATAATGATGAGTCCCCTCAAGTGAAGTTAAGCCATTATGAATAGCATGAGCAGCGGCTAAACCACCACTTTCAAAACCAAGCCCTGACAAAAGGATATTCGCTTCAATAATATTCTCAAGTGCAGGAGTTACCCTATTACAATCAGAAGCTACCTTCGCTTGAACGCCATCTCTCAATATCGTTTCGTAACAATACTTAGCTAGTACCAAGGCTGTATTGGTTCCTATCGCCGGACCACAGACCCCTTCACGAACACCACATGGCATTCCCGCATTGACGTTAGAGTAAGATCTTGAGGTTGCCCTAGCTTCGAAATAAGTAGAGAGCGCATCTCCCATCCCTGACACAAGAAATCTTGTAGGTGCGTTGGCAATGACCGTCGTATCAATCATAACTACACTAGGGCTTTGTTTAAAATACGCATAATCATCAAACTCCCCTTCTGGGGTATACAGTACAGCTGAATGACTCGTTGGTGCATCGGTTGCTGCGATCGTTGGCACAATAATTAAAGCTTCACCTTCTGCTACGCACTTCGCTGTATCAATTGCCTTGCCTCCACCTAATCCAATCGTACAAGAGCAGGAATGTTCTTTAGCCAATTGTTGCAATCTCTGAACTTCTTCGCGTGAGCACTCCCCTTGGAAGTTACTTTCGATCAGTGTGATATTAAATTTATTTATAGTAGATTCTAGTTTGTCTTTCACTCGCTTTACATCATCTGCATGCGCAATGAGTAGTGCTGAATCTCCGAATGTTTTTACAAAGTACCCCAAATTTAGTAATTCATCTTCTCCCTGAACATACTTAGATGGGCTAATAAAGGCTTTTCTCATCTTAAATTCCTCCTTTGATTACTATGATTCTATTATAGTCCGACTATGGTTAGTAATCATCGAACTATACCTGCAATTTTAAGCGCTTCCAGATGGTGTTTTTATGTTATCTAGCTCCCAAATAGTATAATCTTGTCCACTTATCAGGTTAATACAGTATAATCAAAGTGTAATACTCATACTTTCATCTTTATATTCTATTCCCATTTCCATATTTCTATTCAACTATAGGGAGTGTACACTAATGAACCATTCTTTGTTTAGGTTAGACAAGATTATCGATTTAGAGAAATGGCATAAGTTACAAGACTCTCTTGCGCTGGTCACCAAAATGGCGATCATTACAGTTGATTACAAAGGTACTCCTGTTACAGAGCATAGTTACTGCCAACCCTTTTGCCAGGGTGTAAGACAAGATTCCACACTATCACCGTATTGTCAGACATGTGATGCCAGAGGCGGATTGGAAGCCGTACGGCTGAATAAACCCTATATCTATATGTGCCATTTCAATATTATTGATATTGCCATTCCTATTATTATTGATGATCAATATATTGGGGCTATCATGGCTGGACAAATTAAGCTACGCGATACAGATACGCCACTTGAACAGATTGTAACTCGTCCTGCTAGCCTAGAAACAAATGATAAGTTCAAAGCTTTAGAAAAAGACTATCTTTCTTTACCCGCCTTATCATACGAAGAAGTCTCTACCATCGCGGATATGTTATTTCACCTATGCAACTACATTGTGGAAGAAGCTATTCATAAGAATTCAACGATAGATATGTATAAAAAGGCTCTGTCCACGGATGAAGTCAACCCGTCTTTAGATTCAATTAGCACTTCTGATCGTAATTATCGAAATATACAAGCTATACAAACGGAGCTTTCCAGTACTCTTCTTGATAATAAAATAAAAAAGTTTACATCCAATGAAATCCGTTCATCTAACCCATTGCTTCAACCGGCTTTTGATTACATCCACCACCATAAGAACGATAGTATTTCATTGAGTGACATGGCGAAACGATGTCACATTAGCTCGAGTTATTTCAGCCGCATATTTATAAAAGAAACCGGCGAAAATTTCTCAGTCTTTATTCCACGCTTAAAAATAGAGTGGGCCAAGCAGCTTCTAGAGACAACGGATCAACCCATTCATCAAATAAGTGATGAATTGGGATTTTGCGATGCTGGATATTTCATCAAAACATTTAAAAAGTTCGCAACGCTAACCCCTGCCGTTTATCGAAATAGGTATCAGAACAAACCTTAAACCACTACTACCCAAATTTGCTGCTATACGCATCATGATTTACCCCTCATAGACTTCTAAACATGAATGGATTGTTCAATTTATTCATCATTTCATCAGCATCAGCCTTTATTTATGGGCATATATTGTAGATATTTGTGAAATAATGTTATCAAATAGAGGAATCCGAATAAATATGTTGAATTTTCTAAAAGCGAGATGATTGATCAGGTTTGAAATGGAGGGGCACTATGCTACAAAAAGATAAAGACAAAAGAACCCCCTATGCGGGAAAACCTTTACATAAGAAGACAACATTGAAGTCGACAACTAAACAAACCTTCAGTCCCCTACGAAGTTCTACTAGAATTTCCGGAATATATTTCGTCGTAGGTTGCCTATGGATTCTATTAACGGATAAGGCAATTTCCACTTTCGTATCGAATAGTGAATGGGTCACACTGATTCATATGATTAAAGGTTGGCTATTCATGAGTATGACGGCAGCATTTATCTTTTTTCTCATTCTGGGAACGGTCAATCGCATCAAAAGGATAGAGAATAAGCTCGGAGTCGCATACATTGACAAGGTCTACGCCCATGAAAGTCTCGAATCTGCATACGAGGAGATCATAGCAACTGAAGATGAACTTAGACAACAATACGATAAACTTATTGAGAATCAGCGCAAGCTTACGGAAAGTGAAGAGAAAATGTATTATCTTGCCTATCATGATGTATTGACTGGATTGCCCAACAAGATGGCCTTATACGAGAATGGAACTCAAAGCATCCTTGCGGATTCCGATAAGAATGCGGTACTGATGTTTGTGGACATTGATAACTTTAAATATATTAACGATACGATGGGTCATGGATTCGGGGACCGTCTGATTGCTAAGGTAAGCGAAAGGCTACTCTCCATTGTAGCGAATAAAGGAGACGTTTATCGGTTTGGTGGTGATGAATTTATCATTCTTCATCCCATCGAGAATACAGATGGCTCATCTAAGATTGCCGGTAGCATCCTCACCAGTTTCAAGGAGCCCATCGAGATGGACAATAGTCTTCTGCACATCAGCATCAGTATTGGAATAAGTATCTATCCAGAGCATGGCAATGATATTATGGAATTAATTAAACGTGCAGACATTGCCATGCACAGGGCTAAGGAGGCAGGGAAAGGCCAGTTTGTTACCTTTGATCATCCAATGAATGATACCTTCGCCGAAAGAATGAACATTGAGAAACAGTTATATTCGGCCATGGCACGAAATGAGTTTGAACTCTTTTATCAGCCTCAGGTAGATTTAACGCTGAACAAGGTAACCGGACTGGAGGCCCTTTTACGCTGGAATAGCCCAGATTTGGGCATTGTCTCTCCTCTTAAATTTATCAAAATAGCAGAGGACTCACATCTCATTATTCCATTGGGAGCATGGGTTTTACGCACAGCCTGCTCTTTCTTGAAAAGTCTTCATGAGCAGGGATTACAGCATTTAACGATATCCGTCAATATTTCAATGCTGCAGCTACTACAGACCGATTTTAATGAGCTTGTTCTAGATACACTGCGAAGTTGTGGGCTGGAACCGGAGTATCTGGAGCTCGAAATCACGGAGTCCATTCTGGTTGAATCTTACGATCATGTGAGTGGTAGGCTAAATGAACTACGAGAACACAATATCAGAATTGCCTTGGACGATTTCGGGACTGGCTATTCTTCTTTAAGTTACCTTACCCATTTGCCGATCTCCACTTTAAAAATAGACAAGTCCTTTATTGACTCGATCCATGCAGGGACACATCAAACTGCTCTGATCGAGCAAATCATAATCATTGGCAAAAAAATGAATATGTGCGTCGTTGCGGAGGGAGTAGAGCAGAATAACCAGCTGAAGTACTTACAAGAACAGAACTGTGATAAAATTCAGGGCTATTTGTTTAGCAAGCCGAAATCAGCGCAAGACGTGAAACAATTGCTCACCAGATGGGAGAATACTGGAATCGATATACCAGGCGATGTCCATTATAGCTCTTAAATTATAAATTCATAATAAGCCTGTTGAAGCTATCGTCTCAACTGACTTATTATCTTATAACATATTAAATCTACCTATTTGTATTGTATTATTTTCCCTATGCTTATATATTAGAGTTATAATATAAGACTTTCGACCTAAGTCAGTCTGCTGAATAACTACTATATAATAAGAGGGTGTAACCTATTTGGGGCTCGTAATGTGGCTTGATTTCATATTGTTTCTAGTTTTATTTGTTCTGTTCGTATATGTATTTGTTACTGTTACAATAACCACACTACATAAAGTATATTTAGTATTCCACATTACTATGATGTTGTGGCCTTTCTGCCAGTTTGCTATGAAAACAACAGAGAATTCCGAGTTTCAATTGTTATATGTGAAGCTCGCATTTGTTAACTCCATGCTACTCACAACGGGTTGGCTTTTTTTCACGATTTTCCTCACTGGCCAATCCCATTTTATACATAAAAAGACGTCTTGGATCCTATTAATTTCAACGCTGTTCATAACACTTGGTGTCATCGCCAACCCGAACGGTATGTTTGTCCAGCCTGCATATGGCGGCTACGTTCAAAGGATCTATGGTCCGATCTTTTGGATTATGATTACATTCATAATTATCTGTGTCATTATTTCACTATATATCATCTATTTAGGTCTAGCCTCAAATCATTCGCCCCGTATCAAAATGCAGGTTGCACATGTCCTCAGAGGGGTTGTAGTGCTAACTGTATGTGTATTATTCGACGTGTTCCTTAATGTTGTCTTAGCGCTATCTCCGGTCATTCCGGGAATAACATCTCTCGGAATATTACTATCTGCTATCTTTTTCGTTATTGCCATTCATCGTGATAAAGTATTAGATCTTGTAACTATTGCTCATCAAGATATTATTGACACCATAGATCATGGCATTCTGGTGCTTGATGATAATCAGCATGTTGTAGAAGTAAACCAGTCGTTGCTTCCCTACGTTAACTTCATACATATAGGAGATCGCTTCAATATCGAGACGATCCTGCCTCGAGAACAATCTACTAGCGAATTTGATTCGTTCCTTCTTACTTATCATGAACAACCTTTGGAACGGGCAGAGATTGAAGCTTTCTATCCACAATTCAATATGTATAGCAAGATTCATGTTGCGCCTATTCTAGTTGATGATATCATCATTGGAAGAATTGTCACATTTCAAGATATGACCGAAATTCACCAACTCATTGATGAGGCCCATCTTCAGAACGAGATCCTACAGGAGCGTAATCTAGCACTAATTAGAATACAGAATGAATTGTTTCAAACGAACCGTAAACTCAAACAGATGGCCCTAACCGACAGTTTAACAGGCTGTTATAACCGTCACTACTTGACGCAACAGTTAGAGCAAGAAGTAGCGAAAAATATGAAATATCAATCACCGTTTGCGATCCTTTTATTAGATATTGACCTTTTCAAATCAATCAATGATGATTATGGCCATTTGGTCGGCGATATCGTGCTATGTAAGACTGTCGAAGTCATCAAAAAAACACTACGGAAAGCTGACATATTGGCCCGCTATGGCGGAGAGGAGTTCATTATCTATTTACCAAATACGAATCAATTCCAAGCTACTATTCTGGCTGAACGTGTTCAATCAACCATTGAGATGAATAAAGTGGCTATCGATAATGGTGCTTCATCTGTATCCATCACGATAAGTATGGGGTTGCTATCCATTAATAATTCAATGAATCCACATACCAACAACCCCATAATGAATTTGAATGATTTATTTGAGTCCGTGGACAAAGCCTTATATCAAGCCAAAAATGAAGGACGCAACCGAATTGTTAGTGTCGCAAGATAAATCTACAACACTCTTATCATGCGTGTTCAAAAAGTTAGATTTTCAGCACCGAGAAGATTGAATGAAGATAGGGAGTGAGGAGCGGAGCGTAGGCAGTACCTACGTGAGCACCGGAAAGACCGGCTGAATTCAATCTTCGATGTCGAATACGCTCCTTGCTTACCTTCGTGATCAAAAGATGACTTTTTGAACTTCCTCTTAGATCTTTTTAACAAATTCGGATTTCAACTTCATAGCTCCAAATCCATCAATTTTACAATCAATATCATGATCTCCATCAACTAAGCGTATATTTTTTACTTTTGTACCTATTTTTACAACAGATGAACTTCCTTTGACCTTGAGATCTTTAATTACCGTGATAGAATCCCCATCGTTTAAGACGTTACCATTCGCATCTTTGACAACCTTTGTGTCTTCATTATTCTCGGTCTCTGATTCTAAAGTCCACTCATGGGCACATTCTGGACAAACTAACAGACTTCCATCCTCATAAGTGTATTCTGAATGACACTTTGGACAATTTGGTAAATTAGACATGATGTAATGCCCTCCATTCGTTATGGTTAATGCTTCTATATTGCCATAGTCCTCTCATATTGACAAACCCGACTGTTAATAGGATTGATCTTTGCGAGATGCGATGTGCCAAATTGTTATCCACATGTGCATAACATGGGCTCAATCAAGTGAAACTTATACTTTCTTAATATTTCCGCTGAAACGACACTAGACCAGATGAAGTCGAAGACTTCTCTGGTCTAGTATTGGCCCCTTTTAAGAACACCCTCAACTCATGCTCATCATCGTTCTACAAATTAGTTATTATCAATCAGATAAATGAGTTGCACAAGGTTACCTTCAACTTGATAAGTCATTACCAAGAAGTAGAGCCCCTTTTCTTCATTCGAAAGGTCTATTGTAAACGTATCAGCGTTCTCCGCCCACGCATTTACATCAAACACGATCTCGTTCATCGTTTTATTGTTTCTAACACCCGCTAAATTAGGCATCACTTTATATCCATCTAATCCTGTAACCAGGTTTTCCAATTCCACGATAGGTCCTTGTAGAGTTCCTACTTCAACCACCTGAGGATCAGCCAACAAGTTGTCCAGTTTCGTTAAACCTTGTAATGGAGAGAAATCGGTGATTTCGTTCCCCGTGATATCTAGCGTCACTAAGTTCTTCGCATATTGTAACCCATCAAGGGATCTAGCTCTTCTTGTTTCACTTGTTAACGTCGTAAGTTGATACATATCCCCAAGCGTGAGATCCCCCGTTACTCCTAAGGTTTGCTTAATCGAGGCACTTAAATACTGATCTTCTACAGTAATCACTTGAGTGAAATCTATTTCTACTAAACCGTCAGTTGCTACTTGCAATGCTGCTAACGCCTCATCCACTTCACCTTGAGTAGCGTCCTGATTAGCTAGAACTTCTTCTGCCCTTGCTATGCTAGCTGTTAATGCTGCAATGCTCTCTGAAGTGTATCCCTCTAGGTTCATTGCATTAACATCAGCAATCGCTTGTTCCAGTTCACCCGTAAATAGTTGATCCGCATTGGCAAAATGTAATTTAGTATCTCCCCATGTGGCATGATCAGATCCATTACCATTTCCACCATCAATCACTACTAATCTCAATTCTTTCGCTCCGTTGATATCGACTTCAATGAACTTCTGTGGGTCTCTTGAAATCATGACTCCACTATCAAATCTCTTCTCTCCATCAACAATAACCTCGAAGCTCACTGAACCAATTGTACCGTACATTTGACGATCTACACCAACAAATGATGTGAAGTAATCATAGTTCTTGTCGCTCAGATCATATACAATCGTGGAGTTAGAATGCGCTCCGATTCCTCTTTCATAGACCACTTCTTGATTGTTAGCATCCGTTAATCTCAACGCTTTAGCACTTATCGAGATATCTTTCACCGGAGCCGTATAACTATTCTGTGTAGAATTCCAGTCATAATCCGTCAAATACTTGAAATCTTCCATGTTCACAACGGCTATCGTTCTAGTCTTCGTGGTCGTATTCCCATCACTATCGGTTACAGTGTACGTCATTGGATATTCTCCAGCTCTGTTGAAGTTTACTCGATCTTCCCCAGTAACGGTTACTTGAGAAGTTAAGTCCCCATCTTCCGAATCCATCGCTGAATAGTCTTCTCTCAACAATATTTCCTGACCGACTTTGGTGGATACGGATTTAGGTATCGTAAGCTCAGGCGTATTGTTAAGGATGATGAACTTCGCATCTCCGAAATCACCATGATCTGAAGCATTTCCGTTACTTGCATTATCTACAACCAGTTGTAATTCATTTACACCTTTAACAGGTATTCGAACATATTTGGCTTCAGTACCAAATTTCATAAGTCCGCTGTTATACACTTCATTACCATCAGCTAGTATTTTAAATATTATGCTTGAGCTGTTCTGCTCTGCTATATTGCGGTCAACCCCAACAAACGTTTCGAAATATTCGTAGTTCGTATTAGCAAGGTTATACACGATTTCCGAGTTTGCGTGCGTTCCTAACCCTTTGGCGAACTCTTTTGTTTCACCGTTTACGAGTAGCTTAATCGTATTGTTGGAACTGGATTTGTCCTTTCTAACGACACTATAATCTGTTCTTGCCGATTCCCAGTTCACATCACTCAAATATATACTAGCACTATATACAACGATTTCTCTCGTCTTCGTCGTTGTATTGCCATCACGGTCGCTCACCGTAAGTTCTACTTGGTACGTACCGGTCTTGTTTGTAGTGAAACCGTTCGTATTCACTTGAACTTGGTCGATTAAGTTTCCATCTTCTGTATCAAATACAGTAACGTCTTTTAAAACATCAAACTCACTGTTTAGCATAACGAATGCCGTTTGTTCAGGAACAATGATGGTTGGGTTGCTTGAATTGTTCGTAAACTTCGCATCTGCCCATACGGTATGATCTGCCGTATTCCCATTACTGATAGCATCGGTTGTAACAAGCTTAATTTCCCGTGCACCTGTAACAGGTATCTTTACAAATTCATGTTCCGTACCCGATCCGAACACATCGCTATCCAACAACTTCTCCCCGTCTACATACACTTCAAAGGTAGCTGAGGATGCCTGTCCTTTGACAGCTTGATCGATCCCGATATAACTTTCAAAGAAGTCATACCCTTTACCTTCAATATGATATACAACCTCAGAATTGGCATGTACGCCGATCCCTTTCGCATAGGTTGCAGCAAGACCTTGTCTTACGAGTGTTATCGTTCCACCCGCAGGTGCTTTATCTTTCTTTAGTCCCGCCCAGCCAACATTGACTAATATAGCCTCCATATCCGACACATACGCGTAATCACTTGTTACCGTTACACTTGTCGTTTTGGACTCTGTTACTCCTGCATTCTTTATCTCATAGCTAATCTCATAATTTCCTTTTTGCGTGATATCCACGTTATTCGATGTAATAACGACTTCACTTGTTATATCAATCCCTTGATAGTCCGTCGCTGTTACATAATTCATAGGATCGAACGTTTGATTGAGCTTTAATGTGACATGGTCTTCAACCGATAACGTCGGCTTGAATGCCTGAACCTCAACTGGCTTCAATGTATTCAATTTCTTATCGTAACCCACGATCTTATACGTATAATTCTGAGTTGTGTCTACAGCTAAATCCACAAACCGATCTGTTGCTGTAAACCCTATCAGCATATCGTTCCGATAAATTTCATAACCTAAGAGATCCTTCTTATAGGCTTTATCCATATTGATGTTTAACGTATTCGATTTAGCAGTCGTATTCGAAATAATACCCACGTTGATCGCAGTCGTCTTGTCTTCAATTCCATTTTCCTCATAGTTAACTAACGTATTGTTCAGATACCACAGTTTGTCGGAAGCCGGATATTTCGCCAATTTCTCTCTTGTCTCAGGATTAACTGTGAAGCCGTGTCTAGCAAAGAAGCTACTTAAATCCAGACCTAGCACTTCAGAAGAGAACTCAACCAGATACTGCTGCTTCGAATTATCTCCATTGGCTAGGATTACCTTCCGCTCTCGATACATCCTAGTCAATTCTGTCCAGTACCCCGGATGAGCCAACTCCAACTGCCAATAGGCTCCCAGTTGTGCAAATAGTCCCTGTTGGTTCATAACGACTTTATTTTCTTCTAAGGTATATTTATAAATTTCTTCGTAGGGGATGCGAGTATCCATCGAATTAGAAGCGACAGACATCAACATAGACACCATGTTATTGGTTACTTCGCCATATTCCCGTTCCCCCATGGCCAAGCGATGTCCGATTTCGTGATTCAATCCCCAGCCTGGATAAGCCACATTGAAATCACTTAACATCAAACCAACGGTTCCACCTTGAATTCCTGTATGGTCACCTGCTGCGTACATCGCACCATAGGGCTGCATCAATCTAATATTTTCACGGATTAGTTGAGGGTCATGGAGCTCACTGCTGCCATCCAAACCATAGAAATCAAAGATTGTCTTCATCCAAGAATCATAACCCGTTACGGTATCCATTGGGTTGTTTCCTTGAGTAATAAATTTGTTGTATGCTTCAGTAGCCGTTCCTGTAAAAATAACGTGATCGCTAGCCATTTCTACGACGTCGATTAATTGTCGATCTAACACATTAGGATGTAGCGCTTTATCTTCATCTAATCTTTGTTTATATGTGGTTAGGAAAGCCTTAAATTGCTCCGGATCTGTTGTCTTCGTCATAAAAGGAATTTTCTCTAACCCTTCAAAACGGATAGTAGGAGCTTTGCCTTGCTCTTCAGAAGTATATGGATTGACAATATATACCGTGCCACCTTTAGTTACTTCACGTGCGTAGTAGCTATTGGTTGCAAATTCAGGCACGGTTATTGTGTTTTTACCTGGACGCAGTTGCACGCTTCTACCCCAAACGTTCCAAGCAGCCTCTTGCTGAGACAATACTATTGACGGTAATTTATCGCCCGACTCTACATCCACATACACGTTGATGGTATCACCAGGCATTGCAACGAGTCCGGTAGGTTGGTTATTCGTGCCGAAGTTAATTCTTAAGTTTTGCTGAGCATGCTTTCTCATATCTCCACGTTGCTCTGCTGTGATGATCGTACCTTCAATTTGCACTTTGCCATTCACAATTCTCTTAGCTAAGTCCAATTGATCTTTGAGGATCGGATATAGCGGATGTACTCTCGCTAATTCCTCTAAAGAATGGATTGCAGCTACACTATTGTACTCTGGTACTACTGCACTCATCGTTCCATCCGTAAATATGCCATTCACTTTATCACTGACTGGATCTTCTTTATAGAATCTAAATTCTGCAACAAAAGGTCTGTTGATATTCGCTTGGGTGAACTTGAACTTCACTCTTTTAAACGTCGTTGGTTTGAATTTGAATTCTAGAAAGTCGTTCGTACTACTTGCAGTTCCACTAGAAACGAGTTGGAATGTATCTCCCTTACTTGTTTCAGATGCATAGATTTCGAAAGCTTCCGGGAATCCCTTTCTATTATCTCTAGCCAGAAAAGCCACTCGATCAAGCACCTCTGCTGTATCTAATTCAAATACGACTTCATTCGTAAAATTAGCATCATTGTTTCTATTCGTTTCCCAATGCGTATTAGGTTGATCATCCAGCATATATTCCGGTTTCGTACCTGGGTAGCTTCCCCCATTTGTCGTTACTTTTAACACATTCGAATTTGGCATTCTATATGCTTCGCTATAAGCAGCTTCATATTCTGTACCATAACCTTTTAATTTAGAGACCTTTGCAGTTGTTGCTTCTATTTGATGGTTTTCTAGCAGTATTTGTGCATTCTCAATATCTGCTTTGAATTGAGCGTATAGTGGGTGTGACTTCACTTCATTCTCTAAAGCTGTTAATTGATTTGCGGCAGCAAATTCTGCACTAACTTGACTATATGTATCATCCGTAAATAAACGTTTCATCTTAAGTGACACAGCATCTTCTTTATAAAATGAAAATTCTGCTGCACTTGCCCAATCTTGATTCGCTTTTTTGTATACAAATTTAATTCGCTTAAATACTATTGATGGAAATTGAATTTCAACGACATCCCCTGTTGAGCCTGTATATTCTCCAGAAGAGACTAACATAAAGTTATCTCCCTCATCGGTAGTTGAGCTATAGATGTCAAACTCTTGGGCAAATCCTTTTCCTTTAGCACCGGATTGTCTAGCTGCGTACACGATTCTATTTAATTCAATGGACTCATTTAATGAAACTACGATCTCATTCGTGAATGCTGAAGTATTGGGTTTACCTGTTTCCCAATGTGTACCCATGTTTCCGTCTATAGCTTTATCTATAGAAGAACCTGAATAGTTCCCACCATTATTCGTTATTGATTTAATATTTGCAGTATTCATTTTGAAAACTTCATTATAAGCATTCAAAATATCCTTCCCGTATAAATCAAACGGAGCAACTGATGCTTTACTAATTGTACTCATGCGGCTTTCCAATACCGTCTTAACTGTATTTGTCTGTTGTAATTCACTTGCTAGAACGTAGCCTGTCTCACCTGCAAAACTAACTAACATCGCTGCCGATGTCGCAATTGCAATCATTTTTTTCATGCTTTCTACCTCCTGATGAATGATAATGATGACCAATGACTGAAAATGACGCAAAAAAAACTAACCCATAAGAGTAGTCTGATTGCGTATAAAGTTCGTATACAAATGTAGACGCCATTTCTATAGGTTTGCCTATGAAGTTTTAAATACTTCCAAAGAATAACATGACTATACATTTATTTACATGGTCATATGGTACTATTCATCAAATAGGTCATTAGATATTTGCTTTTGTAAAATGATTGATCCATTGTATTACCTAACTCCTATACGGATTATAGAGGATACTCTGCAAAAACTGTTCGACATATACCTATTTATTCCCTATAATCTCAACAAACTTGGTGGATGCAGGTGATAACGGTACACTTTTCAAGAAACATACACCTATACTTCTCTTCGGTATTTCTTCATTAAGTTGCACTTCATATAATAATCCTTTATTTAGATACTCTTGGGAGAACTCCTTTGTCACACAGGCAATTCCTAAATTGATTTTGGCGAACTCTAGCAACAAATCATGTGAACCTAATTCAAATTCTGGTGAAATCCTTACACCCTTAGAGCTCATATAATCCTCGACATATTTTCTTGAATTGGATTTCGGTTCAAGTAATATTAACGGCAGTTTCACTATTTCATCCAAGCTTAATGCTTTAGATAATATCGACTTATATTTCTCCCCACACACAAATATATCGTGAATATCAATACATGATCGTAATTCTAATGTAGGATCATCCAGCGGAAAATTACAAATCCCAATATCAACTTCACCCGATTTCAATATAGAACAGATCTCTAATGTTGTGCCATTAACGATCTTAAACTTGATGTTGGGATATCTATTATGAAAGGCTTCTAAGTAGGGGAGTAAATAATACCTTGAAATCGTATCACCCACACCGATCTTTAATTCACCTGTCGTTAAATTTTTAAACTCCAAAATCTTTTCTTCTCCAACATCAATTAAATTAATAGCCGAGTTAGCATATTCGAATAAAAGACTGCCTTCATTTGTTAAAGATACCCCTTTAGGTGTTCTATTAAAAAGACGTGTATCTAATTCTCTTTCTAATTGCATAATCGCTTGACTAACGGCAGGTTGTGTCATGTAAAGATCTCTTGCTGCCTGAGAGAAACTTTCGCTTTTTCCTACCTTGCAGAATACTTTATACAAATCTAATTTGCTAACCACATAAGCACCCCTTATACCTATCATTCAATATATTCATTTTACTTATACCATTGAATTCATGTATATTACAAGTAAGGTACATACTCAAGTAGAAACGGTTAAATCGTCCTTTTTCAAAGACGCATCCGTTTCAGCGGAAATATAAGGAGCGATTATATTGGAAAGAGTCGTTGGAACAGTTGTTAGAGGTCTCCGTTGCCCCATCATAAATCGAGGAGACAATATCGAAGAAATCGTTGTAGCTAGTGTGTTACACGCTTCGGAAGTTGAAGGATTCACAATTCAAGATAAAGATATCGTGACTATAACAGAATCCATCGTTGCTCGCGCTCAAGGTAACTATGCTACGATTGATCATATCGCGAAAGATGTTAGTTCAAAGTTTGGTGAAGATACGATTGGAGTCATTTTCCCAATTCTAAGTCGTAATCGTTTCGCCATCTGTCTGCGTGGTATTGCCAAAGGCGCTAAGAAGATTGTCTTGATGCTCAGCTATCCATCCGATGAAGTGGGCAATCACTTAGTCGATTTAGATATGCTCGATGAAAAAGGAGTTAATCCTTGGACAGATGTTCTAACAGAGAAGAAATTCCGCGATTATTTCGGATACGGTAAACATACGTTTACAGGTGTTGATTATATTGATTATTATAAATCTTTAGTTGAAGAATATGGTGTTGAATGTGAAGTGATATTCTCCAATAATCCAAGAACCATTCTAGATTACACTAAGAATGTTCTTACTTGTGATATACACACGAGATTCAGAACGAAGAAAATATTGCTAGCTAATGGCGCTGAGAAAGTGTACAGCCTCGATAACATATTGTCAGAATCTATTGACGGCAGTGGATATAATGAGAATTATGGTCTGCTAGGTTCCAATAAATCAACAGAAGACGAAGTTAAATTGTTCCCACGGAATTGCCAACCTGTAGTTGATACAATACAACAAATGCTCAAAGAAAAAACGGGCAAAGATGTTGAAGTGATGATCTATGGGGACGGAGCCTTCAAAGATCCGGTAGGCAAAATATGGGAATTAGCTGATCCCGTTGTATCTCCAGCTTACACAGCTGGGCTTGATGGCACTCCTAATGAAGTAAAGTTGAAATACCTTGCTGATAATAACTTCGCTGATTTACGAGGCGAAGAGCTTAAACAGGCGATCTCGCAATTCATTAACAATAAAGATGCTGATCTTGTCGGATCGATGGAAACACAAGGTACGACACCTAGAAAACTTACTGACCTCATCGGTTCCCTATCCGATCTAACTTCAGGTAGCGGAGATAAAGGTACACCTATTGTCTTCATCCAAGGTTATTTCGATAACTATACGAACTAAAAGTATATAGATCTTTATCTGTTAAAAAAGGGCAATACTAGTCTTTACTAGTATTGCCCTTTTTTTTAGTTCTACATATTCAAAATACATCTACCCTCAATACGGGGTGCTAACTTTTTTGTTATTCCATAACTCTTTGAAAGAATCGCAATGTTCTATTAAATCATCAAATTTACCTTCACCCACAACCGCCCCCTTCTCCACCACAAGTATTTTGTCGACATCTTTTACGAAATTTAACCTGTGAGCAATAATGAGGATGGTTTTGTTTCTAAATTCATTCAAAATGGTCTCCATGATGCTTTTCTCAGTGATATTATCAAGTGCTGACACCGGCTCATCCAGTATCAGGATATTTCTCCTCTGTACAATGATTCTGGCAAACGCTAGACGTTGTCTTTCTCCTCCCGATAATTTAACACCCTTCTCACCAACCAACGTATCTAATTGTTCTGGTAAAGCTAATACTTTTTCCTTCAAATGAACTTTGGCCAGAATATCATATATTTCTTCGTCTGAAATAGGATGATCAAAGACGATATTGCCCCTGATTGAAGTATCAAAAATCGGAGTTTCTTGTGATAGATATGAGATATGATCATAATAACTATTCAAATCAATCTCATCTAAATCCGTACCATCCAATAGGATATTAACTTCGTTCTTTTTTAATAATCCTACTATTAACTTAATGATGATTGATTTTCCTCCCCCACTTAATCCGACAAAGGCAACTGACATTCCCCGCTCGATAGTAAATGATAGCTGCTTCAATATGTTAACGTTTCCATATTCAAAGGATACATTTCTAAATTCAATATCCCCTTGAATATCCGTAATCACTTTTCCCGATTCTAAATTTTTATCTTCTGGAGCGTTAATGAAATCCTCAAATCTTTGATAGGTTACTTTATTCAACTTATAATCCACAAAGAGAATATTAAAGATGGCGATCGGCGTGTAAATTTTATCAATAAACATAAATATTGCAACCACAACCCCAAGCGATATCTCGCCTTTAACTATGCTATTGATACCGTAGATTAATAAAGTGACCTTAATGATCGTAATAAATAATTCAAATATTGCAAAAAAGGACTCATGTATCATTTTAAGGTGAACGCTTTTTCTAATTATATTTTGTGTTGTATCGCTTAATTTATTTATCTCTTTCT
The DNA here is from genome assembly GCF_056786435.1 of Paenibacillus sp. Y916. Taxonomy (NCBI): domain Bacteria; kingdom Bacillati; phylum Bacillota; class Bacilli; order Caryophanales; family Paenibacillaceae; genus Paenibacillus; species Paenibacillus sp. Y916. Next base: position 181,560 of record NZ_JBXCJA010000003.1, on the reverse strand, counting down.
CATATCTTTTGTTTGTTCGAAAAACGACCAATTCCATGAATCCACGTATAGAGTACCTCGACATATTTTCTTGTTCTTTGAGTATGGTCGTCTTTATTTTATACAGATATTTCAATAGAACATTCGTTACAAGAAAGATAACTACATATCCACACGCGATAACTAACATAATTCTTATGTCATGGAAACTTATAAAGAATAAGCTAAATATGATGGTTGGCAATAACTCATGTAATGTGCGGAGTAGAAAGGAAAAGATGATGTTATTCCCCGCTGAAGCACCATTCTCAATAACTTTTATCATTTGGCCTGTGCCCATGTCTTGATACGCTTGATAATCCATTCTAGATATTTTCGACAAGGCCATGATTTTCAATCTTTCTGTGATGCTATTCGATAAATGTACGCTAGGGTATTCGTCAACATAATTGAGGATAACCGCTCCGCCTAGCAATATTCCATAGATTATGATTAGATTTGATATCTCGCCTAAACTGCTTATTACCACAGCTCTATCTAATATCTTTTGGAAGATTACAATCCCTAAACTACTCAACAATTGAATTGAGAAGCCCAACACAATATACAGCAAAACCCACCACTTTAGATGCGTAAGACACTTTTTTAACATTATAGCTAATCCCCTATCTTTCAAATGAGTATACAAAAAAGCCAGGGATCCCTCGCCACTTAAATAAAGAACCCACCATCATTAAAGAAATGCATGGTCCTTTAAGTTAAATAGCTTAGTGCCCTGGCTCTATAAAATGACTGCCCGACACCGTTCAAAGTTCTAGTTTCACTACGATCAAAAGGATACACGACCCCCTTGATAGCTGGTACGCGTTTTACCCAGCCCGGGAACTAGTTACTTCGAACAGTACGGTAAGCCATCCACTTCACCTCAATTAAAAGATTATTATTCTATTATATATCTCGAACAGTTACCATTCAACATTTATCCCAAGGGCAAAATTTAACCGTACGGAAATTTTAACTTACGGAATCAAATGATGTACATTACAGATTAGCCGAAAATGATTATATTGTAGTGGTAAAACAGAACAGCTTGCAGCAGATATCGTCGTTGTTGGTGCCGGTGCATCCGGTGTGTCATCAGCTGTGTCAGCGGCAGACACAGGAGCAACGGTCATTATTATAGAGAAAACGGCAACGATTGGTGGAGCAAGCAATCTGTCATGGGCTGGGAAGTTCTATAACTCATCAGCCGCTGTCAATAATGGATTAAAGGTCAGTGTGGAAACCGAACGACTGGTTATCACAGCTTGATTCGTTGACATCACAAGGCATGAATGGCGAAAAGACGCCTAAGCTTCCAAGTATTCCACCTGAATTCTATGCCGCATTCCAAGATCAATTCTCACTATCTGTGCTGGGATTCACCATCGGCACTCATTGTGATCACCTTTATGTTAATACATAATGAATGAGAAAGACTTTGGAAGTACATTAGAGTTTGATGAGAGGTACAGAAAGGGGAAAGATCGTAATCGTTGAATATGTGAACTGGAAAAATGGTGCTCACGGGCATAAATTTATAGCGTCTTTTAGTGGAGGAAAGGATAGTACTCTAGCTCTATACAAGGCTATGAAAATGGGAACGGCAGTTGGACTGATCATAATGCTGGAGGAAGAAGGGAAACGTTCCAGATCCCATGGAATGCCTCCAGAGCTCATACGTGCCCAAGCTGAATCTATAGGTCTACCAGTATATACTGGGGCCGCTAGTTGGACTGATTATGAAGAAGTGTATATGCAACTCTTAGCGCATGCTAAGAATCAAGGAGCAGAAGTGTTAGTTACCGGAGACTTGGACATGCCTGCTCATGGTTGTTGGCATGACAAGGTTACGAAGAATGCAGGATTAAAGCTTGGGATGCCTCTATGGGAAATGGATCATAAAGAAGCAGTTGAGGAGTTTATCCACCTTGGATTTATTACGATCATTGTGACTGTGAATCTATCCCTAGGCATGCGAGAAGACGATTTAGGGCGAATACTAACCCTTGAATATGTAAAGGAGCTCGAAGCTCGTGGCATTGACCCTTGCGGCGAAGGTGGAGAGTTCCATACTACGGTTATAGATGGTCCGCTGTTCAAACATCCTATTCCTGTTCGTAAATGTAAGATTGTTAGGGACGGAGACTATGCATTTCTGCCATTGGAACTAGATTAGGTAGAGAATATGGGCAACTTACCGTATCATCTATAGAACGAAAATTAGGGGCTGTCTCAAAAGTCATGAACATGGCTAGAGACAGCCCCTCCTCATACTTATTTCAAAATAAAACGGCCTGTTACCGGGTTATGATCACTGTTCTCGAAGCCCAGATCATGCCCGTTCACACTCAGAATATCAATGTTCGGAGATACGAGAAAGCCATCGATGACAGCAAGGAAATTCACACCCTGCTGATAGGGTATATCTAATGTCCGCACGCTCGGAATAGTTGGATCATTCGCCCATTGGAAACCTTCTGCGCTGAAGGTTTCCGGGAAATTCTGTAGCCATTCCGGCCACTCTTGCTGTGAGGCGAAATTGTTCGGTTCTGTTCCAGGTAAAGAATGATTCCAGTCACCACCAAGCAGGAGATAACTCCCCTTCTCTGTCTCTTGTCTGATGTAATCAACTAGGAAGTCCAGTTGTTGCTTGCGAATTTCACCACCCTTGTCAAACGCTGACAAGTGCAGATTAATCAGAACGAGTTCCTTACCGTTGTCTACAGGAAATCTACTTGCAATAAAGGCACGGTCTAACTCCATCTGCTGCACAGGCCAACTTTCTTTGCCAGGTAGATCAAATCGAGTATGTGATGTACTTTGAAACGTCGACAATGTTAGCAATCCACTCTGTACCGAACCCATCGGATGTAACACAGGAACCGGTACCCAGGGCACCTTATAATTCAGAGCAAATATGCGACTGTATTCTGGCAGGATGTGACCTAGTTCATCGACTTCATTGATGTGATTGCTGCGTGAAGCATTTATATCGACTTCTTGCAATAAATAAAGATTCGAGCGGGTCTCTTTTAAAATATCACCGATAGCAGATAGGTTTGCCTCTGTCTGTTTCTTGCTGCTTGAACGTGACATGGTTCCGCCATCCATGAAGAAGTCCTGCCCCTGATCGAGCCCAGCATAACCAATATTGAAAGTAGTCATTGTGAATGGCTCACCTTGTTTAAGCGTATGGGTCTTGTCATTGTCGGCATGGAGTTCCATCTGTACGGGTGGCTTATAATCGGTCGCCGTAATATAGATTAGAAATATTGTAATGATAGCAACTGGAATGAGCACGATCCAGCCCAATAGCTTCAAAGATTTCTTGACCATGATTGTTTCATAACCTCCTCGTTAATGTAACTCTTCAGTATAATAGCACTGATGCTACAGAGAAGGTACTATCGTGAACACATTATTGATAAATTTGCACTCACACAAGTTATGTTATATCGAAACCGATATGACGCCCACATAATCTTCTGTATCTATTTTAGCAGCCAGTATATTCGCATCTGGAGTCAGATTAGAGTGTTCAACTCAATTTACAAGATGGCAGTGATGAATAATTGTTAAATATTGTATTGTAAATATATTTATATTTTATTATGATAATATTGTCGATTCTTTTCATTTCCTGTCACATACTCATCGGATAATATTTTAGCCGAACGAATTCGATCGGTAATCTATTATTATGTCCGTGAGATTGATTTCAGGTGTGCTTTACGTTCTATAAATACATAACTTAATAGGATGGTGTAATCGTGGTTAATCAAAGAAGTATCGCATCAGCAATTATTTTAACATTGATCACTTGTGGCATTTACGGTATCTACTGGTTTATCGTTCTAACCAATGATGTCGGCACGGTGAGTGGGGACCGTTCATTCACAGGAGGTAAGCATTTCCTTCTAACATTGGTTACATGCGGTATATGGAGCTACATTTGGTCCTATCAAACAGGTAAGCATATCGCAGAAGCACAAAGACAACGTGGGATGATGGTATCAGATAATTCGGCTATTTATCTTATCCTGACCATCTTCGGTCTCGGTCTCGTAACCTATGCTTTGGTACAATCGGATGTCAATAATCTTGCATAAGTTTAAAATCAACTCAAAGGGGCACCTCAGACTATTTTGGGGTGTCTCACTTGCTGTGGGAGGACTATTATATCTAAAAGTATGGCTACCCATGACCAACATCGGCATTCCTTGTGTATTCCGCGAGTTAACTGGCTTTTATTGTCCAGGATGCGGCATAACGCGAGCTGCCCTTTCCTTACTACATTTAGACTTTTCTCAGGCATTCAGATTTAATTCGCTGGTGTTTATCCTACTTCCTCTGTATGCGATCTACTTCATTACACACAAGAAGCAAATGCGGCTTGTAAGCAACGGAATGATGGCAGTCATGTTAATCATAACCCTCGCGTTCGGACTACTACGGAATTTTCCACTTTTTGATTTCTTGGCCCCCATGGCAGTTCGTTAATAATCCTGAATCCTACGTTTGCTTACAACATAAGAATAGGCTCAAAACATTGGGAAGTTACATGTTTTGAGCCTATCCTGTGTTCTATTATATTCCTTCGTTTACTTTGGATTTCCTCCTTCGGATCTGGTTCTTCCTCCACCGCCCCCACCTGGACCTTGATTAGTTTGGCTAGTCGTTACTCCTGAATCATTCAACCAAGTTATACTACTTGTCACCTCGAACTGAGTTACCTTCGTACCTCTGCTATATTCACCAGCTGATGGTGAGCTGATAATTGGATGACGCGCTGAACTGGTCACTACCGAAGCCTCCACCTTCGGTCGCTTCATCATTGCCAACCGCAACATTCACACCATCATCAGAAGCAACTACACGTGGTGTATTTGCGAAATAACATGTTCGATACCATCTTCATAGTTTTTGTCTGGATAGGTCCCAGCTTGAAAAGGATTAACTTGAGTGGATGCGATAATAACTTCATTCAGTGTAATCACATTTCGGATCACTCAGGATGATAACACGATGGTAGTCCCGATGCAGGTAAATAACAGAAGACGGAGAGTGAGCCGCGTTTCTCTTTTCCAGAAATAATAAAAAGCATAGATCGGAAACATAATGATCAGAAACTCAGGACGTGTGAGTACCTGGATGTAGCGGATTGCTATCCAAGTCCTATACCATCAGTTTCCTTCGATCTTGATTGCTCGACTCGGTAGAACCGATCAAACATATAAGGCAGATCCCTTTCCGGAATTGGATTTCCGTAGTTGCTGATTCGAACGACAACCTGTCCATCGTCTTCTTTAAGTATATGAATATCTATATACTTACCCTTATTTCCATCTTAATGATTTAGCATAGGCAATGTTTATATAGTAGCGAAGCTCCACCTCGTTGATATAACGGTCCTTATCAATCAGCTCCAGAAATCCTAGAATAGAAGTTAGTGGCGTCTTCAAATCATGGGATACTCCGGTTATCAGGTCGTTCTTGGTTTTCTCAGCCTGCCTTTCTTCTTGAAGGGAATCGTATAGCTGTGCACTCATTAGATTAATATTTTCAGCTACTGCTCCTAATTCATTATCCGGTCTGATGCTAATATGGATAGTGAAATTCCCTTGAGCAATCTCATTCAGTCCCTCTTTAGTTTGCTGCAAATAGCTATTTACTTCTTCCGTAACATGGTTGATGTTCAATGCAATGGTTCCAAGTTCATCTGCTGATTTCACAGGTATAGTAGTGCTTAACTTTCCTGTTGTCATTCCGAAGAGGGGGTCGCACGCGAATAGAGGAAGATAGAGTCAACCAACTGTTGAGTCTAACAATGAAGGGAAAGAGACCTCTCACAAGTTCAATATGAACTCATAAGATGCCTCTTTTCTATATACAGTGTGAACTAGCTTGGTTTCAGTTGCTCATACTCGCTTAATTTCCCTTCATAGATCAAATGCAGCCGGTCACTTTTCCGAAAGTCATCTGGAGTCACGAGCGCGGGTAGCTTATTCCATATTTTAATGCCAGACCGCTCCAGAATTTCCGCGACGAATTGCGAACAAAAATAGGAGTTACTGAACTCGACGGGTTCCTTCAATGCGATGCCAATGACACCTAGAATGTTATAGAGATACTTTTGGTGCTTTTGGATAAAGACTTGCAATACCCGTTTCATCTTCTCAATCTCACGCTCGGTAACTTGAAGCTCATAGATCACGCACGTCGTATTCGGATACCTGCTGTACGTGCCCGTCTGAATATCTTCCTTCACGAATCCTCCATTCAGGGGATTATTCGGGTGCTTCCTTCCAAAGCTGTACAACTCCGAAAGTTCACGGTTGAAGGAGATCGAAGCGTGATTGTATGGCGCCTTCGTGTAGGTTTGAATGACTCTTGTAAAAAGAGTGCCGGTATTCGTAAGCAAAATAAAGACTGATCGATCAGCTTCCATTTACAAAATTTCCCCTTATCATTTGTATACGTTTCCTTCATAATAACATATGATCCCTTTTAAGGGTTCATATCTCGTGATAAGTTGGTGATTGACAGTGGACAGTTCGCTATTTACGTTAGCTCTTATTTTTACAGCTTTACTTGTCTTCCATTTGATTTATGTGGTAATAAAGAGAATGCAGCCTGACAAAGATTATGCGGCCATTGGCGTCCGCTTCAAAACCTGGTGGGGTATGTTCTTCATCTTTTGCCTAGCCACCCTGTTTAATCCGATCGTTTCACTGCTCTCCCTTATGGCACTTACCTTCTTCGCACTGAAAGAATACTTCTCTATGATCAAAACGAGAAAAGCCGACCGCAGACTCTTTCTGTGGGCGTACCTAGCGATTCCCGTACAGTTCTATTGGATTTATATCGAGTGGTACGGCATGTTTATCGTCTTTATTCCGCTCTATGTATTCTTGTTCCTGCCGCTCCCACGAATAATAAATAAAGGAACGGTCGGCTTCCTCCGCAGCGTCAGTTCGACGCAATGGGGACTTATGCTAATGGTTTTCGGACTTAGCCACTTGGCCTATTTCCAATTTGCGACACCGCAGTATGGAGCAGGGCTCGTGCTGTTTCTAGTCGTATTGACGCAGCTTAATGATGTAATACATCATCTAGCATCAGTTTATTTCGGCAAGCGAAAAGTCGTCCCGACGGCCAATCCACACTTAACCTGGGAAGGGTTTGCATGCGCTTTTGTCGTAACGACAGTCGTGTCGTACCTGATATACCCCTATCTGACTCCGCTTACCCCCACCTTTGGGCTCGTATCCGGCATGCTGATCAGCTTGAGCGGATTCTTCGGTAGCTTAACCGTTTCCGTGCTAAAACGGGATTTGTTAATCGCCGATGACGATAAGTTTGATGCTCTGAAGAAAAGCTACTTAAGCCGGATCGATAGCTTAGCCTACACCTCGCCGGTCTTTTTCCACTTGATTCGTTATTATTTCGATTTTATGTAGCGAAAGGACACCTAATTTAGGTGTCCTTGTTTGTTAAGGTCTTTGAATAAACAGTTGTGTCCAATAATGTTGATATCGACTCGTTGCTGTTCCTGCCACATAACCAACACCAATGTCTGTAAAGTTGGGATTCAATATATTGGCTCGATGGCCTGGACTATTCATCCAACCTCTCATAACCCCTGCTCGATGAAATTCTTTTTCTCATATTGCTGGCCTCCTACAATATATTTACTGACTATATATATTGTTGGGAGAGTCATAACGCTTGTATGCTAGTCTATGATTCTACTATTCACTACTCTTCGCTAGTTGCTCTTGAGCAAGACGAACCATTTCCCGAACCATGGCACCACCAATTTTGCCTCCAACATGGCCTACCGATTCTGAAGTCAGACCGCCATTGTCACCTGGCTGCAAGGGTACACCAAGCTCCTTAGCCACTTCGTATTTCACGTCGTCCGGTCGATTCGGATCAACAGCATATCCCTCTTGCTTCATTACATTTGCTTTGAAAGTCTGCATCCCCTGTTCAACCCCTGGTACCACATATCTTCTTTTTCCTCTGGCCATCATGATGCACTCCTTCGATCTCGTTTCCTCTAACATACCCAGAGGCATATGGTTTGATCCCGATTGGAGTGTGGAGCATCTAAAACAACTGCTCCCCATGGATCCGAATATATCTATACATAACACCACATAGCACTAGCATCGCTATCCCTATACCTAACAAAATGAGATTTCCATTTACAGGAGATAGAAGAAGGAATATACCTAGTGGAATCACTAGACTAATGAACCCAAGAAGCATAGATACAAGGACTGCCGCACTCTGCTTAATGACCGTAACTTCACTTGTCCACTCTAGCTTTGGAAGCTTCAAGTTAACAATCACGCCCATCAATGCGGAATACAAGGCATATATCAGTGGAATTATAAGTAGCAGTAAACTTTCCATCCATCCCGTGCCAAGCGATACCATTAACATCACAGAACTAATAACTAGGGCGGGTATGGTAACGGTAAGATTCACAGCAACTTTGCTAAGCAGGATAGTATGTTTGGGTACAGGTGAGCTTGTTACAATCCACAGATGATTACCTTCAAGAGAAATGGAACTCGACGTTGTACAACTCAGAACGACAAAAAAAGAAACAACCAGTGGAGCCAATGTACTCAAATAATTAGACAATTGTGGGATATCTATAAGTTCTCCCAACTTTTCCGGACTAGTAAATAATAATGAAATTGACATTACAAGTAATAGAATCATGCCCATCGCTGTATTCAACACATATACGGAAGAACTAATATAGCGGCGCAGCTCCTTCTTATACAATGCACGAAATGGCGAGGATACCCCCAAAGGCTGCATCGTATATTTACTACTTGCATGCGAGGTCGTTAAGCCAGTATGAATAGCTTTATATCTTGTGCTGAGCACAGTAGAGAATAACATAAAGGCAAGTAGTGATATTACAATAAATTGAAAAAGTGAACCGAGTTGATATGAACATACGGCATCTACATACATGCCCGCAAGAGGATAGAGCATAAATATCATATCTGCCAGCTCTCTGCCCATATCAGCAAGCATTTGCTCGTCACCATTCATCCGAAATGAACCAAGCATAAATACAATAATTACTGCGAAGGTCAACACGAGACTAATCATTCGACTAGCTCTGAAACGGGATGCTATCCAGCTAATGAGTGAGCCAATAACTGTTGCAGCAATGATGGGTAGTAACGGAATAAAGAAAAGTGTCATGAGAAAAAATAGATAGTATAATGCCCCAGGATTTACTTTTATAGCATAAACTGCTCCTGCTGGTAACATCACTATCAGAACAAAAAATAGATTCAGTACATAAAGCTGAAGAACACGGCTGGCTATAACATCACTTGTCCGGATGGGCAGTGACATAAGTAGGTCGTAGTCCTTATAGCTAAACAATACACTGCTAGCCTTATAGATCGTTGTGAAGAACCCAATCACAGAAGTAACAGCCATCATAATAGCAAGCAACAGATCCATCCTACCCGATTGTTCAAAGGTTAATGCCATTGCATAGCTATATCCAAAAGAAACTACTCCCACCATCACTATACCTATCAAAATGCCGATGGTTAATACAATCAATTTGCGTTTTTCCTTAACATCACTCGTATGCAACGCTTTATTCACACCGAATGAAGACAGCAATTGTATCTTCGTTAATCTCCATATATTAATCATTGGCTATCAGCTCCAAGAATACATCTTCAAGACTATGATCACCTTTAACGTCCCCCGTCTTGCCATGGGTAACCAACTGACCCGCTTTGATAATCGCAATCTTATTGCAGATCTTCTCCGCCACATCCAACACATGCGTTGAGAAGAAAATGGCACTCCCACTGTTGCACAGATCAGCCATGATTGTCTTTAATGTGTGGGCAGCCTTCGGATCAAGTCCAACAAAGGGCTCATCTAGTACTAACAGCTTCGGTTTATGAATAAGTGCAGAGATGATGGCAAGCTTCTGCTTCATACCATGAGAATAAGATGAGATCATATCACCCAAATTCGCTGTAATCTGAAAGGCATCACCGTACTGTTGAATAAGTGACTCCCGATCTGCTAAGGATACTTTGAAAAGATCGCCAATAAAGTTCAAGTACTGTATGCCCGTAAGATGATCATACAGATCTGGGTTATCAGGAATGTAAGCGATATTCGCTTTGCAAGCTACAGGGTCCTTCTTAATTGAGATGCCATCAATTTCAATATCCCCCTCTTCGAAATCAAGGACACCAACCACTGCTCGGATAGTCGTTGTCTTCCCTGCACCATTATGTCCGATAAAGCCATAAATATCACCGCGCTCGACTACTAGATTCAAATCATTTACTGCCTTTTTACCACCCTTATAACTTTTGGAAAAATGTCTAATTGTAAGCATTCTCCTCCACCTCTCCATTCGTCTATGTATAACTTTTAAATAACGTTAACTATAATACGTATATCCTACGCAGATCGTTCACTTACCATGTCCATCATTTAAAAAGACAAAGCGACCTCACTCCGTTAGAACACCGAGTAATGGTCGCTTCTTCATCATACTTTTTGATAATTATTTAACTTAATTTCAGTTAGTGGCTATTACCTATTTCACTATCATGTCCCACAATAGGTTCGGTAAGGACGAGTTGACTCCCCAGGTAGAGTAGCGTACACCGCCTGTTCTGGTGAGTGTGCATAGGGATTAGAAAGAGCATCTAGTAATTGCTCCATGACACTGTAATCTCCATCTTCCACTGCTGCTTCTAGCGCTTCTTCTACTCGATGGTTTCGAGGAATGATGGCAGGGTTGCTGTTTCGCATCAACTCATATGCTGCGTCTTTCGATTCCGGCTGTCTGTTCAGTCTCTCCTGCCACATTGCATGCCACCCCGTAAATTCAGCCGCGCTAGACAGATCTATATCCTTTACCGTATTAAATGTTAAGGCAAGGAAAGTATTCGTATAGTCCGCATGATACTTATCCATCATACTGAGGAGATCTTTGATGAGCGCTTCATCCTCTAACTCTTCATTAAATATGCCTAGCTTCGCTCTCATTCCTGCAATCCAAGTATCATAATATAGCGTAGTATATTCTGATAGCGCACCCTGAGCCAGTTCGACTGCTTCAGATTGATTGTCATGAAGTAATGGCAATATAGCTTCGGCAAAGCGTGCAAGATTCCAACTACCTATATTCGGCTGATTCCCATAAGCATAGCGTCCTTGCCTATCAATGGAACTAAACACCGTCGCAGGATCGTACGTATCCATAAATGCACAAGGACCATAATCAATCGTTTCTCCACTAAGTGCCATATTATCAGTATTCATTACCCCATGAATAAAGCCAACTAATTGCCACTTCGCAATCAGCATCGCCTGACGCTTGATGATCTCCTGAAATAAACGAAGATAACGGCTCTCAGCCTCTTCAATCCTGCCGACATCTGGAAAATGCCGTTGTAATGTATACTCCGCAAGAACCCGAAGATCTTCAACATTTCCCCACTGTGAAGCATATTCAAACGTACCTACGCGCAAATGACTGGCAGCTACGCGAGTCATAATGGCGCCTGGCAAATCATTCTCGCGGATGACCGCTTCACCCGTCGTTACCACAGCTAAGCTACGAGTAGTAGGAATTCCAAGACCATGCATCGCTTCACTAATGATATATTCGCGCAGCATCGGCCCAAGTGAGGCTCGACCATCCCCACCGCGGGAGTATGGTGTTCGACCTGAACCCTTTAGTTGAATATCCAACCGTTCACCTTGGGAAGTCATATGCTCACCAAGTAACACAGCCCGGCCATCCCCTAACATCGTGAAATTCCCAAATTGGTGACCTGCATAAGCTTGAGCAAGGGGATCAGCACCTTCAGGGATTCTGTTGCCAGCAAGTACTGCTACGCCTTCTTCACTTTGTAGTGCCTCAATGCTTAACCCTAAAGATGTTGCCAACTTCTCATTGAGAATAACAAGCTGCGGCGAACTTACAGGCGTTAGGTTAATACGGCTACTGAATAATTGTGGCAGACGAGCATAACTATGTTCAAAGTTCCAACCCGCTTCTGATCTTTCATTCCACTTTGTCATTGCCATCACCTTCTTTTCGCTTTTTTGAATGCTATGTATTTATCTAATCTCATATTTACATATAGAAGCCCTTTTAGGGTCTACTTCTTCCCATTTATTATACCCTACTATACAAAAGATGAACTAAAACAGTGCGCACCGATTGAGAATCGACACGCACTCGCTATAGCCTTATTCTATTTTTAAAAAGTCAGCATCTCCCCAGGACAGAGCGAATGAAGCGTATGATGACCTTCATGCCGTAGCACATGGAGCAAACGATCCGTGCGCGTCTTGGAGGCATGTGCAAGAACTGTGGCTTTGCTCGGAACCCACTCCAGCATGTTGCGGACATCCGGCAAGCCTTGATGGACCTTATACCGGACATGATGTACCTGCGCGCCGGTGCTAATAGTCCTCAATAGCAACTCACCATGCGAGCCAGCAGCCAGATGACCTGTCAGAATAACAGCATTATTCGTCGAGCAGGATAGCCGCTTATAGTACCATTGCGCGGTTTCAGATTGCATCATACCGTCATCGGTAAAGATAATCGCCCCTTTCGTTCGGGAAAGCGCCTGCTTGCGTGCCTCTTTATCACCTACAATGTTCAGTCTGTCGCAGGCAAGCAGCGTCTCAATACGTGCAAGCGCATTGTCATGTAGCCAATCTGGCATCTCAGCAAGTTGGAAAAGCTTCTCCATAAGCACTCGCTCCACAATAAGATCCGCTTCAGGAAAGGTCTCGCTCGCCCACACGAGTAATTCCTGACCCCTACCATAGGTCGGCACAGGATAGAGCACAGTGCCGTTCTGCTGCAATTTCTCTTGGGTTACTCTTTCAAGCTCCTCTAGCCCGATCGCCTGAGAATCTGGGTCAGCACCATAAGCTGCATCTATAATTGCCAAATCTGCATGGGCTTGCTGTCCTGGCAAAAGCACAGGTCGATCAGCAGCAAGTAGGCCGGACTCTTCCGTGTAATCCCCCGAAAAGTAAACCAGCTTGCCAGCCCAATCCAGTACAAACCACACCGATCCAGGAAGATGCCCGCTACGGCCCCATTTCATCCGTAATCCAGGGAATACCTTGACCCAATGACCCGAAACACATTGATCCTCTAGGAACACATAATCAATAGCTGCAATATGTCGATCATTATAAGGCAGATCGATAGACTGAGATCGGGCGTAACGCCCCCATGCTTCAAAATACACTGGGAGCTGTTGTGCAGTCGTACGCGTTGTCCATACCTGCCCCTTAAATCCATGCTTATATAATAACGGGATAGCCATCGAATGATCCTCATGAGCATGGGATAGAAACACTGCCTTAAGGCGAGGTAGAACTTCTTCACCTATGAGTGGATACTGGCCGCCACGTTCTTTTTTTCCGCCGCAATCCAGTAGTATGACTTGGTCTTCATGCTGTAATAAATAACAGGAGCGACCGTGTTCTCCGGCCCCTCCCCAAACGGTTAAATGAGTCATAGGCTATTCCACTTTCTGTTTTGAACTAAAATAAGTTATGACAAGCAATAGCGCAGTCGTTATGCCCACCGAAATAACCGCCATCGCCATTCCCATCGATACCGCCCCCTGCTCGAACTGGGCGAAGATATATGTCGCTGAAGTCTTCATTCCGGGCGGCAATATCAGCAAGGACGCAACCAACTCACGATTGGATATCGTAAAGGTCATCATCCACCCGGCTAACATTCCAGGCAACAGAAGTGGAATCAGAATTCTTCGCAGGACATACAACTTGCGTCCGCCAAATACATGGCCTGCCTGCATTAGCATAGGATCGATCTGTCCATAACTGGACTTCACGTATTGAACGGTGTAGGGAAGGAATAGAATGACATAGGTTAGCACCACCATGCCGTACGTATTATACAGCGGAATCGGCATCCATTTGGCATTCCACAACAGAATCAATCCTACAACAATGACGATGCCCGGCACTGTATTAGGTAGTAAGCTGAACAGGTCAACCAGCTTCTGTCCCGGTGTGCGGGAGCGCTTTACAGTTAACGCGAACCAAGTGCCTAGCACGACCGCAATCGTCGATGCAACGATCGACAATCCAAAACTGTTCAACAGCGCATTCAGACTTTCCGACCCAGGAGTTAATAAATCAGCGTAATGTTGCCATGTTAGATTGCCCCAAGAAAGTCTTTCGCCACGCAGCTTGAGTAGCGATGCTGTAATAATTGAAAAGTATGGAACCCCAATCGAAGCCAATAATAGTAGACCTATATAGAGCCAGCACAGAAAACCTCTCCAACTCTTAACGGAAGCATATTTGTTAACAGTCCCCTTGCCACCAACCAATCGATAAGAATAACGGCTACTAATAACACTTTGGATGTACCACATGACCAAACAAGAAGCCAGAAGGACAGAAGCAAGTGACGTTGCCTTCCCGAAGTCAATCGGCCAACTCGAAATATATTTATGAATTTCCGATGTCATGACATAGAAGCCAATCTTACGGCCAAAGGTCGCGGGCGTGCCAAATTCCGCTATAGTTTTGACGAAGATTAACAAGGCACCCATGACATAACTCGATAGGAGCAAGGGAAGAATGATCCGTCTAATACGGTAGAAGAGTCCACCCCCATGCACAGCTGCTGCTTCCTCCATATTCCCACTGATTTGGAGAAGCGAATTGCGAAGCAACAAATACAAGAACGGAAACAGATGCAAGCCCATAATGGTAACCATCCCCCCGAAGCTAAAGAACGCAGGGGTCACAGCTGAAGCCGCTGGGATGAATTGTTCCATATAACCGTTGGTCTGCATAAATAACATCCAGCCCATCGAACCAATGTAGGGAGGCGTCATGAACGGAATGAGTAGTACAATATCAAGCCATTTATGACGACGCAGTTCCGTCTTCGCCATAATCCACGCCAGCGGAAATGCTAGCACCGTTGTTAAGGCAATGACACATAACCCCAACCAGATGGAATTGAACAGTACCTCGCTTAGATCGCTCTGCATGATATTACGTAGCGGTGCCTGTAAATCAAAAGTCTGGTTAGGATACAGACTCGTCCAAAAGATCATCATCAGCGGTGCTAGCACCAACATACCAAGTAACAGCAGTGCCAGCACTATCCCGATCCATCTATATGATTTGAAAGTATTGGTTTGCATTGTCGTACCACCCATCTAAGCCCGAACCACCGAGCTGCTCATCCTACTTAAACAATTGTGTGAATCTCGTTGCAACACTATCACTGTTGTCATTCATCCATTGCCAGTTCACATTGAAAGTGGATATCTCACTAGCATTCGTGCGATCTTTCGCCTCAACATCCGAGCGACCTGGTAGTAAGTATGCGTTGGCTACCATCTTTTGTGCCTCATCTGAAATCAGATAATCAATAAATGCTTTGGCATTGTCGGTGTTTGTGCTCGTCTTCATAATAGCTGCTGGCCGCGGGCTGATGACACTTCCCTCCTTAGGATAAACAATATCAATAGGCTCTCCTGCAGCTTTCGCTTTATAAGCCATATAGTCAACACCAGCTGCAACAACAGATTTAGCACCTGTAATCACCGGGTCAAGCGCTTCCTGATTCGCTCCCGCCATCGCTACACCGTTCTGCTTATAGCTGTCAAAGAGTGTCCAGCCGTTCTCCCCTGCATCACTCAAATAACCTGAGATGAAATCCAACGCAGAGCCAGATAAGGATGGATCGGGGATGTTCACTTTTCCCTTCCATTCTGGTTGGCCCAAATCCGCCCATGAAACAGGAGGTGTCTGAACAAGCTTCGTATTATAGACGATGCCAAGTGCTGATGCGCTATAGCTGAAATAATGTCCATCTTTATCAGACCAATCCGCAATTAGCTTGTCTGCGTTGGCAGCCTCTGGGTATCCCAAGAGCATGTCATCCTGATTAAGCCCTTGCATCGCCGGTAGTGAAGCAAGTACAACGACATCTACTGCTGGATTTGATTTCTCAGCCTCCATACGAGCGAGTATTTTCCCCGTTGTCCCTTGAAACATCTCTACCTTGACACCTGTTTGAGCTTCAAAACCTTCCTTGATCTTGTTAGCCAAGCCTTCCGGACCTGCGCTGTAGACAGTTAGAGTGCCGCTCAACTTCTTTTCTACGTCTTGCTGCTCAACCGGTGCTGATACTGACTTTGCCGGTGCTGTTTCCGCAGGTTTTGCATTGTTGTCCGCTGCTCCACAACCCACTAAATTTATTCCCATACATACTGTTAAAGCAAGCATCATACCCTGTTTGGCTATTTTCATTTGTATTGCCTCCTATTCATAATGGAAAAACCTATAATGCGTGTTCAAAAAGTCGACTTTTTGAACTACCTCTTATTGTGCGACATCATGTACATGTTCTGGAGATACATACACTTGCATCGTCTCACCGATTGACAACCGGGAAGGAGAGTACGCTGTCCATATTCCAAGATCCTGATGCATATCCAACTCAACTTCGTAGCGGTCTCCCATGTAGCTAGCATGACGTAACGTACCCTCAAAGCGATGATCAGCAGAGTTCTCCTCCCTCCAGCGGATATGCTCGGGTCGAACCATTTGTTTATCCTTCATCAGCCAATTTGACTTGCCTATAAACTGGGCGACAAAGGGATGTGCTGGGGCGCTATAAATACGTTCAGGCGTCCCTCGTTGTAATATTTCTCCCTCTTTCATCACCACAACCTCATCCGACATACTCATCGCTTCTGTCTGGTCATGTGTGACATAGAGTGCTGTAACACCAGTCTCCTTGACTAAATGTAATAACTCAGCCCGCATCTCATCGCGCAGCATAGCATCAAGGGCGCTGAGCGGCTCATCGAACAGCACGAGCTGTGGCTTCATGATGATCGCCCTAGCAAATGCGACCCGCTGTTGCTGACCACCAGAGAGTTGATGCGGGAAGCGCATCTCTTTACCTTCCAGTCGTACGGTTTTCAGCGCATGAAGTACGGACTCCTTTAAACCCTTTTTCCTTTTGGCTGCGCGTAGACCAAAGGCGACATTTTCAAAAACAGTCATATGCGGCCAAAGTGCAAAATCTTGAAATACCATCCCGAAATTACGCTGGTGAGCTGGCTTATTAATTCGTTGATTCCTCGAATAATAGCACTCTCCATTCACAACAATCTCACCTGCATCGGGAGTTTCAAGTCCAGCCAGCATCCGTAGCAATGTTGTCTTGCCGCAGCCCGAAGGACCAAGTAGCGTAGTGAAGCTGCCTTTGGCAATAGTCAGGTTTGAAGGCCGTAGCGCCTGAACTGAACCAAAGGACTTCTCTAAAAGCCGGATAGTGATATCTCCCATTTTTGTTAACCTGCCTATTCTTTTAACTTATATCAGTCTTGTTATCAGTATAATGGTGGATTATTCTCCCTTTGTCTTAGCTATGTAAAGGAAAGATTAACTTTTTAGTGGATTTGTTTTAACATTCATCGAATTTTTCTATGCTACAGTGAGGGGATAAAGCGGAATTGGAGGCGTTAGCACATGAACTTGCTGAAATATCAAATTGTTGAGCTTCTGGAAAAGCATAAGAAAATCACAACAGTTGCCAACGCACTAGAGCTAAAGCAGCCGACCATCACCTATCATATGAAAAAATTGGAGCAGCATATGGGTGTCAAACTGTTTGAGTCGCGTTCGGACAAGATCCTGTTGACTGCACCAGGGAGAGCTCTACTCCATTATGCCTCCCGCATCAATAAGTTGACGCGGGAAGCAGAGCGTGTCGTGATGGAATATGGCAGTCTCGTAAGAGGAAACCTCACCATTGGTGCTAGCTATGTTCCCGCTACCTACGTGTTACCGGAGATATTGAGCAATTTCTCCAAGGCGAATCCCGGCATTGAATTATCGGTACTGGTTAAGCCAGCACCTATTATTAAAGAGAAGCTTTGGAATCATGAGATCGATTTGGGGATTATCTCCTCTGAGCCTTTTGAGATGTCTTTCTTATCTACTCAGAGCCTCTGCGAGGATGAGCTAGTTGTCATTTTTTCACCTGATCATCATTTGGCTTCCTATGAAGTGCTCAATCCAGGCTTGATAGCGACGGCTAACTTTGTTCTTCACGGTAAAGACTCGAGTACGAGGGAAATGACAACGAGGTGGCTGAACGATCACCGGGTTGGCCTCATTGGTCCGATCGAGCTAGATTCGATCGAAGCCATCAAGCAGACCGTGCAACGGGGCCGACATATTGCCTTTATTTCAGGTCTAGCTGTACAAGACGAGCTTAAGCGAGGACACTTGCTCATGCGACAAATACCTAATGCTCATTTCCAGCGTTCCATCTATTGCTGCTATAACAAGGATCGCTATGAATCCCGATTAACCGAGAAGTTTATTGATGAACTCCATCTAGGTTTTAAAAATTCTTATCTCCCATCTATTAATTACCAGCATTAACCGTACAGCACTCATTAACAGCTTAAATGATAAGGGCTGGCTCATTCCGGCAGACGGGCTAAAAACCCAATTGATGCTGAGTCGTTACTAGACCCAGTTCCATCCTCTACCGACCTATAGACAGGCGGATTAAGTTCCTTAGTTGAATATGTCATTTTATAGATCAAATAGCATGGTTTCGACACACCTTTACCCTTCGAGTCCTGAATAATAAAAACGGAGTGATGGGATAATAATAATCACTTTAATTTTAGGAGGAAGCATGTGTTAAATATAAAAAGCGAATTCAATATGCCTACTGTCAATTTATTTGGACAAGGAGCCATCAATGAAGTTGGTGAACAATTAAAAAATTTAGGTTATAAAAAGCCTTTGATCGTTACAGATGATGGTCTGCATAAATTAGGGCTTTCAGAACAAATAGCGGGAATCATTCGTAAGGCTGGCTTAGAGGTCTCAATTTATCCTAAAGCAGAACCAAACCCGACAGATAAAAACGTAGAACACGGCTTAGAAGCATATCAAACTGAAAACTGCGATTCCATTATTTCTTTAGGTGGTGGAAGCGCACATGACGCTGCAAAGGGGATTGGTCTTGTCGCTTCTAACGGCGGGAGAATACATGACTATGAAGGTGTAAATAAATCTAAAAAGCCATTAGTCCCCTTAATTTCAATTAACACAACTGCAGGTACGGCTAGTGAGATGACTAAGTTCACCATTATTACGGATACGAGCAGAAAAGTAAAAATGGCTATAATCGACACACATGTTACACCACTTGTTTCTATTAATGACCCTGAATTAATGGTTGGTATGCCGCCTAGTTTAACAGCAGCTACTGGTTTAGATGCATTAACACATGCGATCGAAGCTTATGTTTCTACAAATGCGACACCGATCACTGATGCTTGTGCAGTGAAAACAATGGAACTCATCCCTAAATATTTGCCACGTGCCGTTGCTAATGGACAAGATATGGAAGCTCGTGAACAAATGATCTATGCGCAATTTCTAGCAGGTATGGCCTTCAATAACGCATCACTCGGTTATGTGCACGCAATTGCCCACCAGTTCGGTGGTTTCTACAACCTTCCACACGGTGTGTGTAATGCCATTCTACTCCCGCATGTCTGCCGCTTTAACTTAATTGCCCGCATAGAACGCTTCGCTGAGATTGCTAAGTATCTAGGTGAGAACATAGAAGGTTTAAGTACACGTGATGCAGCTGAATTAGCAATTACGGCAATTGTACAACTTGCTCATGATCTTGGTATTCCAACAGGATTTACACAATTAGGTGCAAAAGAAGAAGACATCGAAACATTAGCTACAAATGCAATGAAAGACGTTACTGCAGCAACGAATCCGCGCAAACCAACATTAGAAGAAGTAATGGAAATTATCCGTAGCGCAATGTAAAGTTCCCTTAATACAGGGAGATAGTAAAGAACAGGGACCCCTTCGCGGTTACTCCTGTTCTTTGATTGTCCAGCCCGCCCCCCTCTGCTATTCTTAGTATTACAAACAAGTACCAAGACCAGAGGAGACAAGGCGGCCATGAAATCCAAACGAGCAATGATTGAACGAAGAAACACCGAGCGCCGCGTACGCCGGGAACAGAAAAAGAACCCACCTGGGCTACTATCCAAACTGTTCGACCGGATATTGAAGCCGGTACAGGTGTTGTTTATTGTCTCCCTTTTCGTCGCTGCTATCTACCCTTGGTTCATGGATCTCGTCCCCGGTCTAGAAGGCACAGAGTTAATCGCTTACGCAGCTGAACGGGTTGCTACCTTTCTACTTTTTGGTATCCTGGGCACCGGCTCCGTAGTAGGAACATGGATCCTATTTAAGCGACCGGACGGCTTACCCAGCAAAGTTCGCAAGAAACCAGACAGCAAACGGACGCAAATCATGAAAGCCGTTGTGCTTTTATTCTTTGCTCTAGTATTTGTTGTATCCTCCATGATCTGCTGGGCCCAGTTAAAGGCTATGGCGAGAATATGGCAGTTCCTGTTTGACTATGATAGCTTTGCTAGATAAGTATGGCCTTTAATGCAATACTAGTGTCATTAACCAAATAAAAAAGGTTGCTCCGCAAATGATAATTTCAAAAAACACCCCTCAATATATGAGGAGGTGATCACTGATATTGTTCATACAGTTGGTGGAAATTCGATGAAGGCCGCAGGCCAAGTTCTTGAAACATCAATTGCGTATAGTGCTCATAATAGTTATGTAAGGACTGCCGATCTCCCATCGCTCCGAATATATTCAGCAGCAGTAAATTTGACTCTTCTTCATATTCATTACGGGCTACTATTCTTCTCGCAATTTGCTCCGCTTCTCTAAACCGCTTCTGAACTAATAGCCAATTTGCAAGACGTTTAGCAAAAGCTTGATAAACCATCACTAACCGCTCATGTTCTACAATGGCCCACACATAAAGTTTATCCTCGAACAACTCGCCAAAAAACTGTCTCTCCAACTCTATGGCCTTCGTTTCATTGGCTGCATTGATTTCGGATAACCCCTTCACCATTTGCTCGAATTGAATAAAGTCGACATCCGTTTGATCCAAGTCTACACGGTACTGTTCTTGCGATGAAATGACCATTTCCTTAAATCCATGCATCGATAACACTTTCCTAAGCTGATAGACGACGGTATTGAGATACGCTTCCGCATTCTTAAGGGGCATCCCCGGAAAGATATCTTCCACAATTCGCATTTTGGCCACACTTCGGCCTCGGTAAACGAGCAGATAGCCGAATAGCTCCATGCTTTTCTTAGACATCCATTTCACTGCACCCGCTTGCTTACTACTAGCCTCGAAGCAACCCATTCCCCGAACAATCAGCCTATTAAGTGTAAGGTTGGTAGCCGTATCGGATGAAGAGACACTCCGTCTATTAGCTGCTCTAGTTATCGTCTCCGTCAGACGCCTTCTCGAAATCGGCTTAACCATATAGTCCAATGGATACACATCGTAGGCTTCAATAGCAAAATCCGTATGGGAGGTTGTAAACACAATGTCGAGATCACTTCGAAGCGAACGCAAGCTACGTGCCAACTCCAATCCATCGTCCGCAGCAATCTGAATGTCCAAGAATGCGAGATCCACATCGCTGTCTCGTACGAAGGCTAGAACATCTGCCGCATTTTGGAAGCTTCCGACAAGTTCCACGTCTTCGATATTCGACAACAATCGTTTCATAGCCAACAACATGGCAGGCTCATCATCAACGATGAGAACTTTCATCACTCTGTCCCGCCTCTCATAGTGAAGTGAAATACGCTTCCTTGCCCTGGTCTGCTCTCCGCCCATAGACTTCCACCGCTTAGCTGCACGAACTGCCGAGTGACGATCAGTCCAAGTCCCGCTCCTTTTTCTCCCATAGTGCCGGCCAGTGAGTTGAGCTGCTTCTCAGCAAATAGCTGGCGAACCTGCTCCTCTTCCATTCCCACTCCGTTATCGCTGATGGAAATAGTAATCATATCCCCTGATACCCGGGTATACACATGAACTGAACCACCCAATCCGGTAAATTTGATGGCATTGGATAATAAATTACGGATAATTAAGCCAAGTGCTTCACGGTCAGCATATACTCGAGTGCCTGAGGCAATCGTGTGATTCACGCTTATCTGTTTAGCCTCACTTTTAATATGTAGCATATGACAACAATCCTCCACAACCTCAGACAACTCCAATAACTGTGGACGAAGTGCCATGTCTTCTCTCTGACTGCGGAACCATTCTAACAAATTATTAGCCATTCCAAGTGTATTGCGAATCTGGTCACCTAACGTCTCAATGATTTCCCGATGTTCAGAATCGAAACGCTCTCTATCTTCTTCCAACAACTCCACGAGTTGAAATTGCAAAGCCAATGGACTGCGAATATCATGTGACACAATCGTAAACAACTGATCCTTCAACTGGTTGAGCTGTGCAACCTGCTCTAGATGCCGCTCTTTCTCCGTAATATCAACCATAAGGGAAATACTACCCTGCCCCTGCTTACCTAATATACGTAGCGGATATACGTTCACGCTGTAAACCTTTCTTTCTCCATCCACCCAGGTAGCGATCTCTACACGCCCCTGTTGCATGGACTTGCATAGCTTATACCATTCCGGCCAAGGCGCCAATAGCTCCACCATATTCCGACCGTAAATAGTATCACACCCCATCTCTGAGAACCATTGGGAAGCCTGTTTATTACTATCGATAATCTTACCCGAAGCATTCGCTATCACAATACTTTCCTGCAGCGTATCAAGCACAATATTTCTAGCAATCGGAACGGTAGAGAAGAACTTAATCCGCAATGTAATGACCAGCATAATCGTTCCGATAATTCCACAGTAAACCGACAGCGAAAGTAACCAGGATGACCACGCAGGATTCGTGAATTTGAGTATCTCAAGCACAAGTGGAAATGAACTTAGAAACAGAATCAACATCCCTGGTCTACGAAAGTCGCTACGGATATTCCGTACATACTGTAATAGAATATAAAGACATATAGCCAGAACACAGTAACAAGTGACTGAGAAAGCGACTGAATAGATCGTCCTCGTCGTGGCTAAATGACCGTTATACATTTCAATCGTACGATAGATCACATGAAGCGCGGGATCAAACCACGACAGTAACGACCAGAGTGCGAATACCGAGAACAGTATGATCTTCCATCGAGGCTTTAATATTTTGTCGCGACCAATCAAGTGATACACGAATAGGATAAAGAAAGGTACGATAAAATTAAGTGCTGTATTCTGAATATTGCGAAAAAGAAGCTTTTCCATTAATTCATAGCTGCTTTTCTCCATAATGATACCAATGGAGTATATAATTCGGCATACGATCAAGCCCATGAGGTAAGTTACTCCGCGTTCTCTTCTAAACCTATACATAAAGAATAAAATGATGCCCATCATGATCAACGAAGCAATCATCAAAACAAGCTCTATAGTAGGATCCATGGGGTAGTTCCCCTTAATTTTGACATAAGAAGACGAATAAATTCATCCGCGATTCTCTCAATATAGTATACGAAACTATCACGTGCAATGTAAGACCCTTCAAATTTCAAATAAAATAAAACCGAAACAAGCACCATCACAGCGCTCATTTCGGCTTTATTTAGTTCGATCTCTTTTACAGCGGATAGCTCTACTACCGATCGATATCAGTCAACCATCTGTAGAAGATCGCAGCCATTTCCGCACGGGTCATCCAGGCATCAGGAGATAACTTAGCTTTACCGCGCCCCTCTATGATACCAAGCGCAAGTGCCATATTAATATCCGCCTTCGCCCATTCAGATACCACATCTGCATCCTCGTACTCTTGAAGGTGATCTATCGATGCTTCTGTTCGCAACTCCATCATCTTCGTGATCCGAGTCAGCATAGCAATCGCCTGCTCCCGTGTGATCAAATCCTCACCTCGGAATGTACGATCCCCATAGCCTTGGATGATTCCGTATTGTACAGCTGTTTCAACAGCATCTGCATACCAATCCGTTGATGCAACATCATCGAATCGACGATCATAAGACATCACTCCAAAGCCAAACGTCCGTACAGCAAACGCGGCAAACTGGGCTCTGGTCACCCAAGTGTTCGGCTGATAGCTACCGTCCTCAAAGCCGCTGGCAATGACACGAGAAGCCATATCTTCCAAAATCCGTTGCGACCAATTTCCTCCTACATCATGAAAAGAGTCCTTGTACTGTACAAGTGTGAATATACCATTGGTTGTGTTGCTAATCTCAGCAAACCATTGATTTCCTTGTTGCACTTTTCTCGTTGGAATATGTGCTAAGCCATTGGGTCTCCATTCCACAGCGGTCGTAAAGTTAGCATCCTTCACCGGAAGCCGAAGCTTCGCGAACTTAGCGAGTCGTTCAATCGAAGCAGACCGATTCTCATACTTCACTTGGAGAGCTAAGGATATCGGGGTATTCACCACTTCCATCCCATCCAAAGGTACGATTTCCCCAAGCTTATCCTTCTCCCATTTCATCGAGAGTACAAACAATAGATTCGATTGCTCCGTTGCCTGAAGCTGCTTCAATACCGAATCAGTAGTGATTTCTGTAATCGGAAAGCGATAGACAACCTCTTGATGCTCCACCTGGACGAATCCTTGGGGAACAAACAATTGATCCCATGCTCGCTTCTCAATCTCAACGACAATGCTTTCCTCAGTAGCTGTTGAAGCGATGATCCATTCGTCACTGACTAATGTGGCTTTATGACCGACACCATTCACTCGAATGTCATATTCCTGCTTTACCGATTGCTGTGCATTGACTGAAGTATTTGTTGGCCCGCCTGACGGTCCAATCGGTGGGACCACATTAGGTCGCGCTGGCTCTCTAGTGACGTTGATCGTATAAATCTGAGGTGTTCCATCCAGCAACATTTCAGCCCGGAATGTATTCAAGCCTACTTGAAGCGGTATATTATCTTCCCACATAAGCTCGGTCTGATTCATATACAATCTCGCATCCGTGATATTTAACGTTTGGTCGTATGTTGCTTGGGTACTCGATATCTCATACGGTATAGTCGCATGATATACATTCTCTACAACAGTCAGAGAGAAAGAAATCCCTGCTAATGAAACAGGATGAACGAAAGGAAGTGTTGTGAAGCTTATGTTGCCGCTGTAGCGCGTGTCCCATTCGGTTACTGCATACGAGCGAGCATAGTATGTTGTATCTGGTTGCAGCCCCGTTAGTTCGATACGCTGCTGCCCCGGACTCTGCAATGCGGTGGAATAGACTGCATCTGTAACCGATGGATTCGGTGACGTACTGACCGCAATTCCGCTTTCAATAAATTGATCCAAATCACTGGATAACACTTCATACGTTCCATATGCTGATGTCGCTTCCTCATCATCTATGGCTAGAGAGACGGACCAGTTCTCTATACTGAAGGCTCCATTCGCTGAATAGTCAAAGACTACATCGCCCGTCTTCGCAGCTACTACCTTCCAGTAATAAGGAATCCCAGCATATAAATGACTCGTATCCATCGTAAATGACGTTTCATTTGTTAATTCCTTTGTTTCCACTACATTTTTAAATTTCGGATCCGTTGCCACTAATACGATCGTTCGGTCATAATCCGCATCCGCATTTGGGTTATCCCAGGTGAAGGTAACCTCTGGCGTGTCCTCAGGAAATACCGTACCGAAGGCTGGTGTCTGTAAATCCGGTGCCAAAGGTCTTCCCAGAGTGGATTCTAGGACAACAGGTACGTATTCTCCTCCAGTGAGTATAATAAACTCCGCTCGCTTCGGTATGAAGCGCATCGTCTCTCCTGATCTTAGATGTATTGGCCAAGTCCTGGTTTCACTCCAATCAATCGTTTCTCTTAAATTGATTTCTTCCCCATCACTTGGCTGATGCTTCTCAAACTGAGCTTGAATCTCGCCTGTTTCTTCGAAGAAGATAAATTGAACAGTACCTTCTTTCCAATCATTATTTATATTGTTAAATTGGAGAATAGCTTGGCGTTTACCCACTTGCCCACCGACCACAGCATGATAGATCTGACCGGGAGACTTTGCGAAATTGATTCCAATAAGCGGGTATTCCTCGAAGTATATATCTGTTTTGGAGGATCGATCTATTTTTAACCTTCGCACTATTTCTCCATTCATTGGAAAGTCGATGCCCAAGTCCAGCGTATTCCCTACAACTGATGTTCCTGTTATGACCTGACGCTCATCCTGCACATTGGAGAACACAGGGACATCTTCCAGATTAGGAGCAACGATCCGCAGACCAACTAGCTCTGTCCGTATTTCCTGTTTGACTTCATCATAATAGGTTTTCGGAAACATCATTTGCCGATCGCCAATATATAGTGGACTATCCCCGTAACTAACTTCTGAAGCCTTATAAAGTACCCCAGAGTCTGGATGGGTAATTTGCCAACCACCATTATAGTCTTTCTGAGCCATCAGCCCTGAGGAGTCCAGCCAAATCATTGAATAGGTATAATCCTTCTTCAACTGGCTCGATTGATACGTTTTATAATTAATAATATGAATCCAGCCGCTGTGTGCATCAGCAATCGTCACATGCTCACCGTCCGTATGCATAGAAAGACTGTAGCCTATGAATGGATAGGTATGTATCAGAGTCAGCTCATTATTAGAAGGATTGACCGAATATTGCTGAATCTCATTCTCCAGTGCGACTAATAACTGCCCATCAGGGGTAAATATAATATCATAAACCTCTTCCCACATCGTATCAATGATGCTTAAATCATTCGTAGAGATAACGACAACAGCCCCATTCTGATTCAAATCAACGGCATACAAATGCCCATTATAATAGGCTAAATTGTATAGCTGATGACCCAAGTTGCGAGGCATACTCCGAACATATAAACCTGATGCATCGTATTCATCCAGCCTTCCTTCATAATAATCCAAAATAAAAACATGACCGTTCTCAGCTAGGGCGATTTTCAAATCAGCATCTGTATAGCTAGTCTCTCGCTCACTCCCAATGGATCCGGTTAGTTTATACGTATTGCTGGACGAATCATACTCATAGACTAAGATATCACTACCATATGTCGTATTAACATATAGGGTACCTTGATTATCGACTTCAATAATAGCACTTTCAGCGGAATACTCATGCAAGTCGATACCATATTGCTGCGTCCCATTCAAATACACATTAGCCTGATTATTATGTACGGCTACCCCCATCACATGCGAGCCGTCCGCTGAAACGGACAATGATGAAAAGTCCCATCCGTCGAGCTGGATGCAGCCTACATCGCAAGAAAATGCTGGATTGTAATTGCCCATTACATAAGCATTTTGCTTAACCACAAAGCTTCCCGCGGGCTCCTTCACAATGCTGTTAATAGATTTACCCCAGGTCGTCGTATTTGTCGTGATGCTAGGATTCGCGTCTGTAGGGTCAATGGTATAATACTTATCCATTTGATTTGCTGCTGCGTACATCAATCCATCGTATACTTTCTGAATGGATGTGATCTCTTCAGAGAATATAACGACTTCATCATCCACGATCGTCTTTGCGTCCAAATCATACTTCAACATCGGACGGACCGTATCGCTTTGTTTGTGAATGATATATAAATAATTTCCGTCTGCTTCCTCTGAGAATACAATCTGCTCAGGATAGAAGTCCAATGCGCCACCGGCCAGCCAAGAAGCCCCAGCCACCTCCCTAGCAAGTTGATCTCGATCGACTAGTAAGCCATGATACGTGCCATCCGTTCCGAAATGGAAGATGTCTCTTTTGTTCCCCATAGGTAGCTGGGCAATGACGAATAGATCATCCGTCGAGCTCGACTCCATCTGCTGAACTTTCTCCATGCCTCCCCGATTAGGAAAGGTGAACGCATCCTCGGCCCACCCCATATCAATCTCCTCGAACTTCACTGACGTATCTGCTGCTGCTGCATTCGCAACAGGCGAAGCCGCCAAATTCCCTCCTAAAGTTGACAGCACTAGCGCTGTAACAAGAAAAAACTTCATAAATCGTCTCATTTCATTCCCCCATCATTTCAATATTGATATTCTCTTGTTATGAATGGTAACAGAGTGCAATGAAAGAATAATGAAAGAAACTAGGGATTTGCTGGATGGGGCCAACATGATGACATTCATACTTTTCACTTATGGCGATTCATACACCGCCTATTTCAAGACTACATATATAGTCCAAATTTATTCTTAATGTATTATTTACAATAGTGTGTGGCATACAGTATACTAATAACAGGAGCTGATGTTTCATGGATATTAAAGAGACAATCAATGGATTGACACAGGAGATGCGGCGCGGAACGATCATTATCGGCGTGCTCAGTCAATTATCCGAACCGCAATACGGTTACTCTCTCGTCTCTATTTTAGAGGAAAAGGGGATTACCATCGATCCAGGCACCATGTACCCTCTATTACGCAGGTTGGAGAAGCAAGAATTGCTTGAAAGCAAGTGGGATACCAATGAATCTAGACCTCGAAAGTACTACTTGTTAAGTCCTACTGGTAAGGAGGTTTACCGTCAGTTATGCCAGGAATGGGAAGTCATGACGGTCAGCCTTGAAAGCTTAATTCGAGGAGGAAGCGACGATGGAAGTAGTTAAAAGGTATATTCATGCCGTAACGCAAAAATTACCTGAACAGCAGAGAGCAGACATAGAGAAAGAACTACAAGGATTAATTGAGGATATGGTTGAAGAGCGGATTCAAGGTGGAGAAGCTACCCAGGTAGACGTCGAAGAAGTGCTTCTGGAGCTTGGAGACCCAAGCGACTTGGCGGATAAATATAGGGAAAGTAAGAGGTATCTGGTCAGTCCGGAACTCTTCCCGACTTATCTATTCGTTCTCAAGATAACGCTCGCAGCGATCGCAATTGCTATAACAGTTGCCTTTGTGATTGAGACTGTTCTAAATCCCGCTCAGATACCAGATCAGTTCACAAGCTATCTAAGTTCAATCATATCGGGTTGCTTCCAAGGATTTGCCTGGGTGACGATCATCTTCTTCTTAGTAGAATATAAGGGCGCTAACAAAATAAAACTCAGTAGAAATACATGGACACCATCCGATTTACCTCCCCTACCCGATCAGCGGGTCAGAATTAAATTGTCCGATCCCATTGTAAGTATCGCCTTTACCATTATTTTTCTAGTTCTGTTGACCTTCTCGATCAATCTTTTTGGTGTATGGTTTTCTCGAGATGCTAGTATTCGAACGATTATACCCATTTTTGATGAACAAGTATTCCTAGAGTTTCTTCCGTTCATTTGGATCGTATTTGCTATAAGCATACTCAGTGATATCATGAAGATCATTTGGGGAAAATGGACTATCAAACTCATTGCATTTGATATTGTGGTGATCTTACTCCATTTCGTACTGGCAGTGTTCATGTTTTCGGATATATCCATATGGAATCCTCATTTCCTGCAACAAATAGCACAAACCGATCTGACACTGAATAATAGCGATGCATTGCAAACAGTCCAAACGGTTTGGCCACATGCTACAAAAGGAATGCTCTCTATTATAGGAATAGTTCTGGGCATCCAACTCATCACTACCGTTGTTAAATACTTTAAGATTAAAGACTTCACTTAGAAGCAAAGGCTGCCGATGATCGGTAGCCTTTGCTTCTATAATGCTCTTACATTAGTAAACTGCGACCATTCGACCATTCCTAACGTATTAAAAAATAGTGTTACATCGTTATGAATCTAATTAGGGGGGGGAACACACTTGCAGCTGAGTCTAAACAACATCAATAAACAATTTGATGACAAAAAGGTGCTTCAGGGCATCGAATACACCTTTCAAAAAGGTAAGATTTATGGATTGCTTGGTCGAAATGGCGCGGGGAAAACGACGCTGTTTCATTGTTTGAGTGGGGAAACAAAGATCGACGACGGACACGCCATGATTGAGGATAATGGGGTCTTTAGAAAACTGCGTGAAGAAGATGTCGGGTTTGTCTACTCGCTACCGATACTGCCTGAATTTCTGACCGGTTATGAATTTGTTAAATTCTTCATGGATATCAATCGCGACAAACTGCACCCTGGTCAAAGCATAGATAACTACTTTGATATGATGAGCATTTCAGAAGAAGATCGACATCGATTAATCAAAAACTATTCCCATGGGATGAAGAACAAAACTCAGATGCTGCTATTTCTAATCACGAAACCGCCGATCATTTTGCTTGATGAGCCGCTCACGTCCTTCGACGTCATCGTGGCGCTGGAAATGAAAAACTTGCTACGTGAAATGAAGCATGATCACATCCTTATTTTTTCAACCCATATATTGCAGCTTGCTTCCGATTTATGCGATGAGCTTGTCGTGCTGAACAACGGACGTTTGTCCTCTGTACCTTCTGACCTGCTACACAGTCCGGAATTTGAACAAAGCATAATCCATTTGCTAAAGGATGAAGATCAATATGAGAACACTTAATACGCTTCTGGCGCTCCGGACGTTCTCCACTGCCAATCGCTTCATCTATTTCGCTCAGAGGTTACCGCTGATCGGCAAGCATATAAAGGACAGTGCCTATGCTAACCTAGGCGGCAAAAAGATCGTTAACATCATAGCAATATTACTAGGTGTATTATGGGGACTTATTTCCAAACTAGCTTACATTGGGCTTCTCGTTTATCTTCCAGCTGTAGCTCTAAGTGGTGTAACGAATCAGGAAGAACAACTCCAGCTTTTTTTGCATCTATTTATGATAGTAATCTTTATCGTGGCGAGTGTATCCAGTGCCTCCATATTGGAACCGAAAAGGGAAAAGTATATTGCCGTAAAATTAATGCGAATGCAGCCGACTACCTATATGCGCGTTTCTCTTAGCTACAAATACTGCACTTATTTGATCTATTACATACCTGCGTTGCTGATCTTCACTTCATTGCTGGGAGCAACCATCCTTCAAGCGCTGTCGCTTGCCGTGTCTATCACAATGTGGCGAGTACTCAGCGAATATTTACATCTAAAATGGTTTGAGAAGACCGGTAAGGTGCTGATCAAGAATAATTTGATTGTTTGGTTAACGATTGGAATTGGTTACTCGGTCGCCTATGCTCCACTTTTTCTGGATTGGATTCCCGTGAGCGGAACGCTGTTACTTTCTGTACCGGTTATGCTCGTCATAGCAGCATTGGGTATTTACGCAGCCATACAGCTGTACCGATATCAGGATTACCGAACGGTGGTTGACGCCGCAACGAAACGGGATGATCCACTACTTGATCTTGGACGCATGATTTCAGAAGCCCAGCAGACCGCTGCGCGATCCAAAGACAGCGACTTTACATCCGTAGCTCAACAATCTGATAAATTCAAGAACAAGGAAGGTTATGTCTATCTGAATGCACTTTTTTTCGCAAGACATCGCAGTCTAATTGTACAACCGGTGTACAAAAGATTGATGATCATCGGTGCTCTGGGTGTTATTGGCATACTTCTTGCACTTACGGGCAATCCGTTGATTGCTATTATGACTTCGAACCTAGACAGAGTTCTACCCTTCTTAGTATTTACTCTAAGCTTAATTTCTGTAGGAGAGGCAATGTGCCGCGTCATCTTCTTCAATTGCGATCTCAGCCTGTTACGTTATAGCTTTTATCGAAACGCAGTGAATAGTCACTTTCGCATCCGGCTATACCGCATCACAGGGCTTAACCTAACAATCTCCGCTGCGCTTGGAACAGCGTTGACGCTCATTGTGCTAGTGGGAGGCGGAGCACCTGTCCTTGAGTTACTTCTGATTTGGGTATGCGTACTGACACTAGCCGTCTTTTTCTCAGTCCATCACCTGTTGATGTACTATATATTTCAGCCTTATTCAACCGAATTGAATATGAAAAATCCTTTCTTCTTCATTGTTACTATGGTGGTGTCGGCCGCCACCGGATTATGTATTATCGTACAGGCACCTGCTCTTACTTTTACGTTAATCGTATTGATTCTAACCCTTGTGTACTTACCGACTGCACTGATTCTCGTTCAGAAGTTCGGTCAGCGTACATTTAGAGTAAAGTAATTGGACATCAGCGCACATTAGGAAATGAATAGCTTCAGTCAGCCAATAAAGGTACTTGAAGAAACGAAAGGAAGCATACATTTGCCACAACGGCAATTTATGCTTCCTTATAATATACAGGCTATTCAGATGTGCTTGTTTCTTTACCCGCTAAGCCAAGCATCTGCGCTGTTGAAGTATGAATTTCGCGGATAAGCTCTGGGTTGTCCAATAGTGACTCACCATAAGATGGAATCATTTCTTTTATTTTTGGCTCCCACGCTTTGATATGTTGCGGAAAGCATTTTTTTATAATCTCAAGCATGACAGAAACGGCGGTAGAAGCACCCGGAGAAGCGCCAAGTAATGCAGCGATCGAGCCATCAGCCGCACTAATCACTTCTGTACCAAATTGAAGCGTTCCTTTGCCGGCAGCAGTATCTTTAATAATTTGCACACGCTGACCTGCTAGCACTAGCTCCCAATCCTCGCTTTTCGCGTTCGGGACGAATTCCCGTAAAGCTTCCATGCGCTTTTCCTTCGATAACATCACTTCCTTGATCAGGTATGTTGTCAATGGAATGTTCTTCACACCTGCCGCCAGCATCGTTACGAGATTATGCGATTTCACGGAAGTTAACAAATCAAGCATTGAACCGTATTTTAGAAACTTGGGTGAAAAACCGGCAAACGGTCCAAAGAACAACAACTCTTTGTTGTCGATAACTCTTGTATCAAGATGCGGAACAGACATCGGAGGTGCACCAATGGCAGCCTGACCATATACTTTGGCACGATGCTTCGCTACAATATCCGGGTTCTTACATACCATAAATAATCCGCTAACCGGAAAGCCTCCAACCCCTTTGCCTTCAGGGATACCGGATTTCTGCAGCAAATGTAGGCTTCCTCCCCCGCCGCCGATAAAGACAAATTTTGCCGTATGGCGCTCAATGGTACCGCTATCAACATTCCGCACTTTCAATTCCCACGAGCCATCGCTAGCACGTTTAATATCGTCAACATTCTGTTTGAATTTGATATCGACGTTATTACTCTTTAAGTGATCAAACATTATACGCGTTAAGGCACCAAAGTTGACATCCGTACCAGATTCGATTCTAGTTGCTGCTATAGGTTTATTCAATGTCCGGTCTTTCATCATAAGCGGAATCCATTCCATCAATTTACCCGGATCATCGGAAAATTCCATCCCTTGAAACAGTGGATTATCAGACAGTGCTTCAAAACGACTT
The DNA here is from genome assembly GCF_056786435.1 of Paenibacillus sp. Y916. Lineage (NCBI taxonomy): Bacteria > Bacillati > Bacillota > Bacilli > Caryophanales > Paenibacillaceae > Paenibacillus > Paenibacillus sp. Y916. Next base: position 148,178 of record NZ_JBXCJA010000003.1, on the reverse strand, counting down.
TGTAGAAATGTTACATCTCGTTCCCCTTGCACAAAACTCATATGAGGCACTGGCACGATAAAGTCTCGCGGATTACGGATCAGATTACTGCTTACAAGATAAGACCAAAACTGCTTTGAAACCTGATACTCTTCATTCACTTTTATAGCTTTGCTAATATTGATGGATCCATCTGGTTGTTCGACGGTGTAGTTAAGCTCGCACAGTGAAGAATGCCCCGTTCCCGCATTATTCCATTCGTTAGAGCTTTCCTCGCCTGCGCTTCCACGTCTCTCTAGTACTGTAATGTCCCAGTCCGGTGCTAATTCTTTCAGCAATGACCCCAAAGTAGCACTCATAATTCCGGCACCAATTAAGATAACGTCTGTTTTCATTTGTCTGTTACTCATGTTTACCGTCCTTTGCAGAAAGAATGTAAGCGCCTCATTAAGCCAACACGCGGCATAGTCATATATCTTTTCTGGATCAATTATAACCTGATCATAGTCTATCACTATTATTTAAAGATTAAAATATCAATTTACTATTATATAGACCCCAAAAATAGTTATTGATATAATTTTACAAGGAGCTATTCTATTGTGTTATCCATTTATAATAAAGCTTGTAAGTGCTACAAGCGAATAATTCTTTGTTCCTTTGCACAAAATTATTAAACCAGAACCGCTGTGTCGATTGATGCTTACACTTTAGAGAATCGATTATGAAGGAGAACCAACTATGTATGAGTTGACGCATAATCAAGCCCAAAACATTGTTGATAGAATGATGAAGGATATCCCCTATAATATTAATATTATGGATCACACAGGATTGATCATCGGGAGTGGAAATAAAGGAAGGATTGGTACGCTGCATCATGGTGCAGTGAAAGCCATAAAACAAAGAAGAGTCGTGGAAATTAACAAAGATGAGGAATTCGTAAAGAAGGGTATCAACTTACCGATCGAATGGAATGGTAGTATTGTTGGAGTGGTAGGAATCAGCGGTGAAGTAAAGGAAACGAGGCCCTTCGGAAACCTTGTAAAGTCTGCTGTTATTTTGTTAATCGATCATAGTATCGCAATGGAAAAGGAGAATCTGAAAAATAACCTAAAGCAAGAATTTTTCGGCTTAATTATCAACCCGGACACCACCTATACGAAAGAATTAATGCATCAGGCATTGACCTATGGCATTCAGTTAACTAAGCCCTCGCAAATCATTTATGTGGAATCTTCGAATGAGATTGCTGAGAATATAACTGAAAGCTTATCCTTCTTTAAAATATCCAAATATTCGCTGTGCTTAGTCATTCAGGAAGCGGATAAGATTGAAGCTTTGCACCAAGCCATTGGAAGTCAGTATCCGGATGCTTTCATTTCCACCAGTAATATGAACGACACTATTTCTGACGGACTTTCGCAGGCCAAAGCGGCTATGCATGTTTTGAAGGGGGTCTATCCCAATGAAAAATCCATCTCCTATGGGAAATGTGAGTTCATCGTCGATATGTCGAAACTACTAAAAAATGATACCAGATTGGAACTACTAGCGCATTCACTTGAAAAAAATGATGAATTGATAAAAACACTCCAGATTTACCTGAACTGTAACCTTAACGCCAATGAAACTGCCAGCAGACTTATGATCCACAGGAATACATTAAACTATAGGATAAACAAGATTTATACCCTTACAGGCAAAGATCCCAAAAATATTTTGGAGCTCATGGAACTCACCTTTATGCTGATTCATCGGATAAAATAACGAGGGTGTCCACAACTGTAGGCCACCCTCTTTGATGTTATTTTAACAATCTGGCAATGCTTTCAGATGTACGGGCAACATTCTCTTTGCCTTGCGTAAGGAGGGTATCAATATCTGCTGCTCCCGGAACAATCCCGAAGATAGCATCAAACCCTTCATCATACAATGTTTCCACATCCACGCCCACATATCCCGCAATAGCAATCACTTTCATACTGCTGTTAATACTCTTAGCTGCCTGAGCAACTCCGAAAGGTGCTTTACCGAACTTCGTCTGAAAGTCGATACCCCCTTCTCCTGTAAAGCAGTAATCCACATGTTGCAGTTTTTCTTTCAAACCTGTATACTCGATAACAATTTCAATTCCCTTTTTCATTGTAGAGTTGGTGAAAGCGATCAGTCCGCCACCAAGGCCACCTGCACCACCTGCACCGGGTACATCTACAATATCGAGTCCAAGTTGTTGTTTAATAACATTGCTGTAGTGCCTTAGATTCTCATCTAAGAATGTAACCATCTCAGGTGTAGCACCCTTTTGCGGACCAAACACAACAGATGCGCCTCGTTCCCCGCACAATGGATTGGTTACATCCGATGCTACCAAGATGTTAATATTTTTTAATTGCGGAAGCACATCAGTAACATCGATCTTATCCAACTCACCCAGGTATCCGCCGCCAAGCTGCAACTCATTCCCTTGTTTATCGAGGAATTTAAACCCCAATGCTGTTGCCATTCCGGCCCCACCATCATTCGTAGCACTTCCGCCAATGCCTAGAATGATATCCGTAATGCCCTTTTCAATACACTCCTTAATTAATTCACCTGTTCCTATGGTCGTCGTAATTAAAGGGTTTTTGGTTTCCTTCGTAACATGATGAATTCCACTGGCAGATGCCATTTCAATCACGCCTGTTTTGCCGTCTCCAAGTATTCCATAATGAGCGAGAACCGGTGTACCAAGAGGCCCGGTCACTTCTTTTTGTATCAAGGTGCCGCCTGTTGCATCTACCAATGACTGAACCGTGCCTTCACCGCCATCAGCCATAGGTACATGAATGCATTCTGCATCTGGAATAGCCCTTTTTATACCAATTTCCATGGCTTCGCATACTTCTTTTGCCGTCATGCTTTCTTTGAACGAATCAGGTGCTAACATAAATATTTTACCCATAAATGATTCCCCATTCCTTTTATAAGATAAATCCGAATAGAACTACTGCTACTATAGTCATCGTTATGCCGACCATACTTTCAAACAAGACAACCTTCATTCTATCCTTCATGTTCATGCCCATGGCATTACGAGAAACGTGGAAGTAGGTTCCGTGTGGCAAGTGGTCGATTACCGTAGCACCGGCATGGGTCATAACTGCAGCTGATAGAGGAGCCACACCTGTATTTAATATCGCACTTGAGAATGAACCCGTGGCCAAAATAGCACCTGTTGAAGTGGATGCTGTTGCTCCTGCCATTAATATGCCTGCTATTGGTGCAAGGAAAATTCCAGAAATACCCGATGATTGTACAAGAGCAACAACTTCTGCAGGCAGGGTTGATGCTGTAATCAATCCGCCAATGGCACCAGCGCCTATAATGATCAAAATCGTTGGTGTCATTCGATTTAAACCAGCCGTACAATAATTCACTATTTCTTTTGCCTTACCCAATGCCAAGGAGCCAACTACACCGGCAAATGGTAGGATAAATAAGGAGTCAATTTTAAGTGCTTCAAGGAAATCAACACCTAAGATCGAACCAATCGGGCTAATCATCAAAAGAACAATAGCGATGATTGGAGCTACTAGAGCTTTAGATAAAGGTGGTAGATTCATGGAGCTGGTCTTTTCCAATTCGGCGGCTTCCAAATCCGTTACTTTAGTGCCTTTATACTTAATTAAGGATGCGATTATAACCGCAACTGCTAACCCGAACAGAGCAGGTACTAATCCTCCAAGCATGACCTGGTTAACATCGAGATTGAATCCCCCTGCTGCTGCAATGGTATTCGGGTTAGGTGAAATAATGTTACCCGCTTTACCTCCGCCAGATAGAGCCACTAGCAAAGCAATCTTGGAATATCCCATTTTGTGGCCAACAGACAACGCGATTGGTGCAACAATCAATACGGCAACAGGAATGAATACTCCTACTGCAGTAATAACCATGGTAGCCAATGCAAGCGACAACATGGCTTTCGTTCCACCGAGTTTATCAACAATCACTTTCGCAATGGTTCCCGCTGATCCAGACTCCATCATCACGCCAGCAAAAACACCTGCAGCGATAATACGAATAACTGTACCTTGAACACTTTGTGTTCCAGAAATCAGGATGCTGATTACTTCTGAGAAATTCGCCCCACCAATAAAACCTCCAATAATGGCGCCCAGAATCAATGCATAAGTGGGTGCCAATTTAAACAAAATCAATATAATGGCCAGTGCTAGGCCTGCTAAAGCGCCAATCCAAGTAATATCCATTGCTGCTGTCATCTTAAATCCTCCTCAGGGTGATCTTGACTTTTTGAATTTTGTAGACCCCATTGAGCCAATATGAGTAATCACCACAGATCTTGTAAATTTATTCACATAGTATCTTTTTTTGATTTGCATCTATCTACATGTATTGTGGTGAATCTTTCTATTACTCCTTTAAGGTCGTCCTGCTCCACTAACTTGAATACGTTTTCATTATATTTGCATTATGAACTTATAACAATTGATATTCTAATGAATATTGTTGTGCATATGCACTAAATAATTCGCGATTAATTTGGAAATCAGATAAGAACATAGCTTATATTTTACTAAAAAATGCTGTTATATTCTTTAATTAAGTCACTCTAGGGGCGACCATTTACTACACGACAGATGCTAAGGTCGTTTACGGAGGTCTAGCTTTAAAAAGGGGATTCATATGTACTCATTTATTTCTAAGGGGAGTTAGGATGGTTTCTCCGCACAAAAGTTCAGCATGAGTGAAACAATAAGATAGGCGAGAGGGAAGATGTAAATCTTCTCCCTCGCCTATTATAAGTCATATTATATTTCCTAAAGTCTGGCTAGCGTTACCCGGTCTACTCTGCTGTTCCTTGAGTTACCCCATGGATATACGTGAGCGGCGAGGTGTCCAGTGCCCCTTGCCCCGGATTATAAGTAAAGAAGTACTCAAGGGTATCCCCATATTGCAGATTATTTACGGGATAGGTATAGTTACCATTCCCCGTTGGTGTCATGGCTACGTTTAACTGCCCACCATCATTTAACTTATAGTGCAAATCCGCAAAAGTTGCACCGTTTACATAAAATAGTACATCATCACCTATTTTCTTCAGGCCGCGCACTGCATCACCGATGATTACAACGGTGGAGGCCTCCGGTAGCACAGTGATGGTGCAGGAGGCTACTTTATTGCCATCAACTGTTGTCGCCGTAACTGTTGTCGTGCCTGGAGCGAATCCCGTCACCGCACCTGACTGATTCACGGAAGCGACACCGGAATTCGAAACGGCCCAAGTTACCTGCTTATTCGTTGCATTAGAAGGTGCTATATTGGCATTTAACTGTACATTCTGTCCTACTTCCAACTGTGCATTGGTCTGATTTAGACTTATACCGGTAACAGACACGTTTTCAGAATTTCCGTCACTTTCTTTATACACACGCACATAATCCACCTGCATCGTTGCAGGGATATCGGCTGGATCTGGGATCAGACCGCCATCAAAGTGCCCGCCAATAGCCAAATTCATAATAATGTAGAAAGGCTGATCGAAAGGTGCATTCGGATTGTTCGGGGCAGCTACGGAATACCATTGATCTCTGCTTACTTTGAAGAAAAACTTCCCATCCACATACCATTTGATATTATCCTCTTCCCAGATCATGGAATACACATGATAATCATTTGCAAAGGTCTGCCCTTCAGGGAAGTGATATTCGCCGGCAATATATCTGTTCACTGGCCATTGTCCACCGAAGTGTACGGCACCGCTAGTCGTGCCTGGCAACCGTCCCTTCGCTTCCATAATATCAATTTCGCCGGATGCTGCCCATGCACCATAAACAGAAGCTTCTGGAAGCATCCAAAGTGCCGGCCAGACGCCATTGCCTGTAGGCAGCTTTGCACGAATGTCTACTCTGCCGTGCTGGAAGGAAATATGATCCTTGGTGTTAACTTTACCGGAGGAATATTGTGCGTACCGACTTGGATCCTGCGGAAAGGATTTTGAATCGTTCAACGCCCTGATATTCAACTTTCCGTCCTGTACAAATACATTTTGAGCACTGTCAGTATAATGCTGCAACTCTGCATTGCCCCAACCCCAGCTATGGGGATCATTACTGATATAATAACCTTGTTCATAGTTCCATTTGCTCGTATCGAGCTCTGTTCCATTAAATTCATCCTGCCAAATATGATTCATTCCCGCAATAGTCGGGTCACTCGGTGTTCCGATTGCAATATCCTCATGATCGGATACATCTGGACGAGGAGCATTTGGGTTTCCGATAAATGTATAGTAGACAAGATTATTGCCGACACTTCCACCTGCCTGCCCATTTAATGGATAGCCGATACGTATCTGCATATCCACCTGAATTGGCTGGAACCAGAGCCCATAGATATGATCGGCCCAATATCCCCACTGATTGGCATCTGACATGTTATTGTAACCATTGCCGGAGTATGCAAATCCGCTTTGACTGGAGTCCCCCATATCTATCCATTGACCATTAATGTTAATCTGGTATACGAAGTTTCCAAGCTCCGTGCCTATTGGTGCTCCCCCATCTATCTTAGGCAGTGGTACCCCTATGCTGCCTTTGACATCTGCTGTTAAGGTCGTTCCATCAAAGGGAGTAATGACATAAGAATTTCTTACAGGTTCATTAAAGGTGATCGTATAAATTACGTTGACCAATGAGGTCTTCGATTCTAATTTTACGTTGATGGACTCCGTTACTGTAAACCAGTAACCACCGCCTCCTTCGGTGAATTGGCCGAAGTTGCTATCATAGATCCAGCCGCTAGCTGCATTATTGTCAATATCAATCCATGTATTGCTGTTTACAGGTTTCACATATACCTTCAAATCATCAGCCACGGCGTCATAGATTATGGCAGGATTATTGTTGAATATAGGATACGTAAAGCCTGCACCGCCTGTAAAACCTGCTGCAATCTGCGGACCTTGCGTAGGTGTCATAGTAGTGACCGTTGTTTTGTTTACGTTTTGAAATAGAAGTGTATATTCAAGTGTAACTCCATTTGCCTTGGAGAATAACTGAATCTCTGTCGTTGCGGAGAGGGTGAACCAATAGCCATTCATACCTCCGTCGCTCCAGTGCCCCCAGTTTTGGTTGTAGATATAGCCGCCAGCACTGTCAATGTCGATCCAGTTACCACTGACTTTAACGTTTACACCTAAGTCATTGGAAACATCATTCCAGGTGGCGGAGCCACCGTTGAATACAGGCATGACGAAACCGTAGCTAGCTTGACCAACACCTGATTTGGAAATGACAGGCCCATCTGCTGCTGAAAAGTAAGCCATAGAGGTAACTGTGCTCGCTGCTGCCTCAATGGCTTGAACCTTCGATGTTGGCAATAGGCCCGTGCTAGCCAACATCACTACTACCAAGACCAAACTCAACACCCTTTGCTTAAACCATTTCTCCGTAGTTTGAATACGCTTCGAGTTCATAAATTTCCCTCCCTCAATAAAATAATGTTTTCGCCATTTTTATGTGAACGATTCTCTGTATGCATCCAGGAAACCGCTTACAATTATGGATACCTTTATTCTATCGAATATAGTAATCAGATGAAAAGGTACATTTGTTTTTGTTATGTCCCATTTCTTTAGGTTTTGATGCGAAGGAAGGTCCAATAGCAACGATATCGACTAATTCATAGCACTGTGTCATGGTATTTCCCCTCCCTTTCATATTTCCGCCGCATCAGCCGCCGGTACTCTGTAGGTTGCATATCCATCACATCTCGAAATGCCCGTGTAAAGCTTTTGTAACTTTCATACCCTACCATGGCAGCCACTTCGACGATTTTATGTTCGGTTTCGGCCAGTAGCCGCCGGGCTTTATCCAGGCGAACATCACGCAGGTATTCTGCGAAGCCTTTGCCAATATTCTTCTTAAACAGGTTTGAGAAATAGGCATAATTAAGTGACACATGGTTGGATACCATCGCCAAGTCTAGCGGCTTATGATAACTTTCGTGTATATAGCGGATCGCCTCGTTCAAGTCCTGCGTGTTGCGATAACTACACTTATATTCATAATAAAACTGGTTAAGCCGAAGCAGCTGCTGTTGTAGCGCCTGAATATAATCGCGAATGCCCGGATAATCGAAAGGATTACGTAAACATTCAATATCCAGCGCCTCTTCCCCCATGTAGGGGCGGATAACACGCTCATATTCCTCCAGCATCTGTACCGTGGCGCGACATAACTGCTGTGTGTAACGGATATGATAGCGTTGCAGCACATCTTTGTGAAACATCATGGAAATTCCTTGAGTGATTGTGCTACTGTTTTTAGCGCCAATTAACTGGAACAGGGCATATAACTCTTCATGGGGAAGTTGCCACTGCTGCTCCAGCCGCTCAATATGATTGGGCAGGATGTAGCGCTTATCTGGAAACAGGTAGCTGTGGTGATATAGCTCCAACACTTGTGTATAGCTACCCGGCAAACCCTTTAATCCTTGCTGTGTGTCGGTCATAGCAGTGATGGCATTAATCTGTCCTGCCTTGAGTGCAGCGGGCAAAGCACTCACATCTACGGCTGCACTAACGGCAAGAATCAGGTGCGGACCGTGTTGCAGGCATATACATCCCCGCCTGCCATATACGCTGTAGGCAATGGATTCCATGCTATGGGCACTGCTTGCCCCCGGTTGGTTAATCCATAGTTCCTCCCGTAGTAGACACAGGCGATAGTTACGCCACAGCTCTGGATTTTGCTGCTGGGTCTGGAGGACCCACGCCTCATCGTTTACCGCACCCTGCATAAACATGCACAGCTCTTTGCGATCTGTCTCCCGAGCGCGGCGCGATAAATGCTTCATATTGCGCGAGAGCTCCTGCCTTGTTCTTATCTCATGCCATACATGCTCTACCGCAGTTTGCAGATCGTCTTGCCTCACAGGCTTGAGTAAGTAGCCCTTTGCCCCAAGTCCAATGGCTTGTTGCGCATAAGAAAAATCACTATACCCGCTAATAATCAGAAAATCTACCTTGATACGTTCCTCTTTGGTCTGCGCCATTAGCGTAAGTCCATCCATATCCGGCATCTTGATATCAGTAATGACCAGATGGATGCTATGCTGTCGCAATATTTGTAACGCCTCAATCCCATTAGCAGTACAGTAAATATTGTCAAGCTGCAGAGGGAATTGGCGCAACATAGCCTGCAGGCCATCGCGTATGTGCTTTTGATCGTCCACAATTAGAATGTTGATCATGCCCTACCACCCTCCAAGATTTACATTTTTCCAAGGTAAACGTATCGTTACACATGTATAGGTTCCCTGTTCACTATCAATCGAAAGACCACAGCCTTTACCATAATGAAGCTGCAGGCGTTTATGCACATTTTCCAAGCCAAGTCCGTTTTTGCTAGTAACGATCGGCATATCCGATTCGCCACGTAGCACAGCCTGCAAATGGATTAGCATCTGCGGGTCAACACCTGTGCCGTCATCACGAATCTCTATTAGCAGCAGGCTGTCATCTTCCACCCATACGGTGATTTGGATGTGCACACTGCCGCCCAAGGGTGCCGCGTGATGAACAGCATTTTCAACGATGGGCTGCATGCACATTTTAGGAATGGCATAACGAAGCACCTCCTGAGGAAGATCCCCCGTCAACACGATACCTCTCCCTTCCATAAAGTTCATGAATTGGATATAGCTTTGTATATTGGCGAGCTCCTCACTAAGGGCAACGGTATCACTGCGCCACTTCATGCTGTAGCGCAGTAGCGAGCCTAACGACACCAGCGCATCTGCAATAGCGGGCTGCCGCTCAACAACCGCCAGCATACGGATGGATTCCAGCGCGTTATACAAAAAATGTGAATTAATCTGTGAATGCAGCGAGTGCAGTTGTGCATTTTTAGCAATTAATTGCTTATCTACCACCTGCGTCATTAGCTGTGTGATCTCATCCAACATTTTGTTATAATTAATGGCCACTTCGTCGATTTCGTCACCCGTTTCGTTTTCATCCAGACCGGTATCAATCTTCGCATCCAGTTGACCCTTTCGTACCATGCGCATAGAAGTTAGCACACTGTCCAAGCGGCGAAATATCCGCCTGGTGGTATGCGACACTAATAGCATAATCAGTAGCAGCACGCACAATGTAATCGCTACGACAAATACATACCAACTACGTGGGCCCTTCATCAATGCCTGATGGGAGGCGATATCCACCACATAGGCATTCAGCGGAGCGATATAGTGGTACAGCGCGTAGTAGGTGTGATCTCCTACCTTGACCTTAATGGGGCTCTTCTGCTGCAATACATCTAACTGCCCGTGAATACTGCTAAATATTTCGCCCAGCCCCTCCCCGGTATTTCCAGAAAATAGATGTTGGGGATTGTAGACATATTGGGAAGGATTACTTCCGTCCATCACAACAGAAAAGAAGTCTCCTCGGGTCTCCTCCAACAGGTCGCTGAAAAACACGCTGTGCGGTGCGCGGATTTCCATAATACTGGGGCGTTTGTGCTGCTGACCTTGAAGCCGTACCAGTCGGTAGTAGGATAGCGTATGCTCACCATCCTTCAAAGCAAATATACGGTATGCCGCACCGCCTTCATCCCGAAGTGTCATCCAGTAATCCTGCGGCCAAAACTTGTCATAATGATAAATTTCGGGCCAGATTTCATATAGATTCGGGTTATCGACATAAAAGCTGAGCTCGCTTATCATCTCATGGCTTTGGATAATATTATGCATCTGCTCAAATTGATTTTGCCTAAATTTCACCAGACGCAGGCCATCCTCACGCATATCAGAGTGAATAAAATCCACAAATGCCTTTTGAGTCAGTGCGGTGGAGGAAGCGTTTTCAATTGTATTCATTCTGCTACGCAGCTGTTCGTTTAACCGTGAAACATGGCTGCTGCCAGTGGCCATAGCATCCTTGTATAGTTGGGTTTCCTGAATCCGGATAAACAAAAAGGATACTGCAATAGCAGGGATGACAATCACTAAGCTAAAGGCTAGAAACAGCTTTTGAGATATGCGGGAATTGCGGTAAATCTTTCTCATTTTATTAAGCAGATACTTCATTATAAGTACCCTCCCCATCACATGTAATATACCATATATTACAACCTCGGGGGGGAGATAGCTAAGCGCTATTGACACCACTAAAATAGGGAATACCGGCCACCATTTCGGTGACCGGCAGTCATAATAATAAGGTCTTTGTTACTCCGCCATTTTTGCCTTTCGTACATCCAGTTCGGCCTGTCTGTATTCCATCACATCGTCAAAGCCGTAACTCACGCGGCGTGCAAGGAAATTGCCAAATACTTTGTCAAAGGCAGCTTCATCCTTGGCGGTAATAAGCTCAGGCAACACTTCCTCCCAATTTTGGGAGATACGCGCCCAGGCTACTGCCACGTCAGAATCGCCCTGTGGATCTAAGCCCTTGTAAATGCCGCTGTCAATATCGGCCTGACCGTTAGCAAAGTCCTCCATTTGCTTAATGACAGGAGCCTTCTCCGGTCTCCACTGGTTAATAATGACGGGATTTCTCATCATCCAGTAGGTATCCATGATGCCGTATTCCTTTTCCATCTTCTCAACGTCGGTTTCGAGTAATTGTACCATTTCAGCTTTCAACTGCGGCATGCCATCTACCATTTCCCACGTTTCGCCTTCCTTGCCAAGGAATAAATCTCTTTGGCCTTCTTCGCTAGCCAAATATGTCAAAAAGCGAATAGCACGCTCAGGGTTTTTGTTAGATTTGCTAATCATAGTTACCATCCAGCCATCCATATTGCCTGGGAACAGTTTGGCGTTGTCGCCCTTGCTGTTCTGCGGTCCATCGACTGCGATGTAGTAAGAATCCGGGTTGGCACCGGCAGCCAGCATAGGATTAACAGCTGTCATTCCCGTCCATTCGCGAATCATCATGAAATAACGGGCGTTGTTTGTTTTCTCTTCTACTTGAGTGTCAGAATCGACCAGAAAATCTACATTAATTAGCCCCCGCTCATAAGCAGTACGGAATGTTTTCAGCCAAGTAATATAATCCGGATCGGTAATACGATCGTATACTTTACCGTCTTGTTCAGACGGAACAGCTAGTAAGTTTTGCAGGTACTCGCTCATCCCATAAGGTACATTCCCTTGTGCAAATAATGGGCTAATCGGCTGGTCCTTATACTTGGAATATTGATCCTTTAGCAATTGCAGTGCATTTAGGAAGCCTTCTGGGGTAGTCAAGTCCGGGCTGCCCATATCTTCATACAAGTCTTTTCTCACCAAAAAGGTTTGGTTCGCAGCAGTCATACCGGTTTCATGCATCAGGTTAGGGCTGTATGAATCATTCGGCACACCATACGTATTACCATTGTCTTGGCGATACCACTTCAGTGTGCCGTCACCCGCCACCTTGAAGAAGTAGGGGTCATACTGCTCTGCCAATTCATTTAGGGCATATACATGGTCGCCTTCCCATAGTTTTTTGACAGCATTTTCCCATGAGCCCATAGTAATCAAGTCTGGTAGCTTACCAGAGGTCATCATCAATGTCATTTGCTCGTTAGCTTCGCCAGAGGGTACCTCTAGTTTGACTTTAACGCCTGTTTTCTCCGTCACATACTTGGATGTTAAGTTTTCTCCCCAGCTGTGCCCATACCAGGATGCACCTACAAACCATGTTAAGTCTACAGGGCTAGTATCCAGCTTCCATGCAGCTTCATCGGGGTTCAGCGTTGATTCGCTTGGCGGGGTCTCGGACTGTTGCGTATCAATAGGCGGCGGCGTACTTTCAATTTCCGCAGACTTGGTACATGCTGTTATTGCCATCATCAGGATTACTACTACAACTAGGGTTATCCATTGCTTCATGTAATTATGTTTCATTACATCATCAACCTTTCCTAATACCGTTTTATTTTAAATATTTAGATCATATATCTCTCTACACAACGCGGTAGATAGACATATGACACTTACCCTTTTATCGCGCCAATCATCACACCCTTGACCAGATAACGCTGAATAAAGGGATAAAACACTAGAATAGGGAATGTAGCCACCATCATAGATGCAAACTTAATCGAATTACCTGGAAGCTTCGCGCCAAACTGAGCCATAGCTTGCTGTTGCATGAAAGACATGGAGTTCTCTGCAATGATTTTGTATAGCATGGTTTGTAGCGGCATCTTATCCTGTGTGTAGATATATATCACGCCCTGATAATAATCGTTCCAATGATATACGGCTGAGAAAAGCGCTATGGTCGCAATGACTGCCATGCTGTTCGGTAGTACAATTCTGAATAGGACGCCATAATCCGAAGCTCCATCGACCTTCGCAGATTCCTCCAGGCTATCGGGAATCGTACGAAAAAAGCTCATAAAAATAACCATATTGAAAAAAGTGTACATGGCAGGAATGATAAATACCCAAAAGCTATCGTATAGGCCCAGCTTAGTCATTAGAATAAACGTGGGAATCAGTCCACCTGAAAACAGCATCGTAATCAAGGCAATTTTCATATACACCTTGCGGCCAATGAGGTTGGACTTACTCATTCCGTAAGCCACAATTGCGGTAAACAACACATGCACCACTGTCCCTATCACCGTACGCATTGTCGTGATGACAAAACCTTTCATCAAACTTTTATCATTAAACACGACATTGTAGCTATCGAACGATATAGCCTTTGGAAACCAGTTAACCGTACCTAGTATTGCATGCTGTGGTGCATTGAGTGAGTTTACGAATACAAACCACATCGGGTACAGCGTTAAAAAGCAAACAGCCAGCATCAGCACGGTATTGCAGACATCAAATACTCCGATACGCCGAAACCTTTTGCGTTTGTTCATGTATCTGCCCTCCCAATCAAGTGAAACTTATACTTTCTTATATTTCAAAAGATACTATCGCCAGTTAGTTTCTTTGATGTGAAATTAGCCAAGAATAACAGCGCTAGCGCTACAATAGAGCGGGCAAACAGCACGGCCGTTGAAAAGGAATGGCGCCCAGACACTAAGCCCATGTTATAAATATATAAATCCAGACTTTCAGCCATCTTCATATTCATGTTGTTCTTCAACATAAAGATCTGTTCAAAGTTACTGCCCAATATTCCTGCAACAGCGAGGATAAACAAAATTGCGATGGTAGGGCGTATGCTCTGAATGGTGATATGCCACATGCGCTGCCAGCGGTTTGCGCCATCCAACTCCGCCGCTTCGTATAGCCCCGGATCAATACCAGAAATTGCAGCTATATAGATGATGGCACCCCAGCCGGTTTCTTTGAGCGTATCGGAGAAATAGGTAATCCACCAAAAATACTTAGGGTCGCTATTAAATAGAATTTCACGCTCTTGAATCCCCAGTGCCATCATCAATTGGTTGATCACACCGCCCTCGCCCAGCCAGTTGAGCATAATACCGCCAAAAATGGTCCATGCAATAAAATGTGGTAGGTACGAAATGGTTTGTACCGTACGCTTAAATCGAATACTCCGTATTTCATTGAGCATCAGGGCAAAGAAAATAGGAATTGGAAATCCCAATATCAACTTGATGCTACTCATCCCTAGAGTATTGCGGATAGAGCGCCAGAAACGTTCATCCGTAATGAAATCCTGGAAGTGTTTCAGCCCTACAAAGGGTGATTCCAGCATGGGTTTGGCAATACTATAGTCCATAAATCCAATAATTAGCCAAAGCATAGGGATATAACAAAAGATAAACATCCAGATGATTCCAGGGATTACCATACTTTGCAATTGCCATTGTTTTAAAAACATTTTCATTTGTCCTGTTTTGTATTGGAACACATTTTCTGCCCCCTTCCTTTCCATCATATGAAAATGCTTACATAAAAAAAAGGCCATGATTATTGTCCCTATCCCATTTTTTTAGATTTGTTTGACCCAACGCTAAAATTAAGTATGCTGTGAATAGATGAAAGGAGTGTGGAAGGGATGAATAAGCTTATATGGCAGCAGGACTTTTTAGATAGAAACGCCAATTTGAATGCATGGAACATTCGCCTTGGCAACGACTTGGTTGATAGCAATGGAAAAGTCATACAACCGGGTTGGGGGAACGGTGAACAGCAGTTTTATACGGGTCATTCTAATAACCTGTATATCGATGAATTTGGCTTAAACCTATGCGCGCGCCGCGAAACCACCGAAGAAGCGGACGGACGATGCTTTGCATATACATCCGCCCTCTTGGACACCAAGGACCATCTGTCTTTTTGCTATGGTAAGCTAATCGTGCGCGCAAAGTTACCGGTAGGACAAGGGTTATGGCCTGCCATCTGGATGCTTCCGCAGGAAGAGGCTTATGGCCCTTGGCCCGCTTCTGGTGAGATAGATATTATGGAAGCCAAAGGCCGCCTGCCCCAGCATATATTCGGCACGCTGCATTACGGGAAGGACTGGGCAAGTAAAAGCACTGATGAGTTTTCCTACCAGTTTGATACCGGTACGATTAACGAATTCCATGATTATGCGCTGGAATGGGATGCCAGCTCCATCCGCTGGTTGGTAGATGGGCATTGCTATGCCGAGCGCCGCCTACAGCCGGGCGTTATGCCCTTTGACGAGTCCTTTTATCTAGTGCTCAACCTTGCCGTAGGCGGCTGGTATGACAATGTAGCGGTGAATGAAACTGCACTGCCGGCGGTAATGACGATTTCAGGCATATGGCTGTATCAATAGTTAAGAAAATAGATTGAGGAGTTACCATGTCATAATTACAACAAAATCTATAGTAGGAGCGTGTATCGAGGGGCAGGCAAAGAAAAGCCCATCCAAGACTTTTTGGGTCTTGGATAGGCTTTGTTCGTTAGAGAAACCTCATTATAGTTGACACTATACTTCCTTACGGATTAGCATTATGCCAATCTTGGAGTAATTGATTCCCCGATGTATCAATATTAGAAATGGTCGTTTGCAGATCTTGACTGCCACCGCTGAATCTAATAATTTCATCTTGTATCATTTGGTCCATATCTGTGAATGAAGGAACCCATGGTTCTAAATATCTTTTATGCTCTTTGGAATGATCGACAATCGTTTGGATGATCTTATATTGCGGATTTTGTTCTACAAATTGTTTAGTTTCTTCGAGTTCCATTGCTTTCGTATTCATTGGATAGTACCCAGTGGTCATAAACCAATCTGCAGATACTTCAGGTGTAGCTAAATATCTCAAATAATCCCAGGCACCGAGAAGGGAGTCTTGGTTGTCTCGATCAAATAGATAAACAGCTGAACCACCAATACCCGTACCCGTGGTGCTCTCTTCGTTAACACGTGGCAATTCTGTTACCCCTACATCAAATAATCCAGCTTCAATGATATCTTTTTTTATGCTGCCCAAAGATGAAGTGGCTGCTGGCATAATGGAATAAAGCTCAGACGTGAACCCTTTCATTGGTGAGGCATCCGTGTATTCTACACCACCAGTAGCAAGGACTTTCTCCCATTCCGTTAATATCGTTTCGAGTGTGCCATCCGTAGTCATTGCAATTTCAGTCGGTGTATCTAGACGTCCATCGTTGTTATTGAAAATATAATTATCATCGCCTTGCATTGGAATCCATGTTCCCAGTAGGAAGAAACGTAATTTAGCACCCATGCCGTAACGCGTAACTTGATTATCTTTCATAACCGTAAGTGCTTTTACTGCATCCGCTAACTCAGCAATTGTGGACGGCGGTGCTTCTGGATCTAAGCCAGCTTCTCTGAAATGATCTTTATTATAATAAAGCATGATCGATGAGTTGGAAAATGGAAGACCCAGTACTTTATCTTGATACATTGCATAATACAAAGCATTTTGATTCAAGTCATCCAAGTTAATTCCTTCAGGATCTTGATCGATAAAATCTTGAACTGGTATAATATATTCTGAGTTTTTCACATCAAAAATCCCTTTAGAACTTAATTGCATTATATCTGGTAAGTCCTTCTGAGAATTAGATTGCTGGATAGCTGCTAATTTCGTAGCTGCTTCATCGTATGCACCTTGGAAAATTGGAGCAACCGTAATTCCTTTTTCTTTACCGACGGTTTCATTATATTCTTTTGCAGTTTCCTCAATTTTCTCTGCAGCTTTACCGGTCATTGAATGCCAAAAGGTAACTTCGGTCGGTTGACTTGGTAGTAAATTTCCATCCGTTGGTACGACAGAAGAGGTTTGAGATCCCCCAGATGAGGGATTTGTGGAGTTTGTTGGACTTGTAGTATTCGCTGTATTGGTAGTAGCTGCTGATGAACATCCCGCTAATAGAGAGATACCTAATATAATCCCTAAAAATTTAGGCAACATTTTATTCATATCGTATTACACTCCTCATTAATAGATGATTTATTCAAAGGTTGTACCATCCGTACTAGCAGTACGTCTAATGATTATTTCTCTGCATTAGCATGAAATCTATCAACGCAATATTGGCCAATTTGATAAGCAAAACGAGCTGCTGTATCTTTTAATTCCTCAGGCATTTGCTTGGTTAACCCATAAATCTCATAGGTGAAATCACCAGTGTAACCAATGTTCCATAACGCATCTATAGCTTCCTCCCAGTTGACAGTCCCCATAAACGGCACAAAGTGTTGATCAGATATTGCCGTATTATCATTCACATGAAGTGCAACTAAGTGACTTCCTAAAACTTTCACCGGGCGAGATAAATCTCGATACATACGGTGGCCATGACCGAAATCCCAACATGCGCCGATTCGCTTATCGTTGAAAGAATCAACTAATGCTACTAAATCTTCGGCACGTGCAGAAAATTTACGATGCTGGGGATACTCAATCATATTTTCAAAAGCAAACCCTACGCCGTTGTTAAGCGCTAGATCAATAGCATCACCGTAAAATTCATGGTTAAATGCTATACTTGCTTCCTCGTCATGTTCGGATTTCTCGCGCTCAGTAAATGGATGGACAATTGCCCAAGAAACGCCTAACATACTGCTTGCAAGTATACTTCGTTCCATATGTTTTCCGTATAAAAGTCGCTCTTCTTCATTGTTCCAACTTGGCATATAGCCTGGGTTATAGGGTAAATGTGATTGTGAGAACGTAACACCAAGTCGTTCTGCTTCATTTCGGATCTCGTAAATTTTATTTTGCCAATCATCTTCCCAGAGCTCTGTTCTAGTAAAGAAAAATTCGACAAAACTAAAATCTAACACTGTAAATCCGGCCTGTCTGCAGCGTTTAATAGATTCGATATAGGGTGTATGTGAGCGTCCGCCTCGGCCTTTGCCGAACAAATTAGTAGATGTCACTAATCTCATAAGACTACTTTACCTCTCTAGATGTCGGTGATTCCGCTAGTGCAAGCAAATATTCCCCTACCTCATAGCAAAATTTAGCCGTCACATTTTTGAGTTCATCCGGCATGAAATTATTACTTTTGATTTCATAAACGAAATCACCCTTATACCCAATCTCTGTAAGCAACGGCATGATCGTTTCCCAATCAACATTCCCTAAGAAAGGCAATAAGTGATCATCCGTCAAGCCATGATTATCATCTACATGAAGAGCAATAATTCTATTACCTAGAAGACGAAGTGGACGAACCTGGCTCTTATACATGCGGTTGGCATGTCCAATATCCCAACAAACACCAACATGTGGATCTTTGAAAGAATCAACTAATGTGATGAGCTCCTCTGCAATTGAACCAAAACGTCGTTTGTTATCCTTATCCACCATATTTTCAAAGGCAATATTTACATTTAATTTCACAGCTTCTTCTACGATAGAATCGTAGAACTGATGGTTCAACTTTAAGTTCGCTTCTTCGCTATGCTCTTGTGCCACATCTTCTGTTAATGGATGAACAACAGCAGCTTTTACACCTAGCACAGAACTTGCTATAAGAGAACGGCGAGTGATTTCAGTAAAAAATGCTTCTTTCTCAGATCCCGCTGGATACGGCTTATTGCCAGGTAAGTAGGGTAGATGAGATTGTACGAATTCAACACCATACTCTTGAGCGGCAACTTTAATTTTCTGCAACTCTGCTTCCCAATTAGGACCATTTAATTCGGTTTTATTATGAATCATTGCGCACATATTGAAATCCAGTACAAAGAAACCTGTTTCTTTGCATCTTTGAATCGATTCAATGTAACTAATCTGGTCATCAGTACCTCTTTTTTCTCGAAAAAGAGTGGTCATAGTTGCTAAGCGCATATTTTTATCCTCCAAGATGATTAAGATTATAGTGAGGAATTTATTAATTCGTCGAAGTTTTATCATATGAAATTGGATTTTTTCCTTACGCATCGTACATTACTTTTCGTATCTGTAACATCACCTCCTTAAAAGAATCATATTTCTATTCATTTATGGGTTGAACTGAATCCCGTATAATAATGGATGGTTCGATAATTAATGTTACCTCTTGTGCACTTTGCTTGTTGATTCGACTCATCATCGTCATGCATGCCATTTCACCAAGTTGCATTTTATGTCCATCAATGACAGTTATTAAAAATGGAGCGTGTGTGGAGAGTACCGATTCTTCATAACTAATGATTGAAATATCCTTAGGTACAGAGATTCCTTGTTCGTATAGAAATCGAATAATTCCTGCGGTAATCCCGTCGCTGCCACCAAAAATGGCAGTTGGTCTAACTCCATCATTCCACATTTGTTTCATAGCTTGATATCCACCCAATACCGTATACGACGAATGCAGGAAATGAATTTGCTCCATGTTAACACCTTGATCTGCAACAGCTGATGCAAAGCCATGTTGTTTATCTCGTGACGTCAAACTATGAGAAGGCCCACTTATAAATGCGATTTGCTTATGTCCTTGTTCCAATAAGCATTTAGCTCCTAAATAACCAACTTTATTGAAGTTAACGGAAACAGAATCAACGCCTTCATGTCTTCTTCCTATAATGACTATAGGAATGCCCTGCTTAAGTACAAGATTAATAAACGCATCGTTATACAAGCCGCCGATTAAAAATACTCCGTCTACTCGTTTATTCTTTATTAATTCAGGAAGTTTCGCTTCGCCCGATACTGAAAACCGCTCCGTAAGTAGACTATAATCCGTATTTTTCAAATAAGTATTAATGCCATATGAAACATCATACAGCAATGTTTCAGGTACGGAGTCCATTGCATAAGGCAATGATGTCTCGTCTGAAGTCAAGAAGATCATCCCGAGCGTTTTGGTTTGACTTGTTGTTAATGCCCGTGCTGCCATATTGGGAACGTAGTCAAGCTTATCAATCATTTGCCATACTTTATGTCTCGTTTCTAATTTCACCTTGTCACTATTATTAATAACTAGTGAAACTGTACTTTTAGAGACACCAGCAGCTTTCGCAATATCCAATATAGTCACACTCATCTACATACCCCTTTTTGTTGGAACGTTCCAAAATTCATCCTTATTGTAAGATAAAAAAAAGAAAGATTCAATCCATTTTGCGGTTTTTACAAAAGTAATACAAAACTCGAAATATGTCATTTTTCTGTAAACTCGTTGACACTCGTAAAAAGCATAAGGTAGTATGAACCTTGTCGAAGCGAGGGTTATCACATGCATTGGATTCCACTTACGTTATGCACCAATGTCATGAGTTTGGGAGTATTTTCTGAAGTACAACTCTAAAATTGGAACCTTCCAATTTTAGAGTTGTTTTTAGAGTTATGATGATATCAATAACTAACTAGAGGAGACTTTTTTTATGGGATTTATTTCGAGTACTGCTAGGAAGACAACTACAATGCCATCACTAACGCAGCTAGCAAAACGAAGAAAAAGAATTCAGACTTTAAAAGCCTATTTATTTTTAGCGCCAATCATCCCATTTATATTAGCATTTGATTATCTTCCATTTATTCAGACTTTTATTAATAGCCTTTCCACGGTTAATGCACGGGGAGAGATTATAGCTTTTGTTGGATTGCAAAATTACATTGATATTTTCAGCCGAAAGGAATTTGTTAACTCAATCCTTGTTACTTTAAAATTTACGGCTATGTATGTTCCTCTTTCTATTATATGTCCCTTACTATTAGCGCTAACTGCTTCGATGAAAAAGCCATTTTCTAACGTCTATCAACTCATGTATTCCATTCCAATGGCTGTGTCCATGTCTGCCACCTGTTTAATATTTGAATATCTATTAACTCGCAACGGGTTAGTTAATTATTTATTGAACTTATTAGGAATTACAGGAAGTTCAACAGGTATCAATTGGCTAGGTGATCCGACAACGGCGCTCCCGTCATTGGTAGTGATTAGCGTGTGGACTTTGATGGGTTTTGATTTCTTGTTGTTGCTTGCAGCTATCCGGAATGTTCCTCAAGATTTAAGTGAAGCTGCAGTGATCGATGGTGCGGGTTATTGGAAAAAAACGTTTAAAGTTACGATACCCATGATCACTCCAACTTTATTTTTTGTCACTTGTACAAACATTGTTACAGGGTTAACCATGATTGCTCCCGTCATGATTCTCACCGAAGGGGGGCCGCTAGGCCAAACCTCTACACTCACGTATTATATATACACATCAGGATTCCGCAGTTTGAACTATACGCTTGGTAGCACAGTAAGTATTATTTCATTCTTGCTTACATTAGTATTTTTACTTGTTAACTTTTTATATGAAAAAAGAGGGGTTGTTTACGAATGAGATTACAGCGATCGTGGAGAACCTATGTAAGTTCCTTATTAAGTTTAATGCTTGGATTAATCCTTGCATTTCCACTGTATTACGCAATCCTTGCGGGGTTTAAAACCGAAGGGGAATTCGGGGCTTTTCCACCAACGATATTACCTGATAGTTTTGCATATTTAGATAATTTTAAAGAAGTCATCTTTCATTCTATGATTCCTAGATTCATGTTAAACTCCTTGTTGATTGCAACAATAGCTACCGGAGTTCGCTTAATATTATCGACTTTAGCGGCATATGCACTAGCATTTATCAATTTTCCAGGTCGTAAGTTCATGTTTTTTTTCATTCTTGGAACGATGATGATCCCCAGTGAAGCATTGCTAATTTCGAATTTTATTACCGTTAGTAAACTTCATCTTTTAAATACCTATTTAGGAATCATGATTGTATCCTTTGTCAGTGCTACACAAGTATTTATGCTTAGACAAAGCTTTAAGGGCATATCTGGAACGTTAAGAGAAGCCGCTTTATTAGATGGTTGCGGTGAGTTTAAATTTTATACAAAGATTTGTATGCCGGTTTCTGTTCCCATCCTTGTTTCCTTAGGGCTTTCCTCCTTCGTCGGTGTATGGAATAGTTATTTATGGCCGTTACTTGTAACAACCAAAGAAGAAATGAGAACGGTACAGGTTGGAATCACCTTATTATCTGCGCATGAAGGCAGCAACAATACTCTTTTATTTGCGGGCATTGCAGTGATATTGATCCCCTCCCTTATCTTTTTCATGTTTTTTCAACGAAAAATAGTGGGGGGTATTTTTAACGGCGCCATTAAAGGTTAACTTTTATTAAACATTCATGATGCAGAAACCGTTGGAGTATACCATTAAATATCCATTTATTTGTGTATCCCTTCGTACAAACTACCTAAAAAGAGAGATAACCTATGCATGAAAATAAAATTTGGACAAAAAGCTTCATAGCCATTTGTCTTAGCAGCTTTTTTATGTATATAACCGTTTATTTGCTAAACACCACATTCCCGACTTTTATCAAAGAAGCCTTGCACGGCAATCAACAGCAAATGGGCTTAGTTATTACACTATGGTCAGTGGGTGTTGTCGCTTTTCGGTTATTTTCCGGCCGTTGGATCGAGCGTTTTGGCATGAAACCCATGGTGATATATTCATTTATATTATTTTTTCTAGCTGTATCGATATATTTAGGATTTTATAGTTTTTTATTTTTACTCATTATACGCATGTTACACGGCGGCAGCTTTGCGGTCGCTGCAACAGCTACTAGTACCTTGGCTATAGATTTAATTCCTGAATCTCGAAAAGGAGAAGGCATTGGGTACTTTAGTATGTTCATGAGTATTGCTATGGTCATTGGCCCAGCCATTGGAGCCTTTTTGATCAATGCGAATCACAACGGCGATGTTCTTTTTATCGTCAGCTTAATATTATCGGGACTAGCTCTAATATGTTTAATATTTGTGAAGCACTCACAACCCGTATCTATAAGCCAAATAACGAATAAAAAATTGTCATTGCGTAATTTAATAGAAAAAAAGGCGATTCCCATTTCACTCGTAGGATTTGTTCTATCCTTTTCCTACAGCTCGTTAACCTCTTTTATCTTCACTTACACAAAAGAGATGAATTTAAGCTTTTTCTCAGGGTTATTTTTTGTTGTTTTTGCACTTATCATTATCGTTTCAAGACCATTTGTCGGGTTGATGTTAGATCATTTGCGAGAACATTATATTGTGTATCCGGGAATTATCATTTTCGTAATCGGAGTAATATTACTCAGTCAATCAGATACAGGATTTATGTTATTATTTTCAGCAGCCATTATTGGATTAGGTTATGGGGCACTATTTCCATGTTTTCAGTTATTAGCTATTCAATCTGTTACTCAAGAACGCCGTAGCGTTGCTACTTCAACCTTTTTTTTATTTTTTGATTTAGGCTTTGGTGTAGGGTCATTTGTACTAGGATGGATTGCAAGTATGACAAGCTATCAAGATATGTATTTCATTGCAGGGATTGCAGCCTTAGCTTGTAGTGTTATTTATTATGTCATGTATCATCATCCTTCTCTAAAGAGAACGAATGAGAAATCCCAGAACAATTCTAAGTAAATGGACATGCTTACTTCAGGAGCTAACTACGTTACTGATCGTCACTGTATCCGTGTGGAAGGATCAGATGATCCACTGTGCTGCGTGTCACTGGACGAGAGCCGCGGTCACTTAAGAGGATTTCATCCAGGAAATAAGATTGCTAAGCAGAAATGCCCCTCGATTTATTGAGGAGGCATTCGCGGATATGGTTCATAGAGCTAGCGAAATTTCTCTGATTCTCTCGCTATAGCATTATAGTTAATTCGCCACAATTGTCGCTGTTACATCGGCTTCACCTGTCGATGTAAGTGCATTTGTCCATGTTATAGTATCTCCAGGTGCAGGTGTTGTTTGCAGCACTCCCATGGTATCATCTCCAGATGTGCCGTCCTTATCAAGTACCTCTATAGTAACTAAAGTATTCGGGGGCTCAGCGATATAAATGGTACTGAACTGCTCAGAGTACTGATTGCCGAATTCAGCTTGCTCATAACCCCAGTATACGTTTTTAGTTGTGTCTTTCGGCATTTGATTATCTTTCCAATGATTATTGTTGATGTGCTCCTGCCCATTTACACTAATCTATGTTAAGCAATATTTATCAATCACATAGGCAACGGCATGCTCCAAATTCGAAGGGGCAATATATTGAGCATGCTTCAGCAAATCCGGGTGTGCATTGCTGACAGCTACTCCGAGGCCAGCCTCCTTCAGCATATCCAGATCATTCAAATGGTCACCAATCGCAATAACCTCTTCCATGTCAACACCTATATGAGTAGCCAGCAGCTTCAAAGCTTTTCCCTTCGATACAGCATGTGGCAATATTTCCAAATAGGTCGCTTCGGAGGTGACCAGCTCGCATCCTTCGCCGACTATCAGTTCAAAGGACTCTCGTACAGCCGAGAAATTCCGATCCTCTTTAATGATCAATATTTTATTGACGGGATTTCGTAGCAGAAATTCAGAACTTTCCCATACTTGACAACCAACACGATCCTTCTTCATATATTCGGTGATAGCAGGATTGATTTCCCGAACAAATAGCTGTTGCTCGGAGTAGAAAATCATATTAAGCGTATGCTTCTCCTGAAGCTCTAACGCTGTTCTTATGACATCCGCTGTGAGGAGTGCTTCATAATGGGTCTCTTTTGTACAGAAATCAACAATCTTCCCACCATTATAAAGAATCACTGGATAACGGATATCCAGCTCCTCAACAAAGCGATAGGCTGCTTCCTCCATCCGTCCAGTTGCCAGCGTTACAATGCCTCCCTGCTGCTGAAAAGCACGTATTGTCTCCCTATTCTGTTCACTGATTTCCTGCCGAGCATCGACTAAGGTTCCGTCAATATCGGTCACTACCATTCGAAAAGGCCGTACTATCGGTGTCATATTTACTCCATCCTCTCCGGCCGCTGTGGTAAACGAGATGCTAGATAACGTGTCTCTTTCTTAGCTCCTGTAACAGACAGCCCGCTTCCCGCTGACTGTGCAAGCTGCTCCCATTCATCGCGGTATATCTCATATTCATGATCATTATTCGTAATCAGAACCCAATCAGGCTTAAGCTCATTGAGTAGACTAGTGTTCCAAGCGTCTAACAGGCCGTGGTGCCCGACCTTGAACACCTGCGGATTAAGCTTCACACGCTTCAGAATCGACTCCCAATTGGTCAAAATTGCATCTCCCGCTAACAGCAACAATTGCTCTCCATCCCGATGCGACAGCATCATGACTGTGCTATCCTCATTAGACTGACCATCGAAGGTCGCTAGAAGCGCATCATGTCCTTGGGGTGAAATATGAGCTAGGCTGTGCAAGGTTTGATAGGCGGTCATTTCACTAATGGCGACGGGAGCGATCTGCTGCAGTTCATACTCACCGAATGTCCACTTTGTTCTTTCTCCAAATGGATAGCGTAACGTTATCACTGACTGCTGCTTCATCAGCAGCTGCTGCAACGTCCGATACCCCTCCAGAAGCTCTGCACTTTGGAGCGCTTTCGGATGTGCCAACTCCCCAAGCTGAACATGAAGCTCTGGATAAGGCAGCAGCGCTTCTATAATCGGAAGCTGCGAAGCTACATCGAGCAGGCCATATAGATGATCCGGATGAAGGTGGGTCAACACCAGTAGATCGATCCGCTCCCAGCCCTTGTCAAGGATGAATTGGAGAGGCGTGCGACACTTATCCACGGTACGATCCCCACCATCGATGAGGATAATATAGGGATGCTGGTCTAGGCGTGGTACTTCAATAATAAAGCTGTCTCCTCTTCCCACATTTAGCGCATACCATATGGGCTCCATCGCAATCATCACTCCGTCTTCAGCAAATGAATTCTTGTTTTATCCATTGTAATACGCACATTGCCTTCCAGTAGATCCACTGGGCTCGAATCATCGACGATCCACTCCAGTGAACCGCAATCGACCCAGTAACGAACCATTCTACCGAGAAAGCTACTCTTTCTAACCGTCCCAGTCCACGTATAACTATCCTCGTCTGGTTCATTGCTGTTCGAATCAATAGTGATGCATTCTGGACGAATCATCATCATTACCTTATCTCCACTCTTGAAGCTATAATTCGATCTATTAATCTTAAGTAAATGATCACTACACTTCATAACCAAATCTTCACCCTCTAAGCCGACTACCTCTCCGTCAAAAAAGTTAGTTACGCCTACAAAATCAGCAACAAACCTGCTCTCAGGCTTAAAATAAATATCCCAAGGTGTACCCACCTGACAAATGACACCTTTATTAAAGACAGCGATCCGATCCGATATGGATAAAGCTTCATCCTGATCATGAGTAACAAATATGGCTGTAACGCCTGTTCGCTGCTGTAAATCACGAAGCTCATCTCTAACCTCGACCCTCATTTTGGCATCCAGATTACTTAACGGCTCATCCATCAGTAGAATATTTTGTCCCGTAATAAGCGCTCTTGCAAAAGCAACACGCTGCTGCTGTCCACCGCTCATTTCTTTGGGAAAACGTTGCTCCAACCCTTTAAGACCGAACATCTCTAGCATTTCGTCTACCTTTTGCTTGATTTCTTGCTTTGGCATTTTCTTGATTTTTAACCCATAGGAAATGTTCTCGTAAACCGTCATATGAGGAAATAGTGCATATTCCTGAAAGACAAGCGGTGTCTTTCTTTTATAAGCTGGCGTATTGTTAACTCTTGTGCCATCTATAAAAATATGTCCTGAATCAGGCTCATGGAAGCCCGCAATCATACGCATTAACGTCGTTTTCCCACATCCGCTCGGACCGAGAAGCGTTGTAAAACTCCCTTTAGGAACCTCAAGTGATATATCATCAATCGCTTTATAGGCTCCAAAGGTTTTGGTTACATTCTGTATAGTTATAATCGTTTCTGCTGTAGTCATAAGTCCCCCCCGACTAGATCTCTAGCGACTTGCCCTGTCGTTTGAACAACAGCTTGGCAATTCCTAGGACACTAAAGGCAATTGTGATTAACACGACTGTAAATGCTGAGGCACTGCCCCACTCTCCGTTACTCACCAGTCCTAGAATAGACACAGTGCCAACCGCGGTGTGGGATGAATAAATGAATATAATAACGCTTAAGCAGGTAATAGATCGTAAGAAAGACAGGACGATAGAGGATATGAAAGGCCCCTTCAGAAGTGGCAGTAGCACATGACGAAAGCTCTTAAAGCTGCTTGCACCTAAATTCGTTGATGCCTCCTCCAATGAGCTGCCAATCTGCTGCAGTGATGCTAGGTTCGCGCTATAACAGTTCGGTAAATTCCAGAACATCAGAGCCAGAACCATAATAATGGACGTACCTGACAAAATAAATGGAGATTCACTAAACCCCATCGCAAATCCTAAACTAAGGAACACGCCAGGTACTGCCCCCGGCAATATCGCTAGAAAATCAAGCAAGCGATTAATACCAATCTGTTTGCGCTGAACAATATAGGCCAAAATAATAGACAGCGTTGCTGCTCCAATAGCGGCTAAGAAAGCAAACGTAATGCTATTGATGACTTCTTGCTTTTTGAACCATACATAGCTCATATTTTCCAAAGTCAGCGTCCAATCATAGCCCCATGTCTTGGTAAAAGCCCCGTAGAACAACACACCATAAATGGCTAGAATAACGATGGTAACAAACATACAGAAGCTGAACAGCCCCCACTTCACATAGCCTCTCACCGGATAGGGCTCAAGCGATGTCTCTTTCCCTGTAACCGTGACATATGAACGTTTGCCTACCCATTTACGATTAATTAAGAATAAGGCCAGCGCCGGAACGAGCAACGTCGTTGACAGCATGGCGGCAGCAGGGAGATTGAACCAGCCGGACATCTGCATGTAAGCTTCTGTTGGTAGCAAAGAATAGCTACCACCAATGATCAGAGGATTACCGAAGTCAGCTAGTATATTCATAGCTGCGATTAAAGCTCCTCCAGCTAAGCCTGGACGGCATAGAGGAAGAAATACATCCTTAAATACCTGCCATCTAGTGGCTCCTAGATTGTAGGCGGCATATTCCAAGTTCGTTGAATTGGACCTCATCACCCCGTAGATAACAGCATAAGCGAATGGGAAGAAGTTAATGGTCTGCACCAGCCACAATCCGTGCCAGCCATATACATCAATGCTGATGCCCAGTACATGCTTAGAGATAATACCTTGTCTTCCGAATAATAGAATATATGATAATGCAACGATAAATGGTGGAGAAACAATAGGTAAAATCGTGATGAATTTGAACAATCCCTTGAACGGTATGTTCAATCGTGAAATTGAATAAGCAAAAATAAAAGCAACGACTGTACATGAAATAGTCGATAAAAATGTCATCGTCAAGCTGTTAATTGCCGCCCTCGTCCAACGTGAATTCGTGAACAGCTGCGCATAATCCGCAAAGGTTGGTGCACTGATTACTTTGATAATAGGCCATAGTACGAAGAAGCCTGTAAAGATGGCAACTGCTGCAATAACGAAAGCCAGAATCGGCTCATTCTTAAGCTTTCTAACTCCTAACCAGACATCCTTTAAGCCTACTGAAAGCAATAATGTTCACACCTTTCCATAAGAACGTTTCTATCTGAAACAATATGTTTGGCATATCCGTTTCAGATAGAAACTATTTTCCAAATCGTTTTATACCAAGATTTATTTTCCGCCACTAACCTCGCTAAATTTCGCGAGTGCTGCTTCTTTGATTTCAGTTGCCTTCTCGCGGTCGTAATTAACAAGCTTTAGCGTATCGATCGTTGGCATTCCTTCCGGCGGATTAACATCACTGCGTACAGAATAACGACTTGAAATCTCAGTGTTCATCTCTTGTGCTTCCTTCGTCAGTAGCCAATCGATAAAGATTTTAGCATTTTCTAGATTCGCGCCACCTTTAACGATCCCCGCTCCTCCGATTTCGAATGCGGTGTCTTCAAGAATAACGGCTTTTACTGGATAACCTTGTTTCGCGGATTTCACAATATCATGAGCCCAATGCATACCAACAACAAATTCGCCTGTTGCAGCAAGATTGACAACATCTCCGCCTGATGCTACATAATGGTGAACGTTATTACTCACGTTTTTCACGTAATCCCAAGCCTTATCTTCACCAAGACGAAAGATCTGGGTCGCTGTGAAAATATATCCGCTACCCGCTGTTGCTGGGTTCGGAAGGATAAGAAGGTCTTTATAAACAGGATCAAGCAGATCATCCCAAGTTGTCGGCTCTTGAACGCTTTGCGATGCTATTTCCTTCTCGAAGCGCTCCTCATTGACTGCTAGTGCTAGAACCCCCATATACCAGCCTTGGAAGTAGCCGTTTGCATCATTGAACATGGCATCCAAATCTTTAGCATTTTCGGAGCTGTACTTTTCCAATAAATCCTGTTCAGCAAGCGGACTGTAGAACTCAACTGATCCGCCAACGAGCACATCAGCCTTAGGTGACCCCTTCTCAGCTTGCACACGTGTACTCGCTTCACCTGCACTGTTCAATCTTAAGTATTCAATCTCAATGCCTGTATCTTCTTTAAACTTCTTTTGTATTTGAACGGTATCATCTTCATTAAGCGCTGAGTAAAGCACCAGTTTACCTGATCCTTCAGTAGACTTACTTGAGCTTCCTTCGTTTCCACAAGCAGATAGCACCAATACCATAGACACTGCCAATACCATCATTTTTTTAAACCTCAACATCGTTTGAACCTCCTTAGAATGTGTATAATCTTAACCTAGTGACTTACAAGACTTACGAATAACGAGTCTAGCTTCAATCAATTGAGATCCCTGAGAGGTCGAACTTTCATTCCTCTTATCTGAGATCATATTCAGTAACAACTGTGCGGCCTTCTTCCCCATTTCATCACGCGGTTGATCCATCGTTGTTAACTGAACCCAATGAAGGTCAGCATATTCTAAGTTGTCAAAGCCCATAATCGATAGATTGTCCGGCACACTGATGTTATGTACAGCTAACCATTCAAGCGCACCAATGCCGAGCAAGTCGTTCGCAGCAAATATGGCTGTCAATTGTGAATTGGTCTGAACCAATCGATCCATTGCCGTCCGTCCGTGTTCAATGGTTCGGCCCCCAATGACAATACCGTTGTTTGGGACCGGGAGACCACGCATGCTCATGGTGTCTTTATATCCTCTTAACCTTTCTGAACCGGTGAATGATTTCTCTGGCATGGCGATGAAGCCGATACTACTGTGACCCAAGTCAATTAAGTAATTGACCGCAACACAAGCAGCCTCGTAATGATCAACGTCAACAAATGGATAGGGCAGTCCTGCAGGCGTTCTACGTCTTAAGAATACGACTGGCATTTCCAAGTGCTTCAGCAGCTCAATCAATTCATCATCCACACCATCTGGTGTGATAATAAGTCCATCGAATTGTCTGGATATCGCGTTCGATATGAATTTCTTTTCCTTCTCCGGATTTCGATTCGTATTCACATACACGACCTGATATCCATGCTCATACAACTGTTTCTCTACTGCATTAGCTAATGCGGAGAAGAAGGGGTCCGAGATATCTGGAATCATTAGACCAATCGTATATGTCTTCTTCTGTATTAGCCCTTTCGCAATCGCATTTGGATGATAGTTGAGAGAAAGAGCTGCCTCCTTTACTTGAAGTTTTGTTCCCTCACTTATATCTGGATGATTGTTCAGCGCCCTAGAAACTGTGGAATTTGAAACTCCTACAAGCTTGGCTATATCTTTTATACTTGCCACACAGCTCACTTCCTTCCTATTAATCCAAAATCAATCACTCAACGTTTTTAGGTTACAGTTTGCTTTGCCGGCTACCGCAAACGTTCCCGCAAACGTTTGTGTTAAATCTAACACTTCAATGTTAAAGGAATATCATCTAGATATTTAGTTTTGTTAATTAAGTTTTCATCGCTTTACTTTCTCATGTTCTTCTGCTTATCTTGGGTTCACAATGTAGACTATTTTGATAGGGCACTTTGTCTCACGGTTGAAATAATGAAATGTAACGTATAATAATAGTGTCAAATTCAGGCAGGTGTTTACGATGATTTCAAACCAACGATCTCTTACTCTAAGTCCATACATAGCCATTTACGATATAGTCGTGCCAAAAGATAATATGCTACTTCAAATCAATGACCTCCCAAAACAACAACGAATTGGTAAATGAACTGGACTATTGCCGAAAAGTGATTCAGTCTGTGGAAAAGGAAGAAAGGATGTAGGGATAGACCACGTAGATACCTATTACTTTGATATCGATAAGTGTAAGCAATGTCCTTTGAAAGAAGGTTGCTATAAGGAGGGGGCGATTGCCATATTCGCAGTCAATCTTAAAAGAATATTGACGCTTATGAAGTAAAAGAGTCCGAGAAAAGCATAAATAAAGGCGACTTTCCATTCAGATTTGAATGGAAAGTCGCCTTTTTCAATTTACATACAATGTAATTGAATGCTTTTAATTTTTCTATCTTTATCAATTGTTATCTTCTGAATAAGCAGATGCAATACCCTTCCAAGGCCATCTAGTATATTCATTCACTTTATTTTATTAATTAACTCTATATATTGTGATTCTCCATATCCTACTGCATCTTATCTGCGATCCGACCCATGAACTCTTCAGCAGCGCTATAGCCGAGCTGCTTGAGATACCAGTTATTCGCCGCTGCCTCGATCAAACCTGCTACATCGCGTCCCGGCTGAAGCTGGACTTCTATATGCGGTATTTGAACGCCGAGATATTCCGTGAACTGTGGTACTATCTCTAACTCATTGTTCAGGGAATTCTCCTGCCACGGGGACAGCTCAATATCGAGTACAATTCGCGTCTCGTCCTGGAATGCCCTGCGCCCATATTGGCGTACGACATTGATCAGTCCGACACTGCGTAGGGCAAGGAACTCGCGTGTAGTCTCATTATGTGTTCCGAGAAGCGTCGATGGGCCCAGCTTCTTAAGCACGACAACATCGTCCGCCACAAATCGGTGACCTCTTCCGATGAGCGTATGAGCTGTCTCGCTTTTGCCAATTCCGGATTTACCCCTGAGCAGGATGCCTATGCCGGATACATTCATACATACCCCATGGATCGACACCTCCGGAGCCAAATTCTTCACCAGATAACTGTCCAGCTTGCCGATAAATTCCGTTGTCGTCTCTGGCGTCCGCAGCAGCGGTATGCCCTCCTGATCGCAAAACAAGGTCAGATAAGGAATCTCCTGTTGTCCTGACGTCACAATAAAACATGGTGGATGATATTTAACAACGTTTCCGATATGCATCTTGCGTTCCTCTATAGTAAGTGTCAATAAATAGGTAATTTCCTTACGTCCGAGTACTTGCACCCGCTCCATAGGAAAAAAATCGAAATACCCAACAAACTCCAGTCCTGGTCTGTGCGTTCGTGGACGGGTAATCACGCGATCCATTCGGCTTGCTCCCGCAAGTACTTCCAATTGGAATACCTCCGTAAGGCTTTTAACAGTGATTGTCTTCATGTCTCTCTCCTCCTACAACAGGGCGTACTCCTAGATACCCCTGATATTCAACACTTTGGTTTCTCGGATATATTCCACAACCGATTGGTACATTCCTTCTAACTCAGTGTCGACCTTCTACTGATCATAGTAGAATCAAGATCAACTTGCTACAACGAAACTCTAAAGACTGATTTCATACTCAATTTCAAAGAACTCGACTCTGTCTATATCTCCATTTTCTTGTTTGATTAAACACCTGGATATGCCAATCCATGTGTGATACGACAAGTTGAAGAGCACCTGATCACATCAGGCGCTCTCCAACTTGTCGTAATATTTAGCAACCAAATGCCCATATCCGCTAGACGGTTCTTATATCTAAAGCTTCTTTCTCCGAACGGGTATCCACACCTCACAAATAGAATCCGCTTGACTCTTGTCTACCCAATAGTATTTCTCAATGCAAGGACCCTCAACTTGTTCAAAGTTCGCCGAAGGGAACCACTCTGAGTAGATCCGTCTCCAGACATTCACAACTTCCAAACCAATCTCCACATCATCCGGAATTTGCTCCCTGCTGTCAAATACCGCATACGTCTGTGTTGGGATCTGGAGAACCGTTAAGTCCTGCGGAGTTTCATTTCCTTCCTCTAATTCAGAGCCCACTAAATACCGTTTCGTACCATCCTCGCTGAAATCATAATGATACCCATAAAGAAGCGTCCCCGCAGGTTTCCCCAAAACTTCATTGATTTGATCATGCGTTCCATTCTTCCAAATTCTCTCCGCAAATTCGGGTATTTCCGTAGCAGCATCCTTGAGGATAATAAAGTCCTTGCCTACCACTGTTGAAGCACTTTCTTCCACAATACGATATTCCATTTCCACTACTCCTTTAATCTGAATTTGAAAGGAGATTCGAGGAAACGACTTGAGCTTCACATCCTTCTTCTTCGCAGCAGAAGGGGTGATGCCATGCAACCGCTGAAAAGCTTTAGTGAACGCCTCCGGACTCTCGTAACCATACTTCAGTGCGACATCAATAACTTTATTGTCCGTACTTGCCAATTCTTCAGCAGAGAGGGTAAGTCGGCGATTACGAATATACTCGGTTACGGTAAAACCGGTCAAGGCATGAAACATTCGCTGAAAATGGTATTTAGAGGACAATGCTGCCTTTGCTATATCCTCGATTTCAAGCCTCGTCTCCAACCTATCTTCCATGTAGTCGATAGCCTGACGCAACAATACTAACGTCTCCATCATTTCTCATCTCCTTTCTCCTTCAGTCTAAGGGTAGTAGGGCATTGGTTCCTGTCCTGTGATGCTCCGTTTTGTCCTGTAAAACTTGCTGTTACTTATGGTACGGTTCATCATATCATCTTTTAGGCGAAACTTTGGTTGCCACGGCTCGATCATTTTCCCCATATGTTTTTCCACCATTATTGAGTACTAACTTGACGTTTTCGACATCAGACTTTATGAAGGCTCCTTTGTATGGGATTCTCTTTAAGTTATAATATCCACATAAATTTACCAAACATAGAAAACATGATAATGTTGAGTTTATACCGAGACAAAAGCGGAATCAAGGAATTTTACCAAACATATTTAGTAGAGTTAGTTAATCTCCATACGAAATCAAGCACCAGTGATTTAATAAAGTGGGTGAGTATATCAAAGTTTCAATAGAAGAAATAGGTAAAGAACACGAAGAGGAAATCATCATCCGGTGCCATAAGGTCGATGATGATATATGCGAAATCGTAAACAAGCTGAAGACAGAAGACCTCATTATACTCGGATATCATCATGACAATATTCACCGTATACAACTTAGCGATATCTATTATTTCGAGGCTGTGGACGGTAAGGTTTTTATTTACTGCAAAGATAGCGTATATGAGGTCAAACAAAAGCTGTATGAGTTAGAGGAATTATGCAAAGAAAAGAAATGTTTTCGTGTATCCAAATCTACTGTTTTGAACATAGCTAAAATATCATATATCCATCCGTCGATGAGTGGCAGATTTCAAGCGGTACTTGATAACGGTGAACGTATTGTGATATCGAGGCAGTATGTACCTGTGCTTAAAAATATGATCGGATTGTAAGGGGGAGATCAATATGGGGCTTTCTGAATTCACCAAAAAAATAATTACAGATTTCTTGATCATCTTCGCATCCATCATCATTATTATTACTTTTTTGCGACAAATTTTTTATCCCGATATAGCCTTTGATTTGAAGTCTATTTATACCCTTATGGCATTTTCAGCTGTAGGTGCGTTAACGGGATTTATTTTGTATTCTCCTCATGATATAAGCGAGAAAAACATGCGTGTAAGGATCGTAATTCATTTTCTCGCCCTAGAGGTGATAATCATTTCCCTTGGTAGTATCATTGGTATTGTGGATAATGCATTAAGTGTCATCATTTTGGCATCGGAAATCGCGGTAATCTATGTCATCGTTCGTCTGTTATCATGGCAAAATGATAAAAGAGAAGCCCAAAGGATCAACGAACAACTAAAGGAATTCAAGAAAAACATTTGAGAGTAGTCGATAAAACAATATAAAGCAGTTGTCTGCAACAGATTATTATGCGGTAAGCTTTATAGCTTATCGCTCTTTTTTTGCAACTTATTTGCCTGTAGATACAGCTTATTGTTTTGCTATATACATCCTTTCAGCCATTTTTTATGATGAACTCATAGGTTTTAAATGTAGAAGGGGAACGGTGTATCCACTATGGGAATGTTACTATTTTTGTTCGCTTTGATCTTTGAGATTTCCTTTACAACCTACTGTATGGTTACGAAGCACAACCATAACAAAGTTAGGAATTGGGCTAGAATTGCCGTATTCATCGTATTTGTAACGCTCACACTTTCATGGGTTATCGTATGGAGTTTCCGTTGGTTCTTACTTGCAATATTGCTGTTCATACTGGCGGTAATCGGAATAGTCTCGCTTATCCGTAACAAAGTAAATACGAAAGGATACAAAACTTCTCGTATGATCAGAAAAGCAATCATAATGACACTCACACTGGTATTTTCATTTGCACCTGTACTTGTTTTTCCGCAGTATAATCCCCCACAAGTTACCGGCGAATATAAAGTCGCAACAGCAACGTACACATACACAGACAAGAACCGCATAGATCAGTTTACCGACACCGGTAAGCATAGATTTGTTAACGTAGAATTTTGGTATCCGGACAATACTGATGGAACCTATCCACTATTGGTATTCTCACATGGGGCATACGGTATTAAGGCAAGCAACAGCTCTACCTATACGGAGCTTGCAAGCCACGGTTATGTCGTCGTATCCATCGATCATCCTTATCATTCTTTTTATACGGCTTCAGATGATGGGACAACTGCTATAGTCAATACAGAATATATGCGGGAAATCAACAATTCCAACAAAGAGGGCATCTATACGGTGGAGGAGACTTACGGGTTAATTCAAAAATGGATGAAGCTTCGAATGGACGATATGAATTTTGTAATAGATACAATACTTACACAGTCTAAAGGTAACAGTAACGCCATATATAAGCTTATCAATACCGATAAAATAGGTGTGTTTGGGCACTCCATGGGCGGTGCAGCAAGTGTATGGCTCGGTCGAGAGCGTGATGATATAAGTGCCGTTGTTAATATTGATTCTCCGTTGTTTAGTGAACTTAGGTACAATAAAGAGATCGATGATCTCGTTGCCAGAGGCGAAGTCTACACGACTCCACTTCTGAATATCTATTCAGATGATGTTTGGGTACAGCTAGATACCAGCTCCACTTATGCCGCGAACAAAGTCATTGATGCAAATTCCACAGAGGCATATACCGTCCATTTTCAAGGTGCTAAGCATTTAAGCCTGACAGATTTACCGCTGTTCTCTCCTCTACTTGCCAATACACTTCAAGGTGGCGTAGCAGATATTGATCCATATTATTGTATTGAAACCGAAAACCAAATTATTCTTGAGTTCTTTGACTATGTATTAAAGGGCATTGGTAGCTTCACATCCAAAGGAACTTATTGATTGAAATAGAACCGATCTATGCAATTTTGTGCAAGAAAACACTTGTAACATTATTAGCAAGTGTGGGGATCATATCTTATCTAATAGCCATAAAAGCGTTGGTATTGAACCCCAAAGTCTCCGCCATCACTTGCACTTTATCGCCGTTATTTGTGGTACGATTCCTCGTATCACTCTAACAGCGAAATTAAAGGGCACCTGATTGGGTGCCCTAATCATTAGTCATCTTCACTTATAGAGGATGTTCAAAAATCCACCTTTTGATCACGAAGGTTACCAAGAAGCTTACTCGACATCGAAGATTGAATTCAGCCGGTCCTTCCGGTGCTGAAAAGTCGACTTTTTGAACTCGCACTTATACAATACCCAACGGATAAATGCTTGAATTTGTTTCACGATAATAGCTAAACCAGCAATCATAAAGCTAATACCTACCATACTTATCATCGTCACTACAATGATCGGGATCGTTGTCATGGGGTTAAGGCTTAACCACTGTCCAGAGGTTAGCATAGCAACAAAAAGCAAGAACACCATAATAACAGACTGTAAGGCAAGTGCAACCTCTTCCTAAAGTAAGGTTCTTAGCATCTTTTAAGTTATCATTCTTGAAAAACTATCTTTACAATTGTTTTCTCGTTAGGTTTTGAAGAAAAAGATAACTCTGCATGATGCTTCTTAGCAATCTGCGCACATAATGCGAGTCCCAATCCATTTCCCCCTTCTTTTCTACTTCTTGCCTTATCTACTCTATAAAATGCTTCTGTTACCTGAAGGAGTTGCTTCTCTGTCATTCCCTTTCCGTTATCTTCTACTTCAATAACTTTTTTCTCATTTTCAAAATAAGCTCTCATTGTAATTTCACCTTTTGTGCTACATGCCTTTATTGCATTGTCTACTAAGTTCACAATCATACTTTCTATTAAATCTTTATTTCCTTTTATCTCCTCCAACTCATTGTAATATACAAATCCCATTCCTTTTTCTTTGAGCTTAATATTTTCGGTTTGATGAACCTTTTTAAACAACTGTTCTATATCAATAGATACCATTTCTATTTCCTTTTCTTCACGTATTATTACCAGTTCCAATAAACTTTCCGAAATATTTTTTAACCTTGTACTCTCTGATAAAATATAATTGGTTGCAGCATACTTATCTTCCTCACTTAAATGCGTCTTCTGCATATATTCAGCATATCCATAGATTGCAGTTAATGGCGTTCTTAATTCATGTGCCAAATCATCTATCAATCTCTGCCTTTCTCTCGCATGGTTCTCAAGCTCTTCCATCTGATATTGAATTTTATCCGCCATCGTATTAAAACTTTGTACAACTTCTGCGATTTCTTCGCCACCCCTAATCTCTAGCTTTTCTTTGTATTCCCCATTGGCAATCTTATTTGACATACTTGAAATTCTTTCTAGTGGTTCAAATAGATACTCTAATAAAATAAACAAACATATACTTAAAATTCCCGAAAATATGATACTTGCAATAAATAAAGAGTTATTCCTCTTTTCCCACTCATGTACTATATCTGTTATGTCTGCATAATAGACTAATGCATATTGGCTATACTGCTCTGGTAAGTTCCCAGATATTTTTATGTATTTCCTTTCATTTAGTGTCGCAACATGTATCTCCGTTATATCTTTTTCTTCATTTATTTCTTTATCATTTAATGTTTCTTCTATAGGTAAACTGGAATAGATACTCACTTTATCTTTATAAATCTGTAAATAAATTTTTTGAACTTCATAATGCATTTTATATGAATCATAAGAATGGGCAATAGCATCATCTATTTCATAACCTCTATTGTTCATAGCCATGATGTCTTTAGTCATACTATTCACTAAAAAATAATGCTCTCTTAGATAGCTCCCTTTAATGCCTGAAAGGTTATGTTTTGTATTACTAATACTAAATAACATAATCCCAACATTAATAAACAATAGAAATAATACCAAAGTCCATATGTACGTTTTGTTTTTCATACTACACCTCTAACCGATAACCTAGTTTATACACGGTTACAATTCTTTTCTCCAACCCTAACTTTTTTCTAAGCTTCTGAATATGAACATCTACCGTTCTTGTTTCTCCCATGAATTCATATCCCCATACTAACTCTAAAAGCTTCTCTCTTGATAAAGCAATGTTTCTATTTCTTATGAGTACCTCTAATAGCTCAAATTCCTTGGGTGTATATTCAACTACTTCGTCATTGGAAAAAAGCCTTCTACTATGAAATTCAACCCTCACATTATCTATTACAAATGTATCTTCATCCTTCTTGGTTCGTCTTAATATAGCTTCTACTCTTGCAAAAAGTTCTAACATTTCAAAGGGTTTTGTCAGATAATCATCTGCTCCCATGACAAGCCCCTTTACCCGATCCTCTACACTTCTTCTAGCCGTTAACAGAATAGTAGGAATACCTTTTACTTGTTCCAATACCTCAAACCCATCCATTTCAGGTAACATAATGTCTAATACAATTAAATCAAAACTTTTATTTTTTATCATTTCTACGGCTGTCTCACCATCCATAGCCAAATAGCAGGTATGCCCTACCAACTTTAAGTTTCTCCTTATTAATTCATTAATGGCCTCTTCATCTTCTACTACTAGAATATCTGCCATGCTTTTCACCCCATCATAATAAACAACTAATATCCTTTTTCACACTTGAAATCTATACTTAGATATACTATTCTATTTCAAATGTATAAATATTTGACCTTATTATCTCACATTAAAATCTAAATATTAGTATTACTCTTTTTTTTTACAACTCTATAACAACTTTATAATAGTACCCATATATTTTCTTGTTATTTTTATATTGTCAGTAAATAAGAAATTACAAGGAGGACAATACAATGTCTCGAAAATCATTACTTCCAAGAAGTCTTGCAAAAAACGGTTTCAAAGGTGTTAAAATCATTACTTTTATAGGTGTCGCTTCCCTGATATTCACACAAGTCATAGTAGCTACCGAGCTAGAAACTATCACCAAAGTCCCTACTACTTACAATCTCTCTGAACTTTCCTACTTAGTGGATAGACAAATTCCTACTGGCTATGTAAAAGCTAATTATAAGGCTATCTATTCCCCTAATACTTTAAGTAATAAAACACCTAGTTCTAAAAATTTATCTTTACAAGAAGTTGCTGAAATAGCTGCCCAAGAAATATTTAAATTCTCTGGCGACAAACTTGATAATCAAACGCTTCAAATGTCCTATTTCGATAGCTCTCAAGCTTATAGACCTTATTCTTACTGGCAGGCTAATGTAAGTATTACACCCTCCTATCATTTTCATGTTGAGATAGATGGAAGTACAGGGGAACTAATTCGCATCTTATATATTGGTGGTCCTAATATAGACAACGAGTTTGATATTGATGCACCTTCAACCACTAAACTGAGTAAAGAACGACTCGATGACTCATATGCAAAAGTCCAAGATCTTATCACCAAAACAGGCTATATAGCTGAACCTATTAAATCCATAACATATCAGTATATGTCTGCTGATGCATTCGCAGTGTTTTCACATACCTTTTATGTCACAACAGCTTCTAATAAAATCCATAGTTTTTCACTCTCTCAAGATCTTACTCAACTGAAAGACTATCACATTGGAACGGGAAAATGAATAATTTTGCAACTATGAGTTCATGAATATTTTTCTTGATATGGAGCCCCTGTAGATACGATTGTTACGCCAGAAAAGCTGTATACCTTTTAGGTATACAGCTTTCTATTTTTTAGTACTTATTTATGGTACGATTCACCGTACATCGCTTACTGGTATAGAAGATTTCATATGGACTTCCTTAATTAAAGCCCGAAGTAACGCAGGATATTACTTGAACTATATGTGTCTAAATTCCCATGGTAAGGAAAAGACGGTATCGCTGCTGGATTGCGATCATGACGGCATCCTTTCGAACGAGGGAACCTTTCGGGAAGAGGCGAGGTGGCTAAGGGCTTTGAAATCATAAGATAAGATAAAGGAAATTGTAAGCATATCAACTCTTCCCCGCATTTATCAGCCTCAATAAACTTTACAATAGTAAAACATAACTCGTACATGAATTTAATAATTACTTAGTATCATTGATTTTGCACATAAAACTAGGGGGATATCATACATCATGAGAAAATTTCATTTATTGAGTTCTATTTTAGCAATCGGTTTGCTTTTAGCGGCATGCTCAAATCAGTCAGAGGAAGTAGTCAATTCTCAGCCTACAAGTGAACCGACAGCCAACAATCAACTTGCAGACACGAACGAAACAGCAACTGTAGCGCAAGGAACAAAAATACAACTTAAAGGTTCTCTAAATACACGTGATTTAGGTGGTTACGAAACGTTAGATGGGAAAGTCGTAAAGCCGGATATGCTCATTCGTAGTGGTTCACTTGAAAAACTAACTGAACAAGATATTCAAACATTAGTGAATGATTATCAAATAAAAAACATCATTGACCTCAGAACAGAAGCAGAGGTAGCGAAAGATCCGGAGATTGTTATTAATGGCGTGACGAATACGGCTATTCCGCTTATTAAAGATACGAAGCTAGGCATTACGCATGAAAATAAAACAAAGCTTACAGACCCTGCAGATATATTGCTAGCTTATGTTGATACGATGGGCGGAGACGTCGAAGCGTACAATGTAAAATCATATCCCGAATTGGTTACAGAGGACTATTCAATCGGTCAACTGAAATCATTTTTTGAATATGTACTGGCAAATGAAGATGGTGCCGTATTGTATCACTGTACTGCAGGAAAAGACCGAGCTGGCACGGCAACTGCGTTATTGCTTAGCGTACTCGGAGTAGATCGCGAAACAGTCATTGAGGATTTCTTGAAGTCGAATGAATTCCTTAAGCCAAAAATCGATGGAACTGTAAAATTAGCTTCTCAAAAAACCTCTGACGAGCAAGTACTATCTAACGTTCGTTTATTACAAGGTGTTACTGAAAGTTATATCCAAGCTGTCTTCCAAACAATTGACGAACAATATGGTTCTGTTAGTTCATTTTTCGAACAAGAACTTGATATCACAAAAGAGCAACAAGATGAACTGAAAGGTAAATATTTAATGTGAAATAAAGCCAACCTAAACAATACAGGTTACCAGAGTTCTGAGAGATGACCTCTGGTACTCTGTATTGTTTGTTTAGATAACACACTTTTATATTCAATAGGTCATTGCATCGAATACTAATAATTAGCCCTCGTCTTGGATACATCGACCATCGGCATTTGTCCCATCTGTTCGGTCTTTATCCCGGCAATCAAATTACACCTCGCGGAACGTCGGAGTTAAGCTCGGCGGCGATTGCGGAGATGCAGTTGCAGAGCCATGCGGGAACAATGGAATGCCGGCAAGTCTGAGCACCGATACATCTTGTTATTAATCTTTCCTCACTAACAGTGAACAGCACTCCACATGAGTCGAGTGCTGTGACCTACGTACCTACTGTCACTTTTAGCATTGCTGCTTCAATTTTCAACTCAACTCTTTGCTGTACCAGTATGCGCGATACGCATCACCGTATCATAAGTACGGCGAAATCAGACAATCAGTTAATATCTACAGAGTTATATCCTTTATTAGGATGTTTTTCATGATTTGTTCTCTGCCAGAATTTTTTTAGCTTCTCTCAAATCAATTTTAGCATGATGCCCATGTTTTTCCAGCAAATTCATCGCGATCCACCTGTCACTTGGAGCCGCCTTGTGGATTGCCTGCCGGTGCTACCAAGGCATTCGTATTATCTTTCTCCGAAGCGCTATGGGCAGAAACCCGCGGACGAGGTGTCCACATACTTACCCTGTGCCCGGGTGCGACGGATACGGGCTTCTTCGATGCTGTCGGCAGCCGGGACATGGCGGCGGGCAGTGCGCTGTCCACACCGGAGAACGTAGTTCAAGCCGGATTTCGTGGAATCGACAAAGGAAGCAGTTATATTATCGACGGGAGAAACAACTACATGTCGGCTCAGATGGGCCGCTTTCTTCCCCGACGCAGAGTAGCTATGATCATGGAACGCATTTCGCGCCCCAAAGCACGTTAAGGGGATGCAAACGTCCGAGTTGCTGCCTTGCATAATTTATGAAAGGCAGCAACTCGGTTTCCTAATGTTTTAGAACGTTTGCTTCTCCCTATTTGTGGCATGGTTCAGCGTATCACCGCAAAAGCTAAAAAAACCTTCATGAAATATATCCATGAAGAGTTTATTCCATAGGATTTCGCATATAGAATCTAGGGTTCGTGAGGATGTCGATTCATAATGATGTCGATGTCTTCACTACTAACCCGAATGAGGATTACTTTTACGAATCATACTTTTATGCTGACAAGGTAGTACAAATCCAACTGGAAGGTTACCCCGATATCATCTCTGCGCTAAATGCATCGTTGACGTCACGAGATGGTTTGTAAAATCTCCGCTACCTGACTTTCCAAATTGGAGTCGTCAATCGTATCCAGATGTTCCGGCTTAATCATTTGATACTGTTTCATCTTATAATATTCGATAATGGCTTGTTTTAACGTGAGATCATACCATTGGATACTAAAGGTCGGTTCCATAATGCGCCGCAGGGTGGCGTCATCTTGAACCAAGGACAGCACGGCATTCATTCGGTTAAACACCTTCTGGTCCATCCCGGCTTCAAAAAAGTCCTGCAAATTCTTATTCCGATTTTGTTGGGCATAGACAAGCTTTTCATAAAGTGTCGGATAAAATTCCTTGAGATCTTGCAGAAACAAATCAGATATATACGCAACGCACAGCACCGATTGCAGAAATGTTTTTTGGAAGCGATCTATAAAAGAGAGGGAATCATCATTTACAACGAGATCAGCCTGCTGCAAATACTGAATTTCATATTCGACTACCTTTTCGATGATATCCTCTTTGGATGAAAAATGTTTATATAATGTCACTTTGCTAATATCCATATATTTTGCGATATCGTCGATTCTCAATTGGCTAAACTTGGTCTTTCGAACGATAGGCTTGATTTTATTCATATAATGATTTGCGCTCATTGGTTTTCTCACGACTTAAGCCCCCTTTGATGCTTACTTCACAATAGTATAGCAAAATCGCTAGGATCACAAACTTCATTAACTAATTTTATTAACTTAACTAATTCAGTAAATTTAGTTTACTTTAATGATTCCTTGCTGTATAATCCTTCCTGTACCTA
Organism: Paenibacillus sp. Y916; assembly: GCF_056786435.1. Classification (NCBI taxonomy): domain Bacteria; kingdom Bacillati; phylum Bacillota; class Bacilli; order Caryophanales; family Paenibacillaceae; genus Paenibacillus; species Paenibacillus sp. Y916. The sequence goes on along the minus strand of NZ_JBXCJA010000003.1, from coordinate 104,076 downwards.
ATCATGCCAATGAGATGAAAGGATGGATACTATGCGTGTATTTGTAACTGGTTCAACGGGGTTCATCGGTTCTGCCGTCGTACGCGAACTTCTCGATGCGGGGCATCAGGTTGTTGGACTCGCCCGCTCAGATAAGTCCGCCACAGCGTTGAAGGCGTCCGGCGCCGAAGTACAACGCGGCGACCTCGATGACCTTGACAGCCTGCGAGAAGGTGCCGGATCGGCGGACGGGGTCATTCACTTGGCCTTCAAACACGACTTCGCCAGCTTTGAGGCGGCTGCAGCAGCCGACAGTCTGGCGATCGAGGCCATGGGATCGGTGCTCAAGGGTACCGGGAAACCATTCGTGGCCACCTCAGGCACGTTGATGCTCATACCGGGAATCCTGGGGACGGAAGAACAGGCGTCGACGCAATCTACGCCGCGACGCTCCGAGGAGGCAGCTCTTGAGCTGGCTGAACACGGGGTGCGGTCATCGATCGTCCGCCTCGCGCCGTCCGTACATGGTGAGGGCGAGCAGGGCTTCGTTCCGACCCTCATCGAGATCGCGCGCCAAAAAGGGGTTTCAGCCTATGTGGGAGATGGACTCAACCGATGGCCGGCAGTACATCAATTGGATGCAGCACGTCTCTTCAGACTGGTGCTTGAAAAAGGCGACAAGGAAGTCATCTATCACGGGGTCGCCGACGAGGGAGTGCCCTTCCGGGATATTGCCAGCGTCATCGGACGTCACTTAAACCTGCCAGTGGTCAGCATCACCCGTGAAGAGGCAGACGCTCACTTCGGATGGCTCTCCTTCGCTGCCTCCACGGATAATCCAACGTCGAGCGCGCTGACAAAGGAACGCTTAGGATGGCAGCCGGTCCATCCTGGCCTGATCCAAGACGTTGAACAGGGCCACTATTTTAACAGGTGAGAAAAACTTGTAGTTGAATTACGGTTGTTGGAAATAGGTTGAAAGATGACACAAACAAAGCTCGCTGCGACAGCGAGCTTCTTTAATATATAAACTGTAAAAAATTACCAGCTTCCTACGAGCTAGTGTACTCCCGGATTAGCCGTTCGACTCCCTGTTCCGCCGCTTTTTTAAGTAGTCTACCTGTGCTTTTAGGTAATCTCGTTCTTCCTCCACACCTTCAAATACTGTACGGAGGCGTCCTTTAAGTGGGTTAGATTGCCCCTTACACACATCGAATTTTTCCCCATCTAGCCATTTCTTCACCCATACCTTAATTGTGTGCAACTTCTGATTTCTAACCTGTTTGCTACAATTTTATAGCTCTCTGATCCTTCTACATAAGCTTTTACTGCCTCTACTTTGAACTCATCCGAATACTGCTGAAATACTTGTCCTTTTTAGCCATAAAAATATCCCCTCCAAGTTCACTCTTATCCACATGATAACATGCGGTCTTTTTTGAGTGTCTACTTAAAGGGGATAATACCATACTAGTATTGCCCTAGAAGGCCTTTCTTCATGGCTATTTTCTCGCAACGTTGAAACACAAAGAGCCCTAGAATCAAATATACCAGCGAATTCAATAATAATGACCCATAATCCGACAGCGGTAATTGTGTCAACGTCAGATCCTCCATCATCACTGTTCTTACCATATTCACTCCTTTGACAAATGGGGCGAATGCTAGAAACGGGGCTACAGTTAACGGAACGAATACAAGACCCATCAATACAAACTGAAAAATCTGCAGAAATGCTTGAATTTGTTTCACGATAATAGCTAAACCAGCAATCATAAAGCTAATACCTACCATACTTATCATCGTCACTACAATGATCGGAATCGTTGTCATGGGGTTAAGGCTTAACCACTGTCCAGAGGTGAGCATAGCAACAAAAAGCAAGAACACCATAATAACAGACTGTAAGCCAAATTGCCCGATGATCCGCGTAAGCATGATTTTCCACACACCCATCGGAGACATATATATTTGTTCTAACGTTCCACGTGTCGCTTCTGTTACTACCGAAAAGCCAATAAAGTTCATCGTCATCATCGTTAAGCTCCAAAAGACGACACTTACAATGGAATATTGAACATTACTATCGAAGCTGGCTGGATCACCTATGAACATAATCCCAAAAAAGGCAGCCAGAAATATAATATAAAAGGTGAATACTAACGCAATCGTGTTCGGTAGATACCGTTTCATCTCAATATATTCCTTACGGAAATTAGCATTGAATAAGTGGAGCCATTTCATGAGTCTTCCCTCCCTTTACTATCTGAATAAACACTTGTTCAAAATCGATCGTTATACGATCAATACTTTCCACCATCGTTCCTTCCTCTTTCAGAAGATCGAACAACTCGTAAATGTCCTGACTTTGCTCCAAATTCACTTCCACGATGCTTTCATGGGAACTTGCTTTATAAGTACTTAAAGGGAATCTACTCAACAGTGTATTCTCCTGGCCTACGCTTAATTGCTCACCCAGCTTAATTGAATATGCCCTTGTCTCAAATAACTTAAGTAAATTGTCCACCCTGTCGTCAATCACAACTTCACCTTTATTAATGATAATGGCACGGTCACACAGCTCCTGAACGACGGGCATATCATGTGAACTAATAATAATCGTGCGTTTTTCTTCCTTAACGATCCTTTTTAGAATATTACGCAATTCATAACTAACCTCAACATCCAAGCCGAGCGTTGGCTCATCTAGCAAGATGACATCCGTATTAGCTAGTAGTGCTACAGCGATTGCCAGCTTTTGTTGCATCCCACGGGACAATCCATTGACAAGCTCATTCTCCTTTTCCTTAAGGTTGAATTGCTCTAATAATTTATCCGCTTGATAGGCCACTTGCTTCCGAGAGTAACCCCGGTTACCCGCAAAATACTCTAGGTTCTCCCGGACGGTAAGACGCCAATATAAATTTCGGTTCCCTTCTAATACAGCACTAATATGCTCTAGAGCTTTGAGTCTCTTCTTACCAATATCTAAGCCATTAATGTGTATAGAACCTGCATCCGATTCTAACAAGCCACAGAGCATCTTGATCGTTGATGTTTTCCCAGCACCATTAGGCCCTAATAAACCGAGAACCTCTCCACGATTCACATGAAAAGAAACATCACGAACGGCATGTATCTTCTCTTCCGTTTTCCTTTTCCCATACACCTTGCTAATTCCCCGTACTTCAATCATCTTCTCCACCCTATAACCATCCTCTCCCGTACAATATAAAAAGTAATTCCATTGATCTATTTATTATATTTTAGGATCTCCATTTTATTAACTGGCTTCAGATGGATAACTCCTCCGTCTGAGGGATGAGATTTCTGTGTTAGTTGTGTTGGTACAAGTAACGACGACAAGCCCCATATCATTGGTTCCACACCGTATTGCTTTTTGCACAGTTTTTTATCGCTCATAATTTCCTATACAAATAAAAAAACGGCATCTCTGCCGTTTAATTTAAGGTATTGGTGGACCTTAGCGGGATCAAACCGCTGACCTCTACACTGCCAGTGTAGCGCTCTCCCACTGTTGTTACTTTCACTGCCCATTGCATCTACAGTCCTCTAGAACGTTCGCCAATGGCCGTTAGCCTTCTAACTGTAGCGTTTCATCAAGACCTTCCCTCATTTAGGCGATCATAACAGTAGCAAAAAAAAAATAATCATACCCGGTGGATTCATTTGATGTTACTCTTCTATGGATTATGCCCAGGTAGTAGTCGTTTCAACCGGCAGGCGGTAGGTAGGATAGCCCTCTTGGTCTGCTTTCCCTATTGAGATCAACATGACCGGTTGGAACCGCTTTTTGTCTAGGCCAAAAGCTTCTGCGATCCGGTCCTTTTCATAACCGGCCATCGGGTTGGTGTCATCTCCTCCCTGCCAATCTTCACTTCGGAATCGTAGACTTTAACAGAACTGCGCTCCAAGACGATTTTATTGAAATCGTTTGTTTTGTGGAATTCACTTGTGATGGAACTCATGTAGAATTCACTCCTTTTATATTTGTTTTCAAAATATATTCAATCTTCGGTAGCCTCTGATAATTTGGGCTGCACTGAAGTTTATTATTTGATGTATAATTGAGCAGATTCAATAGTTATGCTTGGGGTAAAGGAAGTGATACCTATGAAAAAAGTATTTCATTTCATGGATTGGGGTATATTTGGGCTCCGGTCCTACAATTATATTTTGCTGATATTACATATTTTAATGGAGAATGATTATTCTCCCCAGTTGCTCGTTAACGTCGTCTGGCTCTTAGCTGCCCTTATTGTTCCTATTTTATTCTGGTTTCCGCAGCGAAGGATGAACAAGGAATGGTTCATCTTACTTGAACTATTGCTGGGAGGATCTTATTATATTAAATCGTTCATGCAGGCGGATGTGTTGGGGAGTGTCGATTATCTGATCCCGAGTCTTGCAATCGGATACTTATTGACTAGACAGACTGCCTGGACTATGTCGGTCCTATTACTGCTTCCCGTTGCCAGCATGTTATTTGGAGAAGTTACGTGGGACCTGGTACTCGGTTCAAGCACAGACAACTTGCTTTTCTCGTTTATCGGAATTTGGGTTGGCTTCATTGCAAGTGCCTATCATGAGAAAAATACATTGGCTAAAGAAATTGATGAACAAAATAAATTGTTAACCCAGTATGCTGCCGAGATCGAAAGGATGACTCTGTTGGAGGAACGAAATCGTATGTCCAAGGAGCTGCATGACACGTTAGGACATTCTTTTATTTCCCTTATTATGAGTCTCGATGCTGCTATTGTACTGCTGGACAAGAAGCCGACTCTGGCCAAAGAAAAGTTGATTAGTTTAAGAGGACTGACGGAACAAAACTTGGATGAAATGAGAGACATCGTGCACAAGATAGGGGAGGAAGAGGATATAAGTCTAGTGAATCAAGCCGAGAGGCTCATCAACAACTTTCGGGAATATACCGGAACGGTCATTCGTCTCACACTGGAGGGAACAGAACAGGCAATTCGTTTCGATGTGCGCCAATCGATAATTCGGGTGATCCAAGAGTCTTTTACGAATGCACTAAAGCATGGAAAAGCATCGGAAATTGAGTTGGTGCTCCATTTTACTGCATCAACTTTACGTGTTGTCATTCAAAATAATGGAAAGCCCTTGGATAAAATGGAGTATGGGTTCGGCCTGACCACAATGAAGAATCGGATAGAGATGCTGGGAGGCACCTTTTCAATCTCTGCCCTGGCGATCGCTGGCACTGAAATCAGATGCGAAATACCACTGAAAGGGGATAAGTTGTATGCCTAAAATCAAAGTACTCATAGTTGATGATCAGGAATTGATCCTTGAAAGTCTCAATATAGTACTAGGGATAGAAGACGACATCGAGGTTGTGGGATTGGCTAAGAATGGTGAAGAAGCCATCATCTATTGTGAAAAATCCCAACCGGATATCGTCCTTATGGACATAAATATGCCTATTATGGATGGCGTTGTAGCAACAGAGAGGATCAAACAGCGATTCCCATTAACGAAAATTATTATTCTGACTTCGTACAAAGAGGTGGATTATGTTCTGGCCGCGTTAAGCCATGGAGCTGAAGGCTTCCTACTCAAAGCCATCCATCCCAAAAACCTTATAGCCGGCATACGGGTGGTTCACACAGGCGGCACATTGATTTCGCAAGAAATGGCAGATAAGATGATTAAAAACTTGCTGAAAAGTGGTATTCCATCGACTATGGATACAAGGGCCTTTGAGCCCGAATTGCTTGAGAGAAACAATGAGTACGGACTCAGTACCCGCGAAGTCGAAGTTCTTCACAAGCTGGCACTAGGGTTGCGCAATCAGGATATCGCTAAGGTATTATTTCTTAGTGAAGGTACAGTTAAGAATTACATCTCGAATATTTATTCGAAATTGAATGTGAAAGGCAGAAGAGAAGCTACTCATAAGGCTAGGGAAACAGGGATTTTAGATAGTTAAAGAATACACCTTAAAGAAGAATGGGATAACACAGTACATCTGCTCAAAGCTGACACCGTAACGGATGTCGGCTTTTTTGTTGATGTAGATTACCTGTCCGATGCTGTGAGAGGTCGGGGCTAGCCATCCCCATTCTAATAATCTATTTCGCTAAAGTCATATGACCATGATATGACTAAATGGCACTCCTGATATATGACTTTATTAAAGTATAGTATGATTTGTTACCTGTAATATCGAAATATGAATAGAGATCCTGTAAGAGGAAGAGGAGAGATTATTTATGATGAGAAAGACTAATACACCCGATAATGAGGTGCTTAGCGGTAAGAGAATATCTAAGTTTGTTTCGTTCTTTCAATTCCCTCTCATCTGGATGCTTGTGGGAGCGCTTGGTATCGCCCTCGCCAATGTGACATTCAGCTTGTTGTCCGAAGATTCCAAAGCACTAGGGTCCTTCGTACTGACACTTGTCGGAGGCGTTGTTGCTATCGTTCTCTATTGGCTCGTGATGAAATTTCTGGCACAGCGTCTAGTTACTGAACTTCTGGTACAACGTGCGGTATCGGAGGCAATTCTCGGTGCTGTCGTCGGTCTGAGCTTTGTCATCGTTTCAACGGTTCTCATCATCTCATTTGGTGGCTATTCATTCACATGGTCACCCGAAAACGCTGGCTCTGTCGTTCTGCCTATCATCACCACAGCACTCGGCGTTGCCTTGGTAGAAGAATTGATCTTTCGGGGGCTTGCCTTTCAAGCAATTGAAAAAATTGGGGGAAGTTGGATTGCATTGGCCGTGACATCCCTCTTCTTCGGGATCGCTCACCTCGGCAACCCCGGAGCTACAATTTGGGGAGGTTTCGCTATTGCCATTGAAGCTGGTGTATTGCTAGGTGCAGCCTTCCTTTGGCGGCGCAATGTTTGGTATATCATTAGCCTCCATTTCATTTGGAATACAACGGTGGGACTCTTAGGTATCCCCGTCTCGGGGCATCCCTCCTCAGGTCTCTTCACGGTCGAAGTTACGGGCCCGGCCCTTCTCACTGGAGGCGAATTTGGTCTTGAAGCTTCGATAGTACCCATCATAATCAGTCTGTTTATTGCCATCCCTATGCTGATCTTTGCTCGCCGCAAAGGGCATCTCGTATCTCTCCGTCATGATCGAAAGTAACATTAGAACCCGTTGGAAGTAATTATGTACGGTGTTGTTGAGCTGGCTGGAGGCTTGGTCAATGTAACCGGGATCTTATTACTTTCATCGTTTTTCACATCGTTACCGAATTGTGTCTTCAGGCCGTTCACGGCGATGACTGGTGTCTTGGACGTATTTAACTGGAAGCCATCATGCAACTTGATAATAATCGTTTTCTTGTCTTCAGACAGAGCAAAGCTGTCCAACTTGGGATTTAACGCCACCCCGTTGATCGTAATCTTAGACAGGTCGATAGAGTCTACATCGATGCCCACTGTCAGATACCAAAGTTAACTAATACCGTATCACCAGACTTAAATAGATTTGTCTGAATACCGTATCCCCATTTCTGGAAATTAACTCTTGTGACGGGGGTGCAGTATTTTGAATATGTATTAGAATGGAAGAGAACATACCTTAGATGAAAAATAAAAAGATGGATACGATCCAACTTGAAGGAGCGGTTACATGCGCAGAAAGATTTCAAAAATATTAAAACGTAGCTTGTTAATCATCATTATAATAGCTGTACTAGGTTTGGTATTTCCTACATGGACACCACAAATTAAAGGCAAGAACAGCATCAGTGTACTAGATCAGGTCCAAATCAACGGTGCAGGACATGAGATCATGATTAGAGGAGTCGATCGGAGCAATCCGATCATGATCTTTGTACATGGAGGTCCAGGCGTCTCCGAGATTCCGTATGTGAGAAAATATCAGGAAGAGCTTGAGCAGTATTTTACTATCGTTCATTATGATCAGCGCGGAAGTGGAAAGTCTTATCATTTTTTTGAGGACTATTCGAATCTGAGAACCGATTTACTTGTTGATGATTTACTGGCATTAACAGATTATGTTACCAAGAAATTAGATCAAGATAAAGCTCTGCTGATAGGACATTCGTTCGGAACCTATATTGGGATGAAGGCTGCTGCTAAAGCGCCAGATAAATTCCAAGCATATATAGGAATAGGACAAATGGCTGATACGATTCAGAGTGAGCTGGATGGCTTGGAATACACCATTGAACAGGCAAAGCAAGCGGGAAATTTGGATGATGTGGAAAGCTTAGAGCTTCTTCGAGACCCCATCGAACGAGGGGAGGGGTATACGCCCAGAAATCTTGTTCGAAAATATGGTGGAGCAGCTAGACTCATCAACGATAACCAGGATTATTACTTAGGGTTACTTCTGAATCCTGAGAATAATGGGCTCGATGTGATTCGCTCAATCAAGGGGATATCCAATTCACAAAAATCCCTGATTATGGAAGCATCAACTAACCATATCACCGATATTGTTGAGCGCTTGGAAATACCCACTTATTTTGTTATGGGACAATATGATTACATGACATCTATGGAAGCGGCAAAAGATTACTTCGATATACTGGATGCACCAGTAAAGGAATTCGTACGATTTGAAGAATCAGCTCATTATCCGCAGTTTGAGGAGAAGGAGCGCTTTGTTGAATGGATAATGAGGTTGGGTTTTTAGGTTATTAGTCATTGGTCAATGGGCGGAAGAGGAAAGGGGATGCGTAGCGACGTATCGTCGCCGCAGTCACCCTATCCTGCACAACTTCGACATTCAGTGAATAGTTATACCAAGTTGTAAAGGTTTCTTTCCATCCCCAGCACATTCGTAGGAGCGGAGAGTAATCCTTCGCTTACCCTACTATCAGATGGCGTCTCTTATTCAATGTTGAAGCTCTTTTATTCTGATAACTAGAAAAACGAAGATCATGAGTCAGATGTAGCTTGTTTCCCGCTGCAAAGTCTGCTCCAGACACTTCAAGAGGTTTGGTCTCTTCAAACGTTCTAACTGTTTCGAAGCCTCCAGTAGCAAGCAGCCCGCGACTCGCCTCCTCCTTACCGCCGAATGTACCGTCCGGAGCGTTCTCTAGCAAGCCTAGATCGAGCGCCTTCTGGACATATCCAGCAGCCCAATTGGAGTCGATTCAACTTTCTCCTTGACACCAGACGAAATCTGTTACTGTCTAATCTTTCCCATGATCTACGCACCCCTCTAACGATGATTTTAGGCTACGCAGAAACGATTCGTGCTGGATTGCATAAGGATGAGAAGGAGCTACAAGCGAGTTCCAATGTTTTGCTACAGCGCTCTCGTTATATCGATAAGCTTTTAGATCAATTGTTAGATATTACTCGCCACAATGAGGGGAATTTAGAGCTTCATGTTGAAGTAAATATCCCTGATGAGGATATCCAATCCTGGATTGATGCCTCCCTCATCGAACGTGCGCTGCGAAACCTATTGGACAACGCGATTCGCTACGGATCAGAAGGCCATTATCTTGAGAAGTGTCCCTTTTGAAAAAACAATGTTCGAGATTCAATTGCCAAAGAGTCAGCGTGAACAATAACGCTGACTCTTTCCTACGTTCAACCAATATGCCATAACAGCTAGCATGAATTTATTCAAACTGACAATAATTCATTAAGTAGATATTCCGATCGATGTGTTTTCATATTGTGCATCATTTAATGCTTTTAGGATGAAATGTGCTACGTCAGCACGTGGTATTGACATTGATTTTTTGGGTACACTGGTCGTAGATTCTCTGTATATTCCTGAAAAGGGACGATTGGTTAACCCTAAAGGTCTAACAATTGTGTAATTCAGTCCATGTTCTTCAATATAATCAGTGGCAGCTCGATGATCAATGAGAGCATTCTTAAGCATTCCCATGATCAGTTTCCCGCTTATGCCTGGTAGTTCTTTATGAATTCCCGCAGATGCGGTGTAGATAATTCGTTTCACATCATGCTCCTGCATACCATTAACAATATTTTTTGCCATCTCTTGGAGCTCCGTTGATTTTTTCATCCCTTGACTAGAGCCTAAGCATGACACGACAGCATCATGACCAGCAATCGCTGCTGCGACTTCTCCTTGATTGAAGGCATTTCCTTGTATGATATTTAAATTCCCGTGTGTAACGTCTATCTTTGTTGGAGTTCGTACAAACGCCGTTACCTCAAAGCCGCTCTCTATTGCCTGCTTCACGACAGATTGGCCTACACCGCCTGATGCGCCAAAAATAATAATTTTCATAGAACTTCACCTTTCTTTCCCATCATTATTCCATCCTTTAAGCTTGGAAAATCATATTAATTTCTTGAATTTTCTCATTGGATAGCTGAACATCTACCATTTTTAAATTGTTTAATACTTACTCTGCCCGTTTAGCCCCTGGAATGATGACATCAATCGCTTCGCTCGTTAAATACCAAGCAAGTACAATATGTGCCACTTCGACACCTTTAGCGTCTGCTAGCTGACGAATGCGTTCCACTTTATCAAGATTTTGCGCGAATGCTTCGCTTTGGAAGTATGGCAGAAACCTTCGTTGCGACGACAAGTTCAGATCGTTTGCCGCTTTCTTTCACAACTTCACCTATGAGTTCTTCTGAACGTCCTGGGCCATACAAAAAAGAAGTATCAAGTAAGTTAATGCCGTTCTCAATGGCTGTACGGACCAATTGTTTCCCGACCTATTCAGCACGTGATGCAGAAACCTTCTCGCGTAATGGTACTAATATTAAAGAAGCGACAATGATGAGTATACCTAGAATAGCCGCTGACCAGTACAACCCGCCGTAACCATTTTCTGCAGCCCTTGTTGTAATTTCAGAAACACTGTTTAGAATAACTTCTTTTAATGCTGGGTCTTGAATCGAACTAACGATTTCATTCATTTGATTAGAATCAATTGAACCAGAACCGGAAGCCATTTGCTGACCGATTTGTGCTAACTCACCAAGTGCATCCTTTGATAAATCCGCCTGCGCAACGTTGGCCTGTAACACATCCTGGAAATCATTCTTAAAAAGATTACCCATATTGTTATAGCCTCGTGCAATGAAACCCGCATAAATGGTTGGAGCTATGGTCATACCAATTTGACGAAGTAATGATAAAGAAGCAAGAGCAGAACCTTTATCTGATTTTAAACCTTCTGTCGCTAAAATATTTAATGGTGCACCTAAAATGACACCAATCCCAACACCTGCAATCATACTTGAGACAACAAATTGCCATTTCACTTCAATCCATAACGGGAATAATGCAAACCCGATGGCTGCAATTAACCCCGAAACAATAACTGTAAATACGGGCCCTCGCTTAGTAACAAGTATACCACCTAACCCAGCACCAACACCTGCTGCTAATGCAAGTGGAGTCATCCAGTAACCTGATTTTTCAGCCGTGATACCAAGTACATTTTCTGTGAAGGCTGGGATAAAAATCATACCTGCTAAAATTCCACCTGATAAAGCACCAATTAAAAGCACCATTAAGAAACGAGGCTGTTTAATTAAGTATATAGGTAAAATAGGGTCACCATTTTCTTTTCGTTCTAATGCAGACTCATAAATCATTAACACGATAAATAATACGATTCCTGCGCCAATAAAGCCTGATACTTCAAGCTGCTTAAAGCTTGCCCAGAAATCAATATCGATGTTGGTTAAGCCGTACATAATCGATAAAATGGCGAGCGATAAAATAATTGTTCCCATTAAATCTAAACGTCCAGGACTTGGATCTGCTGATTCCTTTAGTTTCATAAATGCAAGAATAAATAAAACAATGGCAATGGGCACGTTGATTAAGAATAAAATATGCCAGTTCCCCGTCAAATCAAGTAAGAATGAACCGACGTTTGGCCCTAATACAGCTGCAACTCCGTTCATCGCACCTAATAGTCCTAAATACTTCGCCTGCTTGCTTGGCTCAACGGTACTTAAAATATGGGAGTTCCCGATAATAAAAATACCACCGCCGCCAAGTGCTTGAATGAAACGCGCCGCTAAATAAAAACCAAATGACGGGCTAAGCGCTACTAATGTTGAACCGATACCGAATAAGGCAATTTCAATAATAAATAGTTTCTTTCTTCCATACCGGTCGGAAAGTTTACCTACAATCGGTAAGCTAATCGCTAACCCTAGTGTATAAATGGTAATCCCCCAAGCACCCCAGTTATCCGTCACATCATAGTGACGATTAATGGTTGTGAGCGCTGCACTAATAATCCCGTTATCAAGCTGTGCCATAAAAACGCCGATCGAGAATAAAAGTAAGGCCCAAAATTGAGATGACTTTTTAGCCAACAAGATTCACCCCTTAATTATCGGATGTATTTACCTTCATATAATACTCCTTTAAATGGATTCTTTCAATTTCACTTTGAGTATACTCCAAGTGCTAGTTAAGTTCGATTCCTTTCTCTGCATACTTAAACTTAGAGCAGCGAAACTCTCTCCTGATCAACTGCTTTACAAGTCAGACGTCTAAGAGGATGCACGATCCCGGATTCTACTGACTGCGCAATTGCACTCTTTGCCCACGCGGGGATCATTGGTGCATCGCTAAACTTTAATGTAGTGACTTTGCTAGTAAGCTTCTGTCCATTCATCAGCATCATAACGAGTTCTGCACGCGTAATCGTGGTGTTCGGTCTAAATGTACTGAAATGGTTCACGGAGCTGAGTATGGCGCGGGGCCACAGTCCTCAGGATGAGTGCCGAGATGCAGCGATTAAAGGATGCGAGTAGCATATTAAGAAGTAGTCGGCATGACACTTCATTAAAGAGTTCTATTAAAAATGAATACTCCCACCACTTACCAACGCTGTCGCTTCGGTTGAAGTGGGGGTTTCTGATGTATCATCCAACTTATTTCAGGATGTTTAACACCAGTGGAGTTGACACGTTGATGGTCTGGTTACCATCCAACCCCTCTATCCCATTCGCTCCTTTGGCGGATACGTTTGGGAATACTTTTCGCATAATGTTCGCTGCGCCGTTGACATCGGCATGAATCAAGCCCTTCGCGTTCTTATACAGACCGCGATACATCCGTTTTCCTGAGAAGAGCCATGGACCCTCTTCGCCATACCTCGGCAACGGATCTTGATCTAGGAAGCTGGCTTTCGAGGTATACGCTTCTTCGGTCAAGATAACGACGATTCCCTGTTCTGCTGCCTTATAGTCGATCATCCCGATGAGCATCTGATGGGGAATATGACTGAAGGACTGATTATTTCGCCGTCCGATCCCAGGCGCTTGCTTCCATCCATCGTTATGCCCAATAACGATCGTACCGATGTTGTGCTCCACTGCCAACGTAATGATCTGATGACTTGCCTTGTGGAACAAGTCTTTGATCCTACGGTGACGCTTCAAATGGAGACGTTCTAATCGTCTAGACGTATGCGCTCCTTCGCGCGGTTCCTTCCCCTGGCGAAGAATGCTGATATAGTGCGCTTTCATCTTGTTGTAATACTGATTGATCGATTTAACAATCTTGCCCTTCACGATGATCGGTTTCGCTCCGGTGGTCGTGACGATGGTTGCAAGATTGACGACGCCAAGATCAATCGCCAGTACGTGTTCTTGTACCGCTTTTTTCTTCTCGATCGGATAAGTGAAGATCAATTCGATCACATATTGTCCATGCCTTGGAACGACACGCACTTGCATCAGTTGTCCGTCGGTATAACCCAGCTTACCGATGTTCAGTTGCAGCTTGGTCTTTGGAAACTTGAGAAACTTTCGTTCTTTGATCACACAGTCTTGATTGGAGAACATGACTTCCTTCACCCTGTTCCGAGCATATCCCGGAATATGGGGCTTGCCATTGTACTTCTCCGGATGCTGGCGGTAATCCTTAATACTGGCAAAGAAGGATTTCCAATTGTGGAATACCACTTTCATGATTCCCTGACTGCACTGCGTCGGGAGCGCTCGATAATCGATTTGATTCATCACTTTGAACAAAGCGTCCAAGAAATTGTAATGAATAAAGGGACTCTCTTGCGAGGGTAGCTTGAACGGATGGGAACGGTTCTTTTCACTTCGTCGTTCGTTCATGACGTCAATATGCGATGCCAGCGTGTCGAGAACTTCCTGTTGCAACGGCTGAAGTGGCTCATTCTTCCCAAAGGCGGTAATAATCTGTCGGATGTAAAAGTTGGTCGTGTTATACAGGTTCTTAGCATCCTGACATGCTTGATCGAGGTACGTAAACAAGCGATGGCCTGGCTTAATCCACACTTGATAGGTTCTGTACATTGGCTTTGAATCTGACAAAACTTCACCTCCTTCCAACTTATATAATGCGAATATACGTTCTATTCTTATTGTACCTTTTAAGATTTAGGAAAGGAAGAACATCTTGTGGGATTATTCAGGAGGTCGTCGATTCACCTCGCCACTTATAGAAGTGGGAGTCCTCTCGGCGAAAATTGATAGAGTTGGGCCATTCTCCCAAAGAGTATGGCCCAACTCTATATCTGTTAAGATGTGTTTCTATTACCAAAGGTTCAACAGCACCTCATGCAACCTTGTATTAGAATAGCCGATGAATCGACCATACTGTATCCGTATTGAAACCAAGGGTTAGACCGTTAGCTTCGTAATATAATCCAACTGAGTCACCTGCTTGCAGCTCTACATCACCGGATAGCGTCACCGTCGCACTACTTAGTACGGTCCTCATAGTTAAAATTAACGCCACATTGACGTCCAATATAGGCATATAACCTTTTATTAAATCAGTGTTGCCATTCTTCTTTACGGTAAAAATTGGATCGACCCCACGTCCTAAGCTTGTACTAACTGCAGTGTTAGTCTTATAGTTAACAGTTGCATGTATGGCATATTTGCCAGTGGCCGGTGCCGTAAATATCCCTGTAGCAGGATTAAATGTAGGGCTTGCGTAATAAGGGGACACCTCACTCCAATTCGTAAATAGCGTACTACTAGCGATTGAGTATGTCGTACCCGAAACAGAAAACCCCTCCGAGGTAAAAGAAGTCCCTGCTGGGCCTTGTGCTCCCACTGGCCCTGGATCTCCTTGCGATCCCGCAGGGCCTGCTGGGCCTTGTGCTCCCGCTGGCCCTGGATCTCCTTGCAGTCCCGCAGGGCCTGCTGCGCCTTGTACTCCCGCTAGTCCTGGATCTCCTTGCGATCCCGCTGGGCCTGCTGCGCCTTGTACTCCCGCTAGTCCTGGATCTCCTTGCGATCCCGCTGGGCCTGCTGCGCCTTGTACTCCCGCTAGTCCTGGATCTCCTTGCGATCCCGCAGGGCCTGCTGCGCCTTGTACTCCCGCTAGTCCTGGATCTCCTTGCGATCCCGCAGGGCCTGCTGCGCCTTGTACTCC